>CAYSZV010000007.1:0-9159 GCA_964435595.1 uncultured Candidatus Izemoplasmatales bacterium | reverse complement strand
AACAATAATAATATTTCAATCGCAGCACCAGTTCCATCTTTGATTCCATACATTCTTGCGGGAATTACAGAAGTATCATTTAGTACAAGAACATCACCATCAACTAAATGGTCAACGATATTATTAAAGTGATCATGTCGTACTCTTCCTGATTCTTTATCTAATAATAGCAGCTTCGATGCTGTGCGATCTTTCAATGGTGTTTGTGCAATTAATTCTTCTGGTAAATGGTAATTAAAATCTTCTACTCTCATATTTAAAACAGCCTCATATTATGTGATTTTTTCAAATGTTTATATGCTTTTTCTGTTGCAACTCTTCCTCTAGGTGTACGTTTTATGAATCCAATTTGCAATAAATATGGCTCATATACATCTTCCATTGTTGTACTTTCTTCACCAATAGAAGCAGCCAAACTATCAAGTCCAACAGGTCCGCCCTTAAAGTTTTCAATGATACCAAGCAAGTATGCATAATCCTTGTTATCCAATCCAATTTCATCAATGTGTAATTTACTTAATGCAAGTTGGCAAATTTCCATAGAAATAACCCCGTCATTAAGAACATCAGCAAAGTCTCTTACTCTTCTAAATAAGCGGTTTGTGATACGTGGAGTACCACGACTTCTTCTTGCAATCTCAAAAGATGCTTCGTGAATTATTTCTGTTTCGAATATTGAAGCTGTACGAGTACAGATTTCTTTTAATTCTTTTGTATTATAATACTCCAATTTATGTACAACACCAAAACGATCTCTTAAGGGTGCACTTAAGTCTCCAAATCTTGTAGTTGCTCCAACTAGTGTAAATGGAGGTAAATCCACTCTTATGCTTTTACTAGTAGAATCTCTTCCAACAATAATGTCAATAACAAAATCTTCCATTGCAGGATATAATATTTCTTCCACAATACGTGGTAATCTGTGTATTTCATCGATGAAAAGGATATCACCAGGTTCTAGGCTGGTCAGTATAACAGCTAAGTCTCCACTACGCTCAATACTTGGTCCACTTGTTACTTTAATATTCACACCAATTTCATTGGCGATGATATTAGCTAGTGTGGTCTTCCCAAGGCCTGGAGGACCGTATAACAAAACATGATCGAGTGCTTCATTACGACCTTTAGCTGCCTTAATAAAGATATCCATCATCTCTTTTACTTTTGTTTGTCCGATGTATTCTTTTAAAAATTTAGGACGCAAAGAATGGTTTTCAATATCCTCTGGTAATGCATCCATAGTTAATACATTTTTATCCATATTTACACCTCGTTACTAGAAAAATAAGTCAAATCTACTACTAACATAATAACATATATACATATATTATAATATATTATTGAAAAATTTTACACATTATGATAGAATTAGATAGAGTTTATGGCTAAACAAAGATATAACTAGGAGGTGCAATCGATGAATAAAGTAGATTTGAAAGCTTTTGATGTTGAAACGTATGACATAGAAATCGATTATAGTAAGCAAATTGCACCCATTCATAAGAAAATAGAGAAAATTGAAAAAGGTCACGAAACAAAGTCTTTGAGGATACACAAAGACTTTTTAAGCAAGGAAAAGAAACATCATGAAAAAATTGATGAGTTAGAAGAAAAAGTTGTCGAAAAAGTTGAAAAAATTAAGAAAGCATCTGCGAACAAACTAGCAAGAACTTCCAAAAAAGAAGATGTTTTCAATAAACAATTTGAAGCGTATAAAGAAACACAGCAGGCAGAATATCAAGTTCAACTAAAAGAATTAGAAGAAAGCACAGAGCAATTAGAAGTTGAGGAAATCAATGATCTTCGCTTTGTTCAAGACAAATATAAGAAAAATGTTGAATCTTATATTGAAAAATTGTATCGCTTCAATTCAAATTTTGAGAACAATAAAATCATTTTCTCAAAACAATATAACGAATACAGAAAACGTATGCAAGATATTTTGGAGCATATAATAAAAACACGTGAAGAACAAGAAAAAGTAACACAAGAGAGACTTAATCTATACGTTCAAAACAAAGAAGCACAAGATGAAATATCGAAAAATACATTCGAAGAAATCAAACGAAAACTATCAAGCTATGTTTTAAACATACGTAAGAAAAACAATACAAAGTCTAATGAAGATCGCAATTACGTTACTGGATTAAAACAAGCGATAGATGAAGTATACGAACACAAAATTGAGGTTGCATATGAACACCTAAGAGAAATCCAAAAATTCCATAAATCTAGACTTGCTATGATTCGTGCAGATTTAGAAATTAATATTGAAAAAATTGATAAGCAAATTGAAAACAATGCTGAAACAGCTACGAAACGTATGCTTCAAGATTGGGATAATAAAAAAAGCTTATTGGAATTACGTGCCTCTACTACCATTCAATATGAAGAAGCTTTACAATATGAAAAAACAGAAATTCTTTCTCGAGAAATATCTTTCTTGAAAGAACTTCAAAATTATGAGTTGTTAAATTTCGATAAATTATTTATCTATTTGATGAATGATAACGAGCAATTAAAAGACTCTTCTGAATTCTTCAAGACATTGAACTTAAAATTAATGGAGGAATTAACAAAATCAGAAATCGCAAACAATGCATACTCAGTTGGTAACGAAAAATTAGAAGCCGAATTCATCAATAACTATACAAAAGCATTTAATGATTTTAAAAGAATATTAATTGATGCCAACCAAGCCCGTATCGATCATTTAACAACGACAAACTCTGAAATCGATGACATTGATAAATTCTTAGATACAGTAGAGCCATTAAAAGAGATAGAATTGAACAATCTTCGTGAAATTATTGAGAAAAATGAGGTTGAAGAACGATATAAAATTCGCTATGCAAAACAACGTCATGAAGCAAAATTATTAGAAAATAACTATCGTAAAATGATTCAATTAGAAGAATTGAATATCCAAGAACAAATCAAGGATAACAATGTTGCTATTACAGAAATCAAAGCCAAAGAAACGATGGATATTTTGAATGAAGAAGCAAAATTGAAGTATATGAAGGCAGATGAAACAAGGAAACTTCGCCTAAACAATACGAAACTAGAATTAACAGTTCTAAATTCAAAATTCGATACTGAAGTTGAAAAAGCAGAACTTAGAAAAGAACTTGCTGAAATCGAAGTAATCAAAAACAATGCAGTATCTATTCGTTCTTTAGAACGTGAAATTGCGAATATCGAAATTGAAGCAAATTATAAGGCTGAGGTAGTTACCAAGTCTAATGAAGAAGAAATATTACGACTTCATGAACAAGTACTGAAATTAGAAAATGATCGTGATGATGCTACTGCTATCATCGAAGATGAGATTAAAAAAGAAGAAAAAGCTTCCGACAAGAAAATGGAAGTTATCAATAATGAATTTGATGCAAAACTTGCATTGATTGATGAAGCAATGTCAAGAGAATGTCGCAAGCCGTTAAGAGACATTGCTCGTAACGAAGCAATTATTGAAAAAAGAATGCTTAAATTTGATCAAAATTACAATGATTTCGATGAGTTCATCGACAATATTGTCGAAGACATATCAGATGAATCCTATAGTGAAGGTGTCATTGCAGATGCGTTCATTGAAAATACATTATATATTCCAACAATTACTCAATACTTAGATCGCGGATATCAATTCTTGATGGATGCATTTATGTACGTCAACGAATTAGAAGACAAAAGTATAAATGAACAAATCAAAGAAACGAATGATGAAACAAAAAAACGTAAATTAAAGCGACAAAAAAGTAAAAATAAATCTGAGTTAAAACGTATGATTGGTAGTGTGATTCAATCAAAACAAGAACAAATCAATCGAATTACTGATTTACATAGACGCGATTTAATCAAAATTATTGAAACATTAACCGATAATGAACCTGTTATAGATTTACTACTTGAAGTTGTAAAAGTAATGCGTCTTCAAATAGGGAACGTCTTAAGATCTGCTGCTAATGAAGCAAGTATTTCTTATAAAGAAATCATGACAGAAGATCATGGTAAAGTAGACCATGCCAATCGAAATGCAATTCGCGCAAAAGAAAAGATTGAAAAGGAAAGAGAAACAAAGTTAACCCCTCTTGTTCTTCAATTTGGTGAGTTCTTATTAGAAAAAACAACGTTCAGAGACAATCAAATTGACAAATTCAACATGGAAATCAAGACTGTAAAGAATAAAATTGAAGCATTAAAACAAGATTCTATTGATAAAGCAAAACAAGTGAATCAAGAACTTAACGCTCAAATATCATCAAGAAAACAAAAACTTGAAGAAATCAAACATGAAGAAAAGACTGAGATTCAGCGTCGCAAAAGCATGATTGATTCAGAAATTGATTCTTTGAAGCTGCAATTTGAATCTTCTATAAAACTATTAGAAGAAAAAGATGAAGAAGCTGAGAAAGTCTATGACTATGAAGGCAGAATATATCAGTTGGCACTAGATACGAATGAATCAAAATACAATGAAACCGTTCAAAAAGCCATGAAAGCTACAAATATATTACGAGGTAACTCAAATGATTCTGTTCAAACAGTAAATGAGATTGCCGAACGAAATATTGAACGAATTAACAAAGAGTTGTTAAAAGAGACTACACAATATGAAAATAGTCTTTATACCGTAAGACCGCGTTATGAAGAATCAATTGGTGATGCGCAACGTGCGATTGATGATAAAGCAAACATCGAAAAACAACGTAAGTCTGAGTTGATTAAGCTACACAATAGTCGTACCAGTGCAATTGAAGAAGATCTTAATACAGGATTTGAGTATTCTTACAAAACACTTCAAAATAATTTGAATGCTTATATCAAAGATTACAAAGAAATTGAAGACCAATATAAACTTTCAATTTTGAGTGCCAATGAAGTAATTAGCAAATCACACAGTAGATTTGTTCGTGCTCTATACGAATTAGGAAAACAAAAAATTGATAAAACAAATAAACGTATGTCGGAGATTAATGACAAATTGAGATAACTTGAAAGGAGGATTCTTATGGCAAAGAAAGATTCTACTAATGTACCATCAGTACTTTCAAAAGCAAATCGTGACATTTCAACCATTTTAGAGCAAGATATGCGCAAAGAAAGTGAACTCTTAAAAGATTTAGTAGATAAAGTACTCCAATCCAATCTTGAAGTAAAACAAAGAAATGCTCGAAGAATTGAAGAAACGCAAGAAAAATTGCGTGATTTAAACGAGCAAATAGAAGGACTGAACGTCGCTATCGATCTTGTCGATCGTGAAACTGTAGTCGAACAATTAAACGAAATGATTGACGCAGAAAATAAAATATTCAAAGCCCGTCAAGAAATTCGTTACTTTGAGAATGAGAATTTGCCAGATAGAATCAAACAACTAGACGATATCTATTATGAACTTACTGCTACTATCTCTAAAGAGGATCAGGAAGAACAATTTAGACATATGTTATTGAAAAGCAACGAAATGTATATTGAAAAACAACTTGAAGTTACCAACAAAATAAATGAAACAATGGAGCAAGTATTCGCAGATAAAAAAGAGTTTATTGATTCGACATTATATAAATTGCGAGCTCATAGTCACGAATTAACAAACAAGGAAGAGTTAATTCAAGAATACTTAACCGTTACCATTAATGAATGTACAAACATCATAATGAATTCAAAAGGACACTTTAGTCTTGAAGATGATGACTTTGTTCGTCTTGAAGATTTAACAGTGAAACATGAAGAGAAAATTGTGCATTTTAAAGAAGAGATAAAACGTCTCCAAAAAGAATATGAGATGAAACGCGATAAGTTAATCAAAGATTATAAGTATTTTGAGAAAAATATCGATCGTGAACTTGAAAAAGAAAACAAGAAACAATTGGAAGAAGAACGAAAAACAAGAATAGAAGTTGAAGAACAATTAAAACACTTAAAACTAGCTATGATGCAAGCTTCACAAAAAGGGCAATTAGATACAGCCGCAGATTACCTAAAACAGTATGAAACCTTGGAGAAAAATTCTAAATCTTCTACTACTACTGCAGTTGCAAAACAAAAAGAAAAAATGACTTCAGATAAACGAAATGAAGTTGTCAAAGCATTGGATGAATTAGACAAGTCATATTTTACTGAAATCAATGAACTAGAACTTGAATCTCAAATTGAAGAAATTGAATTCGAGGAATCAAAAGTTCTATTTAAATTCCAAAATGATTACGATGGACTAGTAGGAATCAAAGAAGATACCAAAAATCAAATCAATTTCTTACGTTCATTTATAAGCAACCAAATTGAATTGCGTAAAGAATTGGCTCGACTAAAACTTGAAATACGTGAAAAAGAACTTGGAATCCTTCAAGAAAGTGAACTACGAGAACTGGAACTTATAGACGTTTTCAAAGAACTTCTATTTGAAATCAAAGAAACAGAACAAAAGCGAATTAAATTATTACAACAAAACACAAATACCCACAAAATCATTCAGTTAGAACAAGAATATAAGTTAAAGCAAGCAATCTTAGATATCAAACTTGAGCAAGAAGTGAGCCGTATTGATAAAGAGATTTTGGTTAAACGAAATGAAACATTGATCACTCATGAGAAACTCAAAGAGGAATTCAGTAGTGAGATCATGTATCAGGAATCATTGATCAAAGTAGCTCAAAAAGAACATGAATTACAATTAATTAAAGTAAAATCACTTTATGAGAATGAACGTAGTTTAGCAGAGGAACAAAAAGAACGTATCAATATTGGAGTGCAAGTAAATGATGCATTTGTAAGAACAACATTAAAAAATCAAATGTTATTTGCCCAACAACAAATTCATGCCGCAGACTCTGAATATGATATTCGTGTGGAACAAATCGCATTGACATTCTCACAAGAAGTTAAATACGCAAATAAAAAAATTGAGTATTATAAACAACGTTACGAGTACGATAAAAACAAACTCCAAAAAGAACTAGATGATAAGATTGAAGATTTATCATACAAACTTCTTTTATTTACTGGGGACAAAGAACACAAGGAAATACAAGAAAAAATTGATAAAATAAAATCTCATTACGAAGCAATCATTAAGGAAATTGATGATAGAGAACAAAAAGACAAAAACATCCTTCGATATGAAAAAGTTATTCGTGATGCGGAACAACGTAAAGTACAAGCAATTTTAGAAGCAGACGCCTTAAAAAAACAAACATCTTCTTCTTTTGAGGAATTATTAGAAATAACAAAAGAGCGTTATGCACAACTTGAAGAAACCGACAATGAAGATGCCTCTGGTGGACTTGTACCACTATTAAATAGTTCAGCAATATCAAGTGCAGATTCACGACTTCAAACAGCAATTAAGGAAGCGGATGAACTCTATGCAGAACGTATTATCGAACCTGAAGAGCGAATCAAAGAAATGCAAAACAAAATCTATGATTTAACACGCAGTGATGAAGCAGAACAATACATCAATGAGAAAAAAGAAATCAAACGTATCATGATAAAATCTCATAAAGAGGAAGTGGATAAATTACTACGTGAGAAACAAGAATTAATCGCTCCATTATGGGAACATGAAGTAAAAGATGATGTGGACATCAACAAAGACGATGTTGACGTTGATATTGTCCCATATCGTACCCAAACTTTGATTGAACAAGATTACAAAAACCTTGTCAGTGTTGAACGAGAAAACTTTGCATCTACAATTGAATTACTCACAAACTATACAAGAGATACGCAATTACGATTAATCGAATTGGAACAAACATTAACAAAAGCGATCCAATCAGCGATTGATCCGTATAAGAAATTTTTAGATAACGCTACAAAAGATACTGCAAAACAAAAACAAGATATTAGAAAAACAATGGCGTTACAATTAAAGAATTTATTTAAAACGCAGAACAATTCAATATTTGATGAACTATAAAAAAAGACCTTACAGTATATAATACCTTTAAAGGAGACATGATAAAATAAAACATATCAAGTCAAACTTTGGAGGTATTTTTATTATGGCAAAACATTCAAGTAAGTTTAAAAGATTTATAGCAGAAGAAAAGGTTCTAAGGAAGAAGAGTTATGTACAGATTGAGAAAGAGCACGGTGTTTTAAGAGGAACAGCTTACACTTGGGTAAAGAAGTATGAGGACGGTACTCTACACATTGATAAAAGAACAATCAAAGACACGCATATAGCGAAAGAAAAGGAGTATGAGTTCTTAAAAAAGTCTTTCGCTCTTCTGAAGGAAATCCGTTCCAAGCAACAAGAATAGAGAAGTATCAAATAATGGATCAGATGCGAGAAGAATATCCCATAACATATATGTGTAATGTGTTTGATATACACAGACAAGCATTCTACAAGTGGGAAAAAAAAGGTAAACCAATCGCAAATAATTTCAATATAGAGGACGCAAGAATCATATCAGAAGAGCATCATCGTTTAGAGAGAAAGTATGGAGTAGAGCGTTTAACGCAGGAAATAAGACAGCAATTAGGAATTGTGTTTAACCACAAGAAAGTAAGACGATATTTAAGATTTCTAGGATTATCATGTATAGCACGAGTCAGAAAACCAAAGCAGCATAAACAAGAAAAAAGAAAAAGGAACCATATGAATATGGCTCCTAACTTACTAGATAATAACTTCACAACAGATACACCCTACCAAAAGTTATCTACAGACGTGAGTTATATCGAGTGCACAGATGGATGGTTATATCTATCTGCGGTTAAAGATCTCTTTAACAATAAAATTATAGCATATTCGATGTCGAATAGGAATAATATTAAACTAGTTAACGACAGTATTAAGAAACTATCCAAAAGCAACGGAATAATCCATTCAGATCAAGGATCTCAGTACTTCAGTAACGAGTATATTGAGTTAGTTCAAAAGAAAGGATATACCAGAAGTATGTCTAGAAAAGGTGCGTGTTGGGAGAATTCTCCAATTGAAAACTGGTTCTCGCAGTTAAAACAAGAACATCTCTATCCATTAGGTAGAATCACTAGAAAACAAGCAAGAAAGGCAATAAAAAAATACGTTCAGTGGTATAACACTGAACGTATTCAGAAGAAACTTAATTGGCTCTCACCCGTCAATTATACATTAAAACTTAGTTTTTAATTACATTGTCTCCTTGACAGGTAGTTGTATCA
>CAYSZV010000006.1:0-65427 GCA_964435595.1 uncultured Candidatus Izemoplasmatales bacterium | reverse complement strand
TTTATCGAATACGTTTCAGAAAACTCCCACTTCAAGAATGTTGAGAACGTTTTAAGTGGGGGATGAATGAAACCTGGGTCAAAATATTTAGGAATTTTTCAATAATATTCGATTGTAAAATACTATTAAAAATGGTATAATATTGATATAAGTAGTATACCCATAAAGGTTGTGATAGTGTGATTTTAGACAATAATAATCATTCAGTGTTCATGTTGTATTATCATTTGATATTAGTAGTGAAATATCGACGAAAAGTGTTTGGTGATGACATAGCTAAATTTGCCAAAACACAGTTTACGAAGGTTTCTCCAAAATATAATATAACATTAGAAGAGTTCAATCACGATTGTGATCATGTACATATTCTTTTTCGAGCACAACCAAACTCGGAAATATCGAAATTCATCAACACATACAAAAGTTCAACCTCACGAATGATTAAGACAAATTATCCAGAGGTGAAAACAAAACTATGGAAGTCCTCTTTTTGGACCAAGAGTTATTGTTTATTAACCACCGGTGGAGCATCGATAGAAACCATTAGGAGTTATATTGAAACGCAAGGGAAATAAGGTGGTGGTTTGATGAAAAGAAAAGGATACAAATACAGGATCTATCCAAATGAGGATCAACAAGTACTTATCCATAAAACATTTGGATGTACAAGACAAATCCACAATCTTCTTTTGAATGAGAAAGAAGTCATATATGGACTATTTAAAGACTATCCTGAACTACTTCATTCACACACCTACCTTACACCCGCCTATTACAAACACATCTATCCTTACTTAAAAGAAGTAGATTCGCAAGCATTAACCACAGCGTGGTTACATCTCAAGATATCATTTTCTAATTTTTATAATAAGAGTCATAATTATCCGCGATACAAAAGTAAAAAGAATATCATAAAATCCTATACAACCCATACGACCAACAACAACATTAGATGGGAAGGTAACGGTATCAAATTACCAAAACTAGGCATAGTCAAATTACGTAAACATCGAGAGTTACCACATAAAGCAATTATCAAAGCCGCAACAATTTCCACCAACGCATCAAACAAGTATTATGTTTCACTTCGAATAGAATATGAAGAAATAGTACATCCATTTCCACAAGATTTTCAAAGAGTTATTGGATTAGATTTTTCATTAAATGGGTTTTATGTAGATTCAGATGGTAAGAAAGCCAATTACCCAATGTACTATATAAATTCATTAGAAAAACTAGCGAGAGCACAGCGAATATTATCCAAAAGAGTACGAGGTAGCAACAATTACTACAAACAGAAACAGAAAATAGCGACGATGTATGAGAAAATCACCAATCAACGCAATGATTTTCTCCATAAACTATCTCGATCACTCGTAAGTAATTATGACATTATATCGGTCGAAACATTAGACCTCACAGAGATGATGAAGAACAAGTATTTCAGTAAGAAAGTCAGTGACATCAGTTACAATCGATTCATTCAATACTTATCTTACAAATGTGAAGATGAAGGAAAGGTATTACACAAGGTACATAAATATTATGCATCCAGTAAGATATGTAGTGTTTGTGGAACAAAGAAAAAGACATTACCATTATCACAAAGAACTTATTCTTGTGAATGTGGAAATGTCATGGATAGAGATTATAATGCAGCGATGAACATCGCTACACAAGGTATGATTTCATACCTGAATAGTACGATAGAGGACGGAACAGCCTTGATAGCTTAGTAATCTTGCGAGCAATAGCTCGCACAACCTAAGAAGCCCCTTCTTCAAATTGAGTATTCAATTAAGTGGGGGAGTGTTCACCACAAATAAACACATTTAAAGTACATCCGTACAACTTGTTTGTGGTCTATAAAATATTACTTCATTACACATTATATAGAAAAGAAGATAGAAGCGATTTCATTATGACGTTTCTATCTTTTTTTTAAGTTTTCAAAAAAAAATTACAATAAATGCAATAAAAACAGTTCTTTCTGCATTAGTATAGTGAAATCAAAAATCGAAAGGATGAAAAAAATGAAAAAAATATTTAGTTTAGGATTATTATTAGTAGCTGCCTTGGCATTAGTGGGGTGCTCAGGAACAAATAGTGTTGCGGCATCAACAATCGCAATAGATGTAAACCCAAGTCTAGTTTTAGAATTAGATGAGGATGATAAAGTAATGAATGTTATTATGAACAATGAAGATGCAATTATTATTGTTGGTGATATGGATCTAATTGGAGTAGATTACAATGTCGCAGTGAATGCTTTAATTGGATCTATGGTATCAAATGGATACTTAAATGAATTGGCGAATTCGGTATTATTATCAATACAAAGTAATGATAGTGTTCGTGAAACAGAATTAATGGCAAATTTAACTCAAGCAATAAATGATGTGTTAACTGGAGCTTCAATTGATGGCTCTGTTATAACACAAGAATTAGATTTTGAACAAGATGCTGAGGATTTATCAGAATTATTAGGAATCTCAGAAGCAAAAGCAGAATTGATTCTAGATATTATTGAAGTTGATCCAAGATTAACAGTAGAAGAATTGGCTGAACTTTCAATCAATGATTTGAATTTATTGTTAGAATCTAAAAATATTGTTTTAGACAATGTTGAAAAAACAGGAAATGCAAGTGAGTTAGGAATTATTACAGTTGAAGAAGCTTATCAATATGCATTAACTCAATTGGGATTAGATGAATTAGCTGTTCTAAAATTAAAAGTTGAATTAGATCAAGAAGATGGAACAATGGTTTATAAAGTAAAAATAGAAACAGATACAGATGAATATAAAGTATATATTGATGCAAAAGAAGGAACTGTATTTGTTAAAGAAAATGACGACCACGATGACGACGACGATTATTTCACAACAGAAGCATTATCTGAAGAAGCTGTTATGGAAATAATTGCAACTGAATTAGGAATTGATATCACTTTAGTAACAGAATTAGATTTTGATCAAGAACAAGAAAATGGGATATCATACTACGAAGTAGAATTTTACTTTAACGGTATGGAATACGAGTTAGATGTAGATGCTGAAACTGGTGAAATTTACTCAAACTCAATGGACAATTTAGGATTTGATTATCATGGTGATGATCACGATGATGAAATGGACCACGAAGACGAAGACGATGATGAAATGGATCACGAAGATGAAGACGATGATGAAATGGATCACGAAGATGAAGACGATTCAAATACAACAACTGATCCAGTAACAGACCCAACAACAGAGTTGCCAGTTTTCACACTTGATGAGTTAGCTACTTATACAGGAGCAAATGGTTCATTAGCTTATATCGCAGTGAATGGTATTGTGTATGATGCAACTAGTATCTTTAACAATGGACAACACCAAGGAATTCAAATTGGAGGAACTGATGCAACTACAGTATTTGCATCTAGTCCACATAGTGCATCTTTACTAGAATCATTGGAAATAGTTGGAACACTTGAATAATAAACACTTGTATCAAAATAGATAGTTATTTATAAGTTACTCTTAAAATCAGATTACCCAAAGCCGATATTCATATTGTTTATATTTATCGGCTTTGGAAAGAATAAAAACTAACAAGTACATATCATATAAACATCTTAAAAATATGTGATATCATTATATATATTATATTCCGATAGTTAGAAGGTGTTTTATGAAGAAGAAAAAGTATATAAGCCCGAAAATAAGTGATAATTTAATAAAAAAAATAGCTGCTCATAATGCCGAAAGTTTTGAAAGATTATATATGTTATCAAGTTCGGCAGTATATGGATTAGCATATTCAATTGTTGGAAACCAAGTCGATGCTGAAGACGTCGTTCAAGATGTGTATTTGAGTGTTTATGAGAAAGCACATCAGTATAAAGGTGGCGGGAAAGCCATGGCATGGATTTTCACAATTACAAGGAATCATGCGTTAATGATAATTAGAGATAGAAATAAAAGACAACATGTAAATCTTGATGATGTCTATGATGTTGGAATAGATCATAATATTGAAGAGAAAATATATAATGACAAACTAATAAAAGTTATCTTAGAAACCTTAAACGAAGATGAAAGACAAATTGTAATTATGCATTCTATGTCTAACATAAAACATAAAGAAATAGCAGATATATTAGAAATGCCTTTATCAACTGTATTGTCAAAGTATAATAGAGCACTTAAGAAACTTAAAAAAGAATTGGTGGTGAATGGATATGAAAAATAAAGATGTTGAAAACTTAGTTAGTAATGCTTTTGATCAAACAAACCCTGATTTGTTTAATAAAATAATGGAGCAATGCCCAACGTTGGAATCATCAAATGCTCGTTTATCTTTTTGGAAGAGAATTACTAATATATTTTCGTCTAAAAAATTTGCATATTCATTTTCTTCTTTTGTTTTAATTTTAGCAGTTTCATTTGTATGGTTGAACCAAGAAGCTCCAATTACACAAAATGTATTTTCATCAATCGCAATTGATGTGAATCCAAGCTTGGTTTTAGAATTAAATGAAGATGACAAAGTAATGAATGTCATAAAAAATAATGCAGATGCAGTAATTATAATTGGAAGTATGGATTTAATTGATGTAGACTATGATGTCGCAGTAAATGCAATAATCGGTTCAATGGTGACAAATGGATATTTAGATGAATTTACAAATTCTGTTTTACTATCAATAAAAAGTGATGACTTAGTGCATGAAGAGCTGTTAATGAATGAAGTAACGCAAACGGTTTATAACTATTTAAAAAGTAGTGCAATTAACGGGTCTATAATTACCCAAGAATTATCAGAAGATGAAGCAATTAAACTACTTGCAGACAGACTGGATATATCCGAAGCAAAGGCAGAACTTATTTATGAAATAGCTGTAGTAGATCCACGAGTTACCGTTGAAAACTTGGCAAAATTATCAATTAATGATTTAAATTTATTCTTAGAGTCTAAAAATTATACAATTGATAATGTTGATAAAGTTGGAAAAGCTAGTGATTTGGAATACATTACGAAATTAGATGCTTATCAATTAGCACTTTCTGATATTGGTTTGAATTCTCTTGATGTGTTAGATTATGAAGTTGATTTAGAACAAGAAGATGGAACAATTGTTTATGAAGTTAAAATTGAAACCAATACGATGAAATACAAATTATTAGTTGATTCGATAAATGGAACGATACTGTTTAAAGAAGAAAAAACCGCTGAAGATGATGATGAAGATGATTTTCCTATTGAAGCTTTAACAGAAGAAGAAGTATTACTGATCATCGCAGATGAATTAGGTTTTGATGTTAATATGATTGAAGAATTAGATATTGAAAAAGAAACAGAAAATGGTGTAGCCTTCTTCGATATATCTTTTGAACTTAATGGATTAGAATATGAATTAGAAGTAGATGCTATCTCTGGAACGATATTGACAAATTCATTGGATGAGTCGGGTTACCATTATTACGAAGATGAAGAAGATGAAGAAGATATGGAAGATGAAGAAGATTAAACGTTTATACGTTTCGCAATAAGAGGATGGTTTAACATCATAACATTTTTGATTTACTTGTCTCTCAAGAAATTGACTTACAAAAATTAGACTGTGATATTAAAACATCAATGAATAGTAAATGATTGAAAAATATGATTTAAGAATCACAATAAAGCCCTTTTGGGCTTTTTCGGTATAAATAAAATAAAGGCAAGGTGGAATAATGAATAAAAAATTGTTAAACACTATATTGATTGTGTCGTTACTAATTATTTTATATACTGCGGTTGTTACCTATGATGCAGGAGAAACAATCGATGCCGTTAGCGGTGCGACACCAACAAATGAAGTCATGGATGCGATAGCAGGTGCATCTGAGGAACATGAAGGAGATGATGACTAATGATATATGTTATTACAGTTTTTCCGCTTGTTCTCTATGCATTTTTCTTTCATAAATTTATTAGAAAATATGAATTTATACATTATATAGTAATTGGTATAATTGCCTTAGCATTTGGTGTTTCGGAAGGACATAACTTCTTTAATGAAGGATTTCTTGGAGTGTCATTCTTTTTTATAGTAATGTTTACAGGAGTTCTCGCAAAGGGCAAACTAAAAAGAAATTTGAATCAAATTAGAGCCCAATATGCTATCATCGGATTTATCTTAATATCAGGGCATGCACTCCCCTATCTCTTTTATTTGCTTGAAGAGGGCATGATTTTTGTGCATTTTACAATTCCTTTAGGTATATTATCTTATGCGATTTTTATGCCTTTGTTTGTTACATCGTTTATGTTTGTGAGAAGAAGAATGACTTTAATACAATGGAAAAGAATACATAAATTTGCATATCTCGGATATGGTTTGATATTTTTTCATTTATTCTTAATTGATAATTCAAGACAAGTTTTCTATCTAGTTGTCTTTATCATTTACACAATTTTAAAAGTAATCTCTGCACTTGATAAACAATATACCAAAAAGAAATTACTATTAAATCAAACAAAAATCATTATTGAATAATTATTCTATAGATTTAAATCTATTTGAAATTGTATTATCTATGTAACTTATATTCTAAAAAAACAACGCCAATTGGCGTTGTTTTTATGTTATTCGTTAAAGGATTTGTAGTATTATCTTTTGATGCAATATACAATGGATCTTTTTAATATCAATAAAATAAATCTAAATAATTAATAAGGATTATCAAACTTGATGAAAAGTATTATTTGTTTCTTAGAGCTCTTTCAACTATGTTATAATACAAGAAGGATGTATCATAGGAGGAAAACAATGAATAAGGTCAAAATAATCGAACAATTTGCAAGAGAACAACTTGTAACAGAGATTACAGCTCACGACTTTGAACACACGTTGCGAGTAATGAAAATCGCGACACATATAGGGAAAACACTCGATGCTGATATAGATGTTATTCAGATTGCATCTTTGACACATGACATTATAGATAAAAAAGTATCTAAAAATGTAGTAGAATCAAAAGATGAAATTATTAAAAAATTGTCTTCACTAGGATATAACGATAATTTTATACATCATATCTTCAATATTATTGAAAACATGTCATACTCTTCTGGTAGAACTCCTGACTCTTTAGAAGGAAAAATTGTTCAAGATGCAGATCGAATTGATGCGATTGGAGCAATAGCCATTGCTCGTACATTTGCCTATGGTGGTTCAATGAATCGAAAGATATATGAAAAGAATAATGACCAGTGTAGTATTGCTCACTTCTATGATAAATTGTTATTGTTGAAAGAAAATTTGAATACTGATGTGGCAAAGAAAATTGCCATATCAAGACATGAATTTATGGAAGAATATTTAAATCAATTCCACAAAGAATGGGAATTAAAGGATATTGTATAATGTTATTCTCTTGTAGTTGGACTGATCAATACAAACGAAGTAAAATTTAAAATATGGAGTGATAAAATGAGAATCAATATATATCCGATTGTATCGGGATTGCATAAAGAAGAAAGAATTAATGATGAAACAAGTAAGATGATATCAGAAATTGAATCTATCAGTGATTTCACATTTGAATTAACTAATAAAGAGCATCTTTATGATACTGAAGTATCATTAATATTGGTTCAAAGTGGTGGTTCTGAAGGGTATTTCTTAGAAGTAGAAAAAGAATTAAAACCACCATACTATCTATTGACATATGGCAGCAATAATTCTCTTGCAGCTTCAATGGAAATATTATCTTATTTAAAAAACAAAAATGAGCAAGCTGAAATATTGCATGGATCACCATCTTATATCGTATCTAGGCTAAATGATATATCAATACAAGAGGTACAAATTCAGACGAGATTGGGAGTGATTGGTAGGCCGAGTGATTGGCTTATTGCTTCAAATGTAGATTATAATCATTGTAAATCAGTATTTAATATAGAACTTGTTGATATTGAAATGCAAGAATTGATTGATACGTACAATAGGATTGAACTTGGGGATTATAAAGAATCACTCAGTTTAGACTTTGATAAAAACGAGGTGTCTGATGCGAAAAAATTAAGTAAAGCTCTCAATATTATTAAGACAAAATACAACCTAAAAGGTCTAACGCTAAGATGCTTTGATTTGCTTAGTACAATTAAAACAACAGGTTGCCTTGGATTGGCCCTTTTAAATTCTGAAGATTCAATCGGAACATGTGAAGGAGATATTCCTGCAATGCTATCAATGTATATTTTGAAAGAAGTAACAGGTAAACCAGGATTTCAGGCAAATCCATCAAGAATCGATCGAGAGACCAACGAAGTAATCTTTGCACATTGCACGTTGCCACTTGATATGGCAGATTCTTACGAAGTAATGACACATTATGAGTCTGGCATAGGAGTTGCCTTTAGAGGGCAGTTAATTGAAGATGACATTACCATATTCAAGTTGAGTAATAATCTCAAAGATTATTATGTAGCAGAAGGGCAGATTATTCAAAATCTTAATGAGTGTAATTTGTGTCGAACACAAATTAAAATCAAAATAGAAGACACCAAATATTTTTTAGAAAATCCATATGGTAATCATCATATAATTGTTTATGGTAATCATAAAGATAAACTTAATAAATTCATGAGTAAATCATAATAAATACAAAAAAAGAAGAATACACAAGTTGTTCTTCTTTTTAAGTACTCTATAAGGTATAATCATTTCATGAACCGAGGCGATATTATGTCAATTGAAAGATTTTGGAATCATGAACTGAATCCACAACTTGCAATGCAGCCATTCACATGGCAGCACGGGGTGCTGATACTATTAGGGGTATTAAGTGTTTTTTTTACATTGAAATATGCACATAATCTTAAAAACTCTAGATATGAGAATAGAGTTAAGAAATCATTTGCTTTTTGGCTTTTAATCTTAGAGATTATCTATCATCTACATTATTGGTCTTATGGAATGTTTAGTGTTCCACTTCATGTTTGTAGTTTTGGAGTAATGTTTAGTATAGTAATCTTATTTACTGATTCTAAAAAAGTGTTTGAATACTTATTCTTCATCGGAATTCTTGGCGGACTTTTAGCATTGTTGATTCCTAACTCTCTTGGATACACCTATTATAATATGAGGTATTATCATTTTATTTTATTACATATGAGTATTGCAATCGTACCAATTTACTACTATAAAGCATACAACTATAGAATTACTTTAAAATCGATATATAAAACAATGGGATTACTTTTGATGATCTTGCCACTTGTAGTATATGTAAACATAACGTTTGATAAAAACTATATGTTTATTGGTGAGAAACCACAAATACTAGAAAATATATTACCTGATTGGCCGTATTATTTAATCGTCTTTGTTATCGGAGTCTATGTCACATTCCATTTATTATACTTTGTCTCAAATTATGGAATATTACATTTGGTAAGAAAACTTAAATTTTGGAATGGAAGTCATTAATAAATAAGAAAAAGTAAGATAAGTACAAAACAACAATATGCAAATTATGTCTAAAGGTGCTCTAAATAAGTATTAGTGTTGTATTCTTGGCTCTAAATTGATATTTTCAATTATTTATGTTATAATATAGTATAATGCAGTAAATCTGAGACACACTTACTTCAATTGAAGTTTGGTGTCTTTTTTTAATGTAAATTATATAAGTTGTATAGATATAGAGGGAGCGAGCAAGTGAGAACCATTCGATTATCAAAATATAACAAAAAAAGGAGGAATTAATTATGAGCAACTTAAGATATATAAATGACGTAGAGTTTAAGTATAATGACCATATAATAAACGGACTAAAATCTTATAATAAATTACAAACAGGATACAGAGAGAAAGATAAACGTGATTTCTATGTATTTGAAAATAGTACGCTGATAGCTGCTTGTCATACAAAACAAGCGTTAGATTGGTGTAAAATTAGCGGAATTTTTTATAAAGACTTAGATGTATTAAAAGCACTAATGAACGATGTAAGAAAGTATTACAGAGGAAATGTTGAAGGAATTCAATTTGATACAGTTTTAGAACAGAGAACAGTGGATTTTTTAAAGATTGGGTTTACTATAGCTGGTGAATTAAATGATATGCCAAGAGAAAATAAAAATTACTTTTTAGTAGATAGAGACCTAAGACAAGTTGAAATCAAAGAAGACTACCAACTGAAATCATCAAGTGAACCCAATGTTGCGTACGATTCGGTATTGAAAAGTGAAATCAAGAACTTTAAAAAGAGTTTGGATTTTTCAACAGATAAGATAGACATACAATTTGTAGCTTTTGATAAAGACAAATTTATTGGAGGAATATATGGGCACTTCCAATATGAATATTTGTTTATCAATGTCTTGTTTGTAAATAAGAACTATCGAGGAAGAAGAATTGCATCAAAATTGATGCAAAAGATTGAATCAGAAGCTGTCAAAAAAGGAGTCACGAATATCTATCTAACTACATTTGAATTTCAGGCTTTGGACTTCTATAAAAAAAGAGGATATAAAATCGTGATTAAGATAGAGGACTTTCCTGTTGGCTTTGAAGAATATACTTTATATAAAGACATGAAATTGTTAAGGAGATAAAACTTTAGTTTCATCAAAGATAAGAAAGAAATGACCTATTACAAACAACTTAAGAATAGGAAATACAGCAAATGAAATAATTGGTATCATTCATAGAGTGGTGCCTTTTTATATTGATTGTGATAAAATACATTTAATAAGTGTTTGGATATTAGGTATTAATTGAATAAAAAGAGGTGAGAAAATGAATAATTTATATTTATATTTTTCAGGTACAGGAAACACAAAGTATGTTGTAAAGCAGTTTGTTGATAGATATGAAGAAGGCACTGATTTTACCATTCAATCAATCGAAGAACAGGGTGTAAACTTCTCAATCTTAATAGAAGAGGCTAAACTAATAGTAATAGCCTATCCAATTCATGAAGGTTTATTGCCACACATTATGAGTGAATTTTTAATGAAGTATAAAGAACATTTTAGAAATAAAGATATTATTACAATTTGTTCTCAAATGATTTTTAGTGGAGATGGGGCGGCTTTGCCAATATATATCTTAAAAGAAAATAATGTGATTTTATTACATGGGATACACATTAATATGCCAAATAACCTAGCTGATTTTTGGTTTTTACCATTAAAAACAGCTGAGAACTCTTCTAAAAAATACAAAAAGGCAAATGCTAAAATCACTAGGGTAGTATCGAGAATCAAAAAAGGGAAAAAGGTTAAAAATGGAATAAGATTCTATTCTTGGCCATTGGGTTTTTTCATACAACGAGCATACACGAAACATCATTATAATAGGATTAGATCTGATATAAAAATTGATTATAACACATGTATTAATTGCGATAAATGCATTAGTGTTTGTCCTGTTGATAATCTCTACTCTAAAGACAAAAAAATCCAAGTAAAAGATCAATGTACTATTTGTTACAGGTGTATCAATGTTTGTCCAACACAATCAATAAGTTTAATTACTAACCATAAGCCAACAACACAATATATTTTAAATGATTATAATTAGAAGTTTTTTTGATAAAAAAGATTCATTTCTTAATAGAATGAATCTCTTTTTTATAGATTGCACAGGAAAGTTATATATATTCTTATTATCTAATAGGTTTGATAAAGCATGGGTAGCGAATAAAATATCTTTGCGTTTTTATAACTAAGATTTAGTAAAATGTGTATCATAAGAATAGATTACAGTATGGAGGATTTCAACAATGAAAAAAATTGCCAAAGAGGTATTTGAAGAACTGTTAATGATATTTACAGGTAAGTCATTGGATATTATCGTGCCACCAGTATTATTCTTGCTGTTGTATAGAATGTTTGATTTGAAGGTTGCATTGATTGGTTCGATTATCTTAAGTTTAGGTTTCTTATTATCTAGAATATATAAGAAAGAGAATCTATATTATGCATTGGGTGGATTTATTGGTGTTTTATTTGCAGTTATTATGTCTTATATAAATCAAAATGCATCTAACTTCTTTCTTCCCGATATTATTGGTACATCTTTCTTGGTGATTGTTACAATTGTAACTTTGGCTATAAAAAAACCGCTTGCTGCCTTCGTGTCTCATATTACAAGAGGTTGGAGTTTAGAATGGTTTTATAGAGATGATGTGCTGCCTGCATATAAAGAGGTGACAATATTTTGGTTAGGGTTCTTTGTTTTACGATTAGGTGTTGAAATTATTCTTTATTTAAAGGGTTCTATCGATGATTTGGTCATCGCAAATATCGTTTTAGGATTTCCTATCACGATTGCGGTCTTAACCATAAGCTATATCTATGGAATATGGAGACTCCACAATTTAGAAGGACCAGGTGTAGACGAGTTTAAAGATAACAAAGAACCACCTTGGCGCGGACAAACAAGAGGGTTTTAAAATGAGTTGTCTCAAATATAAAGTAGATGTTTATTCAAATATCTACTTTTTTTTAATTATTATTGAATTTCACAAGAGCAGAAGACATCACTTATTCCTCCCAATCTATTCACTTATTGTAAAGGTTGTGGCAAATGTAAATAACAAATTATAATATCAGAAATCCAGATTAGAAATGGTGAGAAGAAAAGCAAGTGTATGTTTAGGATTTGTCTTTATATTGTTTTAGGTATATACAAGAAGTATAATAATATTATAGAAAGAAGGTATATTATGGAAAAAATTGTATTTAAGAATATGTATGCTAATATTATTGTTGGAAGTTTGCTTATTATAGCAGCTGTGTTGGGATACTTTTTAGGATGGTTAGAGGATTCTTTACCATTATTTGTGGGAGTCATTTTATTCTTATTATCTACGAAACGATTCATCTTTTCATTTAAAAAAATTAAGGGTAAGAATGCGATACTTGTTCTTGTGATTGAATATGTTCTTGATTTGGCATTGGTTGCACTTCTAATTGCTCTTGAGAATCATGTGAATATCTTTATCGGATTGATTATCTATATTCGTGGATTTAGTTATTTGTTGATCAATTATATGAACACGAGAAAAATCAAGTTACTTCAATATGTTATTAATATTGGTTATTTAACATTAGGATCATTCTTGATGTTCTCATCATTGGATTTAGAACAAGCTTTGATTGGTGGAATAATTCTATTGTTACTATTCGTCGGAGCAATATTTTTACAAAATGGTTTGAAAGAGTTGACTGCAAAGGAAAAACAAGAAGAAGAACTTGAACAAAAAATTAAAGAAAAGCAAAAGGCAGAAAACAAAGCACTAAAAGACAAACAAAAAGCCGAGTTAAAGGGCCTTGAACACAACTTGAAAGACAAAGAAAAAATTCAAAAATTAGAAGAACAGATTAAAGAAGTGAAAGAGGAAAAGAAACTGATTGTTAAGGAAAAGAAGGATTTAGAAAAACAAAGTAGTTTGGTGAATAAGTCTGATGTTAAGCCGAATCCTCTAGAGTCTAAAACTGTTGCTGAGTTAAAGCAATTAGCAAAAGAAAAAGGGATTACAGGAACAAGTACTTTAAATAAAACAGAACTTATTAGAAAGATTGATGAAAAAGTATAAATATTTCTTTGTATATATAGAGAATGTTTGAAAAAAAAGCCTTTAACAAAGGCTTTTTTTAATGTTCTATTTTACAATAGTTCTTCCTTTACAAGAACTTTGTTTATAAAGAAGTCAACTAATTTTGGATCAAATTGAGTGTTTTTACATCGTATTAGCTCGTTAATTGCTTCTTCTTTAGTTAAAGATGCTCGATAGGTTCTCATCCCAGTCATTGCGTCAAATGAATCAGCAATAGAAAGTATCCTTGCTTCATAGGATATCTCTTCACCTTTCAGTTTGTTAGGATATCCAGTACCATCCCATCTTTCGTGATGTTGGTAGACATATTCAGCTATTTCATTGAATTCATTTAAAGAACTTAAAATGCGATATCCAATATCTGAATGTTGTTTGATTTTTTTGAGCTCTGCTTCATTAAGCTTTTCCTTCTTATTCAGAATAGTTTCTTCGATAGCTATCTTTCCAATATCATGCATAAGTCCAGCTAACTTGATTTTTTTGATTTGATCGTCATCGTACTTTAGAGCTTTAGCAAACATTTCACAAAACTCACTTACACGTTTGGAATGATTCATCTCTCGATTATTTTTTTCGTATAAAGTTGTTAAAATCAGATCGATTGTTTTGCTTCTAACACTATTGCTTTCACTTAGTTTATTTCGATATAAATCATCTTCCATTACTTTGAAGACCTGTGTTATATTTTGATCCTCTTTTGTTTTAACTCCAATACCAACAGCAAAGGAAATATCAATACCATTTATATTTTTTGTTGAAGCAACTTTTTGAATTCGTTTCACTAGACTGATTGCGTTTTGTTTTGATGTTTTAGGTAATAATATAACAAATTCATCTCCGCCGATTCTAGAACATATTTCAGATTTTCTTGAAGCTTCTTTTATAGAACTAGCGACTGCAATGAGAAGTTGATCACCAACATCGTGACCAAAGGAATCGTTGATTAATTTTAATCCGTTCACATCAATCATTATAAGAGTTAGTGGTAAGTTTCGCACTACATCTAAGCGAGACAATTCTACTTCGAAGAATCGTCTATTATACAGTTTTGTTAGATGATCATGAAAACTAATATAAGTTAGTTCTTGTTCTTTTAAATATTGATGAGTTACATCATGAAAAACATAGACTGCTCCAATCGTGATATCGTTTTGCATGATTGGAAACATTTGTTGCGTGAGATAAATTGTTTTATTTTGGAACGGTGATTCGTAACTATAATGATTTGTATTTACATTAAATTCTAAAAAATTGGCATTTTTACCTTCGTTTAAGTTGTATAGTGATATTGGTTCCATCGCCTCTTTAAAATCACTTCCTAAAACATCATCGGATTGAAAAAATTCGTTAGTTGCAGATTGGTTGTAGTAATTTACGATACCTTTGTCATCAATAGTGATTAGTATATCATTTATACTATTGATAATACTATTCAAATAAAGTGTTCTATTGTGAGACAATTGATACTGTTCTATCAACGTCTTTTTATAAAATTGAATGGAATATAATATGGCCAAAGAATATACTGAAACCAATAAAACTAAAAATGGCCAAGTTTCAATGTAATTATAAATCATAAAGGAGTCAAATAAACCAGTATACAGAAAGAGTGATAGGACAAGTAAAACAAACGAATTGATTCCAAAGTAAATCATGACTACCTTATAAGAAGGCGTTAATAGATTGATAAAGATAATTGTTGTCATTAAGCTAATCATTCCACCACCAGAAATTCCTGTTGTGATCAGAACAAAAATTGAGGCTAAATAGAAAATCGCTAAAATAATATTTTTCTTTAAAATGTAATTTATTGGGTTAAAATATACAAGGAAAATAAGAAGTATACCTGCTAAGACTTCTAGTAAACCAAATAATAAAAACCCTGTAGAAAAGTAAAAATAACTTCCAACAAAGAAAACAGGACTAATCAAAAAAACTGATAACTGCAAAACAATAACCGTCATCCTCTTATAAAAATAGGAAGTCTTATTGTATTCAGAATAATCAATTAGAACTTGGCTACTAATTTTTGAAAAGAACTTCATAATTTCACCTCTAGAAATGAAATCAACCAGAAAAACAAAATACGTATAGAGTTTTTCTGGTTGATTTAGTTATGTATACTCATATTTCAATTATAACACATATAGTAATTATCATTATTATCATTTCAGTTACAAATCACTTCGCATACCTCATTGCAATGCCAAAGTATGCCCAAATAAATACTATTCCATAGTAATAATTCTTTTCATATATAACCATATATCCGCCAATTAGAAGACTAATTGCTAATATGATATAAAGCCAAATTTTTTCACGATTCATAAATAACTTTATCTTATATTTAAACAAAAGGATTGAGATGTTAGCTATTAATGCTACACTAATCCATCCCGAGTAGATACTGAATGTGATATATGTAATACCCTCTGGTGATGTGAATTCTAACATACTTAACAATGTGCCAAGAAATAGTATCATTACAAGGGAACTGAGAAATATTTTATCAAAGTGCCAACACAATAGCCAACTGATATTCAAGACACAGCTAACAATAAATAGAATTCCAAGTAGATTCATGTTTGGTAATGCTCCAGATTTCGATGTAACAAATACAATGACAAATGCGAAGACAAGAAGATAAATGATACCCCATATAGAAAAAGTGAAACCTGATGGAGTAAATAAGGTGTTGTACTTCGCTGATATCTCTCCAGTAGATATACCGCCAAGGGGCTTCGAATTTGCTAAGTAATTCATATAAATCATAAATAAGAAAATAAGGACTATAACAATTTTTAATACTATCATTTTTCAATCTCCTTCTTCACTATCTACATCAATTATATACCACTGAGAGCGTATATGGAAAATATATTAAGTTTATGTATTGCATTTATTTATATTCAATGTTATCATAATATTACTTTAGCGATGTAAAGTGATGAAGAGGTGCGATTATGCAAACATATAAATATCAACAAGTACATCATCATATGAAATAAAAGGTTTGATACAAATATAACATATATTTGATACGAGCCTATTTTCAATGTGCTTGTATCATTAGGTAAAACTAGGTGATACTTTACCTGGTTTTTTTATTGGAAAGGACGAATTATGAAAAACAAATTAAGAGAAGAAATTGAAAGTATTAAAAAAAGAAATAGAGTATTTAACATGCTGAACGGCTACCTTGAAGCCAAAGATTATGTCAGAGTTGAGCCGGATTACTTTGAAGACTATGAAGAGTTTTCAAAACTGAATTCTAGGGTAAAACAAGAATCAATTGTTAAATTAATGAGCCCAGCTGGTCGAGTAATCGTTTTGAGACCTGACATTACTACCAATATAATCAAACAGGTTATTCCTTACTGGATTGATGGTGGCGAAATGAAATTATTCTATAATAGTACAAAATTCATCCAATCAGCGAATAGTCTACAATTATCAAGACAATTCGGTGCGGAATACCTTGGAGATGAGTCGGATAAAAGTGATATTGAAATCATTCAATTATCCCTTGATATTTTCAATAGGTTTAATGATCGATTCCAAATAGATCTAGGATACCCAATTTTCATAGAAACATTAATTACCAAAAGCGATTTAAGTAATCAAGAATCAATATTACTAAAAGAGGCTATTATGTCTAAAAACAGTCAAGATATCATAACTATACTGGATAACAGGAATTCAAGTAATTCCACATTATTGAAAAACATATTATCTATGACGGGAACGATTGAACAAGTTCTTAGTAAAATTGTACCATTCAAATTAGATCAAGATCTGATGGAGATACTGAATTACATTCAAACAGTTGTAGAAGGTATCAATTTGCAAGATAGAGAAAAAATCAACATCGATTTGTCACTCTTATCACAATATGATTACTATAGTGGAATAGTTTTTCAAGGGTATCTTTATGGATTATCTCAACCAATTTTATTTGGTGGAAGATATGATAAATTAACCAAAGAGTTTGGAAAAGAAATCCCGGCAGTAGGAGTATCATTTGATGTCTCTGAATACGTAAAGGAGAGTAAAGATGAATGAGTTAACAATTGCAATTCCAACAGGTAGGCTAGGAAAAGAAGTCCTCGGTATACTTGAAGATTCAAGGGTAATATCTAAGCCAGTTATGGATTCAAGAAAACTAGAATACGTTGATGAAGTCAACAATATTAGACTGATGTTTATTAAGCCGAGTGACGTGATTACATATGTTGAAAGAGGAATCACGGATATTGGAATTGTTGGGAAAGACAGTATTTTAGAAGACCAACCTGATGTATATGAGTTGCTTGATTTACAAATAGGAATTTGTAAATTCGTTGTAGCCGGAATGGAAGGGACTTCAATCTTTAAAAAAGAAGAACCACTTGTTGTAGCTACAAAATATCCTAATGTGACAAAAGATTTCTTCAAAAGATACAATCAAGAAGTTGAAATCATTAAACTAAATGGCTCTGTTGAAGTAGCTCCACTTGTCAATTTGTCAGACGTGATACTCGACATCTTTCAGACAGGAAAAACACTTGAAGCAAATGGATTATCCGTTTTAGAGGATGTAACAGACATAAGCGCTAGACTCATCTCGAATAAAGTGAGTTATCGATTTAAGAAACGCCGAATCACAGAAGTGATTTCACAATTAAGGAAGTGACAACATGAAAGTAATTAATGCTGATAACAATTTTGAATTAAATGAAGTTCTACAGAACTCTCAATTCAATAACCAAGAAACCAATCAACAAGTAAAAGATATTGTTGAAACTGTTTTGAAGCAAGGAGATCAAGCAGTTCGAGACTATACGAAGCAATTTGATAAAGTTGTACTAGATACATTTAAAGTAACAGATGTTGAGATAGAAGCAGCCTATCAAAATATTGATCCATTACTGATTGATGATTTAAAGAAGGCATATGAAAATATACTAAGATTTCATGAAAAGCAAATGCTTGAAGACTATTATATTGAATCAAATGGAAGTAAAATCGGACAAATAATTAGACCGATCGAGACAGTTGGTATATATGTACCAGGTGGAACAGCTGCATATCCATCGACTGTACTAATGAACACAGCACCAGCTAAAATAGCTGGAGTAAAAAACATCATTATGATTACACCACCTAATATCGAAGGTAAGATTAAAGACATTCTCCTTGTCGCAGCGAAAATTGCGGGAGTAGATCAAATATTTAAAGTAGGTGGAGCACAAGGTATTGCTGCATTAACATATGGTACTACTCAAATACCAAAAGTAGATAAAATAGTGGGACCTGGAAATATCTATGTTGCACTTGCGAAAAAACTCGTAAGTGGATTTGTTGGAATTGATATGGTAGCTGGTCCAAGTGAGGTAGTAATTATCGCAGATGAAGAGGCCAATCCTTCTTACATAGCAGCGGATTTGCTAGCGCAAGCAGAACACGATGTCTTAGCAAAAGTGATTTTACTAACTCCTTCTACAACAATTGTAGATAGGGTACAAGAAGAACTGAAACGACAAACAGAAACATTAAGTAGGAGAAGTATTATCAATGATTGTTTAGAAAACAATGGGTACATAATAAATACTAGCAGTATTGAAGAAGCTATTTTAATATCAAACAAAATAGCTCCTGAACACCTTGAACTACAATTTAAAGATGCGGAAAAATATATTAATCAAATTAATAATGCTGGTGCAATTTTTGTTGGTGAGTTCACTCCTGAACCTGTGGGAGACTATTATGCAGGACCAAATCATACCTTACCAACAAGTGGTACCGCAAGATTCAATTCAGCCTTATCTACAACTGATTTTATTAAAAAGATATCATTGATTCAATATAGCAAAGAATCTCTAGATAAGAGTAAAGATTCAATAATAAGAATTGCGAATGAAGAAGGCTTGACAGCTCATGCGAACGCAATAAAAGTGAGGTACAAGAATGTATAAGATAAAAGATTCTATATCAAAATTTGTTAGTTACAAACCTAACATTGATGAATATGAAGTGAAACTAGATGCCAATGAATCAGTACCTAACAAAGACCTATTAAGTGAATTATTATCGCTTGATACTATCAATCTATATCCTGATAATTATGCTATTGAATTACGAAAAGAAATTGCATCATATCAAAATGTATCTCTAGAAGAAGTAATGGTTGGAAATGGCTCTAGTGAGCTACTTGAATTGGTGGTAAAGACATTCCTTAATCCAAACGATGTCGTACTTAGCATAGAGCCGAGTTTTGTAATGTATGAGAAATATACGATGTTATCAAACGGGGTATACATTACTGTTGAGACCAATAATCAGTATGAAACTGTTGTGGATACTTTAATTGAGAAAGCACAAGAAAACAATCCGAAAATAATTTTCCTGTGTACACCAAATAACCCAACTGGGTTTATGCTACCAAAAGAAGAAGTGTTGAGAATAGTGAAAAACACACAAGCTTTGGTTGTTGTCGATGAAGCATATATGGAATTTGCAGATCAAGATCAATCTGTAATTTCTGAAATTAACAACTATTCTAATCTAATTGTTAATAGAACCTTCTCAAAAGCATTCGGAATTGCTGGTGCTAGACTTGGATACTTTATTGCCAATAAGGAATTAATTGATGTCTTAAGCATTGCTAAGACACCATATGGTGTGAATGAGATTACCCAGCAATTGGGAATTCTTGCTCTCAAAAGTAAAGACTATTTAACACAAAATATTTTACGTGTATCAAGAGGGAAAGCCTTCCTTGAAGCGAATTTTAATCGATTTGGAATTATATTTTTCAAGACAGAAGCTAATTTCTTTTTTATACAGTTTACTGAATTTGACTTGGCCGAAGAATTGAAAAACCGAAAAGTATTGATTCGTAAGTTCAAAGGTAAATATGAAGGTACTTATAGAATTACAATTGGTACAGATAACGAAAACAATAGATTAATAAAAGAATTGGAGGATATATTATATGAGAAGCGCAAGAGTTAAAAGAACAACAAAAGAAACAACGATTGAGATTGATTTGAATCTGGATAAAGACTATGAAACAAATCTGAATACTGAGTTACCATTCCTAAATCACATGTTAGATGCATTCGCTTTTAATGCAAATATATCGTTAAATATTACTGCCCAAGGAGATCTAGATGTGGATGATCACCATCTGATGGAAGACATTGGAATATGCCTTGGTAATGCGTTTAGAGATGCAATCAACAAAGGTAAAGGATATCAAAGATATGGAGTAAATTATATTCCAATGGATGAAGCTCTAAGTAGAGTTGTTGTTGACGTATCAAATAGACCTTACTTGGTATATGATGTTACGAACACAAATGAAAAAATTGGTACAATAACACTTTGTAATTTTTTAGAATTCTTTAGAGCATTTGTAAACGAAAGCAGAATAACATTACATATTACTAATTTATACGGTGAAAATGATCACCATATCATTGAATCCATATTCAAAGCACTTGGAAAAGCAATCAAAACAGCCATTAAGGAAACCAACACAACCGAATCGACAAAGGGTGTATTATGAAGCACGTAATATTAGATTATGATGTTGGTAATCTAGATTCTGTGATCAAAGGATTTGAACGTGTTGGAATATCTGTTGAGTTATCAAAAGACTTAGAAGTGATTAAAGAAGCGACTTCCCTTATATTGCCTGGGGTTGGGGCATTCAAGGAATCAATGATTGCCTTAGAAAAATCAGGATTAATTCCTGCAATCAAGGCGCATGTTGAAAGCGGAAAATATCTTCTTGGAATTTGCCTTGGTATGCAATTACTATATGAAGAAAGTTATGAATTTGGAGTATACAAAGGTCTAGGAATAATAGAAGGATCGATAAGAAAAATAACAAGTGATGTAAAAATACCACATATGGGTTGGAACAATTTAATTTTTCATAAAAAAGATCCAATCTTGAAATACATAAAAGAAGATGATTTTGTATATTTTGTTCATTCTTATTATGTTGATTCAACCAATCGTGAATTACTAGCTTATACAAATTATGGAATTGATATTCCAGCAATAATAAGACAAGGAAATGTCTATGCAACGCAGTTTCATCCTGAAAAAAGTGGAACTGTTGGACTGAATATATTAAAAGCATATGGAGAGATGATCAATGAAACTATTCCCAGCAATTGATTTATATAATCAACAAGTAGTTCGACTTGAAAAAGGAAAATTTAATACAGTCACTGTGTACAATAACAACCCATTAAAAGTAGCGCAAACCTATCAAAAAGAAGGTGCTACTTGGCTTCATGTGATTGATTTGAATGGAGCAGAAACTGGAGAAAATACAAATTTTACAATCATCAAACAACTTGTAGAAAACACGGACTTAAAAATTCAAGTTGGTGGGGGAATTCGCTCTACTAAAAGAATAAAAGACTATCTAGAAATTGGAGTTTCTAGAGTAATTATTGGGTCTTTTGCGGTGAAAAATATCGAGTTGCTTGATGAACTATTCAAAGAATATCCCTCACAAATTGTTGTATCAGTTGATAGTGATAAAAACAAGGTTACCTATAGTGGGTGGCAAGATACAAGCGAATATACAACATTAGAATTTTGTCAATTACTTGAATCAAAAGGGGCGAAAACGATTGTCTACACTGATATTGCAAAAGATGGAATGATGCAGGGTCCTAATTTTCAAGATTATGAGTTGTTATCTAACAATACATCTTTGGATATTATCGCATCTGGTGGAGTAAGTTCTTATGATGATATCAAGCAGTTAAATGCAATGACTCTATATGGTGCAATCATTGGAAAAGCCCTTTATATAGATAAAATGACAGTAAAGGAGACACTATTATGCTTGCAAGAAGAATAATCCCATGTCTAGATGTTCGCAATGGAAGAGTAGTTAAAGGTGTTAATTTTGAAAACATTCAGGATGTTGCAGATCCGGTTATTCTAGGTGAAAAGTATTCTATGCTTGGAGCAGATGAATTGGTCTTTTATGATATCACTGCATCTGCAGAAGAACGAAAGATTTCTCTTGATTTTGTTGAAAAAGTTGCGGCGAAACTGAATATACCTTTTTCAGTTGGTGGCGGTGTCAATACAATAGAAGATATTCAATTAATCCTTCGAAAAGGAGCGGACAAAGTGTCTGTCAATTCAGGAGCGATAAAGAACCCTGATTTAATTAGACAAGGTGCAGAGAAATTTGGGGCACAATGTATTGTCTTATCGATTGATGTGAAAAAAGAAAATGACAAATACTACGTTTATCAAAATGGTGGAAGAATCAATACTTATCTTGATGCTATAGAGTGGGCAAAAAAGGGTGTGGCATTAGGGGCTGGTGAGATTGTGTTAAACAGTATGCACCACGATGGAGTGAAACAAGGATTTGACATTGAATTACTTCAACTACTTGAACAAAATGTAAATGTGCCAATTATTGCTTCTGGTGGAGCAGGGACAGTGGAGCATTTTGTTGAGTTGGCTACCAAAACAAATGTAGATGGATACTTGGCAGCTTCGGTATTTCATTATGATGAAATCAAAATCAAAGATTTAAAAGAATCATTAAAAGCAGCTGGAGTACCAATCAGAATATGAGGTGGAAAGATGAATATAAAATATAATGAAGATGGTCTTGTGCCAGTTATCGCCCAAGATGTATATACAAAAGAAGTATTAATGCTAGCATATATGAATGAAGAAGCGCTAGAAAAAACATTAAATTCCAAAGAAGCATATTACTATAGCAGATCAAGACAAGAGTTGTGGAAAAAAGGAGAAACCTCTGGAAATATCCAATTTGTCAAAGAACTTTCTTATGATTGTGACCAAGATACGATATTACTTAAGGTGGAACAAAAAGGCGTTGCCTGTCACACAAATCACTATAGTTGTTTCTATCGCTCAGAATTCAGAGAAGAGGCAAAAGCTAGTGATACTTTACAATCATTGTTTGCATTGATCAAAGAAAGAAAAGAGTTGAGACCGGAAGGATCTTACACTACCTATTTATTTGATAAAGGAGTAGATAAGATTTTAAAGAAAGTAGCAGAAGAAACTGGTGAAGTGCTGATCGCAACAAAAAACAATAATGAAGAGTTAATTTATGAATCGGCGGACTTGCTGTATCATCTTCTTGTTTTATTTGCCAATCAAAGTCTTGAACTTTCAGACGTATTGTTGGAATTGGAAAAGAGAAAAAAGTGATTGATAGATTGACAGATTCACATGTTCACACAAAGTTTTCACCAGATGCAGATCCAAATGCAACATTTCTTAAATATGTTGAAAAAGCAAAAGAAATCGGTCTAAAAAGACTGATATTCACAGACCATGTCGATATCGATGCAGTTCATCCTTTGATGAGAAAACAAATCAATTATGATCAATATATTCTTGAATTTCTTGAAGCTAAGAAACAGTCTGATATTGAACTGCTTTTGGGTGTGGAAATTGGATATCAAAATCATGTTATAAAAGAAATGAATGATTTTCTAAAGCAATACCCATTTCAATATAAAATATTATCTATCCATTATGTTGATAAAATGGATCTTTATACCGGTGAATACTATCAAAATAAAACAAAACAAGAAGCATATCAAAGATATTTTGAAGTGTGCCTAGAAGCAATCAATGTCATGGATGATTTTGATGCATTTGGTCACTTGGACTATATCACTAGATACGGTAATTTTGGAGATTATGATTATAAAGATTTCAAAGAAGTTATTGATAAAATATTGTGTGCATTAATTAATAAGAATAAGATTCTTGAGATTAATACGTCTGGTATCGATACGGAAGGAAGATTGTATCCAAAACAAGAAGTTGTGAATAGATATCTAGAGCTGGGTGGAACAAAGTTCTCTCTCTCATCTGATGCACATACAATCAATGAATTGGGTCGTCACTTTAATGATATAAGATAGTGTTTAGAAAGTGTTGTATATGTATAATCACAATAGTAATTTATGCAGGGTAAGAAGATAACTTACTTGAACACAAACATTGAGAGTAGTATAATAATGTTAGAAAGAACTCTTTCTAACCCAAAAAGCCACAACAAAGTGACTGAGTAGTTCTTACGCAGTCACTTTTCATTAGGAGATGAACACAATGAATTTATTATTAATTGAAGTTCCTACAGATTCTTATGCAATGTTGATATTTAATGTTGGAATAGTATTATTACTTGGCCTTATTTTTGGAAAACTAGCAGAAAAAGTAAATTTACCAGACATAACTGGATATTTGATTGCAGGATTGCTTCTTGGACCAATTACTCATTTCTTGACCTCTGAGGAACTTGATCATATGTCAATTATAAGTAATTTAGCCTTAGGGTTTATTGCTTTCCAAGTTGGTAATGAGCTATGGCTTGGCAAACTAAAAAAATCTGGGAAAAAGATTTTGATTATTACAATTTCACAAGCTGTATTTACTACATTGATTGTAAGTTTGGTTTTGCTTCTCTTTACAAATCCACCTACAGCTTTGGTATTAGGAGCGATTGCTGCAGCAACTGCACCTGCACCAATTATGATGATAATTAATAAATATCGTACAAAAGGACCACTTACCGATACTATCGTTCCAATTGTTGGACTGGATGATGCAGTCGGAGTAATTATGTTTGGAGTTTTATTGAGTCTTAGTGTAGCCCTTGCAAGTGGGGATGTTTCACAATTATCTGTTTTTAATGTCATTCTTCAGCCCCTTAAGGAAATTGGTATAAGCATTTTGTTTGGTTCTGCTATAGGACTTATTTCCGGTCTGGCTACTCGAAGTATTTCTAAGAACACAGATGCCAAGGTAAAACATCTTGACGTGATTATTATTACTGTATTTATTACTGTTGGAGTTGCTATGTTATTTGATGCATCACCAATTCTTACCCCAATGATAGCAGGAGCGTTTGTCACCAATCTAATCAATAAAGACACATATATTTTGGAAGATGAAACCATTCGCTTCTTTATTCCACCAATTATGATCCTTTTCTTTACTTTGAGCGGTGCACAGTTATCTTTCTCTACAATTACAACTGTAGGATTGATTGGAGTTATGTATATAATATCTCGTTCTATTGGTAAATTTGGAGGTTGTTATGTATCTTCAAAAATTGTTCATGCAGAACCCGTTGTCAAACAATATCTCGGGTTTGCTATGTTACCTCAGTCTGGAGTTGCAATTGGTCTTGCGATGGCAGCATATAATCAATTGTTCGAAGTCAACGTGGAATATGCGAATAATATTTTAAATATCACTTTAGCTAGTGTTTTAGTATTTGCGTTGATAGGACCAATCTTAGTACAGTGGGCATTTAAAAAAGCTGGGGAAACTAGAGTTAACTGATAATCTAAAAAGGTACCAACCACTTAATCAATATGTGGTTGGTACCTTTTTTCTTATATCTATCTATATTCATTCCTTTTAGGGTGTGATATAATTAGGGACAAACGAACAATAGTGAGGTTTATTTATGAATATTAGAGAATTGGTTCAAAATAAAAAACTATTTTCATTTCAGTTAGATGACAATCTCGACATTGAGGCAATAAATTACGATTTATATACCTCTGGTGGGAAAAACTTGCTTAAGACTAATATTGAGTCTGTTTTGAGAGACTTATTTTGCAATGAAGAGTTTTGCAATAAAGCTTACATACTGGAACTACTATCAAAGATAAGACATGCATTTGATGAAAAAAGTAGTTATGTTGAACAAATTGTTGTTTCTGATACAAACCTAAGATCAACATATTCATATTCTTTTTCTTTGGGAATCGAAGTTATCATGATGATGGATATTCCAAAGGTGGTTCTTAAATTTAATAATTTTGAGAAATCAATTTCGAAAGAAGACTTATATCAGAAGATTCTAATAGATATCGAAGAAGAGTTTGATGTATTCTCGATGATAGAAAAAATAGGTCGATTTGTTATTGATTATTCCAATGATTCACCCATCATATTTGCTGATCAAAATTTTCCTGAATTATTAGGAATTACCAAATCAAGTACAAATCACTATCGATTGTCAGATAATGATTCCCATAATGAACCAACTATAACTCAAGAAGTATTGTTAGGAGGAGCTAAACTTTTATTTAACAATGAATTGATTGTATTTAGTGAAGAATTTGTTGTGAAACATAAATGGATTAGATGTAATATGAAAACCACAAAGAGAGACGAAGATGGTAATTGTCTAATTGTTTCGGGAGTGGTTTATGATATTTCAAATATTAATAAATTTAAAGATATTGAATACTTGTATACGATATACGAGTTGGCAATTACTTCTGGTGGTATAGGGATATTTCATTATAATTTAGATAATCACTCGAAGGAATATTTTGATTGTAATGTTATATATAAAAGAATGTTCGGATTAGAACAACAAGAAAATGGATATTACTGTTTATCTGACTTTACAAAGAGTATTTTACCATTAGAGGATGAGATTAGTGATAATATGGCTGTTTTAAAATCCTTAGGAAACTTATTACAAGGAGATATCGAAGGAACAACTGACGATATTTTAAAAGTCATTAATCATAAGACAAATGAAATCAAATATTTATTATCATCATCAAAAATTGATCAACGTTTTGATGATGGAACGCCAAGAAGATTTGGTGGAATTGTAATAGATATTACAGATCGAATAAACAAAGAGAAAAAGCAAATCACTTTTGCGTATATGGATGAACTAACAGGACTAGCAAATAATAGAAAACTATTTAAGGATCTTAGAAATAAGACTTCTGGAGTAGGACTATTCTTTGATTTAGACAATTTTAAAAAAATCAACGACGAATATGGTCATCTATTTGGTGACAAAGTATTAAGTATTTATGCAAGTTGTCTTTTGGAAATATCAGGACAATTTGAAAATGTTATTCCATATAGATTGTATGGAGATGAGTTCTTTGTGTTTGCCGAAGGATTTAAAGAAGAGTTTGCCTTCAGTTTTAATGGGAAACTGAAAGCGCTGGTGGCAAAAAGGATGTTTGATTTGAAACCTAATATTTCGATTTCGGCTTCAATGGGATACAGTGTTCTAGAAGACACCGAAGACTTAGATGAGTTTGTGAAACTTGCTGACTATGCAATGTATAAGGAAAAAATCAAAAGAAGAGATATAAGATAAATATTTATTCGAGATTAATGAATTTTGTAATTTGAACCCTAACATGAAGCATAAGATAAATGACTATAAAAACCTCTAATACAACTACTGTAAAAGAGGTTTTTTATGTTGATATAATGGAAAAAATATAATAGTCAGAAATTCATTTGGTAATAACCAGGTTTTATTTTGTAAGCAAAAAATTATATAATGTTATTAATAAAGCACAAAATGTCCCGCATGGCAGATTGCGGATATGTATAATATTAAGTGTAGGTGGTGATCAAATGAAAAACTATATCCAGGATATTATAGATTATGTAGAAAATCATATATATGAAAATCTAAATATTGATGTTATTTCTAGGTATATTGGGTATTCTAAATACTATTTGAACAAAGTCTTTAGTATATATACTGGAATGTCAATTATGTTTTATGTGAGAAAAAGAAAACTTGAATATGCTACTATTGATTTGCAAACTAAAACACCAATAATAGATATAGCGACCAAATATTCATTTAACTCTAGAAAAACATTCACAAGAGCATTCATATCTTTTTATAAAGAAACCCCTTCATCGTATCGTTTTAACGAGAATTCACTACCTACAAAATTAATCATAAGTGAAATTGGAGGAATTAAAATGTTACCTTATTTATCAGAAGTAAAGGAAGTATCAGTTGGACAATTGCATGTACTTTCACATACAATCGTTAGCAAGAATCCGGAAGATGAAGTTATACACTATATGAATGAGTATTCGAAAGAACACAATCTTACTGTTTTGAGAAAGCTTGGAGCAGATGCTCCAATTGATGAAGACAAACAAGCAAAAGGGTATCGAGGCTATGAATGTTGGTTGGTTATATCTGAAGAAGAATATGCTTCCCACACACCAAAAAACGTAATTAAGAAAACAATTGATGCATCAAAATATTTAATGTTGCGAATTGAAAACCCATTTTCGGATCCGTTTGAAAGAATACCTAATGGTTGGAAAAAATTATCATCAATCTTTAATGATAATTATCAGTTTAATTACATTACTGGTGGAATGTGTTTTGAAGAGGTGAAAATGGTAGAGGAGAATGAAGTAATGGATATTTTCATTCCATTCAAATAATTCTGTAGCGAATAGATATTGTTTCTGTAGGTATTTAAATTTGAAAAGACAAACATAATTAGAATGTTCTAATTTTCTGTCTTTTCTTTTTAATTATGAGTATATTTTATAGAACTTTCAAATTACATTTCACCAATTCAAATAAGGATTTATGTAAAAGGTAATGTAAATATTTGATTGTGTGTTATGATTGGTAAGGATAAATAGATATGTATCTTCAATAGTTTGTATATTTGATTGTATGTATTATAGCCTAAATAAAGGAGCAATCAATAAATGACATTTCAAGAACTACATATTATCGAACCAATATTACAAGCATTAAAAACACAAGAGTATTATGTTCCAACCCCAATTCAATATGAATCAATTCCCATCTTATTGGAAGGGAAAGACATCTTAGGTAGTGCCCAAACAGGGACTGGTAAAACAGCCGCTTTTGCTATTCCTATCTTGCAAAATCTATACCTAGAAAAGCAAAATGAGAATACAAAAAGAAACATAAAAGCTTTGGTATTGGCACCAACCAGAGAACTGGCACTACAAATTTATGAAAACTTCAGAGAATACGGGAGAAACTTAAATTTAAGAACAACTGTTATATACGGTGGAGTACCTCAATCAAAACAAGTAAGAGCGTTGCATCAAGGTGTAGATATCTTGGTTGCAACTCCTGGAAGATTACTAGATTTAATCCAACAAAGAAAACTAACTCTTTCAACAGTATCATATCTAGTACTAGATGAAGCGGATAGAATGTTAGATATGGGATTCGTTAAAGATGTGAAGAAGATTGTAGCAATGGTAAAAAAGGAAAGACAAACAATGTTTTTTTCAGCAACAATGCCAAAAGAAATTGTTAATCTTTCAAATGAAATGTTGCAGAATCCAGTAAGGGTTATGGTAACTCCAGAAGAAGAAATGATTGATAAAATCAAACAATCAATCTATTTTGTAAGTAAGAAGAAAAAGATTGATTTACTAGTCGATCTTTTAAGAAAAAAAGAATTAAAATCAGTTTTGGTCTTTTCAAGAACCAAACATGGTGCAAATCGTATTGTGAAACTTTTGGATGAGTTGCACATCGCTTCAGCTGCAATTCATGGTAATAAATCACAAACAGCAAGACAAAAAGCCTTGGCTTCATTTAAGTCGAAAAAAACACGTGTATTAATCGCAACGGATATCGCAGCTAGAGGAATTGATGTTGATGAATTATCTCACGTTATCAACTTTGATCTACCAGAAGTTCCTGAAACATATATTCACCGTATCGGAAGAACTGGTAGGGCTGGACTTGGTGGGTTTGCCATTTCTTTTTGTTCACAAGAGGAAGCTGGTTTGTTGAAAGATATTCAAAAACATATCCAAATGACAATTCCAGTTATGACAGATTCAGTGTATTCTATAGAACTTACTGATGAACTACCAATTACAAAACAAAAAAAATCTTCAAGAAGTAATAAGCCATATAATAAAGGTAAAAACAACAAATCATATTCGAGAAAAAAACCAAAGAATAGCAAGGGTAATCCAAAGAATTTTTCAAGACATGATAGTAAAAATCAATCTCGAGAGAGATAGTATTTTTGCATTACTTTTCTTTTGTGCGAGAGGGTTTTGATACCTTCTTTTATTAATGTAGCAATCACATAATATGAAGAATATATAATACAATATCTATATTTTGTTTAATAATGATAAATTACTTTGACAGATAGAGTAATTAAGGGTATATTATGAATGAGGAGTGATAGTATGAAAATTGCAGTAATTACAGATTCAAGTAGTAATCTGGATATGGGCTATATAAAAGCCCAAAGTAATCTTGAAATGACTCCACTAATGATATCTTATGATGGAAAATTCTATCGTGATTTGGTTGAAGTGGACTATGAAACAGTTTATAAGAAATTAGATGAAACAAAAGTAACAACGAGTCTTCCTTCTTTAGAAGATTTTGAAAAAGCGATTAAAAAGTTTAAAAAAGCTGGATATACAGATATTATAGTTATTACTATATCAAGTGGTTTAAGTGGAACCTTTAATGGGTTTAACAACATAGCACAAGAACACCAAGATATTAATATTCATATGTATGATTCTAAAACACTTTCTATGGCTTTAGGGTATCTAGTGAAAAAAGCAATCCAAAGTATTGAAGAAGGAAAGAGTGTATCAAGAATTATCGCTGATTTGAACCAATTACGATATGAAGATAGCTTAGCTTTATTTACTGTAGAGACTTTGAAATATTTGCGTCAAGGTGGCAGAATAGGTAAAGTAGAAGGTACGATTGGTGAGTTGCTAAAAGTAAAACCAGTTATTTATGTTAGTGATGAAGGGGTATACGAAACCCTTACAAAAGGTTTTGGTATTACTAGAGCGCTTAATTCAATGAGAGCAGAGATTAAGAAGAAGTTTCATGATAACCCTGTTGATGTAACGATTCATTACGGTACAAACATTGAAAAAGCTGAAAAACTAAAAATGAAAATGGAGTTCGAATTGAATACTAAAAGCATAAATGTAGTACAATTAACTCCGGTCCTTGGAATTCACACAGGTCCTGAGATGTTTGCATTTATTGTTAAAAAAGCAGAAAAATAAAAAACCATTTATATGGTTTTTTTAATTTCACTGTGATTGTTTGATAATTAAAGCACAATATTAGATAAATTATTTCACACGTACTATACTTATAGTACCAATGGGGTGATTTATATGAAAATGAATAATGGACTTAATTTCGACAACACCTATTTAGATTTAAATAGTAAAATGGTTTCACCAATTGAACCAAAAATTGTCAACAATCCAGAACTTATAGTATTAAATAAAGAATTAGCGAACGAGTTAGAACTTGATATAGATTTTTTAAGTAGTAAAAAAGGGAATGCATTTTTATCTGGTACGACCAATGAATTTGGTCCCTTGTTTGCTCAAGCATACGCAGGCCATCAATACGCTCATTTCACGATGCTTGGTGATGGAAGAGCTTTAATGTTAGGTGAACATGTCACGAGTGATAAAAAACGATTTGATCTTCAACTAAAAGGTTCAGGTACTACACCCTACTCTAGAAAGGGTGATGGAAAAGCTACCTTGTATTCAATGTTACGAGAATACGTAATTAGTGAAGCATTGCATGCACTTGATGTTCCGACAACAAGATCACTGGCGATCATAAAAACAAATGAGCAAATCAGAAGATCACAATATGAAGAGGGTGCAATTCTTACGAGAGTTGCTAGTAGCCATATAAGAGTTGGAACCTTTGAATATGCAAAAGCTTATGGTGGAATAGAAGTGGTAAAAGAATTGGCAGACTATACAATAAATAGACATTACAAAGAATTGGTTGATACAAATAACAAATATCAAGAATTTTTACATCAAGTAATAAAAAGACAAGCATCTTTGATTGCCAAATGGCAAAGTGTAGGTTTTATTCATGGAGTAATGAATACAGATAATATGTTAATATCAGGCGAAACGATTGATTACGGTCCATGTGCATTTATGGATACATATGATCAAAAAACCGTGTTTAGTTCGATAGATACTCAGGGGAGATATGCTTATCAAAATCAACCCTATATCGGTTCATGGAATCTTGCAAGATTTGCAGAAACGATACTAGAACTGTTATCTCGTGAAAAAGAAGAGGCAGTTCAAATTGCGAATAATGAACTACAAAAATATGGTAGTTACTTTCAACAATTCTTATTGAAAAATATGGCTTCAAAAATCGGTATCAAAAATCCTACTGAAGAAGATAAACTTATCGTAGATGAACTCTTAGATATGATGGAGAAGTATGAAGCAGACTATACAAATACATTTGTCTCGCTTTCCTTACATGCGTTTGAAGAGTTGCCATTCTATAAAACCAAAGAATGGAATGAATGGTTTATTAAATGGACTAGAGCACTTGGATACAGACAAATGGATATTATAGAAAGAATTACATTAATGAAGAAATCGAATCCGAGTATTATTCCTAGAAACCATATTGTTGAAGAAGCCTTAAATAAAGCTGCAAAACAAAATGATTTTTCACTTTATAACGAGATTCTTGAAAAAGTTCAGAAACCATTTGATTATCTAATCAAACATGAAAATAATTTTACAAAATCGAATAAAAACAGCAAAGAATATGTAACATATTGCGGAACATAATTGTTTGTCATTTACAAAATAAAAAAGGTTGTTCATTTTGATATGAACAACCTTTTAAAAATTTCACCTATTCAGGTATTGCGTCAGCGATTGCAGTATTAAATGCTAATTCAAACCCACTAATACTAATTGATACACTTGCGATAGCATCGATGTTGTCAGCTGTTTGATCACTGATGATAGTTGCAACAACAGCGTCTGCTTGGGTATCCCAATTGAGCCATGTAGCGTAAGTTTCAGAATATTTACTTTCTCCACCAGTTGTATAAACGTCGAATACAACACTTATAATATCACCATTCTCATCAACAATAATTGTTACCGTTGTATAGTCTTCATCATTAAACGAACTGTAGTTTACTGCATAAACAGTTGCAGTATAAGTACCTTCTAAATAATCACCTGGAGGATCAGGAATTCCTTCTCCATAAACTCCACACCATTCATCATATTTGACTCTTTGTGTTGGTGGGAGTGTATCTATAACAGTACAGATATCTATTTTGAATTGTGCTAGTTCATCATTTGCTTCAGTTAACTCAACTTCCAGTTCGTTTCTTTCAATTGTTAGGGCGTCAATTTCGGCTTGTAATGCCAACGCATCCGCTTCGTTGTTGGCGATTTCATCGGTTAATAATGCGATTTCTGTATCAAGTTCTGTAATATCAGAAACAAGTTGAACTACTATTTCCTCTACTTCTGTTAACTCATCAGTTCCATCCCAATTGATACTTAATTCCTCTGTTGCAACCGATATTCCTATCCCGGCTGTAGTTGTGATAAGTAGTCCGGCAATTGCTAACGGTATTTTAGTTGCGAAAAATCCACTCATTAGGTCATCTCTTTTCTTATATTGTTCTTTGTTTCTATATTTTTTTGTATTGTATTCTTATAATAAATCATAATACTAAAAATCAATCCATTGATTATTGCAATAATTCCTAATAGTAAATTACTTGCCAATATTGCAAATACACCAAATACAACAAAGACAAAAATAGAAGAACTGATTAATAAATTACAGATTCTCATCGAATCTTTAAAATCTGATTCTATTTTTTTTCTTGCAATAGTCTCATTTTCAAGGTAATCTTCTAATTCGACGACATATTTGTACAAATTTTCTGTAGACAACATCTTATTGTTGTATGTTGAATTTAACTGTATTTTCTTTTTCATAAGTTCCTTTTTTACTTCAATCAAAGGAGTGTCTATAAAATCTACATTTCTAGAAAATTCATATTCTTTAACTCCATTTGCAGCTGAATTATCCATCTTTGTCACCTCGCAATATATACTTATTGCAATTAATTATATTTTCTCGTTATTTATAATAATTGCTCCTTTTTTTAAAAATACAATATTATTATATCATTATTTGTTTCATTATCAAACTAATACTTTCAAGATAATACTAGTGGTATAATTGATGTTTTTAATTATAATTCAATAAAAAAACAGGAACACAATTCCTGTTTATTACGTACAAAGAGTTATATGTCGTGTGAAAGTATTTGATTTTTTTATTTTACATGAATCTAAAATTTTTAATCCTGTGCTTTCAATTAAACCACTCATATCTTCCATCGTGATTATTAGAGTTTTGCAACTAATTTCTTTGGTTTTTCGTATCAAAGATAATTGCTCTTCAGTTGTTATGTTTGAATAATGACCATAAGGTAAATCGAGGATTGCTACATCAAAATGTTCTGTTGTTTGTATCATATCTGTTAAGGATACATCGGGTATTAGATTGTAATGTTTTAAATTTAAGTTACATTTGTGCTTTACCATTGGATTAATCTCATATCCTTTGGTATTGATAGAGGAGAATCTCCCTTCAATTACAACTGTTCCAATACCACAGCAAGGATCAATTAAAGAAAGATTAAAATTATTATGGATCACAATGTTAATCGCAGCCTTAGCAATTTTAATATCTAGACTATGAGAATAACTGAATGGTTTTTTAATTCTATGTTTCCATTCGTTAGGATTTCGTTTGAGAATTCCAAATATCCATTCTCCTTTAATCATTGTTAATAGAAATTCAGTCTTTGGATTACTAATAGCAAAATCACCTTGAATTGTAGTACCTAATGTACGCATCGCATTTAATCTAGTTTGGTAAGATACTTCATCAAATTTATGATAGGAAATCTTATAGTTGTCAAAAGATAAAGCATCTTCAATCATCATTTGTTCGATAGCCTTAATTGAGTTGTGCTTATAAAGAATAGAGATAACACCCTTTAAAAACACACTCCTCTTGATATCAATGAGAGAATCTGTCAAATGATAATTGTTGTGAGAAGTTGGTCCGAAAATATATCTCATTTCCATTGCACATAATTCATTGTACTCACGTCTCGAGGATATCAAGTAAAGATATTTTGGAGTTGAAGTAGAGTTTAAAATGTTCATAATATTCCATCCTTTATGAATCAATAAAAGAGCTTGATTAGTATATATAATAGCATAGATTTTTTTCTTTCACAATCATACAAAAATGATATTCAAAAGAAAAAATGCATAATGTATTTGATTATATAAATATTTATGGTATCATTATCAAGCACTAGGATTTAAAGTATGCTTTGATTGCCGTCTTAGCATATGGGCTATCTAACCTATCAACGGATCCTAGAGTAGATTTAGTCTCTGGTAGTGTTTTCCAGCACTGCATAAGGATTCTAATTTATGGAGATATCTTCGGATATCTCTTTTCTATTGTAAATAGTTATTATACTTTACTTATGAATGAGAAGGCAAGCGTGCAACTATAACTTGATACTTGCAGTAATTGTATTCTATAATTGAATAAGAGCAAAATACCAAGCAGATGTATGAATCTAAAAGCAAAGGTAAAAATACAGCTACTTGGGGAGAGTTTAAGATTTTTGAATCTATCTAATTTAATGAATATCTAAAGTAATTGTATGAAAAGCAAAGGCACTCCAATGAATGGAGTGCCTTTTAATTGTAATAAAATTTAGGATTAGTAAAGAATCAATTTAATATAAAAATAAGTAGTCTATCACATTAGGCATTGTAGTTATTGATGAAGTCATTTATAATCAGTATGAGAAGGTGATTTAAGTGAGGAAAATAGCAATTGTAACTGACTCTACAGCAACGATGAATGATAAATATATACAAGATAATGAAAACCTTTATACAGTACCTCTTCAAATCTTGTTTGGTGAAGATGAGGTATATCGAGATGGTATAGATATAAAGAGTAGTGAGTTTTTTGAAAAAATAAAGAATATAGAGTTCTTACCTACAACTTCACAGCCGAGTGTTGGAGCTGTTTTGGAGTTGTTTGAAGATTTAGTAACAAAGTACGATGAAATTCTATATATAACCATTAGTTCGAATATCAGTGGTACGTACAATACTGGATTACTTGCAGCAAAACAAATTACAGATAAAAAAATTGAAGTGTTTGATAGTTTGCATACTTCGGTAATTCAAAAAGTGTATGTAGAAGAAGCGGTAAAGCTTTCGCAAAAGGGATCAAAAGTTGACTTGATATTAAAACATTTAGTAAAATTAAGAGATCAAAGTGAAATATATTTAGTAGTAGATGATTTGAGACATCTCGGTAGAACGGGAAGAGTAAACAATATGGGTGCCATTGTTGGTGCACTACTAAAAATTAAGCCGATACTACATTTTGAAAATGGATATATAAATTTAAGAAAAAAAGTAAGAACCCTAAACAAAGCATATTTAGAAGTGCTTTCTATTTTGGTAGAAGCTGATTTGAACGATAATGCGAAAATAATGATTGCGCACGCAAATGGACTTGAAAATGCATTAAAAGTACAGGATTCCATTCGATTGATTCATCCAAATCGGGACATAGAAATATGCGAACTATCTCCAGTTATTAGTGTTCATACAGGACCGAATACTGTAGGTGTTGGCTGGGTAAGACGTTAAGAATAGATTTTTACTCATAGAAAGTTATAAAATGATTGTATGAAAAAAAGTAATCTGCGAAGATTACTTTTTTTATCATATATGTTCAGGAAAACTCCCAGTTAAAGAATATTCACAATGTTGTAAGAGGGGAGTAATCACATACCCCTTCCGAAGGGTACTAAGCTAATTTTCTAGCAATCACTTCCGCTGCTTTGATGATTGGATACGCTGCCGGAGAGGCTGTTAACATAGGTTGTGTTCCAATTTGAGAACACAATACATCAGAGATGCTCATTTTGTTTTGGATAATAAATCCTAATACATTTGTTAATTCACCGGCACTAACACCACCGATTATTTCTCCACCTAAAATGAGACCTGATTTTCTAGCAACTACTAATTTAACTGTTTGATAGTGAGGATTATTTAATTTACCTGGATGACGATCCATGCCTTTGAATGTTCCAGAGACAATATTGAATCCTTCTGCTTTGGCTCTGGTTTCAGTGATTCCGGCAACACCGAATGTAGTATCCCCAATATTTGTTGAATAAATACTAATAGTACCGTTAAATGTTTTAATGGTTGATAACTCAAATAAGTTCATTGCAGCAACTCGTGCTTCAGCACAAGCAGTAGAAGCCAACATGATAGGCGTTAATTTACCAGTGACAAAGTCGCGTTTTTGAGCACAATCACCACAAGCAAATATATCTTCTTGGTGTGTTCTCATATATGCATCACATTTAATGAATCCGTATTTATTTACACTAATACCAGAATCTCTGGCTAATGTACTGTTAGGTGAATATCCGATTGACAGTACGACAGCATCAACTTCCAATGTTTCACCATTGGACAGTTTCAATCCCTTCACTTTTCCATTTCCAATGATTTCATTTACTGCAACACCTGTCAAAATTTTAACACCACGTTCTGCCAAACATTCCTCTGCCACCAAACTTGAATCTTGGTCGAATGCTCCACATAAAATGTGTTCTTTTAATTCTACTAAAGTAACTTCTTTTCCAGTTTTATTCAACTCATCTGATAATTCAACACCAATGAATCCAGCACCGATCACAGCTACTTTTTTAAGATCCTTAATTTTTTCTTGGAATGAGTCTAAGTACACTTTGTTCTTTGGTACTATAAATACATTTTCTAAATCAGTTCCTTTTAGAAATTCTGGTACATATGGTTGAGAACCTGTTGCAACAATCAGTTTTTCATATGGAATGATTGATCCATCAATTGTTTCAACTGTATGGTCTTCCACATCAATTTTTGTAACAGTATCGATTTTTATCTCAACACCTAATTTTTGAAGACCAGCATCTGGTAGCACATTGCTACTTGATGATCCTAATGTCCCAAAAATATATGGAATACCACATGGAATCATCACGATTTCTTCTTTACGAATGACCATAACTTTCTTATCAGGATAAAATGACTTGGTTGTCATTGCTGCAACAAGACCAGCTGCACTTCCCCCAATTACTACAACATCCATTTTTTCTTTATTCACTTCTTTTGCCTCCCTTTTTTATTATTAAACTATTGCTTAAATCGATTTCATTATACTCCTTATTAACCTGATTTCAAGCATTCCTTTAAAGATTTTAAATAGAAAAATAATCTTTAAATAATTTTTAATACATGACCAATATATTGAAAATTTTACACACGTAAATGAGTGGATGTTTACTACAATACTTACAGACCTAGATTGTAAAAAAAGTAGAAACGGCTTTTTATTCGTTTCTACTTTTTGTGGTTCGTTTCATTATTAGTGTGGTTTTATCACTAAATTCAATCTATATGTGATTGTATTATTTTAGGTGTTCCTTGTTATACCAATAACTTCTGATTGTGATTTCCCAAAGATAATGAGAAGCAGTGGTGTTGTAAGGAGAGAAAAGTTCTCTATACTTTTCAAACTCTTCTTTAGTAATAGCGTGATCTAAATCATAAAGCCATTCTATACCTTTTCTTATAGCAATATCCCCATAAGAGATGACATTTGGACGTTCCAAACAAAAGATTAAAAACATTTCTGCAGTCCATCTACCGACTCCTTTAATTTTGGTTACTTCAGTTATGATATCTTCATCGGTCATTGAAGTGAAGTTAGTATTGATTTCATTGCTCAAGAAAGCATTAGCAATATTAAAGATGTACTTGGTTTTTGAATGAGATAATCCTTTACTTTTTAGTTCTTCAAAAGGGATGTCCAATAATTTTCTTGGGGTAAGGGGAAAATAAGCATCATAGATACGTTCCCAAATAGTTGTAGCTGCTTTGAATGATATGGATTGATACACAATCTGTGATATCAATGATACAAAAGGATCTTTCATTGCATATGTTTCGATATCACCTATTAAATCGATCAAAGCTTTCATTTCGGATGAATTCTTTGATAATAAGTCCAAATCAGTTTTATTAAATTTAATTCTTTTTTTCATGTTATTCACCTTTTAGTATTATAGCACATTAAAATTTCAATTGCCTTAATAGATACTTTGTATTACATGGTTTCAGGTAAATATTCACATAATTTGAACAGTTCAGCTTGTAAGATGTTTGAATATCAAAATAATTTATGGTAAAATATATTTAGATAGGCAATACTTACATTCCTATAAATTTTAAGCATACGCGACCCATTGTCTGTATGCTTTTTTTGACTTTTTTGAGGTGATGTTATGAAAAAATTACTATTGGTATTTGTACTCCTTCTTATGACCTCAGGATGCACCGGAAATCATGATGATGACAATTTTTTCACAATTTATTTTAGAGATGATAATGGTACGTCGCTTGGGTCGAAAGAAGTATCAAAAGGGGAAATGATACAATTACCTGATGATCCTGTTAAAGAAGACTATGTGTTTGAGGGGTGGTATCTTGATCGAGAATTGAGAAAGCCATATAATGAAAAAGTTGATATACAATTCGATTCTGTTTTGTATGCAAAATGGACAAAAATACCAAAGTTATATTCTCTTATATTTTATGATGATGACGGCTCGATTCTTCAACAAGTAGAAGTGGAGTATGGAACGTACTTAACAGAAGATGTAATACCTGTGATATCTTCAAAAGATGGTATGGATTTCGAAGGATGGAATAACGAAATACCGGAAAGAATGCCATCTAGTGATATCAGTATCTATGCCAAATATAATGAACATAATTATTTTACAAATGAGGGTATCTCATTCTCAGATAATTATACAATATTTAGTGATGGTAAGAATCAGATCTTTATTAATAAAATTGATGATTCAAGTTATGAGCGAATCATTGATGTTTTTCCTGAGAGTAACGAGGATACAGAACTTTACTTTTACGGTGTAAAAGAAATGAATCTAGTTGTAGTACTTGTGAATCCTGAAACAGACATACTTGATGTTCATTTTTATAAACTTGATGATAGCCAATATCATCAAGTGATTGAAAGTTCATTAGTAAAAAGTGACAACCCAATCTCAATGAGATTCGATATAGAATTTGTTGGGGATTATATCGTAATATCAGGATTCTATTGTGGATACTGCTGTATGGGAGATCCAAACACGGTGTATATCTTTAAACTTGGAGATATCGGATATCATCGAATTGTCCAAAGAGATAAAATATTTACTTATGAATGTGAAGCATACCGTGTAGATTTAAAAATAATAGGAAATTATATATTTTTCTATGATAACGTTACAGTTGATAATAGAGGTACCATTCTAATCTATGATATCTATGATGAAGAGTATAAACAAATGATTGTAAGTGGACAGTTGTTCGGAGAATTTCCAAGATTAATCCCGATTTCAATGCGTGGTGAATATTTGATTACAGTTGGATATAGTCGGATGTTTAGCCAGAGTTTTATTACTATATTTAGTATAGAAGATACGGAGTATGTTAGAACGATATTTGCCTCAGACATTACACCTGATGATAATTTTGCAAGTAGCTTCTTAATAGAAGAAGATTATATAGTAATGGGGGGCAAATATATTAACAATAATCAGGGATCTATATATGTTTATAAGTTTAGTGATCCATCATATGAAAGAATTATCAAAGGAACTGATACAAAAGAAGAAGACTACTTTGGAACAAATATTTCAATAGAAGGAGATAAACTTGTAACAGGCTCATATAGCAATTTAAATGGTGAAGGAAAAGTATTTGTTTATTCTCTGGTTGATGAGGAGTATGAACGTATTATCACAAATACTTCTGAAGCGTTAGAAGATGCGTTTGGTACTAGTGTTGGTGTGTATGGTGACTATGTCCTTGTGAATGAATATGCGTGTTTCAATTATGCAAACAATTGTTTTGGAAGTAAGCATAAAGTACATTTATATAAGTTATCTGACGATAATTATGTTAAGATTATTGATTTGGATACGATTGATATGATTAGTTTGTTTCCAAAAGATGTATTCTGGTTTGAAATTGTTGGAGATTATTTGTTGGCCGTTTCTCCGAAGTTTGATCATAATAAAGGTCTTGTGGCTATATATGATTTAAATAAGTCTCATTTAGAACCAATCATATTGGCCTATGGAGAAGAATACTTTGATAACTTTGGGATAGGAATTTATTTCGATGGAAAAACACTAATTATTGGGGATAATGTTTCTATTGAACTGTTTACAATTGAATAGACATAATAAAAGCAAGACCAAAAATGTGTGGTCTTGCTTTTTTGATTAGTCTTCTTTTGGCTTGTGTATCACAAGTTGTGGGAATGGTATTGTGATGCCATTGTTATCTAATACAATTTTTAATTCTTTATTTAACATTCTTCGTACATCCAAACGGTCTTTCTCTTCACAATGAGCAATCACTCTTATAATGACAGCGGAATCTCCTAATTGGTCTACTCCATCATATTTTGGTCCATCAATAATTGATGGGATTTTTTCTTTGATAGCAGGTAAACTTTTCTTAATTATTTCTTCTACCTTATTGATATCTGCACTATACTCAATTGATATTTCTGATACTGCATAAGAAAGTTCTTCTGATAGGTTAACGATTTCGCGAATATCTGAATTTGCTATGATTAATACGTTTCCATATATGTCTCGTATACGAGTATTTCTAGGACCGATTTCCATAACTTCTCCTCTGAATTCTGTTACTTCAACAAAATCACCAACTTGAAATTGTTTTTCAAAAAGAATTGAGAGTCCTGCAAATACGTCTTCTAGTAATCCTTGAGCACCAAATGAAACTGCGAGACCTGCAATCCCTGCTCCTGCTAAAATTGTAGGAGTTGGAACGTTCCAAGCTGCAAGTACAAGTATCAATGCAAGTACCATACTGACGAATTTAACGATTGAGACGATTAGCACCACTAAACTTTCACCTCTAGGGCTGTTTTTAATGAATGCTCTTATTAAAGTTGCCATAACATAATATAAAATACCGATGAATAATATTACAGCTACACTCTCTATAATGTTAATATAGTTGTTTTTGAATAGTCCAAATACATCAAAGAATTTACCGATTGAACTATCAATTATTGTTTCAAATGCTGTACCTGGGAATAAAATACTTGTGAGACTACCTAATAAAATGAATACTATGATGATTCCTATCGCTATCCATTTGTGAATATCTTTTCTTTTTTTGTTATCTTCCATTGTTTTCCTCCTACTTAGATTGGATTGTATTTATGATTTCAAATATCAAAGGATTTGTTGAATTTGTCAATGTTATTTGAATCTTATATGTTGATATATCTGGTTTATCAATTGTGAAAGCATATGTTTTTTCTGTACCGTTTACATCAAGTGTGTATCCATACCCTAAAATATACATTTCATATGGTTCACTTGTATCGTAAACTTCATAATTTACTCTGTCAAAATGATCTCCTGGATCCTCTAAGACTATAGTAACATCATAATAAGTATCGTACTCTTCTATGTTATATGTGTAATTATATGCACTGAGAGTAGTGATTTCTTCTGTATATATGACTTTTTCTTCTTTGCTCAAAGTGTTTGGATTGGTAAATATCGCAATACATTCAAAGATGTATGTTGTTTCAGGTCTTAGACCAGTAATTGTGAATCCGTTTTCCTCAGACATCTCGGGATCTGATGAGACAGTTTTTGATTTTACTAGCATGTCATTACGATAGACATTCATTTCGAATTGTATGATACCAATATCCATATCTCCATATACATGGAATGATGCTTCTTCACTGTTAATGTGCTCTAAATAAGCAGAACCATAGAAATGGTACGGTGGTGTTACCCACAACTCATCAAGTATTTCTGAGCCATCTACAGTGATACCTTCAATGTATATATGAAATTGATTAGAAGAATATAAATCAGTTAGTTGGAATTCCATCCGAGCTTCAGTTACATCTAGGCTAAAATACTCGATAGTTTCTTCATTATGGAATGATTGCCCATAATATAAAGTGATTTCACTATACTTCATATCTGGATCGTAGATTGAAACATCTACAAAATAACTTATGTTGTAATCGAATCCTTCTGGAGTGACAGATAATATTGTTCCACCAATTCTTTCTTTGGTTGTAATCGTGGTGGTATCAAGACGTTCGGAGCCAAACCCTTTGTTTCCGTAGACACTAAGTCTGTAATCAGTGTTTGTACTTAAGTTATCAAAATATCCTGAGTTTTCACCTAATGTAACTGGTTGTTCGTAGTATTCTAATTGGTTTTCAAGAACAACATAAAGAGAAGAAACATCTAATGCGTTTTCTTCATCTGTAATATTAACTTGATAAACGACCTCTTCGCTCAAGGCAACCACTTTTTTGATTTCAGCTTTTGGTGAAGCGGGGATTAAAGTTACTACAGCTACAACGGCAACAGTGGACATAGCAAAAGTAGACATTAGATCCTTAATTGCATCATAACGTCTTCTTAACTCATCGTTTTTTTGTTTTCTTGTTTTTTTCTTCCTCATGATATACCTCTAATAATAAATATTGTATAAAGTATTATCGTGATGCTTATTATATATTATACACCAATATTTATAATTAGAGTATTGAGTTTCTAAAGAAAGATATAAAATATATATTTTATGTTATAATATATCATGTAGAATTGGGGGTGTTCTTATCAAAAAGTTTATGATTAGTATTATAGTTTTATGTTTAGCTTTGCTTATGAGTGGATGTGTTGGAATATTAGAGGGTATTATCGATGAAGCATATCAAAATATTGAAGCGGATCATTTTGAGTTGGTTGAAGATGATAGAATCGAGATACTTGTTGGTAGTGAAGAATTGCCAGATTTCAAAGCTTATATTAATAGAGTTACTCCAGAAGGTGTAATAAAAGATAAGTCTACTTTTGATGTTATCGTTGATGACTTAGATGTGAATACTGTTGGTGAATATGAGATAACCTATACATTTTTTTCATTTGATACATCATTCGAATATATTATGACAGTATATGTTGTTGAAGAGTACACTGAGAGCGATGCGGAATAGCGTTAATAAAAAACTTGCAACCATAGGTTGATTGAATATGTTCTTCCTATACACTATTATTAAAGTGTATAGGGAGCTTTTTTTTGTGAAACAACCTTCGCATACAATCGAATTATGAAAAATTATTAATTATTATTTTCTATACATTATATTGACATATAAAGTAGAAGTTGATAAAATTAGACTATAAATAAAGGATAAAGGAGAAATTAATATGTACAAATTTCCAAAAGGAGTGTATGTTGATGTTCGTATCGAGGATCGCTTTACAACAAGGATTACTTATCGAAATCACGAACTTGTAGAACAGAAAGTACGCTCAAATAAGGGTGCTTTTATTAGAGTGTTTGATGGAACACGTTGGTATTATGCATCACTGACAGATTTGAGTAAGGTTCAGAATCAAATTGATACATTAGCTGAAATGGCTTCACCGAATGATGATATATTAAATCATCCTTATGTGAAAATGTATCAAGTTCACAATGAAGAATTGTTACAATATAAAGAAAATTCTTTAAAAGATATAACACTTGAAGAAAAAGATGCCTTGGTTAAAAAAGTATCAGATTTGTGCACAGATGAAACGATTAAGATGTCTACAGCTTTTTATGTTGACGATGTTACTGTAAAAGAAATCTATACTTCAAAAGGGGCAAACATCAAATTTGACAAGCAAACATGTGGTATTGGAATGCGTATGCAATGTGCTTATGAAGAAAACAAAAATGACTTCGGATCATCTACAGCAACAGTCTACTTTGAAGAGTTAATAGAGAAATTTCCGTACTTTGAAGAAGAACTGAAGAAAAATATCCACTTTATTAAAAATGCGATTACATTTGAACCTGGTGAATTTCCAGTATTAATGGGGCCGTTGGCTACAGGAGTATTTACTCATGAAAGTTTCGGACACAAAAGTGAATCGGATTTTATGGTTGGTGATGAAGCGATGAGAAAAGAATGGGTACTTGGAAAACAAGTAGGACAATCATTATTGAACATCATCGATGATGGAACTGTTCTCGGAAATGGCTATGTACCATTCGATGATGAAGGTACCAAAGGAAGCAAAACGAACATTATAACAAATGGTGTTTTAACAGATCGACTTCATAGTGTTGCAACAGCTGCAGCATTAGAAGAAGGACCTACTGGAAATGCTCGTTCAATTAATTTTGAATTTGAACCAATTGTAAGGATGACAACAACATACATTGATAAAGGAGATGTGCCATTACAAGATATCATCAAATCAATCGACTATGGTGTGTTTGTGGACACGATTAAACATGGATCAGGTATGAGTACATTTACGATTGCTCCATCAAGAGCATACAAAATTGAAAACGGTGAAATCACTTCGCCGGTTAAGTTGTCAGTAATTACTGGTAACGTATTTGAAACATTGAATTTGGTTGATGCAATTAGTGAAGAATTTGAACTACTAAGTTTTGTTGGTGGTGGATGTGGAAAAATGGAACAATTCCCACTACCTGTTGGGTTTGGTGGACCGTATACATTGGTTCGAAAACTCAACGTAATGTAGGAGGAAAAATATGAAACAAGAACATATCAGAATAAAAAGAAAAGAAACATCAATCAAATTGCAAGCATCTGAAATCAATTCAATTAGAGTAAAAGATATAGAAAGAAATGCAATTAGAGTTTATAAAGATGGGAAAATTGGAATCTCTGGAGCCGTTGGTAGCATGTCTTTAGAAGAACTGAAACAACAAGCAATCAAGAATCTTTCATCCAATATTCCTTATCCATATGAACTAGAAAAGAATAAAAAAGACCACAGAGATTATACTGAAATGGTATATTCGGAAAATGATTTGATGAATTTAACAGAGGCAGTTCTTACTTCGTTGAAAGAAGAACATGATGATTTTATTTATTCAGAAAGTGTGAAATCAGTAGAAATCGACCGATCATTCTCTAATTCAGAAGGATTGGATTTGCGTTATCAAGACCAACACCTTGAAATTGGATTGATTGTTAAAGCTAAGACCAGTTCGAATTTGTTTGATACATTTTTACAATGGAGTGGTAGAAATTTTGATCAAGGAAAATTTGTTTCATTTTCGAAAGAATTCCTAAATGCTGAAAGAAATAAAGTCGACTTATCACAAGAAGGTAGACTCCCAGTATTTTTTGCTGGTCTAGATACTATCGGTGGATTTTTATTAAGACAATTAAATGGAGAAACATATGGAAACAAAGCATCACTCTTTGATGGTAAACTTGGTGAAAAAGTATTCAATAGCAAGTTAACAATCAATCAAGATAGAAATCCGAAAGAAACGTTTATACCATTCTTTGATGCAGAAGGAGTAATCAATCCTGGGGATAAGGTTCCTCTGATTGAAAATGGTGTAATCAAACGTGTTTTTACTGATAAGAAAAATGCCAAGAAGTTTGAACTAGAACATACTGGAAGCGCATCTGGTGGATATGATGACATTCCAAATCTTGGATACACGAATATCAGCCCAAAAGTCGATTCAACAGATATCAAAAAAACCTTAAATGGGGAGCCGGCAATTTTGATATTGGTGGCTGCAGGTGGTGAGGTAAATGCTGATGGAAATTATGCTACCCCAGTTCAGGCTGCTTATCTACTGGAAGGTGAAAAAATTGTCGGTAAGTTACCAGACTTTAATATGACTAACAGTGTATTTGATATGCTTGGTGATGACTATATTGGAACATTTCAATCTGAAGAATTGTATTTTGGCGAATATGTATATTTATCAGGTTGTTACATGAATGTAAAAAAATAACCTTTAACAGTAAAAGGAACGACATCTATTATGTTGTTCCTTTTTGTTATATAAGGAATGTGGTATAATTTTTATTAGAATATGACACTTGAAAATTAAACAAAATTTGATGTTTAGGAGGAATCATATGAATCCTAGTAGAATTATAGAAGTGAATACAACTCAAGCTAAGATAAATAATGTATTGTATATTATGTATAATGCATTTCGTATTAATGATAATCATGCGTTTTTATATGCAAGAGAGCTGTCTTTGCAGACCAATTCCTTTTCGATTTATTTGTGTAAATTGAAAGAAGAGAATTCTAGGAATATGGATTTCTTTAAAGAAGGTATTCATAATTATAAGGAAATGTTATCAAACTACTCTCAGAAAGTGAAACTGTTCTATGGAGACATTCAGACTGATGATTTAAGTGGCTTTGATACAATCGTTATGGATATGGCATATTTAAATGAAGAAAAAGAATTTTTGGATACCATAAAAGAGTATTGTGTTCATAGGGGGATTGGTTTGGAAATGGTAGAAACCAACACAATAGTCCCAGTGACAGTAACATCTGATAAAGAGGAGTATTCGGCAAGAACAATCCGTCCAAAAATTTGGCGACAATTCAATCATTTTTTAGATATTGATGAATCATTTAGTGAACGATTTCATTTTGAAGAGAAAGCACAAGAAGTGCTGAAAGAGTTTGTAGAATATAAATTAAGACATTATGATTTGAGAAATCATCCAGACAAAGAATATACATCCGGACTTAGCGCATATTTAAAATATGGATTCATTTCTCCTTTAACAATATATAATTATTTACAAATGTATACGGAATATCTCACAGATTCATTCATTGAAGAACTCATCGTTAGGAGAGACTTATCATATAATTTCATTTATTATAATGAAAAATATGATCAATTCAAACATATGACGCATTCGTGGGCATACCTAACAATGGATATTCATGGACTTGATGAAAAAGAGTACCTTTACACAATAGAGGATTACATATTATTTAATACACACGATATTTACTTCAACGCTGCAATGAAAGAAATGGTACATTTGGGTACGATGCATGGATATATGAGAATGTACTGGGGGAAAAAGATTATTGAATGGTCTCCTTCTTTTCAAAAAGCATATGAGATTATGATTACATTGAATAACTATTATTTCTTAGATGGTAATACACCAAATGGATATGCTGGAGTGGCATGGTGTTTTGGAAAACATGATCGGGCTTGGAATGAAAGAGCGATTTTTGGTAAAATTAGATATATGAATCAAAATGGCTTGAAACGAAAATTTGATATAGATCAATATGTGAAACTTATTGATCGGAAAGTAGAAGATAAAAATGAAAACATATGAGACACCTACAGTATTTATTAGTGCATGTATTGAATTTGAATCATGTCGTTATGATGGAGAAAAAATTAGTGATGAGTATATCCAAAGATTGATTCCTTTTGTTAAGGTAATTAGAACCTGTCCTGAACTTGCCATAGGGATGGGTGCTCCTAGAGATGCAGTTAGACTAGTCCAAAGAAAAGGTGAAAGCCTTAAATTGCTGTCTACAAACAAGGGAAACGATTTTACTGAGCCGATGCAAGAGTATACAAGCAAATACACAGATAGTCTGTTAGACAAAGAAATAGATGGGTTTATCATGAAGGCAAAATCACCTACTTGTGGCGTAAACAGTGTTAAAATATATCAGAATATTGGGAAAGCACATGTGGTTAGTGCAAAGAATCCTGGGCTTTTTGGAGGAAAAATCAGGGAGAAATTTCCAAATACTCCAATTGAAACAGAGAGAAGACTGTCTAATTTCAATATCAGAAATCGATTTTTAACAGAAATCTTTACACTTGCAGAATATAGAAAAATCAAGAAAATTAGCAAAATGAAAGACTTGGTTCGTTTTCATTCTTTGAATAAATACTTATTTATGACCTATAACCAAGTTACGCTTCGAGAACTAGGAAACACAGTTGCAAATCATGGTAAATTACCAGTTGAAGAAGTATATGAAATATATGAAGTGACATTGCGAAAATTATTATCATCTGAACCGACCAAAAAGAAAAGAATCAATGTCTTAGAGCATATATATGGATATTTTAAAGATGATATAAGCAAAGAAGAAAAAGACTATTATTTTGAAGTGCAGAATGAATATTTGGATAACAGAGTACCATATTCAAGTGTTTTAACTGTTTTGAAGGGTTGGACGATTCGTTTTGGACAATCGTATCTCGTTGATCAAACTATTTTTGCGCCGTATCCAAAAGATCTAATTATGGTTACAGATAGTGGTAAAACAGTATAAGTTGTATTGATAAATTTATATGAAAGTCTAACAAAGAAAGGTATGGATTTGATGAATATATTACAGATTGTTATTTTGGTTTTTGTTTCTCTTGAAATTCTGAATATTATTGTTCTATATACGAGCCCGACAATGAAAGAGGGAAACGGTATTGGGATGTTTAAAACAATACATGAAATCGATGAAGGTAGTGAACTCTTTCAATTGATCAAATATTTAACAAATTGGGTTGCAAATGTAAAAGTAATTTTTGCCGCTTTGGCAATTACAATTGTAATTTTCGGGGATGAGACTACACAAATGCATGCGGCTTTTGCTTTGATTTTTTCAACATTCATGTTTTACTTCACGATGTATCCAATTATTAAGAAAATGGATAATGAAGGAAGACTGCTGAAAAGAGGCTATTCCAAAACATTGGCATACACAATTTTATCTTTTATTCTTACGTTAATTGCAGGAATTATTATATATTTTTTAGTGTAGGTAAATTTAGAAGAAATACTCTGTGCAAATAAAGAAGAATATTTGTATGAATATGATAAAATTTAATAGTGAAAGATATTGAGGTGATAACTATGAAAGAATTTGATCTAACAGTTGATTTGGTTAAAGAACAATGGTCGAAGACATATAGCAAAGATCAGAAGCCTGATTGGTCTCACATTTTCCCTTATTATCATGATAATATTGTGTTTCATGACTCGATTCAGAGAATTGAAGGTAAAGATGACTTTTTGAAGATGTGCAATCGTTTGACAAAAAGATGTAAAAGTCTCCATATGGATTTGAAAAATGTAGTGAGAGAAGAAAATGTAATATACATGGAATGGACTATGACGATGGCGTTCCGTATTTTTCCGAGCACACCTATGTATGGTGCATCTCGATTAACATTAGGGGAAAACGGGCAAATTATGGAACAAAGAGACTATTATGATTTATGGGGAGATATTTACAACGGGATTCCAATTTTTTGGAGAGTTTACAGATTTTTTATGAGAAAGTTCTTCGGATAAATGAAAATTTGGCTTCCTGAAGAATTAAAATTTATGACAAATTCCCGTTTGAAACAAGGCAAAAGCAACGCATCGTTTAAGAATAAAACTGTCATTATTAGTGGATCTACTTCTGGAGTAGGAAAGGCTACTTTAGAGGAGTTTGCTAAACATGATGCACATATCGTAATGGTAGTAAGAAACAAGCAAAAAGCAAATGATTTAAGAAATGATATACGCGGTAAATATAATGTCAAAATCGACATTGTTATTTGTGATTTTAGTGATTTTGATAGCGTGAGACAAGCTGCAAAACATATTTTAGATACATATAAAACAATAGACGTCTTAATTAATAGCGTAGGAATACATACAACCAAGAGAATATACACAAAAAATAACATTGAAATGAGCTTTATGGTGAATCATTTGAGTGTGTTTTTGTTCACCGTACTTTTGATTCCGAGATTAAAAGAAAACAAACATTCAAGAATCATCCAAGTTAACTCTGAGGGACATCGTTTTAATGGATTGCGTATTAAAGACGTGAATTTCAAGAAAAGGATTTATACAGGATTAAAAGGGTATGGACAATCAAAAGTTGCACAATTGTATACTGTGTATGAATTAGCGGAGAGGCTAAAAGATTCTAATGTGACAATTAATGCAATGCATCCTGGTGCGGTAAAATCAAATATTGGAAGTAACAATGGGTGGCTTTATAGAACTTGGTATAAAATTTTTACTCAACATTTTCTAGGTAAATCAACAATATCAGGAGAATCGATTTATTATCTTTCAACAGAAGAAAAATTGAAAAATCAATCTGGGAATTTTTATAATTTAACAATTTTAGAAAAACCAGCTTGGCATGCTGTAAAGAAACACAAGCAACAACCAATCTGGGATTTGACTCTAAAAATGTGTGGTCTTCCAGATGACATGGAGGTGTAGAAATGGAATATGATGTAATAGTTGTAGGCGGTGGAATCGCAGGATTAACAGCTTCAGCGTATTGTGCAAAAGAAAACTTGAATACACTTCTTATAGAAAAAGAAGATAAAGTGGGTGGATTGGTAAGTTCTTTCCCATACAAAGACTTTATTTTTGATGGTGGAATACGCTCTATTGAGAATTCAGGAATTGTAAGACCTATGTTAAATCAACTAGGAATCAAAGTTGATTTTCTAGAGAGCACTGTCTCTGTGGGAATCGAAGACAAGGTTATCAAGGTAGTATCGAAAGAAAGTTTGCTGGATTATCAAAACGTATTGATTGAGAAATTTCCTGATAATGAAAAAGATATTCTAAATATTATGAAAGAAATCAAGAAAATCATGAAACATTTAGATATCCTTTATGGAATTGACAATCCATTATTTTTTGACATTAAAACGAATAAAAAGTTCTATCTCACCACTGTTTTCCCATGGATGTTTAAGTATTTGTTCACATATAAAAAAATTGAACGCTTGCAAACTCCAGTTGACGAGTATTTAAAACGCTTTACTTCAAATCAATCCTTAATTGATGTGATTGGACAACATTTCTTTTATAAAACTCCAGCTTTTTTCGCACTAAGTTACTTCAGTTTATTTTTGGATTATAGGTATCCAAAAGGTGGAACAGGATCTCTTATTAAAGCGATGGAGAAGTTTGTTGTAGAAGCGGGAGCTGAGATCAAGAAGAAGACATCGATTACATATGTTAATTCTCAAGAAAAATATGTTACAGATGATTCTGGAAACACATACCACTATAAAAACTTAATATGGGCATCTGACAATAGAAGTTTGTATAAGCTTTTAGATATTGAAAAAGTGAAAGATGTAAAAGAAAAACAAGCAATAGCAAATCAAATGAAAATAGCCTTGGAAAGTCATGGTGGAGATTCCATTGTTTCTATTTATATTGGTACCAATTTGCCAAAAGATTATTTCTCTTCAAAATGTACTGGGCATTTCTTCTACACACCTCTAAAAGATGGATTAAACGATATTCTTTATAAGAAAGATGAGTTGGATACAACAAATAAAAAAGAAGTTCTTACTTGGTTGAAAGAATATTTTAGACTGAATACATACGAAATTGCAATTCCTGGGTTAAGAGACTCGTCGTTGGCTCCGAAAGGTAAAACCGGACTGGTTATCTCAACATTAATGGATTATAAAATTGTGAAAGGTGTCCAAGAACAAGGCTGGTACGACGAGTTTAAAGCTTTGTGTGAAACACACATGATAGATAATTTGAATAAATCTATATTCAAAGGGTTTAAAGAACATATTGAGGTACAGTTTTCAAGTACACCATTAACAATTGAACAAAGAACCAATAATACACACGGTGCAATTACTGGTTGGGGCTTTGATAATGGTAAAATGCCTGCAGTAACAAGTATGCCAGGTATCGCTAAAGCAGCTCTAACTCCAATCAAAAATGTATATCAAGCAGGTGCTTGGTCTTATAGTCCTAGTGGGCTTCCAATCTCGATTTTGACAGGTAAGTTAGCAGCTGACAAAGTGAAAAAGAATTTAAAGTAATCATATAAAGACACGGATATTATTATCCTTGTCTTTTTCATTTGTAAAATGAAATAGTAAATCAATCAGAATGTATGGTACAATAATGTTGTTATATGTTTGGAGGTGCTTGTATGAATAAGGCTTTAACATTTAAGGAAATAATTGCATACGGCGTTGTAATTTCAACGTTTGTCTTTTCATTTATCTATTTACTAACAATTCAAGAGAATGTAACAGAGGTTGAGTATTATCATGAGTATCGTACTGAGTTTGTTGATCCATCGGCAGTGAGAATTGGTGTCTTAGCAACAGAAGGAAAAGATGATGTATCTACAAAGTGGGATGCTACTGCATTATATTTGAATGATGCAATAACGGATCACGTTTTTGTTATTGTACCTTTAGACTATGATGAAGTGCGTGGTGCTGTTAGTAATGAAGAGGTAGACTTTGTTTTTACTAACTCATCATTATTTGTGGATTTGGTTGTTAATAATGGAGTGAGAAGCATTGCCACAGTTGAACGATTAAATGTTGATGTGACTTCAACTTCCTTTGGAAGTGTGATTTTTACAAGTGCAAGTAATCCTGATATCAACAATTATGAAGATATTAAAACAAAATCGTTTGGTGCTGTGAATGAGTTCTCATTTGGCGGATACCAAATGGCTCAAAAGGAATTACTTGATTATGGAATCGATCCTACTATTGATTTTGGATCTGTTTCTTTTGAAAATTCCAACATAGAAGTTGTGAATAAGGTCTTGGATGGTACGTTAGATGCAGGTACAGTCCGTACTGGCGTAATAGAACAAATGGTTGAAGACGGTCTGATTGTTTTAGAAGATATTAAAGTATTGAAAGGAATCGATACGATTGATTTTCCACTCTTATTATCTACACAGTTATATCCTGAATGGCCAATGTCGAAAGCACCACATATTGCTGATGATTTAGGTATTCAAGTAGCAAATGCTTTAATGGAAATGGAAGAAACAAACCAAGCTGCAATTGATTCTAAGATTTCTGGTTGGACAATCCCGCAAAACTATCAAGATGTCCATACTACGTTAAAACTAATAAATGCTGAGCCATATGAAGATTTTGGCTATGTTTCTTTTCATAATTCAATTTACCATAGTAGACTATTCTTATTAATAATCATAGTAGCTTTATTTATTATTGTTTCATTCGTATTTTGGCAAGTTCATACTAGAAGCGCTCTGTTAGAAGTAACAAAACGTTCTCAAGATATGGAAAAAATCGCAAATGAAGCAAATAAGGCAAAAGGGGAATTTTTAGCCAACATGTCACATGAAATTCGAACTCCTATGAGTGCGATTGTTGGACTATCAACTTTGCTAGAGAATACAGAATTATCTACAAGACAAAGAGATTATAACCATAAATTAAAAAGTTCAGCTGAAAACTTATTAGGGATTATTGAAAATATATTAGATTATTCAAAAATTGATGCAAAGAAAATGAAGATTGAAGAAATAGAATTCAATTTGAACGATGTATTATATAATTTATCTAATGTAGTATCGTTACAAGCAACGAGTAAAAATATTGAATTTTTATTCGATATACCTGTTGATTTACCAAAAAAATATATTGGTGATCCATTGAGGCTAGGGCAAGTATTGATTAATATAGCTATGAATGCTATTAAATTCACCAATCAAGGACAAGTTGTTTTACAAATTAAGAGTCAAACATTAGACGATGTTCCGCATACTGTATTTAGTATTATCGATTCTGGAATTGGTTTGACTGAAGAACAAATTGATAAAATCTTAAAGCCGTTTACTCAAGCGGACAGTTCTTTTACAAGGCGTTATGGTGGTACTGGACTTGGATTAACTATTACCAATAGATTAATCGAATTGATGAAGGGAAAACTCAAAATTAGAAGTAAGAAAGATGTTGGAAGTACATTTTCTTTTGCAATTCCTTTAAAACTAGTTCAAGAAAAACAAAAGGATCTAGTAATACCGGAAACAATTTCGAAATTAGAATTTCTCATTGTTGATGACAATGTAACATCTTTAAAAATTGTCCAAAAAATGTGTGAATCTTTGCATTTTAAAACCACTGCACTAACTTCACAAGAAGAGGCAATGGAATTGTTAAAGAATAAAGAATGCAATCCTGATGTGATTATTCTAGATTATGTCATGCCAGGTATGAACGGTATTGAATTCTTAAAAACAATAAAGAAAAGAAAATTAATAACTACTAATCAAAAAATTATAATGATTTCTGCTTTCGCAAAAGAAAGTATTGTGAATCAAGCAGAAAAAGCTGGGGTATCTGAATTTTTAGACAAACCTATTAATCCTACATTATTTTATGAAGTTATTCTAACTTTATTTAATGAAGAGAAGTTTGTCCCGAAAGCGAGAAGTGTTTCAGGAGATCGAGTAAATCTTGTGAAACCAGGTACAAATATTATACTAGCTGAAGACAACAAAATTAATCAACAAATCGTTGGTGAATTATTAGCTAGAGAAGGGTTTGCTGTTACAATTGCAAACAATGGACTTGAAGTATTAGAAGTATTAGAAGCTGATGAATTTGACTATAAATTAATCTTAATGGATATCCAAATGCCATTATTAAATGGTAGGGAAGCAACCAAAGTTATTAGAGAAACAAAGACAAAATATCAAAGAATTCCAATTGTTGCAATGACGGCTCATGCACTTGAAGAAGAAAGACAAAAGTGTTTTGAAGTAGGAATGAATGATTTTCTGACAAAGCCATTAGAAATTGAAAAAATGTTTGTTGCTTTATCTAAATATATTGATATTGTTTCAGTTTCGGTTTCCGATGACAATGATGCTGTATCACTAAATATGGATTTCCTAGACACGGAATCCGGATTAATAAATGTTAGTGGAGATGAAGGGCTATATTTAGAAATACTGTATACCTTCTTAGTTGATTATAAGGAATTAGATTCAACATTAGATAATATGTTCCATATTGATGAAAAAGATGATTTATTAACAGAAATACATACTTTAAAAGGGTTAGCAGCAACAATAGGTGCAACTGATTTGCATGATCATACAAAACTATTTGAGAGCAAATTAAAACAGGATTTATATGATAATGATAGTTTCACTTTAGTGTTAGATTCGCTTAGAGAATTAATTTCTAACTTGAACACATATTTTGATAAAAACCCATTTATAAGTGAATAATATTTAGGAGAGATTGAAATGGATTCTATAAGAAATCAAACTGTACTAATTGTCGATGATAATCGGATAAGCAGAAGAATCACAAGTGCGTTATTACTTTCGTTAGGAATAACTGTGTTGGAAGCAAAAGATGGGTATGAAGCAGTCGATGTAGCAACAAACGAAAGTGTAAGTGTTGTTTTTATGAACCTTTATCTTCCTGGTATGAATGGATTTGAAGCTACTTCAGAAATCAAAGAAGAAAAAGATATTCCAATCATAGCAATCACATCAGAACAAGAAGAAACTTTAACTGATGAGATGATTGAAGTTGGCTTCACTAGTGTTCTAAACAAACCATTACAAAAAGAAAAAGTAATTAAACTCCTTACTAAACTTTCGGAGAAAAAGGAATCTCTTCCAATATTTGATTATGAACATTATAAAAAAACGTTTAAAGATGTTGAACTACAAAAAGATATAATTGATACTTTTTTAAGTGAAGAGGAATCAGATACAAAACGCATAAAAGAAGCATTCAAAACGAATGATAAAGATGAAATTTATTCTGCAGTTCACTATATGAAAGGTTCCTTTTCGTATTTGAAAGCGACTAGAATATTGGTTTTAACTCAATCTATTCTTGATCATTTGAAACAGGATGATTTGGAGTATGCAACAATCCATAAAGATGAATTTTTTAAACAATACAAAGAGTTGATAAATGAACTGAAAAAGGTGTGATCTTAGATCTACCTTTTTTTAATTATTAACTTATTCTTAACTTTTGGGTAATTTATTTGAACAATCTTTCGACTACGTATAATATGGACTTACCGAAATGAAATAGAGAGCTGGTAAGATTATGGAAAAATTCAGAAACAGTTTGAAACAAATGTTTGCATTTAAAAAGTCATTCGTTACAATCTTAGTGATTGTTTCTGTTTTAATGTCGTCTACCACATTTGCTTACTGGTCTAAATCAATATCTGGGAATTCTGATGAAGTATCTATGACATTTCATATTGGCGAATATTTACAAACTATATATGATTTTATTTTCAATCATGAGTCAAACGCATATGAGTACGAAGTAGATGTCGAGTATTTATTAGAGGATTACAAGAATAATGAAGATAATGTAGTATTTGGTATTGTCTGGAATGATCCTAATTTGTCAGATGAGTATAAAGATAAAATTGTAAATGGAGAAATTAAAGTTTCATATGATTTCGTTTTCTATCAAAATGGAGAAGAAGTAGATAGTAGAACAGACAGACAACTAAATAGATATATTCTGATGTCGATAGATGATAATAATCCTGATTCAATTACATATAATGGAGGAATAGAAACGTTTGAGTTTTCAATATATTTAGATTCCACAAAGAAATTTAGTAAACTTGATGATTTATTAAAATACGATGTTTATGTTGAAATAACATATGACATTACTGAATAGAAAAAAAGAGTAAGATTTTTTTACTCTTTTTGTATGCAAACTTGTGCTTGTTTTGAGGATTTGGTATAATACACTTAATGGTAGTAAATATGACATATAGGGTGGATGATTATGGATAGAATCTTACTGGTAGAAGATAACAAGGTAGTAAGCAGAACAATTGAAAGAAAATTGATGGCACATAACTTCATTGTTGATTGTGTTTTTAATGCTGAAGATGCTCTAATACAGTTTAACAAGCACCAATACACAGCAATTGTTTTGGATTTGAATTTACCAAAAATGAATGGATATGCGTTCTTGCAAATTATAAGAAAAAAATCAGATGTACCTGTTATCATTAACACATCACATGCTAATGTGAAATCAAGAGTAAAACTAATTAATGTAGGAGCTAGTGATTTTATTGAAAAATCAATGGATCCAGATGAAATTGTTGAAAGTATTAAAATTATCCTAGAAGACAGAAATAAGCAAAATAATCATAAAAAAGTATTTGAGTTTAAGGATGTCGAAATAGATTTTTCAACAAGAACTGTTACTAAAAATACGATTCCTCTTGATATGACTTCGAAAGAGTTCGATATCATAAAAACACTATTTGATAATCCGAACCGTGCATTTTCTAGGAAACAATTATACTTAGTAGTTTGGGGAGAAGAATACACCGAGGCTGTTGATAATACTATCAATGTTCATATGAAACGATTGCGCAATAAAATTGAAGAGAATCCTAAAAAACCCGAGATCATTGAAACAGTATATGCATTTGGGTATCGCCTAGGAAAACCAATTGTTGAAATATTAAAGAATAAGAATACTTAAACCTGAAGAGCGAGTTTATTCGCTCTTTTATTATTATATAGGAAAGGAAAAAACGGCTATACATAGCAAATGTTAACTAAATATTAACTACTATACCCCTCCGTTGACTCCACTTAGAATAGGTGATAGTATACAATTGTAAAAGGCAGAGAACACATCTGCAAAATATAAAAAAACCGAAAATAAGAGGAGAAAACAAAATGAAAAATTTAAGAAAGAAAACAATCGCATTATTAATCACATTATCATTAGTATTATCAGTAGGAACATTCGCATATTGGGCAAGCAACGTTGAAGGAACAAGTGAACAAGCAACCGGAACATTAGAAGTTGGATCTGGGGATATCGTAGAAACAAGATTTGAATTAACAAATGATTTAAACAGTGGTGGATTATTAGTACCAGTTGGGCAAGCAGTAAACTCAAATGAAGGTGCAACAGAAGCAATTGATTTATCATTCGACGTACAATGGGTAGAAGACGAAGAAACAAGTCAAGTATTAGGAGTAGATTCAGTAGGGAAAATCGTAGTGAATCATGAAGTAACAATTACAGTAAATGGTGAAGCATTAGACCAAGAAGAATACGCAAACATTTATGCATTACTAAATGTTGAATATAACGAAGCAAATGCATCAGAATTAAAACTAGACGCAGCAGCAAGTACATTCGCATTCCAAATCACATTAGATGAACCAACAGATCAAGCAGAATATAACTTAATCGCAAACGCAGAAATTTCAATCACATTCTCATACGAAATTTCAACAGAAGATATCACAACTACAGACGTAGCTTAGGATATAAACAGATGAGAGCCCGCACCTCTCTTCTGGATCTAAATGTATTAGGCTAGTACTTAGTACATTTAGATCCAGCAAATAATTTTTATCATAAAACCTTCCTATTTTATATAATACAAAAGAGACCTCAGGGTCTCTTTTGTATTTGTTAAGATATCGCTATATAGCGGGATATTACAATGATTATTAACTAAATCTTAACTATCTTACCATTGCATTGACGGCTTCTATTTTGGGTGGTAGTATACAGTTACAAAGAAACAAAAAAAATAAAGTGTGGGTGAAAGATTATGAAAAATTTAATAGAAAATGTGAAACTAGTATTTTCCATGATAATTATTGGAGGATTACTATTATATATTGGAACTTTATTATTTATGCCTGAATTAACTGTCAAGATTTTTAAATTCCAACCCTATATTGTTGTAACAGAATCAATGGAACCAGTATTCAATGTGAATGACATGGTAATCATAGGTGAATTTAATATTGATGAAGCAAAAGTTGGAGACATTATTACTTTCCAAGCTGATATAGACTATAACGGAACAAAAGAAATTGTAACTCATTATATTTATGAAATTGATGATTCTGGAAGTGAAGCAATTATTAGAACACATCGTCATTTTGAAGATGGTGAGACAGTTACTCCAGATACTTGGTTGATTCCTGCAAGTGATGTTATTGGATCTTATAGAGCACACATACCATATATAGGAAATATCATTGGATTCATTAAAAGTCCATATGGAATAGCAGTAATAATAATTAATGCAGTAATTATCGGTTCAATCGTATCAATCAATAAAAAGATAGCAAAGCGTGATGAAGAGTTGAAGGGAAGCTTTCATTTGAAGGACAAGGAAACTCAAGAATCACTCTAGTTATAAGAGAAGGGCACAAAAGAGCTTATCCCTATATTTTGGGAACTAGCTCTTTTGTTTTTTTTGAGTTATTTACTACTAACGTGACTTGGAGTATAATAAAAATAAATAACTAGACAGAATATCTAGGAGGTGAGCACATGAAGCAATTAAGCATAAAAGACGTAGATAAAACAGTTTATAAGAAGTATGCATTTGAGAAAGACATGATGTATATCCGCCCGGTTATTCTTCTTAGTGGCTTCTTGTATGGCTTGTTTGGTCTTATGGATTATCTTTATTATCCGGATTATCTTAATTTGTTTTTCATTATCAGATATGCTGTAACGATTCCAGCATTTTTAATTGTGTTTGCACTTTCGTTTCATAAGTCGTTTCATAAATTCTATCAGTATTCATTATTAGCTATTTTTATTATCGGTAGCTTAGGGATTGTATTAATGATACATGTTATTGAAGGAAAGAACTATTATTTTGGTGGCTTGTATTTGGTGTTCTCTATTGCTTTTTTCTTATTGAGACTTAGGACAAGGTATGCCATAACAGGCGTGGTTGTAACACTAATATCATTTGTTGCTATAGGTATACTCTTTGATACGATGGAATTGATTGCCTTGATTGCTCACTCGATTTTTTATACTGGTTTTGTGATTATCGGAATTTTTGGTATTCGATATCACGAACAATATCTGTTGAATCAGTTTTATCAAGAATCAATTATTCTTGGTGAAAATGTTGTTCTTGAACGGAAGGTATTTCAACAATATGAAAATATTAAGAATTATCATTCAGCTACGATTATTGCAATTGCAAGATTAGCAGAATCAAGAGACGAATTTACTGGAGGACATATTAATAGAGTAGGAACGTTATCACACCTTTTGGCAAGTAAATTACCAAAAGATATTTTCCAGAAAAACTTCCATACAAAAGATGAGTTTGTAGAGGCGATTAATTTAGCTAGTTCTTTACATGATATTGGTAAAATATCAATTTCTGATCTTATCTTAAATAAACCAGGCAAACTAAATGAAGAAGAATTTGAGATAATAAAAACTCATTCAATGATCGGACACAATATGTTGCGTTCTATCCAAGAAGAATTTGAAGATAATATTTTCCTTTCCCTAGGCATTAGTATTTCAAAATCACATCATGAACGATGGGATGGAAACGGATACCCTGAAGGTCTTAAGAAGAACGAAATCCCTCTTGAAGCACGAATTGTCTCTTTGATTGATGTGTATGATGCTCTGATTAGTGAGAGACCATACAAAAAACCTTTTACCAAATCTAAAAGTCTAGATCTTATTAGAGAAGGGATTGGTACACAATTCGATCCTGAAATTGCTAAGATTTTCATTAAACTAGTTGAAAAATCAAATGATGAGATGTTATTTGGACGATAAATCGAACTACTCATTATTTTGAATAATATTATATAGAAATGGGAGATTCATATGGTTTTCATAGAACAAGGTTCAGCGATCTTGTTAATGGTAACGATGTCAATTGTTGCCATTATATTGGTTATCAAGTATATAGAAAATATATCTGTATTCAAAAGCAAAATTGATTTCGTTTTATTTGCATATTCGATTATTAGTATGATAAGACATTATATTATTTGGACAAATAGAGGGCAAACTTATAACTATATACCCTTACAAGTGTGTTATTTTACTATGTTCATTTATATGTATTATTACCTAAGTGGAAATCGTAGAGTTTTGCCTTTTCTACATATATTTGGATTTCTTGGGATAGGAGCTCTGATTGCTCCCGGACATACTTTCGATTTTGGCAGCTTAGTGAGTTATATTTTTATGATTGATCATATTATTTTGGCAGTGTTACCATTTTACATCATCATTGCACACAAGTATTATCCGGAATATAGGAAATTAACTATATTACCCTACTCTTTTGCGCCTTTGTTTGTAATTAGCATTCTATTAAGCAATTGGATTAATAGTAACCAGTATTTGGGAGCTTCAGGTGTGAGTGTTCAAACATGGATAATGGAAGCGAATTATTTCTTCTTGATTAGAAACCCAATTACACAATATGCAGTTAATCCTTGGATTGTTGCTGTAATTCAAATTATATGTATGGTACTATTTGGAGCGCTTGCGACTTGGTTGGGACAAAAAATTTATAAAAATGTATATGAACATCCATATAAAAAAAGAGTGGAAATTTAAACTTCCACTCTTTTGTTTTGTATTTTTTTGATACCTTTGATGATTCCCCAGTTAATAATATTAAGTATGAAGAACGCAATAAAGAACCAAAGAATATAATGAAACGTATTGAAAAATCCCATACTATCACTGAATAAATCTGAAAATACAGGTTTTTCCACAAGATAGAAGAAGTTGCTACCTTCCCACCATAATGTAATAGGCCAAGATATAAAAATAAGTATTACAACAGAAATAAAAGGTTTCAGGATTTTCTTGAATTCTATTTCGAACCCATCAATAAATACTAGATACATAGGCGCAAGTGTAATAATTAAGTGATCGATTGTAATTCCGTATAGATAAAATGTTTTAAAGGCTACAGACCAATCAGGAATATCAGGATCAATAAAATACGTTAATCCAAGAAAACCAAAGAAAAATAAAGGCAATTGTAGTTTTTTCCAATCATATAAGAAGTAAAATAAGGCAAGATATGTAGAAATTGAGCAGAGCTGTAAAGGGACAACACGATAAAATTCGTTTGCTTGTATATATTCCATACCTCTACCCATTCTCGATGCAACCAAAATTGCTCCTAGAGTAATCCCTATTAGCCTTCTATGTTTCTTTAAGAAGTCTTTGAATATAATAATTAATACACCAAAAATAATTAAAATTAAGATTAAGATTATTTGTTCCATTATATTATCACCTCAAAATGATTATATCATATCATTCTAAAAGAGTTCAAGCAACTTATTATGGTGGTGTTTTCAAAAAGTGAAAGACACTTATTTTATATTGTTTTTTCCAGGATATCTTTGCATATAAGTAGATTGTAAAAGGTGCTACTGTATTACATTGATTTCACTTTTTTAGGAAATATAGTAATTATGATATAATAAGGTAAGTATACAGATTGGAGGAGTGACTATGATACATGATGTGAAACAAGATAATTTTGCCTCAACATTGGTTGGAAGTATCAAAGGAGCTTATGAATTTTATCATAAACAGGAGCTGCATCCAGTATGGCTTTTTGGATTGAGTGGATATGCATTTTTAGTGAATATCACAAAAGGGATTGGACCATGTGCGCCTTATTACTGGGAAAAGAATGACTTTTCTACTGTATGCATGAGAAATCTTGGACTTGATTTATTTTGTGATGAAGAATATATAACTGTAAAATCAGATGAGAAACAGAAACAGAACATCACGAAACATATTAAAAGTGTTCTTGATCAAGGTTATATCCTGCTTATGGCTTCATTAGAATACCAATTAATTGTTGGTTATGAAGAAAATCGTTTTATTGTAACATCTCCGTGGGGTGATGCACCGTCAGAAACCAAGTATATTGAATTCGATACATTAGATGGATTAAGAGAATTTATGACAGTATCAACAATAAAACCATCCAAAATTGGTGATTTAAAAGAAGGAATAATTAGAACAATTAATTATGCAATTTCATTATATGAGAATCCACCTAAAACGAAAGATTATGCGATGGGAATAAAAGCATATGATTTTTGGCTGGAATGTATGAATGAGGAAAACTATAATAGTCATGGCTCATGGTGGAGTTCTATTGTTTGGTCAGAAAATAAAAAACATGCAGGTGAGTTTGTTGAAGTTGTTAAGGAACATATTGGAGGAGATGACATATTGGATGATATCTCTGAAAGGTATGAGATTTCTTCAGAATTATTTTTGGAATTGTCTAACAAGGATAAGTACACTTTAAAACAGAAAAGAAAACTTGTAACAGAGTTGAAAACAAATGAGGAAAGCATATATAAGTTGCTTAAGAAATTGCCTTTGAATCAATAACATTTGAATATCAATATTACAAAGAAAGTTAATTATTAACTTTCTTTTCTATATGGTATAATTGAAGAAATATAAATGAAGGAGGTGCAGATATGAATAAATACTTCATACAAGGTGTGAAAGAATCTTATCCAATTGTATTAGGCTATTTACCAATTGGCTTAGCGTTTGGAATATTAGCGAATAGTATCGGCATATCTCCTCTGGGTGTTTTGTTTATATCACTTATCTTATTTGCAGGTAGTGCGCAATTTATTACAGTATCTATGTTAGGAACCCTTACAAGTGGAATTTCCATTGTTTTGACTGTATTCATCGTTAACTTCCGTCATTTTTTGATGAGTTCTGCCTATTCAAAGTACTTTAAGAATGAAAAGATATCTCATCTTGCATTTTTATCATATTTTGTAACAGATGAATCGTTTGCAATAGGGATTAATAAGGCGAAGTATGAAAATGAGGATTTTAATAAAAGGTATTTATTGGGAGTAGAGTTAAGTGGATACTTTTCTTGGGCAATATTCACTACATTAGGAGCGTTTGCAGGAAATTTCATTGTAGATTTTGAAGCGTTTGGGCTTGATTTTGCATTGCCTGCGATGTTTATCGGATTGCTGGCATTGTTGATTAAATCAGGGAAAGATTTGATCGTATGCATTTTAGCTGGCGTTGCTACAGTTTTACTGAGTTTGACGCCTTTAGAAGGATTTTCAGTCATTATTGCTTCTGTGCTAGCGTCTATGTTATTGTTAGGAGGTAATCATGATATCAAACATGAGTGATACGACTTTCATCCTAATTATATTAGGTACAATGGTAGTAACATATATTCCAAGAATGTTACCATTGGTTTTGTTGTCGAAGTCGACACTTCCTAAAAAAGTCGAACAGTTTCTTGATAATATACCAATAGCGATTTTAGGATCAATCTTATTTTCTACATTAATAATTAGAGATGAAATAATTGATTTGTCATTTCATAATGAATACTTGATAGTAGGTATTATAACAATTGTGTTCGCCAAATTTATTAAGCGTGTAGATTTAATTGTTGTATTTGGTATTGTTTTGACAATAATCATTCGGCTATTATAAAATG
>CAYSZV010000005.1:62398-78741 GCA_964435595.1 uncultured Candidatus Izemoplasmatales bacterium | reverse complement strand
ATACATTAAAACTTAGTTTTTAATTACATTGTCTCCTTGACAGGTAGTTGTATCACAAAGGTCTTTTTTATTATGAAATTGTTAAATTCTTTGTCCATTTAAATGATAAAAAGCGTCTTAATACAAGGACAAGCTTTATCACTTCTTCAATGTTGACGAGTCCCATAATAATATATACAGGTAAATCGGTAAAAATACTTAATATGAAAGCAAGTGGAACACCAACCAGCCACAGCGGTAACATTTCAGCAAACATTGCATATTTGGTGTCGCCACCAGCTCGTAAAGTTCCAATAATTTGAAGAGCATTAACAAACTTAATCGGTACATAAAATGCAAAGATCATTAATGTAATATGGATATCGTTTTGAACATGCCCACTTACATTTTGAAAGGCATTTGCGATTAGTCCACTTGTTGCAAACAATGTTGCCCCAAACAATAATCCTGCAAAAAAGGATAATTTGGTAAATTTGATTCCCCATTTTTTTGCTAAGGCAAGATCGTTTTCACCAAGTTTGTTTCCTAACATAATTGCCGCAGAAGTTGCGATACCAGCATTTGCTACCCAGAATAATCCCATGATTTGATTGCTGATTTGGACTGTTTCAATCGCCCCAGCACTTATGAATCCAATTGCCATTAAGTAGGCACTCATTCCAAGACCCCAGATTGTTTCATTGATTGCAACTGGAGCTGCTTTTTTCATGATCATTTTAATAAATTCTTTCGAAAGATTTTTGATTTCACCAAATTTGATTTTAAATACTTCAAACTTACTAAATACCATGTATGAAATCAAAATGAGCATTCCTAAGCTACTAGAAATTACAGTTGCCGTTGCTGCTCCTTCCACTCCCAACGCTGGAAATCCAAACCTACCTTGAATCAGTAAATAGTTTAGTCCAGTATTAATAAGCACTGTTGCCACACTGATTAATTGTGGAAAGATAACTTTTTCAACACTTCTCATTAACATTGTTAAAGAGAGTGTAATGCTCATTGTAATATATGAGAAACTTACAATGGTTAAATATTTCACACCATAATAATTAATTTGTTGTCGTTCAATAAGACTATCACCATTGTTATATAATCCAATAATCAAATGTGGGAAGAAATGCACAACAACAAAGAATATACTTGCAATTCCAATTCCAATGATTAAAGAAAGAATAAACACCCGATGAATTTTATTTATCTCTTTACTACCCCAATATTGTGCTATAAAGATGCCTAGACCGGATAGAAATCCAAATAGCACCATTATCATAAAAAAGCCAAAATTACTACCTATAGCCACTGCTGCTAATGGATAATCTCCAAGATCAGATACCATAAATGTATCAATAACTGTCAACAAAGAATTCATTAGTTGAGAAAGCGTAATAGGAATTGCAATTTTAAAGACTTTTCTATAAAACACTTGATTTTCTTCTGATGTCATTACTTAATTTCTTTTAGGAAACTTTTCCCGTATTCCGTTTGTTTTACATTGAATATTTCAGAGATGGTTGCACCAATATCTGCAAATGATTCACGAACAGTCATTGGTCCACCTTGTAATTTATTTGCATAAACCAATAGTGGGACATATTCTCTTGTATGATCGGTCCCTGGTGCAGTCGGATCGTTTCCGTGATCTGCTGTAATCATAATCAAATCATCATCGTTCATTTTTGCTATTAATTCTCCCAATTGAATATCAAATTCCTCTAATGAATCTTTATATCCGTGTGGGTTTCTTCTATGTCCATATAAGGCATCGAAATCAACAAGATTTATATATGCAAGACCATTAAAGTCTTTGTCTGTATATTTGATATATTGCTCCATACCATCTTTGTTAGATTTTTGTTTATAATATTCTGTGATTCCTTCGGTATCATAAATATCATTTATTTTCCCGAAAGACACAACTGCATATCCTGCTTCTTTTAAATAGTTTAAAGTTGTTTTCCCAAATGGTTTTAATGCATAATCGTGACGGTTTGAAGTGCGTGAAAACTCGCCTTTTTTATGTCCGACAAATGGTCTTGCGATTACGCGTCCTAATTTCCATTCATCTCTTAGTGTTAGTTCGCGAGCAATTTCGCATGCTTTATAAAGTTCTTCAAGTGGAATGTAATCTTCATTGGCAGCGATTTGAATAACACTATCTGCGCTTGTGTAAACAATCCAGTCTCCTGTTTTGATTTGATGCTCCCCGTATTCTTCAATGATTTCAGTTCCTGAAGCGGCTTTATTTCCCACGATATTTCGTCCCGTTCTTTCGACGAATTCATCAATCAATGCTTGAGGAAATCCAGTATCAGTAAAGGTAATGAATGGATCAGATATTTTCAATCCCATAATTTCCCAATGACCTGTCATGGTATCTTTTCCATTAGATATCTCCGCCATTTTGCTGTAGTTACCAATGGTTTTATCCAAAGGCTTTACCCCAGAAATTTCTGTGAGATGTCCATATCCCAATTGCTCCATATTTGGTAAGTGGATTGGACCAGCTACATCTGCGATATGTTTGATGGTGTTTGCTCCAACATCTCCAAACAAATGTGCATCAGGTAGTTCTCCGCATCCAACACTATCTATAACAATTAAAAATACTCTTTTATACATATAAATTCTCCTTTACTTGATATCAATATCAATCATTTAATCATACCATTTTTTAATATAATTTCAATACTATTATACCATAAATATATCCATGATTCTTTTAAATTGCTTATTCTATTTCTTCCTTTTTACTTCTTGGATGATACTGTTCATATACAGCTTTGAGTTGTTTTCTAGAGATGTGAGTATAGATTTGTGTTGTTGAAATGTCTTCATGCCCTAATAATTCTTGAACCATTCTCAAATCCACACCATTTTCTAATAAGTGAGAAGCAAAACTATGTCTTAATGTATGGGGACTAATCTCTTTCTCAATTCCTGCCTGTTTTGCAAGTTTTTTAAGTGTCTTATAAAATCCAACTCGAGATATTTCTGATCCTCTACTATTAACAAACAAGATATCCCCAGGTATTTTCTTTAAATGGGTTCTTGCTTTTGTAATATATTCGGTAATGGCAAAAGCTGCTTCTTCTCCGATTGGAACAATTCTTTCTTTGTTTCCTTTTCCAATTACATCAATAAAGCCCATATTAACATGTAAGTCACTAAGTCTTAAATCAAGTAGTTCAGTGACTCTTAGACCACTCCCATATAATAACTCAAGCATAGCACGATTTCTCAAATCTAAAGGTTTAACTCCATTGGTTGCATCGATAAGTTGTTCTACTTCTTCAATACTTAATACAACTGGAAGTTTCTTTGCTTGTTTTGGTAAGCTAATTCCCAAACTGACATTTTCATCCACTAGTTTTTCAATCAATAAGAATTTATGAAAGCTTCGGATTGCACTTAATTTTCTAGAAACACTCGATGCTGTATTGTTTTTCCTTTTCAATCGAGCCATAAAATTTCTTATGTGTTGTTTTTCTATTTGATTGGGATCTCTAAACCCATAGTTCTTTTCAATAAACTCAATATATTCAGATAAGTCTATATTATAACTTAGGATAGTATTTTTGGCAGATCGTTTCGTTATCCTCAAATAATACTCATATTCCTTTAATAATCTCTTTAACATCAGCTTCCCTCCATAAATAGACCGAATATCACGTTCCCTATCATAAGACCTTTACGTGTAAACCTAAGTCTCTTATTGTTGATTTCAAGGTATCCTTCTTCTATGTATTCTTTTAAAGTAGGGATTTGTTCTAATAAATTGATTCCATATTTGGAATCAATGACTTCAATATCAATCCCGTCAAGAAGTCTGAGTCCCATAATACATTCTTCATAGAATTCATCTCTTTCATATGAAGTTCTATACTCTTCCGAATTATTTATTTTGTTTGTATATTTGGTAACGTTGGCAATGTTAAAAAATCGTTCGTTTTGAACCAATGAATGAGCTCCACTCCCTATTCCCAAATACTCTTTGTTGGTCCAATAGGTCTTGTTGTGAAGACTCTCTTTGTTATTTCTTGTAAAATTACTGATCTCATATTGTTTGTATCCATTTGCTGCAAGGGTGTCAATAATGAGATGATACATTTCTGATTCAAGATCCTCACTATTGAGTTCTACCATGTTCTTATCATACAGATACATTAATTTTGTTTTCTCTTCTAAAATCAAACTATAATAAGACAAATGATCAATGTTGAGTGTTAAAAACTCATCCAAATCATATTTAACATCTTCAATTGTTTGATTAATTAAACTGAATATCAAATCAATACTTATATTTGATATCCCATTTGTTTTAATGATATTGATAGCATGATGTATATGACTGGTTCGATGAGAACGATTCAAAAATTCAAGTTGAGAATCATCAAAGGTTTGTACCCCAACACTTACTCGATTGATTCCGTATTGTTTCCATAACAATACAAGTTCTTTTGTTATATCGTTTGGATTGCTTTCGATAGAATATTCTATGACCTGATTCATATCAATCACTTCAGATAGTTTTTGTAGTAGCATTTCCTGTAGTTCATAAGATATTGAAGATGGTGTTCCACCACCAATAAATATTGTTTTAATGTGACGAAATTGATCATGATATAATTCAATTTCTTTGATGAGTGCATCGATGTATTTACCTTGCTTGGAAAAAGTTGCCATTTCCTTATGGAAATCACAATAAGTACATATCTGTTTACAAAATGGTATGTGCACATATAGGGAAGTTAACATAATATCACTCCTCCATCATATTGTATCATAAAATCACTGTAAAACAATAATAAAAGAGTCCAATTATTGGACTCTAATCATCTAATTTTAATACCGATAAGAATGCTTCTTGTGGGATTTCAACATTTCCAACTTGTTTCATTCTTTTCTTCCCTTTTTTCTGTTTCTCTAATAGTTTTTTCTTTCTTGATACATCTCCACCATAACATTTAGCAAGTACATTTTTACGCATCGCACGAATTGTACTTCTAGCGATAACTTTACTGTTAATTGCAGCTTGTATTGGTACTTCGAACATATGTCTTGGAATAATTTCTTTAAGTTTTTCTGTCATTGCTTTTCCTCTACGAAAAGCGAATTCTTGGAAAACAATCGTACTTAATGCATCAACAATTTCTCCATTTAATAAGATATCCATTTTAGCAAGTTTACTTGTTTTATATTCACTTAACTCATAGTCAAATGATGCATATCCCTTTGTTCCAGATTTTAGTCGATCAAAGAAATCATATACGATTTCAAGTAAAGGTAATTCATATACAATTTGAACACGACTTTCATTTAAATATGACATATTACCAAAGATACCACGCTTGTTTTGACAAAGTTCCATGATTACCCCAACATATTCTTCAGGAGTCATAATTGTAGCTGTAACATATGGTTCTTCAATTCGTTCTATGCGTTGTACAGGTGGCAAATCACAAGGATTATCAATTCGAATCATCGATCCATCAGTAAGATAAACATTGTATATAACACTTGGGCTAGTTGCGATTAAAGGAATATCAAATTCTCTATTAATTCGTTCTTGGATAATTTCCATATGAAGAAGTCCTAAGAATCCGACACGGAATCCAAATCCCAATGCTTGTGACGTTTCTGGTTCATATATTAGTGATGCATCATTTAGTTTCAACTTAGATAATGCATCTTTTAAATCATTGTAATCTCCTGTGTCAATTGGATACATTCCACAGAAAACCATTGGATTCATTACTCTATATCCAGGTAATGGATCTTTTGCTCTGTTGCTCACTTTTGTTATCGTATCACCAACGCGAACGTCTTCTACCGTTTTAATTGATGCAGATAAGAACCCTACATCACCAGGACCTAAGTATTCTCTTTTTAATTCAATTGGTGTAGTAACACCCACTTCTATCACTTCATATTTTGCGCCGGTTGCCATCATTTCAATTATGTCACCCTTTTGCACAGTACCTTCTACAATTCTAATTGAAGGAATAATCCCTCGGTATGCATCAAAGTAACTGTCAAAGATTAACGCTTTTAATGGAGCGGTTGGATCTCCTTCAGGAGCAGGGATACGTTCTACGATTTGTTCTAGAATTTCTTCAATACCAATTCCTGATTTTGCACTGGCAAGAACGGCTTCACTTGCATCAAGACCAATTACATCTTCGATTTCATGTTTCACTTTTTCAGGATCAGCACTCGGTAAATCAATTTTATTGATTAACGGTAAGATTTCAAGATCGTTATCTAATGCCAAATAGACATTAGCTAATGTTTGTGCTTCAATTCCTTGCGCTGCGTCTACCACTAAAATAGCACCTTCACAAGCTGCCAAACTTCTTGATACTTCATATGTAAAGTCAACATGACCTGGAGTATCAATTAGATGAAAGATATATGTTTGCCCATCTTTTGCATCATATGCTACTTCAACTGCATTTAACTTAATTGTGATTCCACGTTCACGTTCTAAGTCCATACTATCTAATAATTGTGCTTTCATATCACGTGTACTAATCGTTTTTGTAAATTCCAATATACGATCAGCTAATGTTGATTTTCCGTGATCTATATGAGCAATAATACTAAAATTACGGATTTGCTTTTGTCTTCTTTTGATTGCTTCAATATCTAACTTTTTACTCATAAAATCACCTCCTATATTTCGCTAATCTATTGTACATTACTATTGTATGAAAATCAAGAAAAAAAGCCATATTTGGCTATTATCTCGTAAAGACTATAATTGTATTCGTACTCAATTCTTGATTATAAGTATAGCCATCTACTTGAAATGAGAACAAATCATCTATTTGCGTAATCTTATTCTTAATCATGAAATCAGCAAATTTCCCTCTTGCCATTTTAGAATAGGTTGCTTGATTGACAAACCTACCATCTTTGTTTTGTAAGAAAGAGACTGTTATCATGTGTTCTGCCGGTAACATTTTACTAAACTCATTACTTGCAAGATTGATGATTACTTCATCTTTAAAATATGGAGAAACATTCCAATGATGATACAGATTTAATCCAATTGGCATTTTCATATCCAACCGGTAAGGCTTTATCAAAGTTCCAGGTTCCAATACTCCATAAAATGCATCAAGGATTCGGACGTTTTGCTCGATGTATTGATGTTCTTCTTTTTGATAAGAGTTACGGTCCATATTGAAAAACACAAGACCAGTAAAGGCATCAAATGCTTGAAATTGGTCTAATATATTATAGTTTTTAATATTCGAATATGTTTGTTCCAGCAAGTCTTTGCTTAGTTTCATTTTATTTTGAATGTCAGACTTAGTTAGTTTTCGTAAGGCTGCCAGCACTTTTTTGTGTTCTGTCGGAAACAAAATGTCTTTTGAAGTATAAAACGTATTTGTATGTGGCTTTTGTGTTTTGCTTGGAGATAGTATTATTTTCATGTTTCTCACCCTTTGATATTATAACACATTTGTGACAGTAGACAAATAAGTCATAATAATTTCACATCTATATGATATAATAATTTTCGAGGTGAGAACATGAACATTTATTTCTTCTTTATGTGGAGACTAAAACGTCTTGATGATTATAAATTTCTTACAATTTGGGAAAATCGTTATTTAAAACATTTGAGATCCATAATAACTGGGTTGTTTATATTCTATTTGGTTGTATCAATTGGTGCAGGTACAGTGTTTGGTGAAGTGAATTTCTTAACTGGATTCTTGGCAATGACTTTTGTAGGAGTTGTATTAGGATATTATATGGTGGTTCATTTTATTCAATTCTTAGCAATTGAAAATGATCGATATTTCCGAATTAAAATGGGGCAATCAAATAATTCAATCAATTATGACAATGTTGTAAATTAAAAAAGACACGAAGATTTCGTGTCTTTTTATTTACTAAATAGCTTGTAAGCCATGTTCTGTACCTATTTCTAGGCGGTAACCATTTATCTCTATCAATGATAGCTCGAAGTTAAGTTCGGTTCCTTACTTCAAGTGCCCCTACCAATTTTGGGTTTCTAGCTTGAGGGGTTTACCCGTTCCACCTTCTGTGTTTCCACAAAAGCTCGTCTCTGTGGCACTTTTAAAGATACTAACACCCTAACGGGTGCGTTCTCAGCCGTCACCATTTCTGGCGCATAGAGTTATTGTTTCCTCTATCACAATCACTACAAGCATCACAGCTTGTGCTAGCATGGACTTTCCTAACGTTTCCGCTCGGTTACCCGGCTATTTAGATAATTCTTTTTCTAATATTTCTTCTATTGTTTCAATACACATACCGCAAGATATTCCAGCTTTTGTCATATCGGTAATTTCTTCAGGAGTCTTAGCACCTTTAGCAATTGCCTTTAAGATTGTTTTGTATTTTACTTCCATACAATAACAAACAAAAGGATTTTTTTTATTTCGTTTCATTGTCCTTTTTAGGAGTATCTGTTTTTGGAGCAGGTTTTCTTTCAGGTCTTGGTGGCTTAGGTAATGTATCTTTTCTAGATAAATCAATTCTACCACGATCATCAATACCAATTACTTTAACAGTAATGATATCTCCGATATTACATACATCTTCTACTTTGTTAACACGTTCATGAGCTAACTTAGAAATATGACACAATCCATCAGTACCTTTCCATAATTCAACAAAGCATCCGAATTTTTCAACACGTACTACTTTACCTGAATATACTTCTCCGACTTTTGCAGTTCTGATAATGTCTTCAATCAATTTGATTGCAATTTTTATATCTTCTGAGTTGGTATGCATAATTGTAACACGACCATCTTGTTCGATATCGATTTTAACATCATTTGATTTTTCAATAATTTGTGTAATCATTTTTCCACCAGGTCCGATAACGTCTCTGATTTTATCTGGATCAATTGTCATTAAGACAACTTTTGGAGCATGTTTTGACACTTCAGGTCTAGCTTCAGCAATAACAGCATTCATGTTATCTAAGATTTGCAATCTAGCAATTCTTGCTTGTTCTAATGCTTCTTCTAAGATTTCTTTTGATAATCCATCAATTTTAATATCCATTTGAAGTGCAGTAATACCATCTTTTGTACCAGCAACTTTAAAGTCCATATCTCCGTAATGATCTTCCATCCCTTGAATATCCGTTAAGATACTGTAGAAGTCTCCTTCTTTGATAAGTCCCATTGCAATCCCAGCTACAGGAGCTTTGATTGGTACACCAGCTGCCATTAAACTCATACTACCAGCACAGATTGTTGCTTGTGAACTTGATCCGTTTGATTCTAGTACCTCAGAAACAACGCGAACAGTATATGGAAATTCTTCTTCAGTAGGCATTACTTGACGAAGTGCTCTTTCACCTAACATACCGTGACCAATTTCTCTACGTCCAGCTCCACCATAACGTCCTGTTTCACCAACAGAATATTGAGGGAAGTTATAATGTAACATGAATGTTTTCTTTTCTAAATCATCCATACCATCTATTTTTTTGTGTTCACTTAAACTACCTAAAGTTGTTAAAGCAAGTGCTTGCGTTTGTCCACGTGTGAACATTGCACTACCGTGAGTTAGTTCGAATAAATCAACTTGTGATTCTAAATCTCTTAATTCAGATAAGTTACGACCATCAGGGCGTACTTTATCTTCACTAATTGCACGTCTCATTTCAGATTGTACAATACTTGAACATACACTAGATACATCATTTAACAATGATCTTAAATCATCTTTATCCATTCCAGCGTTGTTTTCTTCAAATGTTTCAACTGCTTTTTTCGTGATGTCATCAATTGCAACTCCACGTGCCAATTTTTCTTCAATACTTACCGCTTTAACCAATTCATCTTTTACTAATTTTGCAACTTCAGCTTGGATATCATCAGCAACTACTTTAAGTACATATTCTTTTTTCTCTTTACCAGCTGCAGCAATAATTTCTTCTTGGAATACACAAATTTTCTTAATCCATTCATGTCCAAATAAGATTGCTTCTAACATATCTGCTTCAGATACGATTTTTGCATGTGATTCAACCATGTTGATTGCATCTTTTGTTCCAGCAACACTCAATTCAATGTCACTTACTTCTTGCTGAGCTTGTGTAGGGTTCACGATTAATTTACCATCTACACGTCCAACATTAACACCAGCGATTGGTCCCATAAATGGAATATCACTTAATCCTAATGCAAGGCTACTACCAATCATAGCAGTCATTTCAGGAGTGAAATCAGTATTTGCACTCATAACTGTATTAATTACTTGTAAGTCGTATTTGAATCCTTTTGGGAATAACGGTCTGATAGGTCTGTCGATTAATCTAGAAGTTAATGTTTCATTATCACTTGGTCTTCCTTCTCTTTTTAAAAATCCACCTGGGATTTTACCTGCAGCATACATTTTTTCTGTATACAACACCATTAACGGGAAGAATCCCGCACTTGTAGGCTCTTTTCCTACTGCACAAACACTTAATACGGCTGTATCATTGTAACGAACTAACGCTGCACCAGCTGCTTGTTTGGCCATTTCACCGGTTTCGACTACCAATTCTCTTCCGTCGAAATCCATTCTGAATGTCTTCTTCTCTGACATACTTTTCCTCTTTTCTTTTCTCTTTATTTTTTCCAATTTATAATATTATCACAAAATACTATATTTTTAAAGTAATATATTTATATATTTAAAAAGCATCCCATTCCGGATGCTTATCTTCTAAGTGTTCTATAGCCACCATAAATTGGCTTGATATCATTGATTGTGATAACAACATTTTCTTGTAAATCTCTAATAATTGATACAGCATTTCGCACTTGTTTTCTAGGTAAATGAATGTACAGAATTTCTCGATCACTATTCATACCTTTGGCATCTACTGCAGTAACTGCGTATCCTCTTGCACGTAAATCAATACTTAATTGTTTCCCATGTTGTTTCAAAACAATGGCTTCAATATTAGATGTTCCAATTGCTATGAAATTCTCAACTTTACTTCCTACATAGTTTCCTACTGCAAATCCTAATGCGTAAATGACCACTTTGATTGGGTCTTCCGTTATGTTGGTTAAAACAGTTGACACTAATATTACCCATAACATTACTTCAAAAAAGCCAATAATTGCTCCTTTTAATCGTTCATCTTTTGTAATCAGAACAATTCGTAAAGTAGCCATTGAAACTTCGATTGTTTTGAATATCAAAATCAATCCATAAATTAATAATTGATGCACTGTTTTATCCTCCATAAGTCGATATTTGATGCGTTCGAATACGCATAATATACTCCTTAATCGAATGATTGTCAACGATTATTATTACAAAGTTTTATGAAAGTGATTTCATCCAAAAAGACCTGTCAATCGACAAGTCTTTTTTTCATTGTTACACGTTTGTTTTCTGGATCGCTAATCGTGATAAAGCCACACTTCTTAAAGGTCTTAATAGAAGGCTCATTCAGGTAATAAATGTTTGCATATACTTCCTTAATTCCATCTTGTAAAGCAATGTCGCAAACTTTATTAATTACCTGTGTTGCATACCCTTTGTAATACATGTCTCTATGGGTTTCTAATCCTTCAATATAATACAGATCATCTCGTGTAATGACACGAGCATGAGAAACATACATTTCATGATTATCTTCGAGAACTACATAAAATAAGAAAGCTGGATCTTCTTGGAGTGATAACAGGTATTCAACGTATTCACCTTTTAATCTTTTATATAGTTCTTCCACTTCGTCTATGTCCATAAATGTAATGTCGTAGCCGCGATCTTCAAATAAGTCATTATTATAAATATCGAACCACATATCGATATCTTTTTGACTGATTGACCCAATTGATTCACCATACCAAATTTTAAACTCCATACTCCACCTCTTTCCTATATTATATATCCATTGTTAAAAAGAAATTTATGAATGTACTACCCATTAATATAGCACTGATAATTAGAAACACTTTCCCCAAAGTATTATTTCTCACTATTTTTCTAGATATGACATTATAAACAGTGAAGACTATGAGTGAAAGGATTGCCAAAAACAATGATGTTAGGGTAAATAAAACAGTAAAAGCTAATACAAAATTCATCATCGTAGAGATTAGTAACATTATACTTGAAATAGAATTATTTAAAATGATACGTATTTCACGTTCTTGTTGTTCTTTTTCTAAATCATTTATACCCGAATATGATTCAATATATTCATTTAAATATTCTTGGATTGTCTTTAAACCAATCTCATAGACATCATAACACAAGGTCTTCTTCTTCATTTTTCCATCTTTTAAATACACACCATATAAGGAATCAGTTCCCTCAGAATCACGCATGATCTTGAAAGAGATAAACTCTTTCACATCATAAACATATTCTTTGTGTAATTTTCTGATGGTTAATATACCGTCAAAGAATGTCATGGCAGATTGCTTTTGCATTTTATTGTATACAGCATTTCCCCAAAAAATTAGTAAGATTCCACCTATAAATGGCCACAATTCGATATTGGTAACCAATCCAATAAGTAGAAATGTAGTTACAATTGATAAAAACAAATAGTTAACTCTTTTTCGTGCTTCAAAATTAGGATTCATTATTCTGATTCAAAGATCCCATCTAAGAAGAATGCTGCTGCAAAGATTACCATTGCAGAAATCGCAGACCAGAAATTTGCCCATCCATAGTGAAATCCTACAGGGTCTCCCATATCATCTAGAATACCAGTATCTTTTTTAATAAATGCTGATACTAAGTATAAAATACTAATAATAATCAAATACATCTGTAATGTATTGTCAAAACGTTCTTGTACCAATCTACCCATTAAGAATAAGATAAACGTTACAATTCCGAATACCAACAAAGTACCCCAAATTGAAAATGCTCCTGCATTGATATTAAATATCAGCATAAATACTGTAATGACAATATAACTGCCTATATATACGTACTTATAAATCGTTTCTAACATATTATCCATCCGATTTTACCTCCCTGTAATATTCGACTGTTGCTTTTAATGTCCCTGTAATTGGAATTGCTAAGATAATTCCTGTAATTCCAAATAATGCTCCAAAGAAAATGAAACTTGATAAGATTAATAATGGATGAAGTTTTACTTCTTTTCCCATTATATAAGGTTGTAAGATATTCCCTTGTACAAATTGTGCAATGGCATTAATAATAATAATTGCAACAAAGCACCATACACCAAACAAAACTTGAGTTGGAATTGTAAATGAATATAAGATTGGCAACAATACACCAACAAATCCACCTATATAAGGAATGATATCTAAGAATCCCAAGGTAAATCCAAAGAAAACAGCTTTATCTATACCAAATCCTAAGATTATGAATATAATTGTAAAGAAAATGCTCATTATAAACATACTCAGAAATCTTCCATTGAAGTATTTTTCAGTTACATCATTGGCTCTTGTTCCTAATTCAATGACATCTTGTCTATATTTCTTCGGTAAAGCCCATATAATCCCTTTAAAAATCGTGTTTCTATCATTTAGTAGGAATACTAGGAATACAGGAACCAAAACGATTGTAACGATAACTCCAACGACTCCACGGAATAAATCAAAGACATTAAATACATAAGAAGATAATGATTCCACGCTAATATATTCTTTTAATGCATCATATGCAGAAGTGAATTGTGGATTACTTGATACAAATGTTTCGATTTGCGCAATAATATTGTCCCAATCTACCTGGAAAAATAGTTCTGCTTGTGAAAATATGATATTTCCAACAATTAATGAGAATAAGGCAAGTACTATAATCAATAAGATAAATACTATCACAATTGACAAAGCCCGTTTTTTAATTTTAAATTTCTTTTCAATAAATTTCATAATTGGTGCGAGCAAATAAGAAATAAACAATGCGATCCCAAATGGGAATAATACAGTATTGATTGCTCCTAATAATGTTTTAATCTGCATTTCAAATAATTTATTTAAATAAAACATTGAAATGAGTATTAATGTTACAATCGCTACGTTTTGTAGTATTCTCATGCGTCTTTCTTGTGTCATAATCATCCCTCCAAGAATTGAAGGATGTCTTTGAATACTTCTTCGCGATTGATCTCTTGAAGTGTATCATGTCTTCCTTCTTCATATATTATGTATTGTGATTGTATACCAGCTTTTTGATATAACGCATTTAATTCAATGATTCCTTCACCAAATTTAGTAGCTGGATCATGTGATCCACTTAATAAGAGGATTGGTGTATCTAAGTTTGTTCCAAAAATATGATCTACCTTATTAATATATTTTATCATTAATAAGTTCACAAGAAAAGAGCGGGTTGCAAGACGGATGAATAAAAACGAATCCTGCTTGTTTAATTCCGTTTTTTCTTTGTCTCTTGTGAGCCATTCAATGAAATGATCGATTTGTGTTTTTTCCAATATTTTATACTGAGTTTGACGAAACAAATTATCGAAAAATTTAGACGGTTTTTTTGCTTTAAAAAGACATAAAATTTTACCTATAAAAATACCAATATTGATACCCTTTAAATCCGAGTATCCTCCACCGTTTAAAATGACTTTTTGAAATGGATTTTTATGCGTTTGCAAATAGTACCTAATAATCATAGTTCCCATTGAATGACCAAACACATATAGTGGTAAATCAGGATATTCTTTTTGAATATATTTTGTCACAGAATCGAGTCCATTTACTAAAACTTTATCACCATTTTTACCAAAATCAACGACTGTTTCATTCTCTTTTCTTGAGTGCCCTTGTGATATGTGGTCAAAAGCAATGACCAGGAGTTCAGATTGATTTACAAATTGAGCAAATTCTTTATATCGTAATCCATGTTCATTTAATCCATGAACAATTAGCAACACACCTTTTGGAGATTTCAATCCATCAAAAATATAAGTGTGAAGTTGATTTTGATAGGAATCATTTATCTTAATTTCTCTCATGTTATTCTCCTATTTTCCGTATATAATGAACGCATCGTTCTACCTCTTTAAATCCGATAGCTTTGTGCCAAAAATATGATACCTCATTCTCAATTTCGGAATCACTTCCAATTTCAGTAAAGCCTCTTTGTTTGAAATAATTTATGACATGATCTACTAATTGAATTGCAACTTGATTTCTACGATATGCTTTGCAAACATAAATTCCTTCAATATAAGCAACACCATCTCCTGTAGATCCTGGAACATAATCACTACGAATTGAAGTATTTATGAATCCGATGATTTCATTGTCTCTCTCATATAGAAAGATAAATTCTCTCCCTGATAGATGTTCACTTGTAATTTCTTGAACGGTTTCATCAGTGATATCATTCCAAAGTTCTTTCACCAACTTTTTGTATGCATCGTAATATTCTTTTTTATATTCAATAATCATCATATCACCTCAATTCATTATAACATATATGAAATAAAAAAAGACTTACATTTCTGTAAGTCTCTTCTAGTAAACTATCTTCTTAATCCTAATTCTTTGATTAAGGCACGATATCTTTCGACATCTTTTTTCGCTAAGTATTTCAGTAAGTTTCTTCTGTGTCCAACTTTTTTCAGTAATCCACGTCTTGAATGGTGATCGTGTTTGTGTTCTTTTAAGTGTTCATTTAACTCATTAATTTCTGTAGTTAAAATTGCAACTTGAACCTCAGGGCTACCAGTGTCTCCCTCTTTACGACCGAACTTAGCTACTAATTCTGATTTTTGCTCTTTTGTTAAAGCCATGATCATGTTCCTCCTTATTTTATTGTCTTACCTTATACCTGGAAATAGGGCGGAGTGTCCTACATCTAAGTATCAGGCGCAAAATTATTATATCACAAGCAATAGGTAATGCAAGTATTATTTCAATGATTTTAATACTCGTAAACTATCTACCTTGTCTTGATCAATTGTTTTAATTAAATCGTCTACCGAGGTGAACTTTAATTCATCTCGTAATCTCTTAATGAATTTCAATTCAATCACTTTACCATATATCTCTTGATTGAAGTCAAAGATATTTGATTCAACTGAAACATCAACTCTACAATTTAATGTAGGGTTGTGTCCAACACTACTCATTGATTGATACCATACATCATCAACCTTTGTCATTGTAACATAGACACCTGTTTTTGGAATGAGATATTCATTGGTATCAATGTTTGCAGTTGGATACCCAATCATTCGACCTTTTTTTTCACCATGGATGACTTCACCCTTGATACTATAATAGTCCCCTAAGATATCATTCACTTTATCAACTTGTCCACTGAGAATCAAATCTCTTATATGAGTACTTCCAACTTTGAATCCATCATAGGTTACTTCTTCTACAACC
>CAYSZV010000005.1:47188-62388 GCA_964435595.1 uncultured Candidatus Izemoplasmatales bacterium | reverse complement strand
CCACTGTTTCAAATGAATTGTAATTTTGGAGTGTTTTCACTTTACCACTTCCGCGGACACCAAATTTAAAATCAAAGCCACAAACAATTGTATTTATGTTTCCCAAATAAAATTCAATAAACTCTTGTGGAGTTAAACTTGCTTTTTGTTTATCAAAGACAATAATATATACATAGTCTAAATCATATTGTTTGAAGAGTTCAATTTTACGATCAATCGGTGTCAAGTATTTATACTCTAAATCAAACAAGACACTTTTTGGATGAACATCAAATGTAATGACACCAGTTTTAAGATTCTTTTGTTTACCAATTTTGATAGTTTCTTCGATTAACTCTTTGTGCGCACTGTGTACTCCATCAAAAAAGCCGATTGCGCAGACACTGTTTTCCTGTACTTTGTTTCCGTTGAGTTTAATAACTTCCATTTATATCATTCCTTCAAAAACACGTTTTGTGCTTTCATCTTATAGTCGGTTTCGTGTTTATCATATAGAGCAAGTAAATTTCCTTCTTCATCTACAATCCTAGTTAACTCTGGAGAATCAAATTCTTTTATGCTAATTGCCATTCCATTATTGACATGTTGTTTCAAATGATCCTTAAGAATTAAAGATGGTAAATGATTTAAAGCATCACTCATTGAGATGATTGTGTATTCACCTTTTTCAATTTGCTCCAATGTATAACTTTGTCCGATATCAAATTTGCCTGCCTTTACTCTCTTTAAATCAAAGTTGTGTGCAGGGAAGCCACATTTTTTACCAATGTCGTAAGACAGTGTTCGAACATAAAGTCCTTTACTAGCATGCACTTGATAATCAAAGAAGGCACAATTATCTTTATATTCAATTTCGCTTGTACGAGAAATATCGTATACAGTGATGTCTCTCGATGGAATATCATCGATTATAATACCTTGACGGGCATATTCATATAATCTTTTACCTTTATATTTAATTGCACTATACATTGGCGGAGTTTGTGTGTAGATTCCTTTGAAGGATTGAATCACTTCATCAAGATTGTTGATTGAAGTAACGTTTACTTCTTCTAGAATCTCTCCAGTTTTATCTAGTGTGTCTGTAGATCTACCAATACATGCTTTTGCCTCATAAATTTTATCATCATTGTTTAAGTACTTCATAATCTTTGTTCCTTTATTGACACCGACTACCAAAACACCGGATGCATCAGGATCTAATGTTCCTGTATGTCCAAGCTTCTTTGTGTTCAACATTTTCCTAAGGATACTAATTATGTCATGAGACGTATAGTTGATTGGTTTGTTTACGATTAAGATTCCATCCATATTATCACCAAATGTATTATACATTAAAGGCAAAAAAAAACCAAGTTTTTAAACTTGGTATTTTTTATGCGTTTAGTGCCCAGTCTACTAATGCAGCCTTTGGCATGAATCCTGCACGTTGTGCTACAGTTTTTCCTTCTTTAAGAACGAATAAAGCTGGGATTCCTTTTACACCGAAATTGTTTGCTAATTCGATGTTTTCATCAACGTTTACTTTTACTACTTTTAATTCTGGATTCTCTTCTGCGATTTGTTCTAATACAGGACCAATCATTCTACATGGAGCACACCAGTCTGCATAGAAGTCTAATATTACAGTTCCTTCTGCTACTTTTTCTTTAAAATTCTCATTGTTTGCATAAATTACAGGCATAATTTATTCCTCCTCTTTTTCATTACTTTCTCATTATAATTAATCTATATGTATAATTCAAACATTTTGCCTATTTATTTGAAATATACTATCGTAACACCTTGTCCACCTTCGCCACCTTCACCATCTCTGTGACTATCTACTTGTTTGTGGCTTGATAAATATTCCTTTACCAACTTTCTTAATGTAAGAGTACCAAACCCATGAATGATTGACGCATAAGGTAGGTTTGTAACAACACAATCATCAATGTACTTATCTAATGTTATTTTTGCTTCTTCATAACGCATACCTCTTAAATCTAACTCTCCACGTACAGCTTTCTTTTTCATCGACTTAAAGACTACTTTTTTCGTTTCTTCTTTCTTCTTCTCAATGAATTCAAATTGATCTTCAGTATATTGTGAACTAAGATTCCCCATCTTCACAATCCACTTACCATTTTTTTGTTTCTTTACAAGTTCTCCTACACGATTAAACTTCAACAATGTTACTAAATCACCTGGAGAATACTTGTATCCAACCAGTGATGAATGTTCTTCTTTGTCCGCATTCAATTGTTTCACTTGATATTTAAATTCTGCTAGCTCATGATCCTTAATATCCTTACGGTTTTTGAGCTTGGAGATGTCCTCTAAGAGTGCAAAAGCCTTATGCTGCGTCTCTTGAATCAGTTGACTTTGTTCAACAGCAATTTTACTCTTTAATTCATTTTTTTGCTTTAATAGGTCTTTTTGAAACCTCTCGTTTTGACTGACCAGTATTTTTTGCTTTAAAATCACTTCTTCATACTCTTGAATTTTCAAATCTAAGTCATTTCCTTGCTTCTCGAGCTTATTAATTAAATCTGATACTGCTGTATTCGATGTTAAGACGTTTTCTTTTGCTTTAGAGATGATATGCTCGTTTAAGCCTAGTCGCTCACAAATCAACAAAGCATTAGACTTCCCTGGTGTACCGATTAACAATCGATACGTTGGGCGTAGACTAACTACATCAAACTCTACACTTGCATTAACAATTTCTTCTTTATCATATGCGTAAGCTTTCAATTCTGGATAATGAGTTGTAGCGATAACATACATTCCGCGGACACGAATATAATCCAGAATTGCGATTGCTAAACTTGCTCCTTCTTTCGGATCAGTACCACTTCCTAATTCATCTAGTAAAATGAGGCTTCCGACTGTCATCTCTTTCACGATATTAATAATACGTGTCATATGAGAACTGAATGTCGATAAAGATTGTTCGATTGATTGTTCATCACCTATGTCTGCAAAGATGTTTTCAAAGATAACAGTTTTACTTCCTTCATTGATAGGAACCATTAATCCAGATTGTATCATTATACTGATAAGACCCATAGTTTTTAAAGCAACAGTTTTACCACCTGTGTTCGGTCCAGTAATAACAATGATACATTCCTTCTTGTTCATCGAGATTGTATTCGCTACTATTTCTTCTTTGTCGATGAGCGGATGTCTTGCTTTAACGAGGTTCACTTCGTCTTCAGTAATCTCAGGAATTGTACATTCATTGATGGCAGCATATTTCCCTTTTGCATATGTCATATCCAAATACGTTAGAACTCTAAAATTATTTGTTAATGGAGAATACTCACTCGCAATCAATTTTGTTAGTTCTCGTAAGATTCGATTGATTTCTCTTTCTTCATCTAAACGGAGTAAATTTATCTCATTATTAATTAGTGCAACACTTTGTGGTTCCATATATACAGTTTCACCACTGGATGAATAATCTATGATTGAACCTTTAAAATTATTCTTCTCACTCAACTTCACAGGTACTACCATTCGATTGCTTCTGATTGTAATTAATGTGTCAGCTAATTTCGTTTTTTGAGTATTGATGATATTGTTTAATCTTTCAGTAATCTTGTTTTCCTTTTGAGAGATTTTTGCTCTTATTCTTGATAGTTCATGAGATGCATTATCATGAATTCTTCCATCAATTGAAATTACTTGTTCTATTTGATTTCTTAAATGTTTCACAGGTGTTAGTTGATCATAGTATTCAGTAAGTGCATCACCTTCAATTTCTTCTTCCTGCACGTTTCGATAAAAAGTGACATTGTTCTGTGTTGCTTCCAAAAGACCGATAACGTCTAAAAATTCAGTTGGTCTTAAAACTGAATGGATTCGAGCTCGTTCGAGAATTTCATACATATCTCTAACACCACCAAAAGGTGGTTCTTTATATTGAGTAATAATCGTATGAGCATGATTGGTTTCTTGCAGTAACCTTTTAATTTCTAAATGATTATTCGTAGGAGAGATTGCTCTTAATAATTCTTTACCTTGTTTTGTTGAAGCTTGTCTTATTAAGTTCTCTTTCACCTTGTTGAATTCTAATGTCTTAATATCAAATTGCATAATATCACTCCCACGTATTATTTTAACAAAAGTTATGATAAAATGAAAGATAGAGGTGGAGAAATATGAATCACATACTAGAGTGTAACAATGAACAAGTAAAAAGAATCATTTCGTTTTATCAAGATGATCACAAAGAAACGAAAAATCAAACTGTTTTATTTTTTGCAAAAACAGACTTTTTCAGTGTCACAATATACAATTCCAATAAAGTAATGTTTCAAGGAAAAGATGCTGAGATTGAATACAATATGTGGTGTACAATGTTGGGTATCAAAGTAAGTAAAAAGGATATTAAAAAAGTTGATAAGAAATCTTCTTCAAACTACTTCTTCCATTCAATTGGAAGTGATGAAGTTGGAACAGGAGACTTTTTTGGACCAGTGGTCGTATGCGCTGCATATTTAAGTGGTCAACATCTTGATTTTGTAAAAGGATTAAAAATCGATGACTCAAAAAAGATAACGGACGATCGTATTAGAATTATCGGCGAGCAACTCATTGATCGTATCCCTTATAGCATGCTTGCTCTTCATAATAGCAAGTTTAATGAAATGACAAATAAAGGATATAACATGAATAAATTGAAGGCATATTTACACAATAGCGCTATCCTTCAACTCACTGATAAAATCAAAGAAAAAACGCCTGTAATTGTCGATCAATTTGCAGAAGAAAAACTATACTTTAATTACCTTAAAAATGAGGGCAAAATTTATCGTGATATTACCTTCACTACAAAAGCAGAATCAAAGTATGCTTCTGTTGCTGTTGCGAGTATTATTGCACGTTATGCCTTCTTACAATATTTTGATAAATTATCTGAACAATGTGGCTATGATTTATTAAAAGGTGCAGGTAAAAAAGTTGATTTGTTAACTGCTACTATCATCAAAGAAAAAGGAGAAGCATTTTTAAACTCGATAGCAAAAACAAATTTTGTTACAATTGAAAAAGCAAAAGCACTTTTATCCTAAAAATTATATTCAAAGCAGTTGCTTGCTTGTGTCAGTATGTTATAATATAAGTGATAGGAGATGATATTATGAATAAAAAATTAGTAGACGCACTTAATACACAGATTAATTATGAAATTGAATCAGCACATATATATTTAGCGATGGCTAGTTATGTTGCTACTCTTGGACTGGAAGGGTTCGAAAGTTGGATGATGGTTCAGTATGATGAAGAATTAGCACATGCGAAGAAATTTATCAATTATATGAATGAACGTGGTGCTAGAGTTGAAATTAAGGGGTTTGAAAATCCAAGAAATGATTTTGAATCGTTATTAGATGTTTTTGAAGTATCATTACAACATGAACGTTCTGTAACGGATCGAATCAATAACCTAATGTCGATTTCACATGATGTGAAGGATTATGCTGCAATTAGTTTTCTACAATGGTTTGTTGATGAACAAGTCGAAGAGGAAGATAACTTTGGTAAACTTATCGAAAAGATTAAATTAGTAAAAGACGCAGGCCTTTATATGTTAGACAAAGAAGTTGGCGCAAGAGTATTTGTAGACCCAAATATAGTGGCAAAATAAACAAAAAAGATGATTTTAAAATCATCTTTTTTTTGCTTTAATTCACATATGAGTTGTAATCAAGTTCGGTAATATCATCTATATATTCAGTAATTACAATGTCTGGTGTAATTCCAAATTCTGTAATCTCATCATTTGCATTCATTAATACCATATTACTGGATGCTACAAAAATGCTTCCATCTGGTAATACTGTAACATTAATTGCACATGCACCACCAAGACTAGGGGTTCCAATTAGGATTCCTGCTTCCATATCTTTTACAAAAGATGCAAAGAGGTTTCCTCCACTAAATGTTACTTCAGATGTTAAAACATAGAAATTCGCATCCAATGCTCTTGATGTATAATTGACAATGTTTTGCTTTTCATATACCCCTGTTTGAGGATTTAAGACATTTAATGGGATCGGCGCGTCAGTTAGTAGTGTCATTAATTCTAAGACACCCAATAGACTTCCACCGCTATTACATCTTAAATCAATTACTACATTTTCTACTCCAAAAGAATCGCCAATTACTTCATTTACGAGATTAAGTGTATCTTCACTAAATCCATTGACAGTGATATACATTGTAGTAGCTTCAATGAAATAATCATACTCACTATTTAGAAAATAACATTTATTTGTTCCAATCGCATCATACATAGTTTCCCATCTACTCCCATCTTCGAAATCAATTCGAGAGACATAATCATCATTGAATCCTGATGTAATAAGACTTGTATGGATATCATCTAAATCAAGCAGAAATTGGTCTAACTGGGTATAATAATTACGAAATGAAGTTTGTTCACTGAACTGATAGGAATCAATCAACGTATCAAAATCATATTCTAATTCTTCATCTAATCCGTAAAAATATTCAAAATACAGCTTTAAATAGTTCTCAGACACTTCTAATACGTCTTCTGAGCTTGTTTGTGTAGAATCATCAATCAATGTCTCAAGCTGATTGAAATCAGCTCCATTATCAAATAAAATGATTGAATCATCTGTTTCATAAACACTAACAGCATCACCTGTTAAGAATAAACTAGCCAAATAACTTGGAATGTAATAATTTCCAACTTCTTCATATAAAGCCATTCCATACTCATCTAATGAAATTACTGTTTCCATTGGAGGACCAAAGTATTCAATAGAATCTATGATCAACTCTGTATAGGTAGATTCAACCGGTGCGTTTATTACAGAATAGAAATCCAAATCACTGATTTTGATTTGATTTAATTCAGGATCAAAGACAACCTGGTATACCAATTCATTTGTTCCGTACATATTTGCATATGGTGATTGTAATTGAACTGTATAACTAACTGCAAGCCCATCAGCAATCGTAAATGTAAGTTCCGTTGTGAGTTTTTGTATTTGTGTCATAAAGTCTTCAATATTGATATATGATGTTGTATCTCCTTTGCGATTATAAATATCTACACCTTTATTCCCAATCGTATAGTAATACATCAAATCGACAACCTCTTTGTTGTTTGCAAGATAAAAGTCACCATCGATATCGATACACTCCCTGGTTTCCTCATCAAATTCCTGCCATAATTCACAAGCTACAGGAAGTGGAACGGGATTTATAATTGGATCTTCAATCGGATCATCTGTGGTGCTCTGACAGCCAACTAAGAAAATACCTACGAGTAATATACTACCTATTGATATTAATTTCTTCATCTTGTCCTCCAATAAAAAATAGTATAGCTGTTCTATACTAGATAGGAAGACCTACCCTTCTAGAACTTTCTTATCACTATTATACACTTGCAGTATATATAATACAATGTGTTTCATCATTAAATCCACTAAAAAGATGGTCCTAAGACCATCCTTTTTTTAAATCTTTTTGAAGCATATTATCAAATATTGATGCGAGTTCTTCTGGTGTTTCTAATGTTCCAGATTTTAGCCAGTTTTGCAACATATACCATAATCCAGCAATTAAGAATGAACGACTGTATTTAACAAACACATCGGTTTCTTTTTTCTCTTCTGCCCAATCAGGTTGTGTATTTTCAAAAATACGTTCTTCAAATACCTTTAAAATTAAGTCAAACATATCGTGTTCATGCAGTAAATTCAGGAATACTTTATGACGATTCATGTATTCAAAGAAATCTTTGGCAACATCCTGTGTGTTGATTGATTCGTTTTCCCTTACTGTACTGATAAACCCTCTAAAAATACTTTCGATATATGTTTTGATGACGTCTTCTTTTGATTCGAAGTTTCTGTAAAATGTTCTCCTTACAACATCTGCTTCTTCAGCAATTTCTGTAATTGAGATTTTTTGATATGGCTTATCCATCATTAATTCTAGTAATGCTTTCGTAATCCAGCGTCTACTTCTACGACTGGATGGATTCATACTTCTTTCCATTCATATCTACCTCCTACTACTAGCGATATACTTATTATAACAATTATATGTGAACTTTGTATGAACAACAAACAAGTTACATATATTTTTACTTGTCTTACTATCTTTTTTATATGAAAAGAACTGAATTCTCAGCCCTTTTCTGTCATAAATGACAAATTACACGAAGAGTCTATGGAGACAAATTCTATGATTACTCATCCTCTTTTTGTGAGATAACGAACACAAGTCCGATTATCCCAACAACTACGACCAATACAATGATTGCAATAAACATTAAAGCCATATTGCACACCCTTCCTTATTCTTATGTATGTATCTTATCATATTATTTTTAATAATGCTATGACAGATTTGTCCGAATATTATAAAATTTCAATATTCGTTATTTTTTGTGAAGGAACAGCTATTTCGCCCAAATAGATTTCTTTTTGATAATGGTCTGCTCTTGTGAGAATTCCAGATACGGATTGGAAGTCACCTTTATCAAAGTATGTGATAACCACTTCACTTTGAAACACAAAGGCTATTTCTAGTTTATAGTTCATTTCTTCTAATTGATCGGTGCTTAAAACCGGCATTTCTTTTTTGATTCTCCCATTGAGCAAATCATTAATATAGTCACCTTGTTCTAACAACGCATTAAATGGCATCCATTTCATCATCTTGCGATCTCGATATACATATCCGTTATGCATTGTGTCCACCTACCATCGTGTTTCTCGCTTTTACTGTTGAGTTATCAGTGAGACTAGATGCACGTAAGACTGCACTTTTACCATATTTGAATTTAATATTGTCAAGGGAAGAATGCAGTTTGTGATCGATAATTACTTTATTCATATCTCTAAATAAATTCAATTGAACGTAAAACTCTTCTACAAGATTGGTTACTCTAATGGTTACTTTACGGATTGGTGAATCATCATAAAATTCATCAAATAACTGCATACAAGAATTAAAGATTTCTGCTTCATTACAAGTTGGAAACGGTAATGTCATTTGGCGGTTGAAGCCCCCACCACCGGTGTCTCTTGAATAGGAAATACCTAAATTGATTGTGTACGCTTTTTTCTCTCCATTACGCAATCTTTTTGTCACTTCATCTACCATTTCTAAAATGATTTGAATGACACTTTCACCGTTATAGTCTTGGTATAGTGTTTGTCCCATTCCATATGATTTACCAACTGGCTTATAAACAAGTTTTTCATTAATGATAGATTGATCGATTCCATGAACATGATGGTAGAGTTCTTCTCCCATGATTCCCCAAAACTTTTGGAGTTTCTCTAAAGGATAGTTTGCGATATCTCCAATCGTATAGAGTCCCAAACGATTTAGGTTGCGTTCCATATTGTGCCCAATCCCCCACATTTTAGATAAAGGAGTAACTGGCCATAACTTTGTAGGGATATCATCATAGTCCCATTTGGCGATAAAGGTTGGAGATTTTTTGCTTTCAAGATCCAGTGCTAATTTACTAATTAACATGTTTGGACCAATCCCACATGTAGCTGGTATTTTGGTTTCAGTCAAGATGTCTTTGAGGATAATAGCCGCAAGCTCTTCTTCGGTTTTTTGATAATAAGAAAGATAAGTGGTCAAATCTAAAAAGACTTCATCCACACTATAGATGTGAATGTCTTCAAATGAGACATATTTTAAATAAATTTCAATAATCCTGGTAGAGTACTCTAAATACTTATTCATACGAGGCTTTGCAAAGATAATTCTAGGGTCATTTGGCAATTCAAATACACGACATCTACTCTGTACACCACGTAACTTTAAAAAGGGTGTAACAGCCAATACGACACTCCCGTTACTTCTTGTCTTATCCGCAACTACTAATGGCGTAGTAAAAGGATTTAATCCGCGTAATGCACATTCGACTGATGCATAGAAACTTTTTAAATCAATACATATAATATTGCGATGAATTCGATATTGTTCCAACTGTCACACCTCCTTGCTTTAAGTTGTACTTATTATACTGTTATTTTTACTTTTTCACAAGGTAGCATATCCAGCAAAAACCACTGATTATGCAGTCGGGTGTAGGGCTATCTCTTCTTTATAATTTTTTATAAAAAACAAATAAAGTTTCACTGATTTTCTGGTCATTTTTAGTGGTCATAGTCAATCGGTCCCTTTGCAATAAAAAAGACTTTGATTTTTAAAAATCAAAGTCAGTTATTTTTTATAATTCCTGAAGTATTTCATTTCATCATGTAAATCACAATCTAATCCAGAATTGAATGATAAATTGGTAAATACACTTTCCAAATCTACTTCTTTTATATCGTATAAATAAGCATCTACTTGAGTGATTAAACTATGTGCAAATACTTTTGCTTTTTCAAACATCTCTTCTACTGAATCATTGGAAGGTGTATTTGTAATTGGATGGTACCATGTATTTTTTTCTTCATTTAGAAAATCAATTCCCTTTTCAACATGATTGAAAAACGATAAATCTTGTAAAAACATATCACCACTGCCAAACAAATCAACAAACTTCAAGAGTAGTTTCTTAATTCCGAATTGATCTGTAATCAGGTTTCTTACATTTTTCTGCATCTTCTTCACACCAACACAATACAATTTACCGCCATTATCTTTGCCATACGTGTTTTTCAATGTATGTTCCATCATCTTACAGACATCAGGTGATAAGACTGTTTTAGGGAAGTATTTGCGTGTTAAACGAAATTTTCTAGATGGGATAGTAAAGTCTTTTTGAATCATCACTGCATCCATGCTTCGTTCGAACTTTAAATGTAGTCCTCGATATTGATGTGTGGCAGGGTCATCTTTCTTATAAACCCCAACATTGTAATACACATATGGATGAACGGATACATCTAGAGCGTAATGACAAATGAATCCGATCAAGAATGAATAGGTCTCTTCTGTTAAATGACTTTTTACATAAGGTACCATATTTTTAAACAGTAATCTTGTATTGGTATCATGCATTCTATCTGCGTAATAACGCGATTCTAATCCATCTTTTTTGGAAACATTATAGTACATTGGATCCGGTCCTTGTGCACCGACAAAGACAATATCTTGATTCAGAGGACGAGATAGATCTTTGATTACTTGTTCACTTAATTTTGAATGCAAATAAATATCAGCCATACTTGCCCTCCTAGTCTACTTTTAATTCCTCAAGTTTTTCTTGGAAATAGTCAGGTAACTCACTATCAAATTCCATATACTCTTCTGTTTTCGGATGGTAAATACCCAATGTTTTGGCATGTAAATATTGTCCATGACTTGTATCCGTTTTTCGTTGTCCATATTTGGCATCTCCATAAATTGGGTATCCAATATAATTCATATGAACACGGATCTGATGGGTTCTACCCGTTTCTAAGGTGCATTCAATCAACGTATGTTCTTCATATCTTTGTAGCACTTTAAAATGAGTAACAGCATGCTTTCCACCTTCAACACAAGCCATTTTTTGTCTGTTTTTAGGGTCTCTACCAATTGGGGCAGTGACTTTACCTAGGTTATGCGGGATGACTCCATCGACCAAGGCAATATATTTACGACTTGCTTTTTTCTCTTTCATTTGATCACTTAAATACTCAAGTGCCTTTGGCGTTTTCGCAACGACCAATAGCCCACTTGTTTCTTTATCAATACGATGAACAATTCCAGGTCTGATTTCTCCTTTGATTGCTTGAAAGTCTTTGATATGAAATAACAAAGCATTCACCAAAGTGCCTGAAGTGTTCCCAGCTCCAGGATGGACAACGATATCATCACTTTTATTGACAATAATGATTTCATCATCTTGATAGACCACTTCTAAAGGAATATCCTCCGGTAATAAATCAACTTCAGTGATTTCGATTTCATTAATCGTAATCACATCATCTTCTTTCACTTTGTAATTGTTTTTTACAACAACATCATTTACTAAAATGTATCCTTCTTTGATCATTGTTTGTATTGTATTTCTTGATTCTTCAAGCCACTCGTTTAAGAATTTATCAATCCTCTGGTTGCTCTGTTGGTTCGCTACTTTTATTTCTTCCATTGATTTCCTCCAATACTAAATCAAGTCCAAATAAGATTACCCCAACGACTAAGCACATATCTGCAAAGTTGAAGATAGCAAATCTCATAAAGTCTAACTCGATAAAGTCCGTTACTTTCTGGAATAAGACACGATCTATTGCGTTTCCAATTCCTCCAGCAACCATTAATACAACTGCTGCTGTATACCATTTTTTTGTCTTCCAGTTAATATCTTTCAGTAATATATAAAAGAGTCCAGCAGCAAAAATTGAAATGACATAAAATAGTGTCAAATTCCCTTTAAAACTACCAAATGAAGCTCCCGTATTAAAACTAAATGTAAAGTGAAAAACACCTGGAATCACTTCGATATCATTGATACCACAATCAATTCCTGGATGATCACTATAGGTTACATCTGGATCTGTCTGAATATCAAAACAGATTTCTCTGACATCTCTTCCACCATTGTGATTCAAGATTAATATCTTCGATAATTGGTCTACACCAATCAACCCAATAATAATCACTGCTACTATAATAAACGTTTTCTTCATTTGAATCATCCTTTATACAAATATTAATATTAAAATCATCCCAGCAAGTGTTATGATGATTCCGATAATCATGAAAAATAACCAATATAGAATCTGGTAATTAAAATCTTTATAAACTTTATAATGCTTAAACGTATCAATTAATATTTTTGTTGAGAAAAACAAAATCCCAATCATCAAACCATACATAATCGGTATGACAATATAACGATCAGGTATCATAACCAATATGGTTTGAACTCCCATTATTGCTACAACTGAAGCGGGTATAATAAAGAATAAGAGACTTGTTAAAAATGACTTGATAATCTCACTTGGTAAATAATATTTAAAGAAGTTAAATGATTCTTTCATCTTATTCACCATACCCTTCTAAATACGCAACGGCATCTTCAAAGGTTGCAACACCAACCAAAACCATATCGGTATCAAATTCTTCCAGGACCTTCATCGCTTCAATATAATTATCATTGTCAGTATCAGCCAAATACGGAATAAAGAATATATCAATATCATTGCCAATTGCGGTAATGATTTTTTCTCTTACTCCACCAATATATCCAACATTTCCATCGACATCAATTGTCCCAGTACCACCAATTTTCATATTCAAAGAATAATCAAAATCAGTTAATTGATTATAAATAAACAAACTTTGCATCAGCCCACCACTAGGTCCGCCTGTATTTGTATCGTAAATCTCATATTCTACTTCTGTATCTTCTATTTCCGTGTAAGGAAGTAAATAGATTCCAATAGAACAGCTATTTCCATCTAACTCTTGTCGTTGCGGACGTACTGTCATTTCTTCTCCATCTCGAATAACGACAAAATCTGCATAGTCACCACATTCAATTGCATCAAATGCAAGATTCAAATCAGTTTCCCCATTGACAGACACAATAATATCTCCTATTTTCAATGTATCAGGAGTTAAATACTTATAAGTTAAATACACGGTTTGATTTGAAACATAGTTGATTTCATACCCAGCATATTCAATCCCGACGATTAATGATGTTTGAATACTATCATCTTTCATTAATACATTCATTACTTGTAAATCATCTACATCTACTTGATCGTAAAAATCTCCCATTGGTTCAATTGTAACTGTTTCCAACAAATTCCCTAAGAAACGTTGATAGATAGAGATTTCTTCTAAACTAAAGACACTTGTTGTATGAAACGATCCTTTTTGATGTGAGTTTTCACTCGGCTCGACATAAATCGTTCCTGCAACATTGTTATTGTATCCCGGTGCAATCACAGAGTAATTTGACTTTACAAACAATAAAGTTAGCACAACTCCATATAGAAAGATCCCAGGAATGATAAGCCATAAATATTTACTTAGTGTCTTTTTCACTTTGTAACACGACTTCCATTTGGATAGATTGACGATACGTGACACCTGCAGCATCAAACATTCTGCGAGATGCGATAAACATATCACGATCATGATATTTATCAAGTAAATAAACCACTTCTCTGATTCCTGATTGAATGATTAACTTGGCACATTCATTACAAGGAAATAAGGTAACGTATAAGGTAGAATTGTCTAATGGTACTGTTGCATTCAATATTGCATTGGGCTCAGCATGTACTACATATGGGTATTTTGAATTGACCCAATCACTGCTTTTCGCCCATGGAAATTGATCATCTTCCACACCATAAGGGAATCCGTTATATCCAATTCCTACAATTCGTTTTCTATCATTGACAATACAAGCTCCCACTTGTGTTGCTGGATCTTTACTACGCTTTGCCGAAAGCAAGGCAACACCCATAAAATATTCATCCCAATTGATATAATCTTCTCGTTTCATAATGCCCTCCTATAGTGTATTTAATGCAACACTAATCTGACTTGCTACTTTGCAGTTGTTATAAACCAACTGTATATTTGATTTTAAACTGTTTCCACCTGTAATTTCAACTATCTTACCCAATAAATAAGGTGTTGTATCTTTTCCCTTGATTCCCAATTTATCCATTTCAAGTATTGCTTCATCAATTGCTTTGTTGATAATCTTAGGATCCATCGAATACTCTTTCGGGATTGGATTCGTAATTAACATCCCACCACGTAAAGCCAATTCTTGTTTGGTATGAAAGACAGAAGCGATTTCTTCCGGTGTATCAATCTTAAAGTTTACTTCATAGTCACTTGTTCTAGTATAAAAGGCAGGGAGTGATTTTGTTTGATACCCAATCACTTCAACTCCTTTTGTTTCAAGATATTCTAATGTCAATCCAAGATCCAAGATGCTTTTTGCTCCAGCACAAATTACCATGACTGACGTTTCACTTAATTCTTCTAAATCAGCAGAAATATCCATAGTCGTTTCTGCACCTCTATGAACACCACCAATTCCACCGGTAGCAAATACTTTGATTCCAGCCAAACTAGCAATATACATAGTTGCTGCAACAGTCGTTGCCCCATCAATCTTATTGGCTACGTTATAGGCGATATCTCTTCTTGAAGTTTTTGAAATTCAATATTATTTAATTTTATACCACAAAATTCTGTTTTATTTCTTTCTTTTTACCTACCAAACATTTCACTAGCAC
>CAYSZV010000005.1:40997-47178 GCA_964435595.1 uncultured Candidatus Izemoplasmatales bacterium | reverse complement strand
TAATTTTCCATTTAAAATAGCAATTGTTGCGGGAACTGCTCCTTGATTTCTAACGATTTGCTCACAATTTCTAGCAGTCTCTACATTTTCTGGATAAGGCATCCCATGTGAAATAATCGTAGATTCTAATGCTACAATTGGCAATTTTTTATCAAGTGCTTCTTGTACCTCTTTACTGTATTCAATATATTGTTTCATCTTCGACCTCTTCTTTGCATAAAGACTTACTTGTCGCATCATTACTCTGCAATGTAATATAAGCAACTCTTTTTGCATATTCTAATCTTGTTACTTCATCTTTATTATGTAATAACCCATGGACAAATCCACTGATAAATCCATCCCCAGCTCCACTTGCGTTTATAATCGTTTCACAAGCGATTGGCATAGTGTTAAATGGCTGGTTTGGAGCCAAGTATTTGATTCTGTTTGGACCGTTAGTCACAAGCAAACTCAATGAATTTGGAATATCCATTTCCTTTTCCATTTCATATCGTTTCACAAGTTCATAATGTTCTAATTTATTTACTTTCAAATAATCAATGTGTGGCAATAACATCGCTATTTTAGGTAACTTATGCGCACTTACCGCATCCATTACTTTGACACTTGTAATGTGTGGCAACAAATACGTTATACTCTCTTCCGATAGATTGTTGTCAATCACAACAACATCAAATGAATTGATATAATCAATATGTTTCATAAAATAATCAGGATCCAAAGATTTGGTAATCTCCATATCGTTTAGTCCCAAGTATAAATCATTGTCTTCATCTAATATTCCAAGATAAATACTATTGGCATATCCTTCTTGATCGATTGAGTTTGTCAGTGTGACACCCATATCCAATAATGATTGTTTTGCGACTTGTCCAAAATAATCGGTACTAAAGACAGTCATAAAAGAGACATTGTTTCCAAGTCTAGTAAGATTTTCAACAATATTTCTACCAACCCCACCAAATGCCATAGAGACAGAACAAACATTAGAATCTTTTAATGTATACGGTTCATTGGTCTTGGTAAAAACATCAATATTTTGTGCGCCGATAACTAAGACACTATTTGACATTTTTATGACTCGATAAATTGACATGGCAATAGCCATTTTTATTTTTTTCTAAATAATCTTGGTGATAGGCTTCGGCACCATAAAAATCTAGATTTGTCTTCAACTCAATGGCAATCGGTTTCTTATATAAAGGCTGTTTATTTTGGATGTAAGCCTTTATTTCAAGTAATTCTTGATCAGTATAGTTGTAGATCCCTGTACGGTATTGTACGCCAATATCATTGCCTTGTTTGTTAATTGAAGTGGGATCAATGATATTAAATAAGTGATCTAGTAATGTTTTCAAAGAAACCTTTGTTCCATCATACTGAATCAAGACAGCTTCTGCATGCCCGCTGCCAGCACATACTTCTTGGTAAGATGTCTCACCGTTTCCTGCGATATATCCTACTTCAGTATCAATTACACCTTCAATTAATTTAAAGTATGCTTCTACTCCCCAAAAACATCCACCTGCAAATACGATTGTTTTCATCTTTTCACTTTCCTTCATTATTAGATTAATTATTTCTGTTTTGTTCTCTGTATACAAGAGACGATTTTTATTGTTTGCCTCGATTAATTTTTGTTTTACTTGATGATACATTTCACGATAGATTGGAAATCTACGTAATGCATCACGAAATGTGATATGTTTTTGTAATTCTACCTCATCGGAATGAATCACATATAAATGATGTTCAGGTAAATTTGCTCCTTGAAATCGAAAAGAATACCTTCCTTTGATCCCTTTTTCGCCTTCGAATTCATACTTGTTTTGTACTAATAGTCGTTTGATTTCATTAAAGTAATGCTCATACTCAATATCAACATCAATGATCGGCTTTGCCCCAAGTCCTTTGACACTAGTGCTACCAACATGGTGAATTCCAATGACCAAATTACCCAAGAAACGATCCAAGTAATCCTGAATTTGTATAAAGTCCTGTTCCCATTGTGGGGTATATTCTCTGAATCGTAATAACTTACTCAATGATTTTCCTTACGACGTATCCAGCCATCAATAGTCCCGCAACACTCGGCGTGAAGCTGGTACTACCAATTACAGTTGTATTGGTTTCAATCGGTTCCTCTTTTGAATATACCACAGGAATCTTCGCATCAATCTGTTCTTTTCTAAGTTTGGTGCGAATGACTTTGGCGATTGGATCATAAGAAGTTTTATGGAGATACTCAATTTCAAGCAATTCTGGATGGACTTTGTTTCCAGCTCCCATACTTGAAATGATAGGGATATTTCTTGTAATTGCTTGTTTGATAATATCAATTTTGAATGTGATGGTATCAATACAATCACAAATAAAATCAATCTTGTTTGATAAGATTTCTTCTTTGGTATCATGATTATAAAATGTATGATAAGCAATCACCCTGCAATCAGGATTGATATCAAGAATTCGTTCTTTCATAATATCTGTCTTTACTTTACCAATTGTCGAATGTAAGGCAACAATTTGACGATTGATATTGGTAACATCAACGATGTCTCGATCAACAATTATCAATGTCCCAACACCACTTCTAGCAAGAGCTTCACAACAATGTCCTCCCACTCCACCAAGACCGAGTACCAATACACTACTATCTTTTAACTTAGAAAGACCTTCTTCTTTTGTAATTAATGTAAGACGTTCAAACATTGTATCTTCACCTACTTCTTAAAAATGACTACACAAGGGTAGCCATTTAATTTCTGATTATATCAACATTGAAAAATCGGTGCCCAAGAACGGTTTCTACTGAATATGTGACAATAAACAAAGGAATAATTACATGAGGAATATAACGAGCACTTCCTCCTAAATACGTATAAAATATTCCAAACCCAACAATACCAAATGTAGTACAAGCAAGTAAAATAATAAACTCACGGTAATACGATGGCTTAAGTTTGCGTTCTGTTTGTTCTCTTCTAACTAAGAGATATGCGATTCCAATCACGAAAAATCCAAGAGCTATGATAGATGCGATTAATACAATGTAATTTGTTGAAGTATATAAATGTAAATCAAACATATATGCTACAACGATAAACATTGGAACTAATAAAATACTAACAGCGTAAAACACGATTAAGTTTATTTGGAATTGATTGTATACTCTTTTTCGTTTCATGTGGTGAGTCGTTGTTCCCGTTTCTCTTTATAGAAATTGAACAATACACGAATTGTTGCTGCAAGAGGTGCAGCAAAGATAACTCCAAGAGCTCCAAATAAACTACCAAAGAACAAGATACTACCAATTATAATCAATGGATGCATTTCTAATTGACGCCCCATAATCATCGGTTGGAATATATTTCCTTCAATAAACTGTAATACGATATTGATTGCTAAAATGATAAACGGATTAACATCCTTGGTAATAATAGAATAAATCAACACCGGTACCATGGCAATGATTGCCCCAAAGTATGGAATGATATTGGTAAGACCAACAATCAATCCAAAGATGAAGAAATAGTTTAATCCAACAAGACGGTAGGCTACTGTCGCTACTGTCCCAATCGCAAACATCAAAATAACTTGTCCACGTAAATAGGCACCAACAGTACGGTTCATTCTGTTTCCTAAATCGGATGCATCTTTTTCATAACGGATTGGTAAAATCGTACGGATATTATCATTGATTAATTCATAATCTACCAAATAGTATAGTAATAAAATTGGTAAGACCATTACAACAGCTATGATTCCAGTAATACTAGATCCCAAGCTTGTTGTTATGGTATTTACAAATCCACTTACAATGTCTTCAAGAATTGTAGAATCATTAATGAACCCAAGAATTTGGTCGTATACATCTGTACCTAAAATGAATTCACTTCTAAAGTCATTTTGGAAATAATCAATCAATTGTTCATACTCAGCACCTGGTGCAAAGAATGCTCGAACTTGATCAATAATTGCTGGCGTTAATAAGTAAAAGAAGAAATAAGCAAGAACACCAATCAATAAGTATACAATTGTAACACTAAGTCCACGTGGCCCCACTCCTCTTCGTTCAAAGAACTGGATAATTGGATACATAATCAAACTGATAAGCCATGCAATGATAAATGGTATCAACGCGCTTGTCAATGCACCCCAAATAGTAGAGATAAAGTCACTAAACAAACTCAACATAAATAAGACAGCTAAAAACAATAGGACTACTCCTAATACTTTTAGTGCTTTTGTTAGAAATACATCTGAAAAGAATTTGTTATTATTCATGGTATCACACCCTTCAATCTTTGCTTATTATAACATATATTATAAATAATTAAAATTATTTAAGTGTTTTAATAGACAATTCAGTCAATTGTTCATCTGCTACAGGACTCGGTGCTGATGTTAAAATACACTGTGCACTGTTTGTCTTAGGGAATGCTACTACGTCTCGAATGTTTTCTGTGTGAACAAGTAACATAATCAATCGATCAAACCCAAACGCAATCCCACCATGTGGTGGTGTTCCGTATTTTAATGCATCAAGTAAAAATCCGAATTTTAAATCTTGTTCTTCTTTGGAAATACCTAATATATCAAATACTTTGTTTTGCAATGCTGTTTCATGAATACGTACACTTCCACCACCTAATTCTTGTCCTTGGACAACCAGGTCATAGCAATAAGCAAGTGCTTTTCCTGGGTCAGTATCAAGCAAATGTAAATCTTGATCTTGCACTCTAGTAAAAGGATGATGTAATGAGAAATAACGACCTTGTTCTTCTCTGTATTCAAACATTGGCCAATCAATTACCCATGTGAAGTCATAGTCATCATCACTGTATAAGTTCAGTTCTCTAGCCAATTTATTACGTAATTGTCCTAAAGATTGATGGACAACTTCTTCTTTATCTGAAACAAATAATAACAAGTCATTTTCTTGAACATTTAATCGTTCAATTAAAAGATTTTGTTGTCCTTCGGTAAAGAATTTTGCAATACTTCCTGCAAGTACTCCATCCGTAAATTTCAAGAAAGCAAGTCCTCTTGCTTTGAATTTTTTAACGAAATCCGTTAGCTTATCAATGTTTTTTCTTGAATAATTTGATGCTTCGTTTTTAACATTGATTGCTTTTACAATTCCACCGTTTTCAATATTTGAAGTAAACACACCAAATGATGTTTCTTTAGCAATATCTGTTACGTTTGTCAATAACATTTCAAAACGAGTATCCGGCTTATCTATACCATATTTATCCATTGCTTCCGCAAAAGTAATGCGCGGGAATGGATCTGATAATTCAATTCCTTTCACTTCTTTCATTACATATTTAATCAAACGTTCTGACACATCAAGAATTTCATCTTGTGTCATAAATGAAGTTTCAATATCAATTTGTGTAAATTCAGGTTGGCGATCACTCCTTAAATCTTCATCTCTAAAACATTTTGCTAATTGATAGTATTTTTCAAATCCAGCTACCATTAACAACTGTTTAAAGATTTGAGGTGATTGTGGCAATGCATAAAATTCTCCACCATTGATTCTTGATGGAACGAGATAATCTCTTGCACCTTCAGGAGTGGATTTGGTTAAAATTGGTGTTTCAAAATCTAAGAATCCTTCATCATTTAAGAACGTTCTTACCGCATGAGCTGCTTTGTGTCGTGTGACAAAGTTCTTTTGTAAAATAGGTCTTCTCAAATCTAAATATCTGTATTTTAAACGTGTTTCTTCTAAGGCATCTAAGTCATCAGTAATATAGATTGGAGGAAGTTCACTTGTATTTAATACAGTTAATTCTGATACTTCTACTTCAATATCTCCTGTTGGGATATTTTTGTTTTTACTACTACGCTCTACTACAGTACCTTGTACTTCTAGAACATATTCACTTTTGATTTCTAATGTTTTTTTATATAGTGGAGATTCTGGACTAAAGGCCAATTGAGTAATTCCCTCTTTGTCTCTTAAATCAATGAATACAAGACCACCAAGGTCTCTTTTTTTTGCTACCCATCCTTTTAAGACAACTTGCTGATTGACGTTTTCTAATCTTAATGCTCCGTTATTATGTGTTCTTTTCATGTTAGTCTCCTCCACACGTGCATTCTCCATCAGAACAGCACGAACCATCTGTTTCTTCTCCACAATTATCACAGCTGTCTTCTGAAC
>CAYSZV010000005.1:27423-40970 GCA_964435595.1 uncultured Candidatus Izemoplasmatales bacterium | reverse complement strand
AGTCTTTTTCGATTGTTACTTCATTTCCTGTTTCTTGGTCTTTTAAGTTAATTACACCATTTAGGTGTTCTTGTTCTCCATAGATTGCGACAAATCTAGCGTTTAAATTTGCACTTAATTTGAATTGAGCTTTCATTGATTTATCTAAGAAATCAATATCTGACATCAATCCACCTAAACGGCATCTATTTAATAACTTCAATCCCTCTTCTTTTTGGTCATCACCCAATACCATCATATATAAATGTAAGTATTGCGGATCTCCTTTGAAGTCGATCGATTCCAAAGCATACATCAAACGTTCCATACCAAAAGCAAATCCGATTCCTGGAACCATAGGTCCACCTAGTTGGTTTACAAGTTTATTATATCTTCCCCCACCACATAAAGTATTCTGAGCTCCTAATGATTTTAGGTTTGCTTTCAACTCAAAGACAGTGTGAGTATAATAATCTAATCCACGTACTAAACTATGATCAATCACATATTTTACACCCATTGAATCTAAGAATTTAAGGGTATCTTCAAAATGTTTTTTGGCAGATTCTGTCAAATAATCAATTGGCTTTGGTGCGTTCATAAGTGTTTGGCTTCCACCATCAATTTTACAATCTAAAATACGCAAAGGATTTGTTACAAAACGATTGTTACAGTCGTGACACAATGTATCTATTTTATCGCTTAAGTAAGAAACCAATGCTTCTTTATATTGTGCTTTACTTTCTTCATCACCGATGCTGTTTAAGTGTACTGTAACATCTTTGATTTTTAGCCCTTTTAACACTGATACTGCATAGGCAATTACTTCCGCATCCAACATAGGAGAATTACTACCAAATGCTTCAACACCAAACTGAGCAAATTGACGATATCTTCCTTTTTGTGGACGTTCATATCGGAACATTGGTCCCATGTAATATAGTTTCTTAACTGGGATTTTGTCTGCGTAGAGTTTGTTTTCAATGTAACTTCTCACTACACCAGCTGTTCCCTCAGGACGAAGCGTATTACTTCGTTTCCCTCGATCAATAAAATCGTATGTTTCCTTGCTAACGATATCTGTTTCTTCTCCCACGCTTCTGTGGAATAGATCTGTGCTTTCAAATAATGGTGTTCTTATCTCTTCGTAGTTGTAAATTTTACTTACATTACGAATCACTTTCTCCAATGCTTGCCATTTTCTTGTTTCTTCAGGTAACAAATCATATGTACCTTTCATTCTTTGAATCATAGTATTCACTCCTTTTATTAAAAAACGTCCTTAAACACGACTGCTTAAGGACGAAAATATTCCGCGGTACCACCTTTGTTCTAGATTACTCTAGCTCTCAACTCTTTAACGCAGAGATACGTTATTGCCTACTTATTTCAGCAATACCCTCCAAAGTGTCCTTTAATTAGATGTATAGATATTTTCACCAAGCATATCCTCTCTAAAATACAAATCCTCATAAATCTCTTTATCAACGGTTTACGGATATGATTATACTATTATTAAATAGTATAGTCAATTAATGTTCATTTTTTTCTTTAACGAAGCCTATCAATCTCATTTCGAAATGATTTCAGCCAGGTTAATTTTTTTGAAAAATAGTCGGTATCGATGATGCTGTATACTGCTTCATCAATTGCCACTCCATCATAGCGTTTGAACTTTTTACGTAATACTCCTTCAAACTGAAATTGAAGTTTTTCACAAACTCTTTTGCTACGTTCATTACCTAGGAAATGATTGTAACTCAATCGTTCTAATTGAAGGATTTCAAAAGCATAGACAATCACCATTTTAGCGGCTTCTGTCATAATTCCTTGATTCCAATAATCGGGATGTAAGACAAAGCCTATCTCACCTTTGTGTTCTTTATATGAATGGACTTCAATAGTACCAATCATTTTGTCTTCACTTTTTAATATAATTGCGTAATTTCCTGGTTGTCCAAAATCTCTTTTTTTGATGCAATAATCAATGAAACGCTCTGATTCACTGATATCTTCGTGAGGTTTCCATCCAGCATTTGGTCCTACCTCAGGATGTTTTGCATACGCAAATACACTTGGCGCATCTTCTTTTGTTACGGGTCTTAAGAATAGTCTTTTTGTTTCAAGTACTGGTAACAATACCATATTAATCACTCTTTCTTACTAACATTACCCATTGATCCATATCTTTGAATCCTAGTCTATGGTAGATTTTACCTGCCTTCGGATTATCAAAAAACAGACATAGAGATTTCTTTCTTGTATTGATGTATTCATCCATCAATGCAATCATAACCTTTGATGCATATCCTTTATTTCTAGCTGTAATATCCGTCGCTACAGCAACAATCATTGCACTTTTGTTTGTATCAGCTACTGTTGCTGCTGTTGAAACACAAACATCATCTTCAACAATCATAACCTGCATAGAATTGCTTCTTGAGTCACGCATTCTATCATTAATATATGATTCTCTTTGAGCGGTTTTCATACTGTCAAATTCTTCGATTCTAATTAACAAATCAAAAATTTGGCCATATTCTTCTCTAGATTTTGCTACTTTTACCATAGTATGGTCTACTTGGAAAGAAGGATCCAAACTGGTTGCTTCTGCGAAGTACATTGTCTTTTCTTTGAAGTTAGAAAAGTAGGGGTAAAGCAAATCAGTTAAAGCTTTTTTACCTGATATAAAATCAAACTTCATCGCTTCAATAATCGAAAGCCAATCGGTATTGAATTTGATATCATGACTATAATAGATGATATTCTCTTTGTATCGAAGCAACACTGATAGATATCTCTCTCCATTAAATTCCCCATACACTTCTTGAAAATCAACATGGAACCCAAAGTTTTCAATGTCTCCAATAATAAATAGGTTAATTTGTGGCTCTTGGTATAAATATGTCAAAACAGATTGTTCATCTGCTTGTGTTAATTTTCGTATCATTTTTCTAATTCAATCGTAACAGGACCACTATTAATTAGTCCAATATCCATCATTTCACCAAACACTCCATTATAGGTTTTAATACCATAAACATTTGTTAATATTGATGATAATTGTTCATATAAATGCTTTGCTTTATTCGGCTTCATAGCATCAATAAACGATGGTCGATTGCCCTTTCTTGTATCTCCATATAAGGTGAATTGTGAAATACTTAATATCTCATAATTCATGTCTAATATACTTTTATTCATTCGTTGGTTATCATCTTCGAAAATCCGTAAATTAGCAATTTTCTTTGCTAAAAAATGAACGTCTTCAATTGTATCATCATGGGTGAATCCGACTAGTAATAATAGACCATCTTGGATCTTGCTGATTATTTCATTATTAACAGTACAAGATGCTTCTTTTACTCTTTGGACAACTACTTTCATTATTTCATCATCCTTTCAATCGAATAGACATCAGAAATTTTTTGTAGATTTACAATGATATTTTGCAATTCATTTTTATCATGAACAGAAACTTTTACTTTCACAACTCCTTCAAGACGTTTGTTTGTAGAAGCTGCAACTTGTGTTACTTTTCCTCTTGATGATGTAATTGTGTTAATGATTTCAGCCAATACGTTGTCTCGGTTGGAAACAATAATTCTAATGTTAACAGTATATAATTTTGATGTGTCTGATCCCCAGAATACTTCAATATATCTGTTTTCATCTAACGACTGAAGATTATTACATTTGGTTCTATGAACGGCTATACCTGAACCTTTTGAGATGTATCCAGTAATACGATCTCCAGGAATTGGACTACAACAATTGCTTAATTTAATAGAAGGATTTGCGATACCTTCTACAATAATATTTGAATCCGATTTATTATCTAAATAAATTGAATCATTGATTTTTTGAATAAGTTGTTCTTCTGAATATTCTTTGTTACCAATCAAGGCATTCACTGCACTACCAGGAGAAATGGTATTTTTCCCAATTTCATAATACAAATCATCGATTGAATTGGCACCCTTTTTAGTGAATAATTCAGCGATTTTCTTATCGGTAAGTTTTACAGACTCTTTTCGAGCATTTAATTCTCGATTGAAATCTTCTTTTCCCATTTCAATTAGAACACTTCTTCTTCGTTTATTTAGGTAGTTTTTAATTTTAGATCTGGCATTCGAAGTCTTTACAATTTTGAGCCAGTTATCATTTGGCCCAAAAGAGTTTTTCGAAGTCTTCATGTTGATGATATCACCAGTTTTTAAAACATAGTCAAGTGGAACGATTTTCCCATTTACAATTGCACCAATTGTTTTGATTCCTACTTGTGTATGGATTCGGAATGCGAAATCAAGTGGGGTTGCTCCTTTTGGTAAATCAATAATATCTCCATCAGGTGTAAAGACATAGACATTTGAATTGAAAATGTCTTCACGAAGAAGATTTAGTACTTCGTTGTCATCATCTGATTCTTTTGTAAATTTAATGAGGTCTCCATACCATTTTAGTTTCTTTGATACTTCATCTGTCATTTGAATTTTTTTACCAGATTCTTTATATGCCCAGTGAGCTGCAACACCGTATTCAGCAATCGAATCCATTTCTACTGTACGAATTTGGAATTCATAAACTTTTCCATTTGCAATTACGGATGTATGCAATGATTGGTATAAGTTAGGCTTTGGCATAGCAATGTAATCTTTAAACCTATTTGGAATTGGAGTCCATTTTGAATGGATGATTCCGATTGTTCTATAACAACTTTCAACATCATCGACAATGACGCGTAAAGCAAGCAAATCAAAGATATCTTCAAAGTCTTTGCTTCTGTCTACCATTTTTTTATGTACGGAATAGATGTTTTTAATACGTCCTTTGACATCACTTTTTACATTGTTTTCTGAAAGTAAATATTGTAGGTTTGTTTGCATCAAAGCAAGATCCTGTTCCCTACTTGATTTGGTATCACTAATTAATTTAGCAATCCTTACGTATTTATCTGGCTGAATATATTTGAAAGATGTATCTTCTAGTTCTGCCTTTAATACATACATCCCAAGTCTATGAGCTAGAGGGGCATAGATTTCCATAGTCTCACGAGCAATTGAAACTTGTTTGTCATCTGGCATTGATTTCAAGGTACGAATATTGTTTAAACGATCTGCTAATTTAACGATAATAACACGAATATCCTTGCTCATTGCAAGTAACATTCGCTGGTGATTTTTCGCCTGTGCAGCCATTTTTTCCTCTTGTAAATCAAGACCCATAAATTTATATTGTTTCAATTTTGTAACCCCTTCTGTAATTAGGGCTACTTCTTCACCAAACAGGTCTTTTATGTCTTCATATGTGGCATCAGTATCTTCAATCGTATCATGTAGTAATCCAGCGATGATAGTGGTTGGATCAGTATGGTACTCAGATAATGTCATTGCTACGTCTAGCGGATGAACGATATATGGATCACCAGATCTTCTCATTTGGCCTTCATGCATTCTTTTTGCATAGTGAAAAGCATCTTTGATTGTATCAAGATGCTCTTGGTTTGTTATGTATTTTTTTAGTTGTAATTCTAGTAATGAGTAATCTGCTTCACGCATGATATCACGTCCTTAGTATTTCATTAATGATAACACGTTATATCCTTCTAATTTATCTCTTCCGTTGAGTCCTTCTAACTCAATTAAAAATGCAATTCCAGCAACTTCTGCACCAGATTGTTCAACCAATGCTATGGTTGCTTCGATGGTTCCACCAGTAGCAAGTAAATCATCGATGATTAAACATCTTTGTCCTGGCTTAATATCACCTTTATGTAAACATAGAGTATTGCTTCCATACTCTAAATCATATGAATATGTAATGACTTCTCTCGGTAGTTTGTTTGGCTTTCTAACAGGAACAAATCCCATTCCAAGTTGTGTTGCAACTGGACAGCCAAAGATGAACCCACGAGCGTCTGGACCTACAATAATGTCTGCACCTACTTCTTTTGTGAATTCAATGAATAATTCTGTCGCATGTTGGAATGCTTTTCCATCCCCAATTAAAGGGGTAATATCTTTAAATTGAATTCCTTCTTTTGGGAAATTTGGTACATTTGCGATATAGTCTTTTAAATTCATTATATTTTGTCCTCCAATTTCATTTAATAAATTATAATTTATTATAACAAATAATCATCGTTTTTCATCTATTTTTCTAGAATATCGTAATCATCAATTAATATTTGCTTTTTGCTACGACCTTGATATGTGTTAATATCGAGTCTTCCTAGTAAGTTCACTGTTTTATTTCTATATAGTTTTTGATATAGCGCTTTATTACTAAAGAATATAGCTTCAATATCATGACTAATAATAAGTTTCGTATGCTCGCCACGAATCAAATATTTGCTATGGGGAACGATTCCTTCAAAGACAAACAATGCATCTTTCAAGTCATAATGATCCAAATCAGAAATTTGATTGATTCCAAGTTTGTAAATATCAATCACACCTTCTGCTTCAGCTTCTGCTACCTTTTGTGCTTTTGGAAGAAGTTCGTTGAACCTCTCTTTGAATGAAACAAGATGTTCTTTTTTAAATTCAAGTCCAGCTGCATTTTGGTGACCACCATGACGAATTAGCAAATCCTTAATTTCGCTTAAAATACTGATGACGTCGACACCATTATAACTTCTAATAGAGCCTTTATAAGTGAAATCTTCTTCTTTCAGTACTACGCTAACTTTTCCAAACTCATTGGCCAATCTAGAGGCAACAATACCAATTACTCCCTCATGCATTTTAGGTGAATGGATAATAATAGCGTTGTTGGTTTGATCAATCGTTTCCAAAGCTTCGTTATAAAGAGTTTTAGTTAATTTTTTTCGTCTATTATTTAATTCTTCAATTTCACGAATGTGTAAAAGTGCATCTTTGTTGCTTTCTGAATTCAACAGGTCAACTGCTAATTTTGCTGATTTCATTCGGCCACAAGAATTGATTCTAGGAGCGATTTTATATTGCACATCACTTACACTTGGTTTAATTATATCTAAAAAGTCTAGCAACTTATTTAAACCTAAGTTTGTAGAGTTTTGTAAACGAGCAAGTCCTATATTTACAATTGCCCTATTTTCTTCTATTAGAGGCATCATATCCGCAATTGTACCCAAAGCTGCAATGTCTACATATTCCAATGCTTCATCACCAATCAATGCTTGTGCTACTTTGAAAGCAACACCAACTCCTGCTAACGGTTTAAAAGGATAATCACTTAAGTCAGTATGAATTATTGCAAATGCATCTGGCAATTCCATTTCTTTTTCATGATGGTCAGTAATGATTAAGTCAACATTGTTTTCTTTAAATAACGTCGCTTCTTCAATTGATTTGATTCCATTATCAACAGTTATAACTAAGTTGTACTCATCATTGATAATATCAAATACCTTCGATGTACTCAATCCGTATCCATCGATAAATCGATTTGGAATATCAAAATCAACATGTCCACCTAAAGATTGAATGACTTTATACATTATAAAAGTTGATGTGATACCATCTACATCATAGTCTCCATAAATTAGGATTCTCTCTTTGTTTTTAACTGCTAATATAATACGTTTTACCACTTTATCCATATCTTTCAATAAATACGGATCATGCAAATCATCTTCATTTAAACTGAAAAGTTCTTTATAATCTGAAACTCCTCTTTGTTTATAAATATCTTCCACTAATCTTGTCTGATCCAATAGTGGGTTTTTTACATTCCATTTATTCATAGCTACCTCCAACTAACTGATTTGATACTACATTTTTTCTGGGGCACTTACTCCGATTAAACTTAGTGCGTCTTTTAATACGGTTCTTACAGCATTCAATAGCGCCAATCGTTCAGTTGTTTTTAGGTCATTATCTGAAAGTACTTGTTCATCGTTATAAAAACTATGAAATGCACTAGCTAAGTCTTGAACATAGTTTGTTAACTTATGTGGTGAACGTTGTTTGGCAGCAAGTGTGATTGCTTGTGGATAATTTCTTAAGATTCCGATTAATTCAAATGTTTTTTCACTTGTTAATGTGGTGAATACATTTGGTAACTTACTGGTATCAAACCCTTTTTCTTCAGCAGTTCTGAATATGCTACAAATTCTAGCGTGCGCATATTGAACATAATATGTTGGGTTTTCATTGGTTTTTCTTAGTGCAAGATCTAAGTCAAGATCCATATGTGTATTCAAACTTCTCATTGCAAAGAAATAACGAATCGGGTCTACTCCTACTTCGTCAATTAAATCTCTAAGTGTAATTGCTTTTCCGCTACGTTTAGACATTTTGACTTCTTCGCCATTTTGAAGTACCTTAACCATTTGTAACAATTCAACTTCTAACAAATCGCTTTTTCCTCCAACCATTTCAATTGCTGCTTTCAGTCTTGGAATATATCCGTGATGATCTCCACCTAAAATATCAATTAATTTGGTAAATCGTTCTGGTCTTTCTAATTTGTTTTTGTGATAAGCGATATCCGGTGTTACATAAGTATACGTACCGTCTGATTTAATGATTACTCTATCTTTTTCATCACCATATTCGCTTGTTTTAAGCCACACTGCTCCTTCAGCTTCATATGTGAAATTATTATCGATTAAGAATTGAACTGTTTTTTCTACTTGATTGTCGTCATAAAGTGATTTTTCACTAAACCAAACATCAAAATCAACACGAAATTCATTTAAATCGTGTTTTAAAATATCCAGTAATGAATTAACTCCATATTGTCTGAAGAATTCTACACCATCTTCTTTGATATATTTATCTCCATATTGATCTACCAATTGCTTTGCAGTTTCAATGATTTCTGGTCCATGATACCCATCTTCAGGCATTGCAATAGTTTGTCCTAATAGTTCTTTATATCTAGCTTCAATACTTAATGCCAAATTGTGAATTTGATTTCCAGCATCATTTACATAGTATTCTCTGGTTACTTCGTAGCCCGCTTTTGATAATATTCTACAAATACTATCCCCAGCCGCTGCTCCACGAGCATGACCGATATGTAGCGCTCCAGTAGGGTTAACTGATACAAATTCAATATTGTAACGTTCACCTTCACCAATTGATAATTTCCCATACTCATCAGGATGTGAATTAATTTGAGCAATGATATTGGTAAGGAAATCCTTATTGATGTAAAAATTAATAAATCCAGGACCTGCAATTTCAATTTTGGAAATTTCAATTGAATCGTTTCTTACTTCTAAGAATCCCTTCTTAATCTCTTCTGCAATAACTCTAGGTGATTTTCTAGCAATTCTTGCATATTTCATAGCTACGTTTGTAGAATAATCTCCATTAGACGTGTCTTTAGGTACCTCAAGAAGAATCGTATCTTCATCTTGATAATATCCTAAAGTAATTAATATATCTTTAATCTGATCTTTGATTGCTTGTATAAGTTTTTCTGTATCCATGATCTTAACTCCTATTTATTAAATTTTAAACTAATATCTAACGCCTTATAAGAATGTGTTAATGCCCCGACACTAATAAAATCTACACCTGTTTCTGAAACACTGTAGATTCGATCGAGTACCATATTCCCACTTGCTTCTAATAATTTACCGTTGTTTGCTTCAACACATTTTCGTGTTAAATCATTATCCATATTATCAAGCATGATGATGTCACATTCAGTTTCGATTGCTTCTAAAAACTGTTCGAATGTTTCTACTTCAACCTCTATTTTTATTTTGTGGTCAATTTTTGATTTTATAATTTCCACTGCCTTTGTTATACTACCCGCAGCCTTGATATGATTGTCTTTAATCATGACCTGATCACTAAGACTAAAACGATGATTAATTCCACCACCATCGAGTACTGCCATCTTTTCAATAATTCTCAAATTAGGAGTCGTTTTTCTAGTATCAAGTATTTTTGTATGTCCATTCTTAATTTTATCAACAAATTGTCTGGTTAGAGTCGCAACACCGCTCATTCGCTGCATTAAGTTGAGTGCAATACGCTCACCTTTCAAAATAGAACGTGATTTACCGCTAATTATAGCAATAACATCACCTTTTTCAACATACATACCATCAGTGTTTATGACTTTTATATATATGTCTGGATCAACAATTTCAAATACTCTTTTCATTATTTTCACACCACTCAATACACCACTTTCCTTAGCAATAAATGTTCCTTCACTGACTTCATCAGTAAACAAATTATCTGTTGTAACATCAATCGTAGGAATATCTTCTTTCAGTGCATTGTGTATAATTGTATTAATTTCGTTGTTCATATTATCACCTATATTTTCATATCTAATTGCTCAAACAGTGTTCTACTGCTTGGCGATTCATAAAGCTTCATCCATTTTGCACTACGACCTTTTCCAAGTGGTCGAATTTTATTTTCATCTCTCAAGCGTTTCAAAGTTCGATTAATTGTCGAGTCTGAAATGTATGGATGAATATTTCTTATATCATCTTTCGTAAATATTTCATCTAGTTTATTGATTGTGTTTTCAATATTATTTGATTTATTTAAGTTGCTATCGTATTCATAATCCCTAATAATATTCTTCATTTTATCATAACAAATTAAAGTAATTTTCAATATAAAACGATGCAACATAAGGGCAGACGCAAATCCTTCTTCCCAATTGTATGAAGATGCCAGTACTACTTGTTGAAATTCATCATAATGTTCTGCTAGAACCTCAAAGAAACTAACATAATCAAATACTTCAAATTCATTTGTTAAAAGTAAAATGTATAAAACCAGTAATCCAGCTTCAGCATTCTTCTCAATAAATATATCACTTTTAATAAAATCAATGTAGAAATTCACTATTAAAAATGAAACTTCGTATCGATCATCATCTTTGAGTTCAATAAAGCTTGTAATCAACTCATCAAGTGTATCACGTTTTGACTGTTTATTTCCAGATAAAAGTGAAACTTTGTTTGTAACTCTTTCGAATTTTTGAAATTGCAGTCTCTTTTCATTAATAATGCCTTTATATATAAATTTCATCATGTCCATAATTTCATTTGGGAGTAATTCAAAGGTGTGAGTTGCATTATGAATTCGAGTAAAAGCATCGTTTAAATTTATAATTAGTTTTTCATCTTTGTTTTTTGGTAAAACTCCTTTATAAATTAATGATCTAATACGACCTTCTGATATTTTAATTCCTAATATCTTGGTAAAACCGAACACATCGTTCGCAATAGTTTGTCGCACCATTACTTCATTATCAGTTTCCAAGGTTCGATGATTATAAGGATTATTACCAATCGCTTTATACAGTTTGAGATAACTCATAACAATATCATTTGGGATCGTATTTCGACTGATATTTTTCAAACATTTCATTGCTCACACTCCAATCATTTCTTTTTTACTATTATTTTACTATATTTATCGTTTTTTTCAACAAAAATCAGCAATATTTATAGTCATTATATGTTTTAATGAGTATGTTTAATTAAAAAAGCAGCCTAAGCTGCTTTTAAATTGATAATTTTTGTTGAACAATCTCAACATCTTTCTCTTTCACATATTCACTAATTGGCGGATTTGTCGGGTCTTCTTCAACTTGTTCAATGTTAATATAAAGCGCTGTTCCTTGACCTTTTTTAACAAATAATTTACCATTTTTAGTGTCATCAACTTTGATGTCAAATGCACTAATTTCAACCAATTGTAAATCAGTATTAATACGAACTGTAACTTTGTTTTTATATTGTGTTGCATTCATTAAGCATACATCTTTTACCAAATATGGATTTGATTTTACAACTTTGTATACTTGATATCCTTTGTTTGTTCTTCTTTTTTTCGGAATTTCAACAGGATCGATTCGCTTAATTGTACCCCTATTTGTTAGTATAATAAGTACATTATAGTTCTCTAGAATAACACCTGCAGATAATTTCTGATCTGGATTTAATCGCATCCCTTTAACACCTTTTGCAGTAGTTGCAGTGACAGGAATTTCAGACAATGAGAATCGTAAACCTTGTCCATTATCGGCAAACAATAACACTTCTTTGTCGAGACTTGAAGTTGTATCTATCGAAACCACTTCATCCCCTTTGTTTAGTTTTATTGCTTTGATTGTTTTATTGAATCTAGATACTTCAAATTCATTTAGTTTGGTTACTTTTACTAAGTTATCTTTGGTTACAAACAACAAATATTGTTCTACATTGAAGTCTTCTACCAATATTACTTTGATGATTTCCTCATCTTGTTCTAGTTGAACGATATTGTTAATGTGTGTTCCAAGGTCTTTCCATTTGAATTGAGGAAGTTTATATATTGGTATATATACATAGTTTCCTGTATTTGTAAATAACAGTAATGTATTTAAAGATGAAACTTCACTTTCAAATAATAATGAATCGTTATCTCGAACCTGAGCTTGCTTGGTTGAACGATAACTTCTTGGAGAAGATGCTTTGATATAACCAGCGCATGAAACCCCTACAACTAGGGTTTCTTCAGAAATCAATTGTTCTTCTTGTACAACTATTTTTTCAATTTCTTCTTCGACTTTTGAGATTCGTTTGGTATGCATTTTCTTCATTACTTCTGTTAACTCATCTTTAATTACTGACTCTAATTCTGTCTCATTACTAATAATTTGTTTCAATCTTTCGATTATTTTTTCCAAAGAATCTTTCTCTTCTTGCATTGCAGTTATATCAGTATTAGACAATTTATATAATTGTAATGTTACAATTGCTTCTGATTGCTCATCACTAAATTTGAATTTCTTCATCAATTGATTTTTCGCATCTTGTTTGTTTTTAGAAGCGCGAATTAATGCAATTACTTCATCAAGCACGTCCATTAATCTGATAATACCTTCAACAATATGAAGTCTTTTTGATGCTTTTCTCAATTCATAATTACTTCTATTTGTGATTACTTCTTTTTGATGTAATATATATGCATCAATAATTTCCAATACACTCATTAATTGAGGTCTTTTATTATTGATTGCTACCATATTATAATTATAATTTTTAGATAAATCTGTTTTCTTGTGTAGGAAATTTTCAATACTTGTTGGATTAAATCCACTCTTCACATCAATTACGATACGAAGTCCTTCGCGATCAGATTCATCACGTACTTCTTTGATTCCGTCAATCTGTTTTTTGATTCGAATATCGTCTATTTTACGTACAAGTAAAGCCTTATTTACTTCATATGGAATCTCAGTTACTATAATACTTTCACCTTGAATTTCAGTGACAGATCTAATTACAATTCTTCCTCTACCTGTCTCGTATGCCTGTAATATTTGATCTTTTCCTTGGACAATCCCACCTGTTGGGAAGTCAGGACCACGCATTACTTTTACTAAGTCTTCAACAGTTTCCAATGAATCATCTAAACGTTTGATTACAGCATTAATAACTTCACGAGGATTATGTGGAGGAATTTCAGTAGCATATCCAGCACTAATACCTGATGCACCATTCACTAAAATATTTGGATATTTTGCAGGTAATACAGTTGGTTCATATTCTTCATCATCAAAATTCGGAATAAAGTCTACAGTATCTTTGTCAATATCTTTTAACATTTCCT
>CAYSZV010000005.1:0-27413 GCA_964435595.1 uncultured Candidatus Izemoplasmatales bacterium | reverse complement strand
TAAAAGATTAGGGAATTTTGCAGGCAAAACCACCGGTTCTAGTTCACAGTCATCAAAGTTAGGAATAAAATCAACTGTTCTTTTATCAATATCTCTTAATAAAAATTCACTTTCATGTGTCATTCTTGCTTCAGTATAACGCATAGCTGCAGCACTATCACCATCAATACTACCGTTATTCCCATGCATATCAATTAGCAAATTACGGATTTTCCATGGTTGACTTAATCGCACCATTGCGTCATAAACTGAAGTATCACCATGTGGATGATATTTACCAATAACGTCACCGACTATACGTGCTGATTTTTTATAAGGTTTGTCACTAAACATACCTTGTTTGTGCATAGAATATAATATTCTTCTTTGAACTGGCTTTAGCCCATCTCTTACGTCTGGTAAGGCACGATCTTGAATAATATATTTACTATACCTACCAAATCTTTCACCAACAATGTCTTCTAAATTTTCTTTTAGAATTTTTTCATCAACAAAACTTTCGATGATGTCTGCTAGTCTTTTATCTGCCATTATTTACCACCAATCCTAAAGTTATCTTCTGAAGAAAAACTTACATTAGCTTCAATCCAGTCACGACGGGGTTCAACTTTATCCCCCATCAGTACCTTTATTCGTTGATCCGCATCAGCTAAATCTTCTATATTTACTTGAATCAATGTTCTTGTTCTAGGATTCATTGTTGTTTCCCATAATTGAGATGCATTCATCTCACCAAGACCCTTGAATCGCTGAATGGTAAATGAATTTAAAGTTTGTGACATTTTCTCCAATTCTTCATCATCCCATGCATAATCATACATTTCTTTTCTTTTTACTTTATGAGTAATTTTATATAGAGGAGGGAGTGCAATGTATACCTTTCCAGACTCAACAAGTTCTCTCATATATCTAAAGAAAAATGTTAATAGAAGAACCTGAATATGCGCTCCATCTGTATCCGCATCAGTCATTATGATTACTTTGTTATAATTACATTTCTCCAAATCAAAGTCAGGACCAAGTCCCGCTCCTATTGTATGTATAATTGTATTAACTTCCTCATTTTTTAAAACATCATCAATTTTTGCTTTTTCACTATTAATTACTTTCCCACGTAAGGGGAGAATAGCTTGGAATTTCTTATCGCGACCTTGTTTGGCACTACCACCAGCACTATCACCCTCAACTAAATATAGTTCATTTATCTCTTTATTTTTTGATTGAGCTGGAGTTAGTTTTCCTGATAAATTTGTTTCACGTTTTTTATTCTTTTTCTCTAACCGAGCTTCTTCTCTAGCTTGTCTAGCTGCATCTCTCGCAACTGCGGCTTTCAATGCTTTCTCAATTAGTGTATATGTTAAATTATTATTTTCTTCTAAGAAATAGGTCATTTTTTCAGATACAACTTGTTCAACTGCACTTCTTGCATCTGGACTTCCTAATTTATTTTTTGTTTGCCCTTCAAATTGAAGTTGCGACTCAGGAATTCTTACAGAAAGTACCGTAGTAAGGCCTTCACGAATGTCTGCACCTTCTAATTTTTTACCATTTTTTATTAATCCAACTCGTTGGCCATACTCGTTAAATAATTTTGTTAATGCTGATTTATATCCGGTTTCATGCGTTCCACCATCTTTGGTACGCACATTATTTACAAACGAAATGATTTGATCTGTATATGATTTTGTAAATTGAAATGCAACTTCAACTTCAATCCCATTTGCAATTCCATCAATAATTGCCGCATCATGAATAGATGTTTTACTTGTGTTTATATAGTCTACATATGAAATGATTCCATCTTCATAGTAGAAACTTTCTTTTTGTTTCGAACGCTCATCTACTAAATCAACACGTAATCCTTTTAGTAAAAAAGCACTTTCTCTCAAGCGTTCAGTTAGAGTTTGATAATTAAATACTGAAGTACTAAAAAGTTCAGAATTCGGTTTAAACCAAACAGTTGTTCCTGTTTTGTTTGTTTCTCCCACTATTTCTAATTGAGATACTTTTGATCCACCTTCAGTAAATTTGATGTTGTATATTTTACCATTTCGATAAACAGTAACATCAACAAATTCACTTAATGCATTTACAACACTAGCACCTACACCGTGGAGACCACCAGATACTTTGTATCCACCAGCTTGACCGAATTTCCCTCCAGCATGCAATCTTGTATAAATAATTTCAATTGTTGAAACACCTGATTCGTGTTTACCAACAGGGACACCACGACCATTATCTTCTACTACAACACTATTATCTTCTTTGATTGTAACAGTGATAACAGATCCGAATCCTGCGAGTACTTCATCAATTGCATTATCTACAATTTCCCATACCAAATGATGTAACCCTCTAGCATCTGTAGATCCAATATACATACCAGGACGTTTACGAACTGCTTCTAGTTCTTCTAGTATTTGAATGGATGTTTCATCATATGTTGCTGTATTATTATTCATCTTGTACACCTTCCATCTTGTATCTAATTCTATATTATAGCAAATGAACTTGAAAAATTATAGTGAAATTTTTTATTTGTATGTTATAATGTGATGTAACTTGAGAACTTGGAGAGTGTTTTTATGAACGAACAATTACTATTAGAATTACTAATTTTATTCGCTATATATCTATTTGGGTCAATCCCATTTTCAGTATTATTAGGAACTAAAATCAAGGGTGTTGATGTACGAGAACATGGTAGCGGGAACCCTGGTGGAACAAATTCAATTAGATGGTTAGGTAAGAGTTTAGGCTTTACTATCATATTATTGGATGGATTTAAAGGTGGACTCATTATATTGCTTGTGCGATTTGGTGTGATTCAACTTGAATTCTTAGATCCACTACTTTTCGGAGTAGTCGGAGCAATTGGTCATGTCTATCCTGTATTCTTGAAATTCAAGGGTGGAAAAGCTGTTGCAGCAACCGGAGGAATGCTGGTTGCATATAATCCGATTTGGGCATTAATTTGTATTATTGTATTCTTTATTGTAATCAAAATATCAAAATATGTTAGTATTGGATCGACTTCAATTCCTATCACAATGATTCTTTTATCAATCATTTGGAGTCTATTTCATATTCAAGTATTTCAACCGCTCACAGTTGGAAACATTTGGCTACATGAGATTCCATATTTCGTATTTATGCTAGTTTTAATTGTATATAGACATCAATCAAATTATAGTAATATTAAAAATGGTATCGAACCTACCGTAAATTGGGCAGAAAAAAAAGCAGCTTAGGCTGCTTATTTTTTTGCTTGATTCATCGATTGCATTACTTGTCTTACTTGTTTCTCAGAAGGTTTTCTTCCCATTGATGACATCATTGCACGAATCATGTCTTCATTGATAGGAGGGTTTTTAGCTAGGTATCTCTTTAAATATGCTTGTGCTATAAAGAAACCAGCAATACCACCAACTAATAGTGCTGCAACAATTGATATAATTTCCCAAGTTAAACTCATTTGTATCACTCCTTTTAAATCTCTTTATTATTGTACAAGATATATGAATTTAATACAAGTATTATTAAATCAAGTACACATTTTTTAAAATAATAGTCCAAATTTATAAAAGTATTAAATTTCACAATTTTAATGTTTACTTTTCGTCATATTAGAGTTAAAATATATTTGTAGAAAATATGTTCTTGAAGAGGAGGAATACTTATGCCAAGAAGAATTAATCAAGACTGTATCGCATGTGGTGCTTGTGTACCTGAGTGTCCAGTTGATTGTATCGCTGAAGGAGATATCTACGTTATTGATGAAGATATCTGTATCGATTGTGGTGCATGTGAAGTAGTTTGTCCAGTAGAGGCAATTTCTGAAGTATAAAAAAAAGAGTGATTTACTCTTTTTTTTTATACTTTTTTATATGGATTAGTATTGATATTTGATATTTTTATTGGTAATGTAATTCCTTTTGAGATTAAGACTTGCTTTAGTTCTTGAATACCATGCGATTCAAAGTAATGGCCAACATCAAGTACATTGAGACCCAAGTTTTTTGCGTCTAAAGCTTTATGATATGTTACATCACCAGTTATAAACAAATCAACATCGCTCTCAATTGCTTGATAGATATAACTTGAACCACTACCACCAATCATAGCTACTTTTTCGATTGTGTCGGTTAAGTTACCGATATAGCGTAAGGTTTCAAGTCCAAACTCAAGTTTAATATCTGCAATCAGATCATCAGCACGTTTTCTTTTAATTGTTCCAATCACACCAAGCCCAGAATCCTCATCGATTATATCAAAGAAAGACATGTTAGTAAGACCTATTTTCTTTCCAAGTATCATATTCATACCGTAACGAGAAACATCAAAGTTTGTATGCATTACATACAATGTAATATCATTTTTAATTAGAGTTTGTAGCATTTTACCTAAATATGTATCTGTATCAATTGTTTTCAAAGGATTGAACAAAGCCGGATGATGACACAATATGAGATTAGAATTATTCTTAATCGCTTCTTCTATAACATCAATCGTTAAATCTAATGAAATTAAAATACCAGTAATATTTTTGTTCATTGTTCCAACTTGCAATCCAACATTATCCCATTTTTCGGCAGTAGCTGTTGGATATAGAGTTTCTAAGATTTTTTGTATCTTTTTCCCGTTCATTTCAAAGCCTCCTCAAGCAACATAAGTCTTGCATTTACTGCAACTTTATGTGATGGATCTTCCATTTTATTTAGTATATTTGTAAGATTTCGTTTTTCTTTTTCAACTTTTTCAACAAAGTAGAATGGTTTTAATTCTAAATTAATCGGACCAAAATCACATTCAAATGCTGATAATGTTTGTTTTCCTCTTTCAAATACAATAATATCATAGTATTTTTTTGCTTCTTTCAATACTAACTCATCGACAATTTTGAAACCAATTTCATTCATAGTTGAACGAACAATTGAAGAATCAATGTTTGCTTGTAATATAACTCTTTTTACATTTCTTAAAGAGTCTTTTCGAAGTATTGATGCGATAAGTTTCCCACCCATTCCACTTATTACTAAAACATCAACTTCATCATCAATTTTATTAATTCCATCGCCTTTGAGTACTTCGATTTTATGACTTAAATTAGCTTTTTTTACATTGGAATATGCAATTACAAAAGGACCTTCTTTGTTATCAATTGCCAATGCTTTATATACATATCCATGTTCAACTGCATATATCGGTAACTGAGCATGATCAGTTCCGATATCTGCTAGTTTCAAAAAACCATCTGTATATTGTGCGCAAGCTAATAATCTTTTTGACAAAGACATTATTTTCCGCTCATGAAATCTTTCAATTTTTTACTTCTAGATGGATGTCTTAGTTTACGCAATGCTTTCGCTTCAATTTGTCTAATACGTTCTCTTGTTACACCAAATTCTCGACCAACTTCTTCCAATGTTCTTGATCTACCATCTAGTAGTCCAAAACGCATTCTTAGAACTTTTTCTTCTCTATCGGTCAATGTTTCTAAAACATTATCTAACTCTCGTTTTAACATCTCTTTTGATGTGAATTCCATTGGTGTTAGCGTATCTGGATCTGGAATAAAATCTCCAAGACTCGAATCCTCTTCTTCACCTACAGGAGATTCCAAACTGATTGGTTCCTGTGCTACTTTTTGAATAATTTGAACCTTTTCAACACTTATACCCATACGTTCTGCCACTTCTTCAGGTTGTGGCTCACGTTTTAATTCTTGAATAAGTTGTCTTTGTGTTCTAACTAATTTGTTTATTGTTTCCACCATATGTACAGGGATACGAATTGTTCTAGCTTGGTCGGCAATTGCTCTTGTGATTGCTTGTCTAATCCACCATGTTGCATATGTTGAGAACTTAAAACCTTTAGTGTGGTCAAATTTTCCAACAGCTTTCATTAGACCCATATTTCCTTCTTGAATCAAGTCTAAAAACTGCATTCCACGACCTACATATCTTTTTGCAATTGATACAACTAAACGTAAGTTTGCTTCTACCAATTTATTTTTTGCAAGTTCACCTTTATATAGTAATTGCTCAACTTGTAATTTATATTCAGGATCGATTTCTTGACCTTCAGCTACCATTTCATCAAACTGCTGTTTCGCAAATGTTGCATTGGCAATATCAGTTGCTAATTCAACTTCTTTTGTACCTTCTAGTAAGTCTACACGTCCAATTTCTTTTAGATACATACGAACCGGATCATCTACTTTAATTGAAATTTGATTTTCAAACGATTTATCATGTAATAATTCTTCTTCGATATCTTTCGTAAAATCTAAGTCCAATATAATTGTAGGATCTAACTCTTCTTCTTCATCGTCATCATCATCTAAATCAAGTGGTGGAACCTCAGTATTTACCATATCTTCTTCTGATACAACATCTACCTGTTTTCGTTCCAATTCCGCTACTATGATGTCAAAATCTTCTGTTTCATCACTTACAAATTTTAGGATTTCATTTACAGGTAAATATCCTTTGGCTTTACTAATCCCAATCAGTTCTTGAACTATTTTATCTTTGTCCATGTTTATCCTCCTTTATTTTTATGTCGCGATATTTTGCTAGTTTTATTTTTTCTTCGAGTGATGTACTTTCTTTGATTCTGATGCTAAAGCCATCAATTTCCATCTGGGTTCTATATACATTCATTGTCTCAATTAAATCATCATATTCTTGTTTCAGCAGATCTAATTCTCTATGTACGCATTTCTCAAAATAGAACTTCTTTTGTGCCTCATCCAATTTACTTAAAAATTGTTCTTTTATATCCACAGTTTGTTCTTCATCTTGAGGGAATTCTAAGTATAGTTCCTCCAGTTTTTCAATCAATACTCCTACATCGGGTTGTACAAAAAATACCGGACCTAACTCTTGTCTATATTTTTGAAGATACATATTGTCCAATAAGAAATAATTCAATAATCTACGTTCAGCAAAGACGTATTTTGATTCGATCTCGACTTTTTGTGGACTAATTCTTCTTATATGTGATACATCTTTCTTAGCAAATTGATTAAAGTCTTGTTTAATTGAATCAACTGAGATTTTCGTATCACTAGATAAATCTAATATGTATTTTTCTATGACTGCATTTGATGAGTTAGCTATCATCTCAAATACAGTTTTTTTGAATCGTTCTATATCTAACATTTTGGTAAAATCTAAATTTTCTTTGTTAGTTATATACTGATATTCAAATATATCTTTCCAGTTGTTATTTATATAGTCTTTCAGGGCTTTTTCACCATATTCAGAGATATAGTCATCTGGATCCATTTTATCAGGTAGGGTGACAACCTTAATAGCTATATTTTCTGCTCGTAAGAGTTTAATCGCTCTCACAGTGGCTTCTTTTCCGGCATTGTCACCATCGTAACATATCGTTACATTGCTGGTGTAATGCTTTATTGCTCTTACTTGTTCTTTTGTGAGAGAAGTTCCCATTGATGCAACACCGTCAAAAATACCCGCTCTGTGAGCTGCAATGACATCCATATAACCCTCGAATAATGTAATACGATTGATTCTCTTTACTTCATTGATAGCATTATGGAGATTATACAATACATTGCTCTTTGTAAAGACTTTCGTTTGCGGACTATTTATATATTTTGCTGAGTTATCTCCTTCTTGATACGTTCTACCAGAAAAAGCAACTACGTTTCCTTTATCATTATGAATTGGGAATATTATTCGTTCTCTAAACAAATCATAAAATCGATCGTTACTACTTTCTTTAACCAATCCCAAATCATATAAATCCGTAACTAAGATATCTTTCGCAGTAAGAGTTTTATGCAATAAATCAAATTCATTTGGAGAGAGCCCCAAATCAAAGAAATGAATAATTTCATCAGTAATTCCACGGTTTTTTAAATACTCTTTTGCGATTTGCCCTTGTTTTGTATTTGTTAAGTATAATCGGTAGAAGTTTTTAGCATCTTCATTGATTTCATAATACTTCTTTAAGGGATTTTCTTTTTTATATGCAGAGAAATTGAAGTCAACATGTGCTCTAATTGCCAAATCTTCTAATGCTTCCATAAAGGTTAAATTTTCAGTTTTTTGTTTGAATGTAATTGCGTTTCCTTTTTCACCACATCCAAAGCAATTGAATATTCCTCGCTCAGGTTCAACGCTAAATGATGGTGTTTTTTCATGATGAAACGGACACAAGCCAAAATAACTCTTTCCTTGCTTTGAGAGAGTTACTTTTTCTCCTACAATATCAACAATATCTGTTTTTTGTAGGACTTCTTCGATTAAGGCATCGTTTACTTGTGCCATACAATCATCCTTTTAGTAATATAATTTTTCAACCAAATACGGTACTAATTGTTCTTTTGTCAATGAAACTTGCTCCATTGAATCACGATCTCTTAATGTGAAAGTATTATTCAATCCTTCATCATCGATTGTTACAACAAACGGTGTTCCTATTGCATCTTGTCTTCTATATCTTTTTCCGATTTTACCGGATTCATCATAAGTAACTGTGAAAAATTTACTTAGATATTCTTGGACTTCTAATGCTTTTTCACGATGATACTTTTTGATTAATGGTAACACTGCAACTTTATATGGGGCTAAGTTTGGTGCCAGTTTTAGATTTAATCTGGTTTCCCCATCATCAAGTATTTCTTCTGTATATGCACTAGATAAAATCGCTAAAAATAAGCGTTCTACCCCTAAACTTGGTTCGATTACATATGGTAAATATTTTTCATTTGTGTCAGGATCAAGGTATTGTAAATTTTGTCCTGAATGATTTTGATGCTGTGTTAAATCATAATCTGTTCTAGATGCAATTCCCCATAATTCATCAAATCCCCAAGGGAATTTAAATTCAATATCAGTTGTTGCATTACTATAATGAGATAATTGTTCTTGTTCATGATCTCTTAAGATGATATCCTCTTCTTTTAGACCCAAAGATAACAAGAATTTCTTTGATTCATTTTTCCAAAAATGAAACCATTCCATTTCTGTTCCTGGTTTACAGAAAAATTCCAATTCCATCTGTTCGAATTCTCTTGTTCTAAAAATAAAGTTACCAGGTGTGATTTCATTTCTAAAAGATTTACCGATTTGTCCAATACCAAATGGTACCTTACGTCTTGCAGCTCTTTGGATGTTTTTGAAGTTTAAGAAAATCCCTTGTGCTGTTTCAGGACGCATATAGATAACAGATTCACTATCTGCTGTTACACCTTGTGATGTTTGGAACATTAAATTGAACTGTCTAATGTCCGTGTAGTCAAGCTTTCCGCAATTAGGACAAACAATATTGTTGTCTTCGATAAATGTCATCATTTGCTCATTACTCCAACCATCAGCATTGATTGTATTATCAAATTCTTCAATTAATTTATCGGCACGATGTCTTGTGTTACAACTCTTACAATCAGTAAGAGGATCACTAAATCCACCAACATGTCCTGAAGCTTCCCACGTTTTCGGGTTCAATAATATACTACTGTCGAGACCCACATTATACTTGTTTTCTTGTATAAATTTTTTCCACCAAGCATTTTTGATATTATTTTTAAGCTCTACACCCAAAGGTCCGTAATCCCAAGTATTTGCTAATCCACCATAGATTTCACTACCTTGAAATACAAATCCGTAATTCTTGGCATATGCTACTAAATCTTCCATTGTAATCTTCTTCATGACATTTCCTCCTAATCCACTTTTGGACATAATTATGCATTGTATATTATAACATATAATATAAAAAAAGAGGCTAGCTCTTTTAATATTTTTTAATCTGTTTTAGAATAGTTCGTGATTTAGAATGATATCCAACATACTCTTCATATAATAAATCCAGAATATGTCTTGTCATAATACGCTCATTTTGACTCAGTTCAATATCGTAGAATTTATCAATATCCATAAAGTAAAACGCTTTGATTTTTGTATATATTTCCTCGTCAAAAGTAGCACTTGAAGGCATCATGTGGCGATTGCAAATTAGCCCACCATCTGAAACACTAAAGACCAAATCGCGACTATCGCATTGTGTACACCCCTTGAAATTCAAACCATATCCAAGAAAATGTAATAACTTTAGCTCAAATATTATTGTTAGAATTTCAGGATTCGTACCTTCATTCATTAATTTCATTAGTCTTTTTAAAAAATGATACATTTTTTGATGATTGTTTTCTTGATCAATAACAGAATATGTCAATTCCAACATATGACTTAGATATGTAAAAGCTTCTAAATCAAAGTGAATTGATTCAAAATCGTCAATTAATTCACCATCTCTTAAGGTGTCTAGTTCTTTGTTTGAATCAACAAAAGAAATTATATTTCCCACTTGAGACAAGTTTCTGTTTAAACTAGATAGTTTTTTTACACCTCTAGCAATGATATTCTTTTGTCCAGATTTAGTATATAAATACAGGATCTTTGAAGAATCTTTGTAGTCAAGAACACGACATACAATTCCTTCTACTCTTTCCATCATTTCACCTACATTTCTTCTGTATACCCAAAGTTTCTTAAGTGTAACTCTTTATTTCTCCAATCCTTCTCAACTTTGCAATGTAAATCTAAGTATACTTTAGTACCCAATAGGTATAAAATATCTTTTCTTGCAAGTGTCCCAATTTCCTTAATCATTTTTCCACCTTTACCAATAATAATTCCTTTTTGGCTTGGTCGTTCCACTACAATTGAAGCATGAATATTTAGTAATTTCGGATTTACCTCGTCATACTTCATATAATCAATTAAACACATAACACTATGTGGTATCTCTTCTTTGGTCAATTGTAATACTTTTTCTCTAATAAGCTCACTAATAATAAACTTTTCAGGATGATCTGTAACTTGATCATCTGGATAATACTTTGGTCCTTCTTCTAGTTCATTCGCAATATCTTTTAATAACATATCAATATTATCACCTCGTAAGGCTGATATACTAAATATACCTTTAAATTGAAAAACGTTCTTATATTGATCAATGTTTTCTTTTAGTTTTACAATGTCTTCTACTAAATCTGCTTTGTTCAAAATCAAGAACACTGGAATTCTAACTTTCTTTAGTTCTTCTATGATAAACTGGTCACCTTTTCCAAACTTCTTTGTACAATCAACCATAAACATGATTAAATCAACACTTTTCAAAGTGTTGATTGCTTCTTTTGTCATATATTCTCCAAGTTTATGATGTGGTTTGTGTATTCCAGGTGTATCAATAAATATGATTTGTGATTCTTCTGTTGTATGGATACCAGAAATATTGTTTCTTGTTGTCTGTGGCTTATCAGAAGTAATTGCAATTTTTTGTCCTAAGACTGTATTTACGAATGTACTTTTACCTGCATTCGGACGACCTATTACTGTTACAAATCCAGACTTAAACATTATAAATCTTTTTCAGTAAAAGCAAATGGTAATAATTCAACATTTTTCACTGTTTTTACTTCACCTTTATTATTGGTAATATGAATGTCTACATCTTCATTCACAAGTTCTCTTAAAACTTGTCTACAAGCACCACACGGAGAGATAAAAGCATCTTGTTCTGTTGTTAATAATACTTCAACAATATCATCTTTCCTGTACCCTTGTGAGTATGCAGTAAACAATGCTGTTCGCTCTGCACAATTCGTTAATCCAAATGATGCATTTTCAACATTCACACCTGATATAGTAGTTCCATCTTTCAATCTCAGAACTGCAGCTACTTTAAACTTAGAATACTCAGAGTATGAGTTTGGTAATGTTTCTTTTGCTATTTTATATAAATCTTTCATTTTTTTACCTACCTATATAATTTTGCTTTACGCAATATTTTTTCTTGTACGGATGTCATTTCATCTTCTTGTTCTTTCGTTTGATGATCATATCCAAGTGTATGTAATAACCCATGAACAACTAAGAAACCAAGTTCTCTATCAAAAGAATGCTCGTACTCAATACATTGTTCTTCACATTTTTGAATACTTACGAATATGTCTCCTAAATTATTGTAATTTCCATCAGGAAAAGTTAGCACATCCGTCGGAAAGTCCTTATCTCTATATTGTTTATTTAAGTCTTGTATTTGCTTGTTATCTACAAGAATAATATTAATCTCTTTATTTTGTAATTGCAAAAAATTGAGAGCTGTTGATATAACATGATTGATGACTGTATCATATACTTTATCATCAAAATAGTTTACGATATTTATTCTCATGATCTTCATACCTCGCTAATACTTTTTGTACCAATGGATGTCTTATAACATCTACTTTTTCAAAATGAATAATAGAAATGCCATTAATTCCTCTTAGTAATTCACTTGCTTGAATCAGGCCAGAATTATTCTTATCTTTTAAATCGATTTGAGTGATATCACCAGTCACTACCATCTTTGAGTTGAACCCCAAACGAGTTAAAAATAACTTCATTTGATTGATTGTAGTATTTTGTGCTTCATCTAAAATAACATATGCATTTTCTAGTGTACGACCACGCATGTAAGCCAATGGTGCTATTTCTATAACACCCTTTTCAATTAAATCCTCGGTCTGTTTATTACCAAGAATTTCATCTAAGGCATCGTATAGGGGTCTTAAATAAGGATCTACCTTTTCTTTAAGATCACCTGGTAAAAATCCCAAACTCTCTCCCGCTTCAACAGCAGGTCTAGTTAAAATAATTTTCTTAACTAATCCTTGTTTCATTTTTGCAACAGCATTAATCACTGCAACATATGTTTTTCCCGTCCCAGCAGGACCAATTCCAAATACTAAATCATTTGAATCTATAGCCTTAATATAATGCTTTTGATTTAGTGTTTTCGCATAAATCGGCTTTCCATTATACGTTTTTGTTATTAGAATGCGATCAACATAGATATTAATGATTTCTGTGTCATCCAATTCTTCTGATAGTTTTGAGATGTAAATAATATCTCTTTCATTAATAGAGATATTGTTTTCAACTATTTTAATAAGAACTGAAAAAATCTTAGATAAGATATATGCTTTGTCTTGATCTTTTGCATTAATAAAAATGTCTTCACCTTTGGTAAAGATGCTAGTATTAAATAGCGAATTTAGAACGTTAAGATTCTTGTCATTAAGCCCCACAATTGCTCTAAAATGATCCAAATTGTGAAATTTAACATCTAATTTTGTCAAATCTATCAAACTATCATTCTCCCATCCTTTAGATACGTATATTATACCATAAGTCGCCTATTTTAGGGGAAAAAAATAACGGCATAAGCCGTTATTTATTATTTGCCTTTTCTTTTGTTTAACTTTTGTTTCAATTTCTTTGATACGCTTGGTTTCAAGTAATACTCTCTCTTACGAGCTTCGGCAAGGGTACCTGAACGTGAAACATCACGCTTAAATCTTCTTAAAGCGTCTTCTATAGATTCATTTTCTTTAACAACAGTCTTTGGCATAGGATCCCTCCTCTCACTCTGTAATAACCTAACTTATGATAGCAAATTAAACATTAAAAAGCAAGTTTTTTAAAGAAAGTATTTTTTTAATCACAAAATTTTCACATAATGGCTTTAATATGGTATTATAATAATAATACAAAAGGAGTGGTAACGTGAGTTTTGATGAATTTTTACAACAAATCAATAACCCTGTCTTCTTAGTAATAGCCTTTATTATAGTCCTTGTTGTTATTCGGACAGTTAACAAGATTAGGATTGCTGCAGGTGCAAAAAGTTATATTACGAAAGCGAATAAACTAAGACGCAAAAAATTTAATGGGCCAGAATTGGTTGAATTTACTGCGACAAAGCGCAGACGTGGATCAAACACATATAGAAAACTAAAAGGAAATGCCAAAAGCAGAGTAGATAAATTTTTCCAATATAAAGAGGAAGAATTACCTGCAATAGTCAATTTTTCTCATGGCAAGAAAGGGAAGAATAGCAAAAAGAAATTAGTTATTTTCATTTCAAATGGCCACAAGAAAATGCTGAAAATTCGAATGGGAAAAACTACAAAAGATTTTATCAATCTAACAAATAAATTTGAGTGCTTGGATCAATTGATCCACTTCTTACACAATCTACCTGAAGCTATAATGAATCGTCAGGAATATGATGTTTACATTCCAGAACATGAAGTATCAATTGGATATCAAATAAAATAGAAGCCTACTTTTAATTAGGCTTCTTTTATTTTGCAAAATGTGTTCTTGTATTTTGTTGATTGAATCGTCACATCGTGTATATGATTATGTAAGGATACATCCTTGGCTACTTTGATATAAATATAGGTATCAGAATGTCCATAGGTGAATACTTCGTCAGACTTTTCGAACAAAACGGATAATGGTCTATTGATATTCTGTTGGATATATTGATTTGCTAGTTTTTCATTTAATTCCAATAATGCGTTCACTCGCATTGATTTCACAACTCCGTTGATTTGATCTATCATTTCAGATGCTTTAGTACCGCTTCTTTTTGAATATGGAAATACGTGCAATTCTGAAAAACCAATTTCTTTAATAAAAGCTTTCATTTCATCAAACATTTCTTCTGTCTCTCCAGGGAATCCAACGATTACATCTGTCGTTATTGCAATATTTGGAATCAATGATCGAATCCAATCTATATGACTCTTAAATTCGGCTTTGGTATATTTCCTTCTCATTCGTTTTAAGACATCATCACTACCAGATTGTAACGGTATGTGTAGATGTTTAGCAAATATGGAGTTAGATGATAATAATGTAATAATATCTTCAGTTAACTCATTGATTTCTATTGATGAGATACGAATTCGTTTTAATCCTTCAACTTTAGATAAGTCTAATAATAAATCGTAAAAGGAGTACTGCTGTAAATCCTGTCCGTATCCCCCTGTATGAATACCTGTTAAAACAATTTCATGATATCCGTTTTGTACCAAATGATTCGCTTCTTCTAAAATGCTTTCCTTTGATCTAGAACGAACCGGACCTCTGGCGAATGGAATAATACAGTAACTACAAAAATTATTACATCCATCTTGTATTTTCAAGAATGCTCTAGTGTTTTCAGTGAAATTTGTTACATTTACTTCATCAAACACTCTATATCTTGATACATCAGTTACACTATTGATTTGTTGTCTTTGACGCAAAAAATCTTTAACCAAATGTGGCAATTTTTCACGATGTTTTGTTCCAATCACAACATCTACGCCTTCTATTTTAAGAATATCATCTGGACTCATTTGTGAGTAACAACCCATTACTGCTATAACTGCTTCGGGATTCTTTTTAATCAACTGTCTAATTGCTTTACGGCTTTTAACATCACCATTATTTGTTACAGTACAAGTGTTAATAACATATACATCGGCAAACTCTTTGTAATCAACTCGTTCATATCCTTCTTCTTTAAATTGCTCCCATACACTTTCTGTTTCATATGTATTTACTTTGCAACCTAAGGTATAAAATGCAATTTTCATAATTTCATCTCGTATTGATAATTCAAAACACTCAAGATATAACTTGAAGCTGTTTCACTTCGTAAAATTCTTTGTCCGAGTCCAACAAATTCGACATTGCTATAGCCACTTAAAAATTGGATTTCAACTTCTGATAATCCACCTTCAGGACCAATCAAAACAAGAATATTTTTAAACTTATCTTGTAAGATTTGTTTCAGAGTATGGGACATATTTTCTTTTTCATATGCTACAAGAACCAAATCAAATTGATTATATTGTATGGAACGTATATCTTGAATTTGTGTAACAATACTTTGTATGTTTCTATGGGACTGTTCACTTGCTTCTTTGGTAATTTTGTTCCAACGATCGACTTTTGCAATCCCTTTTTGAGAATCCACTTTAATAATCGAATACTGTGACATCATTGGGATGATCTTATCAACACCAAGTTCAGTTGATTTTTGAAGCATATATTCAAATCGTTCTCTTCTAATTAAGCCCTGAGCTATCGTTACAGTGTACTCTTTAGAGTCGGAAGGTATTTCCTTCTGCAATGAACACAAAACAGCTTCAGCAGTAATTTCATTGATTGTAGCGATGTAACACACTCCATCTTGACACACAATCAAATTATCACCTTGCTTTGACCTCATCACATTTTTTATATGATGAAAATCAGCACCTACAATACTTGCTGTGTTTTCTTTAACATTCATAGTTTTTATAAAATAACGTTGCATATAATCACCTACTTAAATTATATCATATTGAAAATGAAAAGGGTAAAATTACCCCTTTTTCATTGCTTTTTTATACTTTGTCCAAATATTTGAAGATTTTGTTAAATCCGTTTTACCAAGTTGTTCAAACAACTTAATTTGCTGTCTAGATAATGCTTCTGGTGTAACAACATTTACAACAACATGTAAATCTCCCATACGTTTAGAACGAACATTTGGTGCTCCTTTTCCTCGTAGACGGAATGTTGTTGTGCTTTGTGTACCAGGTGGAACTTTTAATTTCACATCACCATGTGGTGTTGGAACTTTAACAGAATCACCTAAAGCAGCTTGTACAAAAGTAATTGGAAGTTCAAGTACAAGGTCATCACCATGACGTTCATAAAGTGGATTTGGTCTAACTTCAAACAAAATATACAAGTCACCAGCAGGACCTCCATTGAATCCCTTGCGGCCGTAACCTTCAAGTCTAATTTGTTGACCAGTATCTATACCTTTAGGTACAGTAACTTCGATATCTTTCTCTCTACTTACTGTTCCTTCACCGTGACATACTCCACATTTTCTAGTGATTTCTTTTCCAGTACCATTACATGTAGGACATGATTGTTGTGTTCTAGTTCTACCAAAAATCGATTGTTGTTCTACAACAACAGATCCACTTCCTTTACATTGAGAACACGTTCTCATATCATTCTTAGAATATGCTCCTGTCCCGTGGCAAGATGTACATTCATCATGTGCAGTAACTTTAATTTTCTTTTTCGCACCAAAAATTGCTTCTTCAAAAGCAACATTCATTCTTCTTTGGATATCTTGTCCCTTACGTGCCTTTGTTTGAGAAGTACGACTACTTCCACCACCAAAAAAGCTGCTAAAAATATCATTAATATCAAAGTCGAATCCAGAGCTTGTAAATCCTTGACCATTATTAGCCTGATGTCCAAAAGTATCATATTGTTGACGTTTTGAACCATCACTCAGAACTTCGTAAGCTTCTTGAACTTCTTTAAACTTTGCCTCTGCGTTTTCTTCTTGTGAAACGTCTGGATGATACTGTTTAGCAAGTTTTCTGTATGCTGATTTTATTGTCGCATCGTCTGCATTCTTAGGCACACCTAAGACTTCGTAGTAATCTCTCTTGCTCATGCTTTCACCTCATTTTGAAAATGGGGAAGAAGCAGAAAATTCATTCTGCTTCTATTCCATATTAGTCTACTTCTTCAAATTCAGCATCAACTACACCATCATCTGTTGTACCATTCGCTGTTGTATCTTCTTCTTGACCTTCTTGTTCTTGTTGTGCTTGTTGGTATGCTTTCGTTGCCAAAGCTTGAGCTACTTCATTTAAAGCTTCTGTTTTTGCTTTAATATCCTCTAAATCTTCCCCTTTTAACGCTTCTTTCAGGTCATCGATTTTACTTTGTGTATTTTCTTTTTCTTCGTCAGTGATTTGTTCTCCCAAATCAGTAATTGCTTTTTCTGCTTGGAATACTAATTGATCAGCATTATTACGTACATCTGCAGCTTCTTTTAATTTTGCATCTGCTTCTGCGTTTTCTTCTGCCTCTTTTACCATTCTATCAATATCAGCATCAGAAAGTCCTGTATTTCCTTGGATTGTAATAGATTGTTCTTTACTAGTTCCTAAGTCTTTTGCTTTTACATTCACGATACCATTGGCATCAATATCAAATGATACTTCAATTTGAGGTATTCCTCTTGGTGCTGGTGGTATATCAGTTAATTGGAAGCGTCCTAATGTTTTGTTTTGATTTGCCATTGGACGTTCACCTTGTAATACATGTAAATCTACTGCTGGTTGGTTATCGGCAGCTGTAGAAAATACTTGAGATTTTGATGTTGGAATTGTAGTGTTACGTTCAATTAATTTTGTCATAACTCCACCTAGTGTTTCAATTCCTAAAGATAGTGGTGTAACGTCTAATAATAATACATCTTTAACGTCTCCTGCTAATACTCCACCTTGAATTGCTGCACCCATAGCTACAACTTCATCAGGGTTAACACCTTTATTTGGTTCTTTACTTAATTCACGTTTGATTGCATCTTGTACTGCAGGAATACGAGTTGATCCACCAACCAATAATACTTGATGAATATCGTTTTTCGTCATTCCAGCATCTTTTAATGCACGTCTTACAGGACCCATTGTGTTTTCAACCAATGAAGCTGTAAGTTCATTAAATTTTGCTCTTGATAATGTTTTATCTAGATGGACTGGTCCAGCAGGGCCAACACTAATGAAAGGCAAGCTAATGTGCGCACTTGTGATTCCACTTAGATCTTTTTTCGCTTTTTCAGCTGCATCTTTTAAACGTTGCACTGCCATTTTATCTACACTTAAATCTACACTAGTTTCTTTTTTGAAATCAGCTACAAGCCAATCGATAATTTTTTGATCAAAATCATCTCCACCCAAACGGTTGTTTCCAGATGTAGAAATTACCTCAAAAGTACCATCTGCAAGTTCTAGAATAGAAACATCAAATGTTCCTCCTCCTAAATCATATACAAGTACTGTTTGTGTTTTATCTGTTTTATCAATACCATATGCTAATGCTGCTGCAGTAGGCTCATTGATAATTCTTTTTACATCCAACCCAGCAATTCTACCAGCATCTTTTGTTGCCTGGCGTTCTGCATCATTAAAGTATGCAGGTACTGTGATTACAGCTTCTGTAACTGTTGTTCCCAAATAATCTTCTGCAGTTTTCTTCAAATTTTGAAGAATCATTGCACTGATTTCTTGAGGTGTATACTCTTTCCCGTTTACTTTAACTTTATGAGAAGTTCCCATATGTCTTTTAATTGATGAAACAGTATCAGGATTAGTAATTACCTGTCTTTTAGCCACTTCACCTACTTGAATTTCTCCGTCTTTAAACGCTACTACTGAAGCGGTTGTTCTTAATCCTTCAGCATTTGCAATAACTTTCGCTTCTGACCCTTCCATTACAGCAACGCAAGAGTTTGTTGTTCCTAAATCGATTCCAATAATTTTTCCCATTTTAATTCACTCCTATTCACTTATTTTTACCATTGCTGGTCTCAATATTCTATCTTTAAACATATAACCTTTTTGTAATACATCAATTACTATGTTTGGTTCAATCCCATCTAGTTTTTCAGTCATGATTGCCTGATGGAAGTTTGGATCGAATTTTTCATTTAAAGCCTCAATTTCACTAACACCTTGAGCTTCTAGTGCTTTGATGAATTGAGTTTTAATCATTTCAAATCCTTGTGCAAACTGTTGCACTGCTTCATTATCAACTACATGTTTTAATGCCAAATCAAAATTATCTAATGGTGTTAAGATTTGCTTGACAACTGGTAATGCAGCATACTTTCTTTCTGTGATTCGTTCTTTTTCCAAACGCTTTCGAATGTTCTCTAAGTTTGCATGTTCTTTTAATACATCATTTTTTAATACTTTAATTTCATTTTGTAACTCTTCAATGATTTCATCTGTGGTAGGCATTACTTCCTCTACCACAACATCCTCTTCTTTTGTTGTTACATCTACTTTTTCTTCTTTTTTCTTTGCCATTTACGTTACTCCTTATATAGTTTCGTCATCTTAGCTGCGAGATATTTTATTAACGGAATAACCTTTTGGTACTCCATTCTAGTCGGGCCTACAATTGCGATAGCCCCACTTTTATTATTATTGATATGATACGGTACTGTAATAACAGTACAGTCTCTCATTGCAGACACAGCGTTTTCTTTACCAATCTTCACAGTGAGACCTTTATTCTCAACATTTTCAACAAGTTGGAATATTTCATTCTTTTCAAAATAAGATAATAGTTCTCTTACCCGTTCAACACTTTTGAATTCAGGTTGATACAACATGTTATTTTGTCCAGTTAAATAATACTTACTTTGAGTAAATTTCGTAAAAGCTTCCAAGAACGTATCAATAATAGTTTGATTATAAATCATAATTTCCTTGATCTTGTCTGAATTTATCTCATAATGAAGTTTTTCACTAACTTTAGAAATTGGACAATCAAATAATATATCATTAAATATTTCAATAACTCTCTTCATTTCATCCAAATCTGTGTTGTTAGGAATAGCAATTTGTTTGCTTTCTATGTGTCCCATATTCGTAATGACCAATAAGATACATATATTTTCATACAATGGTACAAGTTCAATCTTCTTCACTTTGCTACCATATGCATTAGGTCCCAATGCAATCGTAGTATAGTTTGTAAGTGTTGACAATAAGTTCATTGCTTGTCTGATTGTTTCGTCTCTTTTTACATTATCTTGAGTAAAAATTTCATCAATAAATTCATAACCTTGGCCATCCGAAACACTTTCACCTAATAGTTGCTCTATATAATAATGATATCCTTGATCACTTGGTACACGACCACTTGATGTATGTGTTTTCTCTAAAAAGCCGAGATCCTCAAGATCTGCCATTTCATTTCGTATTGTTGCTGGACTAAAATCTAGTAATTTCGATAACGTTCTACTACCGACAGGTTCAGCTGTTTTAATGTATTCTTCTACAATTAATTTCAATACAATTTCTTGGCGTTGTGTAAGCATAAACTCACCTCCATTAGCACTCTCTGAACTTGAATGCCAACACTATTATATACTATGCTTTTAGCAGTGTCAAGAAAAGAGTGCTAAATAATAAAAAAACAGCCATAAAAGGCTGTTATTTACGATATAAGTAGCACGAATCCTTTTGTGTTGCGACCGTTGTGAAGGTTCCGTGTCCCGGATAAATCACTGTATTATCCTTCAATTTGTTTAATATCATATTAATACTATCTGTTAATTTCTTTTGTGATCCTGTAGGAAGGTCTGTTCGTCCTACACCATCACTAAAGATTGTATCTCCACTAAACAAGAAATGTTTATACAGAAAACAACTTGAACCTCTTGTATGTCCTGGAGTATATATAACCTTTAAATTATTATAAGGCAGTTCAATCATATCTTTATCTTTATATGTTACTACTTTGCTTTTATTTTGTAATACAATTTTTTTATAAATGGTAGATGATAAATTTAAATTTGGATCAAACAAGAAATCACGTTCATTTTCGTGAATATAAACTGGACAATCAAAGGCATCTACACATTCATTTAAAGTGAAAATATGATCTACATGTCCGTGTGTAAGTAATATAGCTTTAACATGCAAGTCGTTTTCAGAAACGTAATCTGATAATTCATTAAATTTCACACCTGGATCAATGATAATTGTTTCCTTTTTTTCTGAAATTAAGTACGTATTTTCAGTAAAATCACTTATAAATGTTTTAAGCATTTGTTACCATATATGCAGCTCCATACATTCCTGCATCATTCCCTAACTCAGCCCCAACAATTTTTGTATATTGTGCAGCATGAAATTTGTATTTTTTAAACTCGGTTCGTACTTTTTCAAACAAAAACTCTCCTGCTCTTGACACTCCACCACCAAATACAATCACTTCAGGATTGGTCATAAGACTTATGATATGGCAAGCATATCCAAGCACTCTAGCAACTTCATCAATTACGGCGTTACTAAGTTCATCACCATTCTCAGCAGCTGCAAAAATCTTCTTGGCAGATGGTCTTGAAACATCCTTTATGTTTGTTTTTAAATCGGTGTGTTTTAATAAATATTTGAATTCCTTTTTTATACCTGTTGCGCTTGCAATCGTTTCAAGACATCCAATCGATCCACAGTTACATTCTCTTGGATGATCAGAATGACAAACTATATGGCCAATCTCTCCACCAGCACCAAATACACCATCAATACGATGTCCATCAACAATGATTCCACCACCGATTCCAGTTCCCAATGTGATCATAGCGATATCTTTTTTACCTTTTGCCGCACCTTTGAACGACTCTCCTAAAGCTGCTACATTTGCATCATTTCCAACATGTACATTGCTATTTCCAACAAGTTGTGAAAATTCAAGAGCCAAATCTTTTTCTGGCCATCCTATATTTACTGCTCTCAAAACAGTTCCGTTTACAACAGGACCAGGAACTCCAAATCCATATCCTAGAACATCATCAAGATTTACTTTTTTTTGTAGCAACGATTTATAGATGTCAGACATTACGTGTTCCCCATTGTCTTTTTTGTTAGTAAAAAGTTCCCATTTTTTTTGGAGATTTCCTTCTGTATCAAAAACTCCAATTTTACAAGTAGTCCCACCAACATCTACTCCTACAACTAGTTTCATACTGTCACCTCAATTTAAAAAAACTTCTAGACAGAAGTTTTTGTTTATTTTTTCTCTTTGTGAACTGTTTGTTGACGACATTTAGGACAGAATTTTTTTGTTTCTAATCTCTCCGGATGTAACTTTTTGTTTTTGTTCATTCTATAGTTCTCACTTTTACATTCAGTGCATCTCATTGTAAATTGTACTCTCATAATATTCCTCCTCACTAAAGTCTTTTATAATATACCAAACTTTTTTAGAAAAAGCAACACATTTATATATTTTTTTACCTATATAAGGTATAATAAAAATGGTGATAATATGTTTAAAAGAACAGAAACAAGACCTATTTTTGTGAAAGACATTCAAATTGGAAATAACGACAAAGTTGTAATCCAAACAATGACTACAAAAAAGGCGAAAGATATAGAAGAATCAATAGCTCAAATCAAAGAATTAGCTACTGCTGGAGCTGAAATCGTAAGACTTGCTGTTTTTGATATGGAAGATGCAATTGCAATTAAAGAGATCAAAAAAGAAATCAATATCCCCCTTGTAGCAGATATACATTTTGACTATCGTTTGGCACTTCAAGCAATTGAATCTGGGATTGATAAAATAAGAATTAATCCAGGGAATATTGGTAGTGAAGACCGTATCAAAAAAGTTGTTGATGCTTGTAAGGAAAAGAATATTCCAATTCGGATTGGTATCAATGGTGGTAGTTTAGAAAAGCATATCCAAGAGCAATATGGAGTTACAGCTGAAGGAATGATTGCTTCTTTGAAATATCATGTTGATTTGTTAGAAAAGTTTGATTTTTATGATATTGTTATCTCTTTGAAATCAAGTGATATCCATAAGGCTGTAGAAGCATATAAAATGGCCGCAGAATTGTATTCGTATCCTCTTCACATTGGAATTACTGAAAGTGGAACAAAGTTCACTGGAACAATTAAATCATCAATTGGACTTGGAATCTTATTATATCAAGGATTGGGTAATACAATCCGAGTAAGTTTAAGTACAGATCCTGTTGAAGAAGTAAAAGTTGCAAAAGAACTACTAAGTGCTCTCGATTTATATGATAAGCCAAAAATTGTTAGTTGCCCAACATGCGGACGACTACAATATAATATGTTCCCTTTATTGGAACGTGTTGAAGAGTACTTAGAAACAATTGAAGATGAAATAACTGTTGCTGTAATGGGTTGTGCCGTTAATGGCCCAGGTGAAGCTAAAGCTGCAGACGTCGGAATTGCTGGCGGGCGCAACGGTGGTCTCATTTTCGTCAATGGAGAAGTTGTAAAAAAAGTACACGAAAAAGATATGTATGATGAGTTAATAAAGGAAATTCACAATTTTATAGATAATAAAAAGAAGCTTGCATAATTGCACGCTTCTTTATTTTTTTTATTCAGTTGGTGTTTCTAGTTCATAAAATGCTAAGAACGTAATGTTTACCCCAACATTTTGACCACTTGTGTAATTTGAAAACTCGATTTCACTTACCACAAATATTTGTTCACTAGAGTATAATTTATCAATAAAATCATCCACCACTAATAAGTTCTGAGTTTCAAAATAAACATAAACCTCAACAATTTTGAATTGTTCTTCTAGGCCACTAAATGAACTTGTGTGACTAATCTCCACTTCATCAGAAATGTTCACGGTTCTTCTAACATCAAAATCATCTGTGATTCCAATCAATTCTAATTGTGCTTCCGTATAATACCCTAACTCTTCTTGATTAAATTCTTGAGGTACTTTGTCATATAATTGATACAAATGATCAGATGCTGTATCTTTGTGTTCTTGTACTGCTTGTTCAAGTGTTTCAATTCTAGATTGCAATGTTCTATTGCTAATAACTGTATCATCTATTTTGTTATTGATTGCACCAACAATTAATAATCTAGTCACTGCAACCACTAAAGTTATAGCTAAAATAACAGCATAGAAAATCAAATTACTTGTTCTTCTACTCAGCATCGAGATTCACCTCCAATATGAATGTTTTTTCCCATTCAACAGTGTCTCCGATACGTTGAGCATCAGTAGGGGAAGTACTGTGCATGACCCAATCAAGTCCTTCAAACATAGAATCTAAGATATTGAAGTTGATTTTTTCGGTTAATACAACGGTAACCTCCAATACCTCTCTCTCAGCAGAATAACTAATAAAGGTAATCCTTCCATCAATTACATCATTTGTTACTTGTAATTCAACATCATCAAGTAAATAGTTAAAGTCAACACGATAATTTGTAAGGTCTTGTATTCGACCTTCATATTCAACCAATTCTAAATCGATATTATATCCATTGAATTCTTCTTGTGTCAAATTCAATTCATTTTGTAAATCATTGTTCAAATCGTTTAATCCTTCAAATTGAGTTGTAAGAGTTCTATATGGCCAAAATACAAGCACAAATAATAAAACCAATGCAAACAATAATGCTAATATTACATTTGAATTAAACTGTCTACCTCTCCTAGTTTGAGGTAATAAATCTACATATATAAAATCACCAACGCTATTTACACCCTTCTCGTATACAAAGTCCTTAGCCATATTACCAGAATCCTTTCGGTTGAACTAAGCTTGCCGCAAGTGGAATATAACATTCCTTGTCAATTAACGTATCAACAATCTTACTGATCGATTTCATATTGAATACGTCAACTTTAATGAGTGATCCTTCTTCATAGAAGAATGCTTGTACTTCTTCGTTGGTAAATTTCGTGGTTAAATTAAATAATACTAATTTTTCTATTTGACGATCTCCTGAGTACATATTGAATTTATAATAATTCGCAATTTTTGCAACTTCAGAATCGAGTAATTCAAGATATTTCTCACCTTCTAAATCAGCAACGTTTATGTTTTGTACAAGAGAGAAAATTGGGATTTCCTCATCAAATATATACATTGAATAAGAATCATCAAATACTCCTAAAAACATAATGTCAGTTTCAAAGTGAACATTCATATCATCATATTTACGGTAATAATACAATCTATGTAATGCAAGTGGTGGAATATCTGTTCTTACAACTTGCATATTCAATTGGAAGAATAGGTTCACATAAGCTTTTAATTCTTGTTTTGGTGCATAGAACATAATTACTTCGTATGCATCCTCACTTTTTCTATGAATAATGTAATCCATTTTCATCTCATCAAAAGGAATCATAATTGTTTTACCAATTTGTGATTCAATATAATCGCCAATTTCAGTTGGCTTATAGATAATTGGAACCTCAATCTTTCTAAATGTGAATAGTTCCTCATGTACTACTAGGTTAACTCTTCTTGATTTGATCTTAAATAACTTAAAGGTATCTTTAATGATCTTAATCAGTTTTTCTTCTCTGTAGATAATTCCATTTTCGATTGTCCCTGGTGGCAATTTAACTGAAGAATACTTCAATTTCTTCATATTGTACCCGTCTGACTTTTCAATGAAACTAAATTCAGAATCTGTAAAATAGACATTTACTGAAACTCTTGCCATTTATTTCACCTCTTCCCCTAAAATAGTGAATTATATAAATCTAATATTTGATATCCAAAATAATATGCTATCATACTTCCAAAATAGATATACGGAACAAATGCAATATGCTCGCCTTCTTTTTGCTTCTTAATGGCACTAACAATCATACCAGTCAATGCAGCGAAAATTAAACTGAGAAAAACCAATTGATACCCTAAAAATAACCCAATTAGAATATATAACTTGATATCTCCTCCACCTAATGCATCCTGTCCAAAACGTTTCTTTCCATAAAGCATAATTAAATATAAAAATATAAAAGCTGCAACTCCACCAATAACACCTTCATACCAAGGCATGTATCCACTCCATATTCTTAATATAAGAATAGGTAGGAAAAAGATGATTAAAATGATGTCTGGAACAATCTTGTAATATGAATCACTTACAGTCACGATTGTCATCAAAGAAACGAATAATACTATCAAACTATATTCTACCATATTTTCACTAAAAAAGATATATGATAGTAAAAATATTGAAGCTGTTAATAACTCCATCAAAGGATATTTAATAGATACCTGTCCCTTGCATTCTCTACATTTCCCCTTAATGGCAATATAGCCAAGAATCGGAAATAATTCTAGCCATCCTAATTTATGCCCACAGTTAGGGCATTCACTTCTCCCCCACAAAGATCTCTTCTCTGGTATGCGGATCCCAACAACATTATAAAAACTACCAAGAAAAAGACCCATCAGGAATATATAAGTGTATACAATTGCGTCAATAATCCATTCCATATTTATCACCATTTCCATTTTATAATAATAGTGGTCAAAATTCAATGAAATTTGTCTCTCACTTCAATTTTTATATAAAAAAAGAGTGTATCAAACACTCTCTTTTATATTTTTATAAAAATTTTAGTTAGTATCAGCGCGAACTGAAGTATCTCTTGTTAGAGCACTAGGTGTTGCCCCAGCATCAAACTCCCAATCACCAGTTGTTGTAGCTACTTCCAAAGTGATTCCCCATGGTCCATTATCTGATCTTGCAGCAACATCTGTTGTATCAGTTAATGTATAATATGCATCATTACTTAATTCAACATAATCTTTAAGCGTTCCCCAATCTAAAGTTACTGTTGAAGCACACAATGTATCTGCACAATATAAATCAGCTGCTTGTTCTAATGCTAATGCATCTGCATATACAGAACTTTTACGAGTATTGCTAATAATAGTTTGTACAGAAGGTACAGCGAATGCAGCGATAATTCCCATTACTACGATAACGATTAATAATTCTACTAAAGTTACACCTTTGTTATTTTTCATTTGAATTCCTCCTCTTTTTCTTCTATCTAAAATATACCACTGATGATTAATTATGTCAATCTGTCATTTTCCAGTTAAGATTTATTTAAGATTTCATTTAATGCTTAAATTTGTGATGCGAACGATAAACTTGGAAGCATAACTGCCATAAGCATTAC
>CAYSZV010000004.1:91881-94218 GCA_964435595.1 uncultured Candidatus Izemoplasmatales bacterium | reverse complement strand
ATAAAAAAATAGAAACTACAATTCACAAGGTATCATGAATTTTGTTTCTATTTTTATTTTGTAAGAGAAGTTTTACCTATCTTTCTATAATTGGATTATATTGATATTTTTTGTTGACACTTGTGAATTCTTATTCTAATATTATAAGAGAGGTGATTGATATGAAAAGTATTAAATCGAGACTAGTTTTGTATATGTTAGCAATTAGTGTTATACCAGTAATTGCTTTTTTGTTTTATTCGCTCGTTTTTGTAAGTAGTGAATCGATAGATACAGAAATCAGTGCCAATACAAAAGAAGCATTATGGGCAAAGCAGTATCTTGAATCAATCGAGGAACAATTGATGAATGTTGTGTATAATCTTCATATTGAAGAAAACTTATTGGAGAATATTGATTCTCCAAGTCTTAATACAGCAAATGTTGAACAAGTATTGAGAGATTCCTTGTATGATAATGCGAACCTTGTTTCGCGATTATCAGTATACTCTGTCAATTCATTTAAGGTGGCATCAGTAGATTATGAAAATGGATATTCCAATCGAATTTTAGGATATAATAATATGTATTCGGATTATACAACAGCTACGGGAATGGTGTTTTTTGAAAATGATAGCAACTTATATGTAATGCATACAATCAATGATTTTGAAACGCAAGTTGTTGAAGGAGTAATCGTTGTAAGATTAGATGACTCCTTGTTTAAAGGATTAGATGAAATATTCTCAGATAATACAAACTATTTTCTAAGAACATCGGAACATACCTTGTTGCGTAATAATGATATCGAACTAATCGGATTACAAGAGTTGATTAGCAATTCAGATTCCTTTCCTAATAGCGGCATTAACACTGAATTAAAAGACTATACTGTATGGGCTGAAAGAGTAGCCAATAGAGATTTATATGTGGTATCAGCGGTTGCGACTAGACAAATCCAAAATGTAAACAATAGTTTGATATCAACTGGACTCATTATTGTGTTTTTCTCACTTGTTACTGCGATTCTATTTTCAATATTACTGTCTAATCGAATCACTTTACCAATCAGAAGATTAATAGAAAATATGAAAGCATTTAGTTTTTCTAATGTAGAGCCAGCTACACAGGATTATGATGAAATCAAGGTTTTGGGTCAAAGTTACAATCAAATGATCAATGAAGTAAACGTCTTGATTCAAGAAAAATATAAGAATGAGATTGATCGTAAAAACGCTCAATTAAAAGCTCTTCAAGCACAAATCAATCCTCATTTTCTGGCCAATACATTCCAATTAATTGGGGGAATGGCTTTGAGTGTTGATGCAACAAATATCTATGAAGCAACAATCAAAATGAGTAACCTAGTGCGATACTCAATGAGAATCAACCAAGAGTCCACTACATTAAAAGAAGAACTAACACATATTCAAGATTACTTGAGTATTCAAAAACTACGATTTGGAGAAACCTTAGTATTTGATATCGATATCTTAGATGAAGTAATGAATGTCAATGTTCCAAAATTTACACTGCAGCCAATCTTAGAAAATTCGTTTCGACATGGATTGAAAAACATTGGTGGAGTATGGAAAATCAAAGTATATTCAATCGTTGCAGAAGATACTCAAATCATTATTGAAGACAATGGAAAAGGTCTATCAAAAGATAAACTATCAAAAATCAACCTACAATTCCGTAGTAGAGAAAACTATTTACAGATGAAAGACGAAGAATACTTTAGTGGAATTGGACTGGTAAATATTGATGCAAGACTAAAACTATTATATGGAGAACGATACGGGCTAGAATTATCTAGTGAAGAAGGTAAGGGTGTAAAAGTCATAATTACAGTACCTAGAAAAGAGGGAATAAAATGAGATTGCTAATCGTTGATGATGAAGTGTGGAGCCGACAATTAATTAAGAAAATTGTTGATTGGAGTATATATGGTGTTGAAGAAATAGTTGAAGCATCGAATGGACAAGAAGCGATAAAGTTATATGGAGAAAAGAATTTTGCACTTACGATAACTGATATGAGAATGCCAATCATAGATGGGGCAGAATTGTTACGATATATTAGAGAAGAAGATATTCTAACAGAAGTGATTGTTATGAGTGGATATGAAGACTATAAGTATTTGCATGAAGCATTGAAAACAAAGGCAGTAGATTACTTGTTAAAGCCAGTAGTAAAAGAAGATTTAACCAAAGCAATCAAAACGGCAATTGATCGAATCAATGAAACGCACAGTTATAAGCATATTGAAGAAATATTAAAAAGAGAAGATTTAAGAAATGAGTTTAACTCATATTATGAATTAAAAAATCTATTATTTAAGTCATTGATTACAAC
>CAYSZV010000004.1:81048-91739 GCA_964435595.1 uncultured Candidatus Izemoplasmatales bacterium | reverse complement strand
AATCAAAAGATATGACGTTTGATGAATTTAAATATGAGATCATGAAAATCTGTGTTCATATCAAAGACATTACATTAAAAGAGAAGATTGATATCTTAGATATTCAAAAATATATCGATAATCATTTTTATGAAACAATCAACCTTGTTGACATTGCAAAGAAATACCATGTATCCAAAGAACACTTGAGTCGAATCTTCAAAAAAGAAGTCGGGGTAAGTGTGCAAAATTATATCATTGAAAAAAGAATTGAATACGCAAAAAGATTGTTAATGAGAAATGGATTGTTAAGTATTAAGACAATTAGTATTATGTCAGGATATTTGGATTTACAGTACTTTTACCGCGTATTTAAGAGGAAAGTTGGAGTGACACCATCTGATTACAGAACATCCAATATCAATATTATCCAACATACACATCAAGATAATCCAATGAAATGAAAACGCTTTGTTACTATAATGTAGTTAAAAACAAAGGAGATTTAATATGAAAAAAATGATTGCATTACTTCTTGCACTTACAGTTGTATTTAGTTTAGCTGGTTGTAACACAGGTGATGAAGAAGTACGCGAAGTAGAATTAAATGTATTTATGAGTTTTCCTCGTTTCCAAGAACAATTTGAAGATTACTTCGAATTATTTGAAGCGAAAATGCTAGAAGAAGAAAACATCAAAGTAACAATCAATTTAGAAATGCCAAGTAGTGATACTGCACAACAATTACTACAAGCGAGATTGTCATCAAATGACGCTCCAGATATCTTTACATTACATGCGATTGCAGACATCCCTGCTTATTATGAAGCTGGATATCTTGAAGATTTAAGTGATGCAGACTTTGTTGATACAGTATATGAAGGTGTATTACAATCTGTTACCTATGATGGTAAAGTAGTTGCCTTACCATTAGAAAGTTTAGCATGGGGATATCTATATAATAAAGATATGTTTGAAGAATATAGCTTAACACCTCCTATGACACTTTCTGAAATGGAAACTGTTGTTAATACATTAAATGCAAATGGTGAAACAGCATTTGAATTGGCTTTCCAAGAATCTTGGATTCCTCAATTAATGATGGCCTTAGCATTAGGTGGAATGATTAACTCTGAAGAAACTGATTTTATTGATAATATGAATGCAGGTACTGGATCATATGCAGATATCGACGAAGTATTTGATATTATTGATTTAATTTTAGCAAACGGAACAGACAATGCCTTTGAAACTGGTGGTGCAGCTGGATCTGCAGACTTCGCGAATGGTGAAGCAGCAATGTGGGTTCAAGGACCATGGATGTCTGGTGGGATTTTAGAAGTAAATCCTGATATGAATATTGGACTTGCTCCATTACCTGTAACAGATAATGAAGCAACTACAATGATTAACTTAAGTACATCAACTTCTTTAGGACTTTCACCAACAAGTGAAAACAAAGATGTTGCAATTAAATTAATTAACTTTATCCTTGATGCAGAACATTCAAGTGATTTATTCAGTGAATTGAAATTCAATCCACTATCAACTGTTCATGATTATGAATCATTCTCATGGATCGATGAAGCAATGAGTTATGTAGCATTAGGTAAAGCGTACTTAGAACAAGGATTACCAAATGGTGTGACAGATGAAACTGCAGCAATGTTACAAGAATATTATGCAGGAACAAAAACAAAAGAAGAAGTAATCGCAGCGATCGATGCAGCTTGGGCTAGTGCGATAGCTGAATAATAATAACTTTTTATAGAAGGTGAAATACATGAAAAAAAACAACATAACTTTACTTGTGTTTTGTCTTCCAGCATTCCTCCTATATTTCACATTTGTTCTTTACCCAGCCTTAGGTGGATTTTGGTACAGTCTGACAAATTGGAATGGCTTAAACCCCACATACGACTATGTGGGGTTTAGTAATTATTGGGAATTGCTTGGAGATGAAAATTTTAAGAACTCAATACTTTTCACATCAAAGTATGTGATTTACATGGTGATACTTCAAAATGTTCTTGCCTTTACCTTAGCTCTAGTGATTGAGTCTTTGGCAAAAGGAAGAAAAATTTTACGTACAATATTCTTCTTTCCCAATATGATTAGTATGATAATTGGTGGATTTATTTGGATGTTTGTCTTTTCAAGAGTCTTTCCCTATTTGGTAGATAATTATGGAGTAGCGTTTTTAGACCATTCTTGGATTGGTGATCCGAATTTCTCATTTTATAGTATCCTAATTTTATCTCTTTGGGGTAGTGTAGGATATTTGATGATTATTTATATTGCAGCATTACAAAGTATTCCAGGAACATTGATTGAAGCTGCAAAGATTGATGGGGCAAACAGACTCCAAATTATTTGGAATGTGATTAGACCATTGATGTTAAATTCAATCACAATAGGTATTTTTATATCATTATCTTCCTCTTTTAAAGTCTTTGATCAAGTGTATGCATTGACAGGTGGAGGACCGGGAAGAGCTACTCAGGTAGTCTCTTTAAATATCTTTATGGAAGCTTTTGCAATGCAAAGTAGATATGGATATGCTAGTGCCAAAGCTGTGATCTTATTTGTTATTATTTTACTGATTACGGGAGTACAATTATTTGCCATGAAACGAAAAGAGGTGGAGATGTAATGAATAAGAAAATGATGAATTATATAGGAATTGGGATTGTTACGATTTTGATGATTCTAGCTGCTTTATTTACCTTATCTCCTATCTTACTTGCTCTACTAAACTCTTTTAAAACAAATGGTGAAATATATACGAATATTTTGAGTTTGCCAACAGAGTGGCAATTTGATAACTATATATCTGCATTCACAAAAACAAATTATCTAAAAAGTCTCTTCAATACAATCTTTTTGGTAACACTAAGTGTGACTGGAATTGTTCTTGCTGCTTCATTAGCAGGGTATAAATTAGCCAGAACAAAAACGAAATTAAGTGCAATTTTATTTGGTGTTTTTGTCTTATCTATGTTGATTCCCTTTCATTCGATTATGATTGGTCTTGTGAAAGTATCTCATGATTTAAGAGTACAAGGTCCATTGTGGGGATTGGCAATCATTTATGTAGGAATCGGGTCACCTATGGCTATCTTCTTATACCATGGATTTACAAAGAATATTCCTAGAGAAATCGAAGAAGCCGCAATGATTGATGGGTGTAATGAATTTAAGTTATTCTTTAAAATTGTTTTCCCTATGTTGAAGCCGATAACGGCTACAATCGTTATCTTGAACTCTCTTTGGATATGGAATGATTTCTTGTTGCCAATGTTAATGATAACGAATAAAGATAACTATACATTGCTGTTATCAACAAAAATGTTATTTGGACAATATAGTAGTGATTGGAGTAGAATATTAGCAATCTTGATATTGGCATTACTACCTATTATGATTGTATATGTATTTATGCAAAAATATATCGTAAAAGGCGTTTCAGATGGAGCGATTAAATCATGATAAATACATATGTTAAAAGACAAGATAAAGACATTCTAGATGTATTTGGCAAGCCCTTTACATTACAAGGTGTCGGAATTGGTGGTTGGCTGTTGATTGAAGGGTATATGATCGGTAGCTACAAAGAGATAGACAGACCAAGAAGATTGGAAGAGTTTATTGAAAAACATACAAGCAAATCGTATATGAATGACTTTATGAGAAAATGGCGACAACAATACTTTACAAAACAGGATATTGATTATATTAAAAGCCAAGGATTCAATTCGATTCGAATCCCGATTGATTATCAATTCCTATTTATAGCAAGTGAAACAAAAACGAACTTAAAGCAAATAGTATACAATTTTGAGTTACTAGAAGATATTGTTGCCTATTGTGAAAAAATAGGGATGTATGTCATCCTTGATTTACACGCCGCACCGGGTGGACAAACTGGGACAAATATAGATAATTCTTCAAACAATTCTCCGGAATTGTTTGAAAGTGATCTTTATCGATCACAATTCCTATATGCATGGAAAATCATTGCTACTAGATTTAAAAAATATAAGTATGTAGCTGCGTATGATTTGCTCAATGAACCATTACCCAATTGGCAATCCAAATACAATGATTTGTTAGTACCTCTTTATAAAGATGCAATTCAAACCATAAGAGAGGTAGACCCGTATCATATGATTACATTGGAAGGACTCCATTGGTCTACAGACCTTAGTTGCTTTACAGAACGAATGGATGAAAATATCCTACTTCAATTCCATAAATATTGGAGTAACCCAGATAAAGAAAGTATTCAAGAATACTTGGATCTTAGAGAGAGCTTACAAGTCCCACTGATTATGGGCGAAGGGGGAGAAAACAACAACAAGTGGTATTCCTCTGTGTTTAAATTATATGATCAATTAAACATCTCTTATAACTTCTGGGCTTACAAAAAAATAGACAATAAGAATTCGCTTGTATCATTCAAAAGACCAAAGAACTGGGTTGATTTTTTAGTTGGTAATCTAAGTCGAATAGAAACTGAACAAGTATTGGACAAAGTGATTGAAAACATCTCTTTTGAACAATGTTTATATAATCAAGATGTAGTGAATCATATACAAAGAAAAAATCATTTTACAATGAGCGCTACTGGCTTTGATTTCTATGGAGAAGGAATTTCAAGTTATACAATTGAAAGATGTGAGTCTTCGTTTAGAAAAAGTGATAACGTTAGAATCGCAACAAATGAAAACAAAATTGTAGTTCCAAACTTCAAACAATTTGGAGGAGAAAACCAATCTAGTGAAGATGAGTTGTATGTATACCTTAAAAAGAATGAATGGGTAAAGTATACATTCGATGTCACTGATATCAATTATGTTGGAAGTATCTTGTTGCCAAATGTAGATAAATCCAAAGTGGAAATAAGAGTAAATGATCAAATCATTACATATACTAATCAAGGATATATTTATATTAACGATCGAGAAAAGAATATTTTAAAAGTCCAAGCATTAGATGATGTTAAAATTAAAGAAATAATCTTTCGATAAAATACCATCCTAGAATAATTGTAATCTAGGATGGTATTTTAATGAGGATTGAAAGCAGACAAATATTAGAAAAAAATTGGGTCTCTTTTTTTAAATTGAATGGTATACTAGACATAAGGAAGTGATTCTATGAAAATATTGAAGAAAATATACGATAAATCAAATGGCATATTACTCATCATATCAAGTGTTTTATTTGTAATATTTATGGCAACTGTATTGCCTTACGTTTCCTATTGGACAGAAGTAGTAAAAGAACTTCCGGCAGGACCAGATACCTTGTTTACATGGAACATTAATGAGTATTACTCTGTGCGTTCAACTTTTGGTGAAGAAGGTAGAAGATTATACATTATATTAAGATGGACATTTGATGTAGTGTGGCCAATGGTATATACATTCTTTTATTTTATTGCGATAAGCTTTTTAGCAAAGAAAACAAAAGATTCAATCGGGTATAAATGGCTTTTGATTCCAGTATTTGCAGTGGTATTTGATTTTGCAGAAAATACAATGGCAACAATTTTTATGGCAATGTTTCCTTCAAGTAGTGATGTTGTAGTTAGACTACTTATTGTTTCTTCCAATGCAAAGTGGGCATTTGTCGGATTATCCTTTGTAGTAATTATATATCTAGGTATTAAATGGGTGGTGAAGTCACTTGCAAAGTAAGAGATTAGAATACAGAAAATTTGACTATGACGATTTTGATGATCTACAAGAAATTATGAGTAATCCAAATGTCTGTGAATATATACCTGGAGGTACTGTAGAGTCGAAAGAAGTAGTAAGTAAATGGCTGAATCATTTTATCAGGACATTCAATGACGAACACGGCACAAGATTATTTGCAATCCTTGAACAAGGTAAAAGCAAAGTAATTGGCTATGGTGGAATTGGATATGTGAAAGAGTTTGATCAGATGGAAATCATGTATGTTCTCAATGAATCAGTTTGGGGAAAAGGGTACGCATCAGAGGCTTCTTTATACTTTAAACAGTTAGCAAAGGAACAAGGGATTGAAGAGTTAATTGGATTAGCCCATGTTGATAATATAGCTAGCCAAAAGGTTTTATTGAAAACAGGATATCAGGAAATAAAGCAAGTTCATATATGGGGACTAGACTGTTTCTATTATGAGATGGATTTATAGAATTTACTTTTTAACCAATTATAAGTGTAAAGCCTCGCTAAGATAGCGAGGCTTTTTTTGTGGTTTTCTTTTTTGAATAAACCATGTAATAGACACTAGGTACTAAGAATATTGTAATGAGTGTTGAGGTAACAAGCCCTCCCATAAATGTGATAGCGAGAGGACGGAAGAAGTTTCCTCCTGTCAGCAACAGTGGAATCAGTCCTAAGATTGTAGTAATACTTGTTAACATGATTGGTCTGAAACGTAAGTAGACAGAATCGATGCAAGCATCTCTGACATCACTACCATTGTTGTGATGTCTTGTAATGTATTCTACCAGTAAGATACCGGTATTAACGGTAACCCCTAATAAAGATACCATTCCAACCAATGCGGTAGCAGTAATTGGTGAGTTGAATATCCACAGGAATAGGAAACTTCCTGTAAAACTTAGTGGAATCGTTACGAAGATGATGAGTGGTTTAATAAAGTTATTGAATTGAATAAACATGATGATAAAGATTAAAACGATTGCGATAATACTTGCTCGGATTAAATCTCCACTTATTTCAGTGAACATTTCATTTTCTCCTCCATATGTGATTGTCACATTTGAAGTATCATAGTCTGTTGCAATTTCTGTAATGTTTTTTTCTAGTTCGAAGTTATCGATATCTTTTGGATATAAATCTAAGATGACGACATTTTTATTATTGAGTCGGTTGATCACAACATAGTCTATTTTTTCATTGATTGTGATGAATGAAGACAATGGATAACTCATTGAAGTGACAGAACTTGATATTGATAAATTAGTTAGGTCTTCATGACTAGAAATGGTTGAATCTAGGTTTACATTGATTGTCTCGTTATTAAATTGGAATATTTCTAAATCTAGTCCATTGATATGGATTGCAATCAGAGAATCAATTTCTGCTTTGGTAATCATGGCACTTGCCATTGCTTCGAAGTCATATGTGATGCTATATTTTAATGATTGAATGTTTTCAATTGCATAAGATGTTTTAACATAATCTTGATCTTGAATTTCTGTGAATAGGGTTGTTGTTAAGGTATCTAGTTTGGTCTTATTCTCGCTTTGTAAGAACATTCTTACCGGTGCGATTGGTGGGGATAGTTCTAATGTGTTTACGGTAATGTTCCCATCAATTTCTGATAGACTAGATTCCAATTCTTTCTGGTAGTCTAGTAATTCTTTTTCATCGAGATCGTACGTGACATATAGTCTTCCTGCATATGGTAATTCATTGATTAATTTACTAGAAAAATGAAAACGTGGTAAGTCTCCTCCAATACTTGATGCATACGATTCAAGTGCTGTGTTTTCTTTGATGACTGTGATGATATCATCACGAAGCATCTCTGTTGTATACATTGGATTAGTTAAATCAGATTCAAAATCAATATATAAAATAGCTCGTTCATCATTTGGATACAAATCGATTTCTTGTTGGCTAAATGCTAAGTATATACTTCCACCCAATGTGAGAATACTAAATAAGATCCATATCATTGGAAACTTGATTGTGGTAGCTATCATTTTCTTGATGTTTTGTTCATGGATACGCGATGATGCTTTTTTCTTTCCAGGCTTCAAGAATAAGACTGCTAAAATTGGACTGAGTGTCATTGATAAAATAAAACTGAATGAGATTGTAATGATTACTGTCAATGGCATACTACCAACGATTTGACCTAAGAATCCTGGTAACAATACAAGTACGATAAAGGCTGCGATTGTTGTAAGAGTAGAACTGAGTACTGGCCAGATATTTTCTCTGATAGCTTCTTTGGCAGCTTCTACTTTATCCATGCCCATATCGATATAACGTTTGGTACCTTCGGTGATAACAATTTGATTATCAACAAGGATACCAATTGCGATGATCAATCCAACGATTGTTAATTTGTGAAGTTGGAATCCAAATAAGTAGAGAATCCCAACAGTCGCAAAGATAATGATTGGTATTGTACTGACAATCAGTAAACTATTGCGTGCTCCAATTCCAAATAAAACAACAACCATTACTACAGCGATGGCAATTAATAAACTGTAAAATACATCATTAATCTGTTCTTCAACGTAATCAGGTAAAAAGAGCATTTCATTAATAGATAACTCTGTTTCATTGCTTTCATCTAGAAAGTCAAATTTGGTGTTTAATACGGTATCACCTAATTTTGTGAAATCAATGTCTTTCTTAAAAAAGACAGATAGAAAAACCGCATTTTCTCCATTGAATTGATATACTTTTGAGGATGTATTTTCAAGTGTGATAGTAGACACATCACCCAAAGTAACTTTCGGCGTGATTGTCGGTATTTCGGGGATCAAAATAATTTGTTCTAAATCTGATAACTCATCGATGTCAATATCTCCTGAAATAGAGATGTTTCCCTGGATGGTAGAAATACTACCTAAAGGTAAATTCAGTGTATTGGCATAAATCAGTTGATAGACATCAATCATTGTGAGATTATATACATCCAAAGCGAATTGATCAAGGGTAATAATGACTTCTTTTTGATAGGCATTATCAACCTTAACAGTTGATATTTCATCAATCAAAAGCAAGTTGTTTCGAAATTCGTTTGCTCGTTGTAATAAATCGACTTCAGATAAGTCATCACTATGAACTGCGAATATAATATGAGGATCATCAAAATCGACATTATAAGAGATATCAGTGATATTATCTGATAAGGATAGTTCATGAATTTTATTATAGATATCAAGTGAAACAGCAGCGGGATCATCTGTATCAAAGGTTAATTGTGTAATCACAACAGCATAATTATCATAAATCATACTACGGACTTCTAACACATCATCGTATGTTAAAATTGTCTTTTCGACATTATCGATGATTTCATCCTCAATACTGGAAGCATCCATTGATGGTGCTGTGATACTCAATACCATATAAGGTGTACTGAAATCTGGCATTTCTTGTTTTGGTATAACAAAGTAGGAGTATATTCCATACCCGAATATTAATGCGAACAACATAATGACTAGTTTTTGTCTTTTGAATAGTTCTTTTAAGAATAATTTCATACAAAACACCCCTTTTTAGACGTTTATTTAATTATGTAACATTTGTTTCATATCTACCTATATGTTATACTAAAAGTATAATTGTTTCAAAGCATATAAATCTTATGATACAAGGAGGTATGTTATGTTTGAAAAAGAGAAAATAGACATGAGGGTAAAGTATACAAGAGAGTGGACATTTGAAGCACTTTATAAGTTGCTTCAAGAGAAAAATTTAGGTGATATTAAAATCTCAGCTATTATCGAAAAAGCTGGTATTTCAAGAGCAACGTTTTATCGTAATTTTTCTTCAAAAGAAGATATTGTGAAATTAAAAGTGGATGCATTTTTCGGAGATTTCTTCAAAGATCATATGAACTTTATATCTAAAAAAAATCCTGAGGATGAACAATTTTTAATCCAGGCATTTTTCAAAAAAGTGGATGAAGAAGACAAATTAATGGATACTGTGATAAAATGTAATTTAGAGTACATGATGATTGAAGGAATCTATAAAATCATTACGAATTTTGGTGAATTATTTTATAGTAGAGTATTAACAAGTAAACGTGCAGAACAATATACAATGGAAATTGTGGCTAGTTCAGCATGGACCTTGTTGTCTCGTTGGCATAAAACTGGAAAAGTGGAATCATCATCCTCATTATCTAAAATATACATTAGTGTATTTAGAAATGTGTATTTTGCAATCTTTAAGGATCGTTCTTTAGTTGGTGACTAATATGTTAAAAGACTTTATTCAAAATATCCCGAATTTACCGGGATCATATCAATTTAAAAATAAAGATGGAATCGTTATATACGTTGGAAAGGCAAAAGACCTGAAAAAACGTGTTTCATCTTATTTTGTTGGGAGTCATGATCGAAAGACATCACGACTTGTAATGAATATAGAAACAATTGAATTTATTGTTACTCATAGTGAATTGGATGCATTACTCTTAGAGTTAAATTTAATCAAGAAATATAATCCAAGATATAATATCATGTTGACGGATGATAAAACATATCCATATATTGAAGTCACAAACGAAAGACATCCAAAGGTGATTGTTACAAGAAACATCAACAAGAAATCTGGAGAGTTATATGGACCATATCCCAATGTAAAAGCGGCACGAGATACTGTGAATGTATTAAACAAAATTTATCCTTTGCGTAAGTGCATTAAATTGCCGAAGACGGAGTGTTTGTACTATCATTTAGGTCAATGCCTCGCTCCTTGTATCAAAGAGGTTACAAAGGAAGATTACGATGAAATCAGAGGTCAAATCAAACGATTCTTACGTGGTGATATCAAAGAAGTTGTTGAACTACTTGAAGGATATATGTTGGAAGCAAGTGAGAAATTAGAATTTGAACGTGCACATGAATACAAGACATTAATTGAAAGTGTGAAAACGACAGCGAACAAACAAAAAATCAACCTCAATGATATGAAAGATAGAGATATCATTGGATATTTCTA
>CAYSZV010000004.1:0-81038 GCA_964435595.1 uncultured Candidatus Izemoplasmatales bacterium | reverse complement strand
GAATATCTTCTGAGTATTGAAATGTTCTTTATCCGAAGTGGAAAAATCACTGCAAGACATCAAAAAATGTTTGAGTATTATGACGATCCAATTGAAACAATTGAAAAGTACATTGCTCAATTTTATGAACGTGAGCCAATTCCAAAAGAAATTTTCGTCAACAAAGAATTGAATTCTGACTTATTAGAATCATTTCTTCAAACTAAAATTTATAAGCCTTTAAAAGGAGATAAAGCGAAATTACTATCTTTGGCAAATATCAATGCGGAACAAGCCTTAATCCAAAAGACTGAAATATACAAGAGAGAACAAGACAGAACAATCAATTCAGTTGAGCTGTTAGGGGACTTGCTTAATATATCAGCTCCATATGTGATTGAAGCATTTGATAACTCTAATCTATTTGGAGCAGATGCAGTCAGTTCTATGGTGACCTTTGTCAATGGACTTCCATCAAAAAAAGACTATCGCAAATACAAAGTTAAAACGATGGATGGAAAAGCATCAGATTACCATACAATGAAAGAAGTCTTATATCGAAGATATTTTAAGGTGTTAATGGAAGATTTGAGAAGACCCAACTTATTGCTTGTCGATGGTGGACTTCAACAAATCAATGCAGCAAAAGAAGTATTGGATTCGCTTGCGTTACAAATCCCGATTGCGGGACTTGTAAAAGATGATAAGCACAATACCAATTTGCTTATGAATCAAGCCTTGGAAAAGATTGAAATTGATAAAACATCAAATGTGTTTCATTTGATTCAAAGAATTCAAGATGAAGCACATCGTTTCGCGGTAACCTATCATAAACAAGTCCGCACCAAAGGAGTGTTTAATTCTATTTTAGATGAGATAGAAGGAATCGGAGCGGTAACCAAAGATAAGTTGCTTAAAAAATACAAAAGTGTTAAACTTATAAAGTTGGCATCTCTAGAAGAATTAAATCAATTAGGGATCAATCAAACAGTCGCAGAAAGACTATTAGAAAAACTACAAGAATATTAAGGTGATAGTATGAATGAAGTTCTTATATCGGGACGTATCCTTTCCTTTGATGAACAGGACCGTATCATAGCAATTAGACACAATAATAAAATTAAAATTTATTATTTGCAACGTTCTATGTTGAATCAAATTGGAAAATACATAGTAGTGGGTAGATTCATCCAATTTTATATTAAAGATGAATATAGACAATACCGTGGAAGAAAAGTGTATACAGTCGAATACATTATGAAAATTATGGCAATTCGCTTCCGTAAAAATATTGTCTTTTATGACTATAAAAAAATTCAATCAGGTACAAAATCATTGATTAATAATTTAAAATACAAAATGTTTTTAGATTTAGAAATGAGTATGCACCCATTTAAAAAAGATCCCCATTTCAAACAAGAAATCATTCAAGTGGGAATTCATATGGTTGATGAAAACAATAAATTTGTATATAAGTATAATCAAGTGATTCAACCAACAATTCATAAGAAACTAACAAAAAGAACACTTAAATTTTTAACGATTACGCAAGAAGATGTCAATCATGGAATTCCATTCAGTGAATTTTATGAAACATTCAAGAAATTAATTGAAGAATATGATCCAGCAATTATCGTATGGGGACGAAACGACTTCTTAGCGTTTAGAGAAGCATATAAGATTAATAAATTGCCAAGTTTGCGAAACAAGACAAGATATATTAATCTATTAAAACTTCACCGAAATTTCTATAATCTAAAAAATGATTTGGGATTATTCAATGCATTAAAATTATATGAAGATGCTCCTGATCCACAAACACATAACGCATATGAAGATGCATATGTAACCTATATGATCTTCAAAGGATTCAAAAAAGTAGTCAATGGAAAACTGTCTGTAGATTTGTCAGAATACAAATAAAAACTTTAATCTCTAGTAAAATTATGGTATAATTTTACTAGAGATTTTTATTATGAGGTGATTCGATGGCAACACTGAAACAAATCGCAGAAAAAACAAATGTATCTATTACAACAGTCTCACGAGTATTGAACAATGACCCAACCCTTTCAGTTGGGGCCGATATCAGGGAAAAAATACTGAATACAGCTAGAAAGTTGCAGTATAAAACGCCAAGAAATAGAGTGCGACTAAAGGCTTCTCAAGAACTGAATATAGCCTTAGTTCTCTGGTATGATTCCTTCCAAGAAGTGATTGATCCATACTATATGCAAATCAGAAAAGGGATTGAAAACATTAGTCTTAAGTCTAATGTGAAAACAAAAGTCATTTATAACAGTCCTGAAGGATTTTCTAAAGGTCAATTTGATGGAGTGGTTGGAATTATCGCAATTGGTAAGTTTTCAGATGAGCAAGTAAAGTTATTTGAAGATTCTAGTAAAAATTTAGTGTTTGTTGATTTCTCTCCTGATGTGACCAAATATGATAGTATTGTATTGGATTTTACTGGGGCAGTTCATTCTGTTTTAGATACACTGATTGAAAAGGGATATCAAACAATCGGTTATCTAGGTGGAGAAGAACTTGTATCTGAAAATGTAGTGCTTGGTGAACGTAGAGGAATTGTCTTTAACCAATATTTAAGTGAGTTAAATATGTTACATAAGGAACATATTCATGTTGGAGCGTTTACAAGTGAATCAGGATATTATTTAATGAAACAAACCATTCAAGAAGGAAACATCGCTGAGGTATATTTTTGCGGGAATGACTCCATATGTCTTGGAGCATTGAGAGCGATTCATGAAGCTGGCTATAAAATCCCAGAAGATATTGGGTTGATTGGATTCAATGATTCACCAACTAGTGAATATACTTATCCGCCTTTATCTAGTGTTCATGTTTATACTGAATTTATGGGTGAACAAGCATTGGTAAGTTTATTAGAACAATTAGAAGGTAGAGATGTACCAATTCGAAAGGTAATCCCTACATTTATAAAACATAGAAAAAGTTTAAAGGAGTAATATGATGACTTTACATGAAATTATTGAAAAAAATCAAGGATTCCTAAAGGGAACACCAGATGTGTACTTTAGCCCAGGTAGAGTAAATTTAATTGGAGAACATATTGATTATTTAGGAGGGAGTGTATTCCCTGCTGCAATCAATCTTGGAACATATGGATTTGTTACAAAGCGAGAAGACAAAGAACTGCATTTCTTAAGTGAGAACTTCAAGGAAAGAGGAGTGATTACAACTAGTTTACAAGGAATTGTCTATAAGAAAGAAGACAATTGGACCAACTATTGTAAAGGGATGTTTAAGTTCTTTCAAGATAAGGGTGTTACATTTGAACATGGATATAATATCCTCATTTATGGAACGCTTCCAAATGGTGCAGGGCTTTCTTCAAGTGCATCATTAGAAGTGTTGATTGGTGAAATTATAAATGACCAATTGAACCTAAATGAAGAGATGGTAAAAATCGTACAGATGGCACAAAAAGTAGAAAATAATTTTGTAGGTGTAAATTGTGGTATTATGGATCAATTTGCAGTTGGAATGGGAAAAGAAAACAGCGCAATTCATCTGAATACAAACACATTAGATTATAAAATCGTACCCTTGGAATTAGGGGATTACACATTACTAATCGCCAATACAAATAAAAGACGATCACTGACAGAGTCGGCCTATAACGAAAGAAGAAGCCAGTGTGATCAAGGATTGGAAACACTACAAAATAATGGTGTTAAAATCAAAGAACTGTGTGATCTTACTCCGAACGAGTTTGAATCTGTGAGACAATATCTTACAGATCCGATCATCTCAAATCGAGTAGAACACGCAGTATATGAAAACAATAGAGTAGAAAGTGCAGTAACGAATCTTCAAAAGGGAGATATTCTGCGTTTTGGAGAATTAATGACACAGTCACATGATTCTTGCCGAGACCTATTTGAAATATCGTGTCATGAACTCAATGTCTTGGTTGATTCATTCATAGACAATGGAGCGATTGGAGCAAGGATGACTGGAGCTGGATTCGGTGGGTGTGCAATCGCACTGGTACCAACTGAAAAAGTGGATGATATTGTTCGTATTGTTCAAGAAACATATCGAAGAATCGTTGGATATAATGCAGATTTCTATCCAGTAAAAACAAGCAATGGAACAAGTAAAATTGAGGTGAAAAAACAATGAATGTATTAGTAACAGGTGGAGCAGGCTACATTGGTAGTCATTGTGTAAGAGAATTGTTAGATCAAGGACATACAGTTACAATCATAGATAATTTATCTACAGGATATCTTCAAGCAATTGATGAAAGAGCGAAATTCTATAATGCAGATATTAGAAAATTTGATAAGGTGATGTCGATTCTAATCAATAATAATATCGATGCAGTAATTCACTTTGCAGCATTTAGTCTTGTTGGTGAATCAATGGAAAATCCATTGAAGTATTATGACAACAATGTATATGGAACAAAGGTGTTACTCGATGCGATGGCAGAAGCCAATGTCAATAAGATTGTATTTAGTTCTACCGCCGCAGTATATGGTGCACAAGATGTCATGCCAATCACTGAAGAAGTGTTAGAGACGCCATCTAATGCCTATGGTGAAACAAAATTAGCGATGGAAAAAATGATGAAATGGTCTGATATTGCCAATGATACAAAATATGTTGCCTTACGTTATTTCAATGTTGCAGGGGCACATCATAGTGGCGAAATTGGTGAAAGTCATAACCCTGAAACCCATTTGATTCCGTTGATTTTACAAGTGCCACTTGGGAAAAGAGAATTCATTTCTATCTTTGGAACTGATTACGATACACCTGATGGAACATGTATTAGAGATTATATTCATATTGAAGATTTGATTTCGGCACATATCAAAGCCTTAGAATATTTAGACAAAGGAAATGAATCGAATACCTTCAATTTAGGAAGTGGACAAGGCTATAGTGTCTTAGAAATGATAGAAGCAGCAAGAACAGTAACTGGACACAAAATACCAGCTAAACTAGCTGAACGCAGAGCAGGTGATCCAGCTCGTTTAATCGCTTCAAGCGATAAAGCAATTACTGTATTAGGATGGGAAAGAAATTATACAGATGTACAAGATATCATCGCATCTGCTTGGACCTTTCATTTGAACTTCAAGGAGGGATTCAACAATGATAAACACAAGTATTAAGGAATTGATTTATTATGGATTGGATACTGGAATTTTAAATCCATATGATTATGAATATGCGATCAATAAGTTGCTTGATTTATTTGAACTAAGTGATTTCAATGATGAAGAGTTTGACTTTGATTTTGTTGATGAACCTTCAAGCATCTTAAGTCCAATGTTAGATTATGCTGTTGAACACGGCTTAATTGAAGTCGATACAGTCTTAAATAGAGATTTATTTGAAGCAAAAATTATGGATTGCATTATCCCAAGACCTGGGGAAATATATCAAGAATTTAACGAAACATATCATTTGAATGGTCCGGAATATGCAACACAGTTTTATTACAATTTTTCAAAGCATTCTAACTATATCAAAACATCAAGAACAAATAAAAACATCAAATGGAAAAGCGAAACTCCATATGGTGTCTTAGATATGACGATTAATTTATCTAAGCCTGAAAAAGACCCGAGAGATATTATTGCTTCTGGTAAAACGACTTCAACAAATTATCCAAAATGTTTACTTTGTAAAGAACATGTCGGATTTTCGGGGAGACCGGGTAGATCGTCTCATCGTATTATTCCAATTGAGTTAAACAATGAAGAGTTCTATTTACAATACAGTCCATATGTTTATTACAATGAGCACTGTATTGTATTAATGAGTGAACATATCCCGATGAATGTATCTGAAAAAACATTCAAAAGATTATTTGATTTTGTTGATTTATTTCCACATTACTTCTTAGGAAGCAATGCAGGACTTCCAATTGTGGGAGGAAGTATTTTATCCCATGAACACTATCAAGGTGGAAATTATCATTTTGCAATGGAAGATGCGAAGGTGTTAGATTCTTATCTTGTTGATGATGTTGAAATTGAGAGAGTGTATTGGCCACTGAGCGTTTTAAGGTTACGTTCAGATAAACGTGATAAAGTAGAACAAATGGCGATTAAGCTGTATCAATATTGGAGAGATTATTCAGATCATTCTGTAGGAATCTATGCACATACAGATGCACCACATAATGCGATTACTCCAATTGCACGTAAAAAAGATGGAGCGTATGAATTGGATATGACATTGCGTAACAACCTAACAAGTGAAGAATTCCCTCTAGGAATCTTTCACCCACATCCAGAACGTCATAACATAAAAAAAGAAAACATTGGCTTGATTGAAGTTATGGGTCTTGCTGTGTTACCAGCAAGACTAGAACAAGAACTTCCAATTATTGAAGATTGTTTGATCAATAATACAGAGTTACCAGAAGAACTACATGTTCATAAAAACTGGCTAGCCGAACTGAAGCAAAAATATAAAGGAACAGATGTTCATGCATTTATGCAAAATCAAGTTGCTGATATCTTTATGAAAGTGATTGAAGATGCAGGAGTATTCAAACAAGATGATGCAGGACAAGATGCCTTTAAGAAATTTACGGAGGGATTTATAGATGTACTCAGTAAATAAATATCAAATTGGAAATCAAGAAATAACGTTTATCGATATTGTCTTAAAAAATATTGATGTGACTTTAATGGATTATGGGGCTGCAATTTTGAATATTAACACTCCAAATAAAGAAGGAGTAAAAGAATCAGTTGTAATTGCTTATAATGAACCAACGTCATATATTGAAGATAGTAATTTCTTTAATGCAACAGTTGCACCTTTTGCAGGGAGAATCAGCAATGCTGAGTTCAAATTAAATGGAGAAACATATAAATTAGATCAAAACCATTTAGAGACAGAATGCCTTCATAGTGGTGGAGATACATTGAGTTTTACTTGTTTCGACTATGAAGTAAATGAAACAAAAGAGTATACTGAAGTCATCTTTACGACACATAAAAAAGAACGTACATTCCCAGGAAATCAAGACTATACTGTGACGTATAAAATATATGATTCAACAGTAGAAATGAAGTATCATGTGACTACTGATAAAGATACATTGGTAAACATCACAAACCATGCGTATTTTAATTTATCAGGAAACTTAGACAGAACGATATTGGATCATAAACTATATATGAATGCAAGCAGAGCATTGAAACTAGATAATAAATTTTCACCCCAAGGAATCTATGATGCAAGAGGAACACATTTGGATTTCACAGAGATGAAACAAGTCAAAGATAATTTCTTTGAAGGAATCTATGACTTAAATGAAAAAGGTATTGATAATCCATTGTTGTTAGATCAAGTGGGATTGGATATCAAGCAAGTAGAACTGATTGATGATGTGTCAGGAAGAACACTTGAAGTCTATACTAGTTATCCATGTGTTGTATGCTATACACATAATCACATCAATGAAAAGAAACTATTATTTGATAAAGAACACGTAAGACATATGGGAATCTGTTTTGAAATGCAGTATGAGCCAAATGGAATCAATGTCGAAGGATTACACGATAGCATCTTACGCAAAAATGAAGAATACAATGAAACAATCATATTCAAATTTGGGATAAAGGAGTGATCTTATGATTACCTTTAACAAAGCCAATAATAGTTTTCATTTGCATACAAAAAACACATCATATGTGTTCTTTGTGAATGAACGAAAACACCTGCAACATATTTATTATGGGGCGAAAATAGATGGCATAAAAAACCTAGAAGATTTTATACCAAAATATGAATTTGAACTAGGGACATCAGTTTCTTATAGTGAAGAAGATAAGGGATATATGTTGAACTATACCTTGTTAGAACAATCAACCTATGGCAAAGGGGACTTTAGAACTCCACTTTTACATGTTGAACTACCAAATGGCAGTAGAACAACAGATTTCAAATATATATCTCATCAAGAATTGGAATCACTTCATTTTACAGGGTTACCTCAAGTTAGAAAAGAGCACACATTAGAAATCAAGTTAGAAGATAAAATAGCTAAGCTAGAATTGTATTTATATTACACAGTTTTAGAAACAGAAGATGTTCTTGTAAGAAACTGTAAACTAGTAAATAAGAATACAGAGAAAATTGTAATTGATAAAGCCTTGTCAATGCAGTTAGATATATTAAACAAAGACTATCAATTACTGAAGTTAGATGGAGCGTGGATTAGAGAACGAAATATCAGTGTTCACAATTTATCGAAAGGAATCTTTACGATTGATAGCAAACAAGGTAACTCTTCAAATGGACATAATCCATTCTTGTTGCTGAAAGAACCTTCAACAAATGAAGTATATGGGAATGCAGTTGGAATGGCATTGGTTTATAGTGGTAACTTTGAAGCCAATATTGAAATCAATTCACATAACTTCTTACGAGTAAATATGGGAATCAACAGTTTTGATTTTAGATATACCTTGGAACAAGAGGAAGAATTCATTAGCCCTGAAGTCCTATTAACATTTAGTGATACAGGAATGAATACCATATCCAATCACTTCCATGATGCAATCAATAACACAATTATTAGTCCCAACTTTAAAAACAAAGAGCGACCAATCTTAGTAAATAACTGGGAAGCAACCTACTTCGATTTTAACCAAAAAAAGCTCTTAGCCATCGCCAAGAAAGCTAACAAACTAGGGATTGAATTATTCTGTCTAGATGACGGATGGTTCTCTCGAAGAAATGATGATTTTTCTTCACTTGGTGACTGGTACTATAATAAAAAGAAATTACCTAGTGGAGTAAAAGGAATCTGTGACAAAATCAATAAATTAGGACTTGACTTTGGAATATGGGTTGAGCCTGAGATGGTAAACAAAGATAGCGACTTATATCGAGAACATCCTGATTGGGCAATTCAATTACCGAATCGTGAGCCAGCACTTGGGAGAAATCAAATGATATTAGATTTGACGAATCCAGAAGTGAGGGATTATCTTAAAGTGACGCTCTCTAACCTATTTTCAAGTGCCAATATTTCCTATGTCAAATGGGATATGAATCGTAATATTTCTGATGTGTATTCATCCTATTTAGATGGTGAATCACAAGGAAAATTTCATCACCTATTTATTTTAGGTCTATATGAAATTTTAGAATACTTAGTTACAGAGTTTCCAAACATATTATTTGAATCTTGTGCAAGTGGAGGAAATCGATTTGATTTGGGAATGGCATACTATATGCCACAAACTTGGACGAGTGATAATACTGATAGCTATGAACGAATACATATTCAAGAAGGTACAAGTATGTGTTATCCATTATCGATGATTAGTAATCATGTCAGTGGAGATAGAGCACATCAAACATTACGTCATACACCACTTGAATCAAGATTTAATGTAGCAGCATTTGGTGTCTTAGGATATGAACTTGATTTGAGTATGTTAACGAAGTTTGATTTTGAAGTCATCAAACAGCAAATAGTGTTTTATAAAGAACATAGGGCATTACTTCAATTTGGAACCTTGAAACGATTGTCATCAATTAGAGACAAGAACTTCTCGATTTGGCAAGTAACAAACAAAGAAAAAACAGAAGCATTGATCTTGTATTTTCAAGATAAAGTTATCCCAAACCCAGGGTTTGAAACAATTAAGATTGAGGGACTTCAAGAAGGTACTTACACGATTACCAATCGTGTGCAATATATGAATATTCGAGTAACGGGAAGTCTGGTAAATCATGTGTTGCCAGTGAAATTAAAAGTCAATGGTGGGCTGTTAAATCTAGTAGCGAATCGATATTTATACAAAAATGAAGAAATGAAGAAAACTATGACAAGTAATCAATTAAAGAACATGGAGTTATTATTATTTCACAGTTTCACGGGAACGGGATCGAATGATACTGTCATGATGCTTCCAGATTATGGGTCAAGAATATTTCATATAAAAAAAGGAGAAGAAGTAGATGAAAACTAGTCACAAGTGGATATTTGGATTATCAGGTATCGGGAAAGATGCAATGTACGCAATGAGTACAATTATGTCTATTTATTTAATCAATTATGTAGGGATGGGACCATTATTCATCGGTATGATGTTTATGTTGGTTCGTGTGTGGGATGCGATTAACGATCCGATTATGGGTGGTATTGTTGAAAATGTAAACATGAAATTCGGGAAATTCAGACCATGGATTTTAATTGGTACATTATTAAATAGTATTATCTTAATTACATTATTTATCAATCCAGGTATGGATGTAGCTGGAGTTGGATTTAAAATTTATATTACCTTATCATATACCTTATGGGGGATGAGTTATACATTGATGGATATTCCATTCTGGTCTATGATTCCTGCCTTATCTGATGATCAAAAAGATCGTGAATCTTTGGCTTCATTAACTAGATTCTTTACAACGATTGGATTTGCAATTATCTCTGCAGCATATCTTCCTTTGATTGGACTTCTTGCTGCTGGAACAACAGATGTAGATGGATTGGTAAATTCAGTAATGAGATCTGGGTTCTTATATCTTGCCATTATTGTTTCAATTGCATTTATGATTTCACAAATTGTAATGGTATTTATCGTTCAAGAACGTAATATTCCAAGAAGTGATGAGAAAATCTCAATTAGAGGAATGTTTAGGTTGCTAAAAGAAAATGATCAATTAATGATTGTTATGCTTGTTGTAGTAATCACGAATTTTGTTATGTATATCACAAGTACAATGTCGTTTTATTACATTACCTATGACATTGGTGATCAAGGATTGTTATTCCCATTCTTAGCGTTTGGTGCATTCTTCCAGTTGGTTGGGATTGGAACATATACACTTGTTAGTAAGCATTTTTCTAGAAAAAAACTATACAATTTTTCTATCTTAATTCAAGTTGCTGCGTTTGTGATATTATTTATGAATACATTCTTCTTTGGAAATAATATTATGGTTATGTTTGCCGTTGCAGTATTTATTTTCTACGGACTAGGACTTGGAATGGTATTAACAACTGTTTTATTAAGTGATACGGTTGAATATGGTGAATTAAAAACTGGTAGAAGAAGTGAAGCAATTGTATTTAGTGTTCAAACATTTGTTGTAAAACTAGCGACAGGACTTTCTATGGGAGTTGTTGGAGCGGGACTTGCTATATTTGGATTTGTGAATGATGCAGATTCAGATGTATTGTTACAACAAACTGATACTGCAATTTTAGGAATTCGTCTTCTGATGTTTATCTTACCGATCGTTGGTATGCTAATTGCTAGATACATCTTTAATAAGCACCATATCATCGATGAAGAATATTACTCAGGAATTGTCACAGAACTAAACGATAAGCGAGGATCAAATTATAATGAATAAAAGAGGTATAAACTTTGATTGGAAGTATACAGAGTCATTTGATGAAGCATTCATCAAATCATTTCCTGATGATCAAATCGTACATATACCACATGCAAATAAAGAACTTCCATTCAATAATGTAAATGAAAAAGACTATCAATTTATAAGTAGTTATGAGAAAGTATTAGAAGTAGAAAAAAAGAAAAACAAACGTTATATTTTACGTTTTGAAGCTGTTATGACTTATGCAGAAGTATATGTGAATGAAACCTTAGTAGGGTCACATAAGGGTGGATATACACCATTTCAGTTTGATGTTACTGAAGAACTGAAGACTGGTGAAAATAAAATCTTTGTTAAAGTAGATTCAACAGAACGAAAAGACATTCCTCCATTTGGGTTTGTGATTGATTTCTTATGTTATGGTGGAATCTATCGAGAAGTATATTTGATTGAACAAGAAGTGAATTTTATCGACCAAGCTCATATTTCTACAGATGGACATCATTTACAAACAAAAGTTTATTTTGATGTGAAAAAACAAAAAGAAGTAACATTGAAATTTGTAGTGAAAGATGGAGATGAAGTAGTAGAAACGTGGGAAGAAAAAACCCAATTAGATGAAAAAGAACACATCTCAACACAACATTTACATTTTGTTAAATGGACATTGGATAATCCGAAATTATATACAATGGAAATATATATGGATGATGTTTTGTCTTTTACTGATCGATTTGCCGATCGTCAAATTGAAATGACGGAAGAAGGATTTTTCTTAAATAAAAAACATATTAAATTATATGGTGTAAATAGACATCAATCATTCCCTTATGTGGGGTATGCAATGCCTGAAAATGCTCAGAAAAAAGATGCGGATATTTTGAAGTTTGACTTAGGTGTTAATGTGGTTCGTAGTAGTCATTATCCACCTAGTAAACATTTCTTAGATAGATGTGATGAGATTGGACTATTGGTATTCAATGAAATTCCAGGGTGGCAACACATTGGGAATGAAGAATGGCAAAAAGTAGCAGTTCAAAACACATATGAAATGATTTATAGAGATTATAATCACCCAAGTATTTTTATATGGGGAACAAGAATCAATGAATCTCCAGATAATGATATGTTCTATAAAAACACATATGAAATGGCAAGATCATTGGATACAACAAGACCAATTGGTGGGGTTCGTAATTTCAAAGGTAGTAACTTAATTGAAGATGTATATACCTATAATGATTTTGTCCATAGAGGAAACAATGAAGGACTTGAGCCGGCTAAAAAAGTAGCAAAAAAGGCTACTCCTTATTTGGTGACAGAGTTCAATGGACATATGTTTCCAACAAAAGGTGTAGATGATGAATCTCATCGTGTAGAACATGCGAAACGTCATTTGAATGTACAAAATGATAACTTCAAAAATGATGCGGTAAGTGGGGCCATTGGTTGGTGTATGTTTGACTACAATACCCATAAAGATTTTGGAAGTGGAGACCGTATTTGTTATCATGGTGTAATGAATATGTTCCGTAGTCCAAAATATGCTGCAGGAGTTTATAGAAGCCAATCAGATCACGCGCCATTCATTCAAATTTTAGGAAATCTAAATGTGGGAGAACATGCCGCTTCAGAAATCAAGGAATTGATGATACTTACCAATGCGGATGCAATCAAGTTTTATATTAATAAAGATTATATTGGAGAATTTTATCCGACAGATAAATGGGAATCACTACCTCATTCACCAATTATTATTAATGACTTTATTGGAAATTTAATTCATGATAATGAAAGCTTTTCGAAAAAAGATGCAGATACCGTAAAAGAAGTGTTGTTACATATCATGCAAAATGGATTCCAAATGCCATTGAAAATGAAAATTAAAATGGGACTATTCTTAAAGAAAAACAATTTATCAATTGATCAAGCTGCAAAATTGTATGAAAATTATGTTGGTAAATGGGGACAAGAATCAATTACCTACCGCTTTGAAGCAATCAAAGATGGCAAAGTTGTTGCTGAAGAAATTGTAGGGGCAACGTATGGTAGTGAAATCAAAGTTACCCAAGACGATACAGTATTAAAAAATACGGATACCTATCAAACAACTAGGTTTATAGTAGAACATGTAAATTTAAATGGTAATCCATCGTTACGATATCAACAACAGGACCAATTGAATTGATTGGACCATCGCAACTTACCCTGACTGGTGGAAGTGCTGGATTCTGGGTGAAAACAACCAATAAAAAAGGAAAAGCAAAAGTCACTATAACTAGTCAATATTATGGAAAACAGGAATTTAAAGTAGAAGTAAAATAAAGAGCCTTTTGGCTCTTTTTTTGTGATATAATTATGTATGGGAGTGATTGTGATGAGACCGTATAGAAAAGAAGATGAAACAAAAAAAATAATCATAATGATAATAGGTATTATTATAGTTTTTGGTGAATCAGTTTTAATTATAACTAGGTTTACAGATTCCATTGTACTTGGAGCGCTACTTTCTTTTAGCCTCGGTGTGGCAATTTTGGTTGTCTTACAATATCATTTTGTTTTAAAGCCAATTTCCAAACGAATCAATGCGATGTTGCAACTGGGTCTTACCACTTTAGACTATAGACCATTTGAAGAAGAATTGAAATTGATTGAATTTGCATATAATAAAAATCCTAAGAAAATGGCTTTTTATTTAAGCACTTTATTTTCTGGATTTAAAATAGTTGACCCGAAATCTGCAGAACAATACATTGCACCCTTAAAAGAGAAAATGAAACACACTAAAAATGAATTGATGAAAGCAAACTTTACTATTGAACTATGTTATTACTATTTAACGATTAATGATATTGATATGTTTCTATTAGCTGTAAAAAAGCTGAAGACATATCATCATACTTCATTCGAAAAAATATCAAGAAAATTTGAAAAATATGTTGATCATTTTAATCCCAATGAATACAAAGAATTGGCATTTATCGCTAGACTGTATGAACAAGGACCAGATGATGAAAAAATAGATAAATTACTATCTCACCCAATTCTTTATTACAAAATGATATATACATTCGTTTTATTGAATTACTATAAATCAAAAAATATGGAACAAAAAGAAAAAGAATATTCTCGCAAACTAAATGGATTTGAAGGATTTGTGTATCCTCTGAAAAGGACTGATATCAATGAGCTTTAAAAGTTTTATAAGAACTGTCAGAATCATTGAAATAAGTATTTATGTAGCAGCGTTCTTATTTCTATTCCTTGTGGTGATGCCTGTTTTAGGAATGGGTGTATTTGCTGATGTTGTTTTTTCATTGATTGGTATGCTTGGAGCATTTGCACTTGTTTATACACCGAAAAGCAAACTGATTTGGAAAAACATTATGCGACGCACACATGTTTTTTATGATACATTGGAAAATAAGACAGTTGAAGGAATTAGAGAGTTTTATTTAAGAAGTGTTAGGTTTAGTCCCAATGCGTTGGTGAAAGGTCATAATCTATTTATGGCATACGCCATGCATGAGTATGTTTCGGATGAACCGTTTGAATATCTGCATGACATGGAATTGTCTGAACTTGCATATGATGATTTCTTCTATTTCAGAGCGATTCAAATCAGAGAAATTATGATGTTTCGTTTGATTCAAAACGGGCAAATAGAAGAAGGATTAGCACTGGCATATAGACAATTAGACTATATTGAGCGTATGATAGATGATGATCAAGTTCCACAAGATATGGTGGAAAGCATTTTAAATTTATCTAGCTTATATAGACACTTAATTCGATTTATCAATTCCCCTAATCCACGTACTGCTTATGCGATTAAGATGCCTGAAAACGCAGCAAACTTTGATAAGGTTAGAACCTATTACACAATCGCAAGGATTTTTATCGAAAATGATATGAATGAGGAAGCGAAAATCGCAATAGAAAAAACAAAAGATATTACTGGTGATTACAGATTGTTAGAAAGAATCCGAGAATACAGAAATGAATTGTAATGGACATATCTGACTTGAATCTTTTATAAAGCACCAATATAGTAAAAGTATAAGAGAAGGGGTGAGATTATGAAAAAGAGATTATGGATACTACTAATACTTTTTACATCAATGGGGTTGTCGGCATGTGAAAACTCTATAGTGGGTCCACAAAGTGACAATTTTCAATTTGAAATTACATTTTATACAGATAGTGAAACAGTATTTGAAAGGTTGGTTCTAGAAACAGGAGATTATTTGACTGAACCTACTAATCCAAGTAAAGAGGGATATGAGTTTGCAGGATGGTATACTGATCTTGCGTTTTCTAATGAATTCAGTTTCTCCGATCCAATCTATACTAGTCTAGATTTATATGCGAAATGGAACATAGCAGTCGACACATTTGGAGTAAAAATATATCCAGATTTAGAACCTGTTCTTGCAGCACTTGAAGTCGGTGATAGCAATTATGTTGTTATTGATGTGGAGGGGAAAATGGTTGGGTTTGATCAAACCGGATTGATCAATTGGATGACAGGGTTAGAGATACCCGATGCCATAAGTATTGAACCATACGAAATGGTTTTGACAAACGGCAACATCAAAGTGATTGGTCGAGTCCTTATGACAGTATGTGATGATGAAAATTGCTTAATACAAGAAGAAAAATGGCTTCCATTTATTGCGACAGTGTCCAAAGAAGGTGTTTTGTTGCATCATACTATTAATGATTCTGTTGAATTTGAAGGAGAACAATTCTCTAGAATCTTTGCTTTAGGGGATGATGGATATGTGGTATATGGATTTTATGCTAACGATCAAGCAAGGTCAAAGCTGTGGGTATATAATAAAGATAACACATTGTTATGGAACCATGATTTCTCTGAATTAATGCTTGTTATGGAGGTTGAACTTGACTTGAGTGATAATATCATTGTTCATTGCTCATCACCTTATGATACTCTTTATCAACAAATTACGTTTGATTCACAAGGAGTACTTACAAATCAAGAGCAATATACATATACATACAATGAACTTAGTGGATCTTTCTTTCATAATATCCTTGTAAAAGAAGATAAAGCTTTGTTTTATGATCATTATTTTGTGATTGAGTTTGCTGAAGAGTCTACTATAGTACATGATTACAGTAGTTATAAGTATGAATTGTTTGCAATATCTGAATTATTGGAATTACCAGATGGAACATATATTTTAATAGCCAGAAGAGCTGTCAATTTGAGTGATGGAGATCAACTATATAAATTACATTTAAATTCAGATTTATCATTGAAAGAAGTAATTGAATACGATAACACAAATTATAGTTCTTATACAGCTGGACTTGTAAACTCTAATGGAAATCTAGTACTGTTTGGATATACACTTTCAACACAAGGATTATTTAGTGAGAATTCTGATGAAACAGGTGCGTTTTTCATAGAAATAATTAATACTACTGAGGAATAATGTGAAAAGAGGATAGTTTTATTGGACCATATAAAACGATATATATATTACGAATTTCTACAGAGGATTATGGCCCGAAAATAGATGTTTATTACTTATTTATAAAACACTATAAAATAGTGTTGACAACGCTTACATCATTCTTGTATAATGAGATTGGATTTAAGGGATATAAAAAATACAGAGGAGCGATGTATTGGTAATTTGTAGGTGATAATGACGTAGATGTCAGATACTATAAATGAAGGAATATATTCGCCGAAAAAATTATATGATCTACAATATAATTTTTGATGAATAAAGGAACACTTTGTTCATTGTCATTTAAAAGTGATGAGCTGTTTATGTGAAAGCATAAACGGCTCTTTTATTAATTTTAGGAGGACACTATGAGTAAAACAGTATATCAAATCAACGTAGGTGACAGTGCCTATCAAACAAAAGTTATTACAGAACATGATATTGAATTATTTGGACAAGTATCAAATGATTATAATCCAGCACATTTTGATGCAGAATATGCAGCTGGAACCATGTTTAAAAAGAGAATCGCACATGGGATGTTAGTAGGTAGTTTATTCTCTAAAGTTTTTGGAATGGATTTGCCTGGCAAAGGTGCAATCTATATTGGACAAACATTAAAGTTTAAACGTCCTGTGTATTTCGGAGATGAAATCAAAGCAGAAGTGATTGTCAGAGAAAAAAATATAGAAAGAAATAGAGTATATTTCGATTGTGTTGCAACCAATCAAAATGGTGATGTTGTAATCAAAGGTGAAGCAGAACTGATGCCAGTGAAGGAGTAAGACTATGAAGAACTTTATAAAGAAAGAAGAAATCAAGAATCATTTATTCGATGGAATGAGTATTATGGTTGGTGGTTTCATGTGTATTGGTACACCTGAAATTATCGTTGATGAAATTGTAAAATCAAATGTAAAAGATTTAACAATTATTTGTAATGATGCAGGTCTTCCTGGTAAAGGTGTTGGCAAATTAATTGATAATGGTCAAGTATCGAAATTGATTGCTTCACATATTGGATTAAATCCTCTTGCAGGACAATTGATGAGTGAAAATAAAATGATTTGTCATTTGATTCCACAAGGAACGCTAGCAGAAAGAATCAGAGCTGGTGGAAGTGGGCTTGGTGGATTTCTAACTCCTACAGGAATTGGTACGATCGTAGAAAATGGAAAAGATATTATTAAAGTTGGTGGAACAGATTATTTATTAGAACTACCATTAAGAGCAGACCTAGCAATTTTATATGGTACAACTGTTGATGAGTTTGGAAACGTTGCATATAGAGCAACGACAAGAAACTTTAATCCTTTAATGGCGACCGCAACTGATAATGTGATTGTCCAAGCTAGACAAGTGATTAAAGAACTAAATCCAGATCATGTCATTACCCCTCATATCTTTGTTGATTATGTTGTCAAGGAGGTAAACTAATGGATAAAATGCAAATGAAAAACTTTATTGCAAATCGTGTCGCAAAAGAATTGCATGATGGAGATGTAGTGAATTTAGGAATCGGATTACCTACCTTAGTTGGTAACTTTATTCCCCATGATGTAACCATTAATTTACAAAGTGAAAACGGATTGATTGGACTTGGTCCTGCTCCACAAGAAGACAATATAGATTGGGACATAACTAATGCAGGTGGTCAACCGGTTACTTTGAAGACTGGTGGTATGTATTTTGATAGTTCTACTTCATTTGGAATCATTCGAGGTGGACATGTTGATGTAACTGTATTGGGAAGTTTACAAGTCGATTCACAAGGTAACTTAGCAAACTGGATCATACCAGGTAAAATGGTTCCAGGAATGGGTGGAGCAATGGATCTTGTGACTGGTGCAAAAAAAGTAATCATCGCCATGACACATACCAATAGAGGAAAAGCGAAGATACTCACAGAGTGTACCTTACCATTGACAGCCAAATCACAAGTGAATATGATAATTACTGAAATGGGTGTAATGGAAATACATCCAGATGGAATTCATTTGATAGAATATAATCCTGAATTTACCCTAGAAGCAATTCAAGAAGCAACGGAAGCTGTATTGATTATAAACAATCCTAAAAAAATGGAATTGGAGTGATATAAATGGAAAAAGTAATGATTAGAGTGAGACTCAGTGCCCATCAAGCACATTATGGTGGTGGATTAGTTGATGGTGCATATTGTATGCAACTATTTGGTGATGTGGCAACTGAATTGTTGATTCGTAATGATGGAGATGAAGGACTATTTAGAGCATATGATAATGTAGAGTTCTTGGCGCCATTATACGCTGGAGACTATATAGAAGCTATTGGTGAAATCACGCATGTGGGAAACACTTCAAGAAAAATGAGTTTTGAAGCATATAAAGTGATTGAAGCTATGCCTGAATTAAGTGATAGTGCCGCTCAAGTGTTACAAGAAAAAGTATTGGTTGCACGTGCTTCAGGAACATGTATCGTACCAAAGGACAAACAACGTTTCTAATGGAAAAGTTGATTATTACCGCAGCGATTTGTGGTGCAGAAGTGTTGAAAGAACATAATGAATATGTTCCGTATACAATCGAAGAGATTCAAAGAGAAGCACTCGGTGCTTATCAAGCTGGCGCTTCCATTATTCATCTTCATGTTAGACAAGATGATGGAACGCCTACACAAGATATTAATCGCTTTAAAGAAGCAATCAAAGCGATCAAAGAAGTATGTCCAGATGTCATCATTCAACCGTCGACAGGTGGCGCAGTTGGGATGACAAATGATGACCGACTACAGCCAACAGAATTATACCCAGAAATGTGTACATTGGATTGTGGTAGTGTCAATTTTGGTGGGGATGAAGTCTTCATCAATACCGAAAATGACATTATATATTTCGCAGATAAAATATACTCAAAAAACATTTTACCTGAACTAGAGTGTTTTGGAAAAATGCATGTCGATCAAGTCTTGAGACTATACAAAAAAGGAATCATAAAAGACCATATGCATTTTAGTTTTGTTCTAGGTGTAAATGGTGGACAAACCGGAGAAGTAAGAGACTTTTTATTCTTAAAAGACAGTATTCCATCACATGCAACATACAGTGTTGCTGGGATTGGAAGATATGAATTCTCATTGGCAGAACTAGCGATCATTGATGGTGGCCATGTTCGTGTGGGATTAGAAGACAATATCTATTTGGAAAAAGGTGTCTTAGCCAAAGGAAACAAAGACTTAGTAGCGAAAGTTGTACAACTCGCAGAAAAACATAACAGAAGCGTGGCTTCACCACAAGAAGCAAGACGTATTTTAGGACTGAAGGAGTAACAAACATGAAAACTTGTAAATATGGGACAAATCGAGTGATTACACCAAAGGGTGTGTTACCACAAGCGGCAACAAAAATAGATAATGATATGCAAATCTATGAGAATGAATTGCTGATTGATGTCATCACATTAAATATTGATAGTGCGTCTTTTACACAAATTAAAAATGCATGTGATAAAGATGTAACCAAAATGGAAGCAATGATATTAGACATTGTTAATGAAAGAGGAAAAATGCAAAATCCTGTCACTGGAAGTGGCGGAATGTTAATTGGAACGATTAAGGAAATAGGGAACTCATTTCCTACTGACTTAAAAGTAGGAGATAAATTAGCGACACTGGTTTCTCTTTCATTAACACCGTTGAAGATTCATAAAATCAAATCAATTAATATTGAAAATGATCAAGTACATATCGAAGGAACAGCAATTTTATTTGAATCAGGAATTTATGCCAAAGTGCCTGATGATATGGATGAACATTTGGTATTGGCTGCTTTAGATGTAGCTGGTGCGCCAGCACAAGTTAATAAACTTGTTAATGAAGGAGATACTGTGGTTATTATTGGTGCTGCAGGGAAAAGTGGTGTGCTTTGTGCTTATCAAGCAATGAAAAATGTTGGTGAGAATGGACACGTTATTGGTGTTGTAAACGAAGCATGGCAAATTGATTTGTTACAAGAATTAGACTTATGTCACGATGTCATTTTAGCAGATGCTACAAATGCGATTGATGTGTATGAAAAAGTTAGAAGCATCGCTCCTGAATTGGCGGATGTAACAATCAATGTAGTAAATGTTCCCAATACTGAAATGGGATGCATCTTAGCAACAAAAGATACAGGAACTGTATATTACTTTAGTATGGCAACATCTTTCACAAAAGCAGCACTTGGTGCTGAAGGTGTGGGGAGTGATGTAACTATGATTATTGGAAATGGATACACAAAAGGTCACGCTGAATTGACATTAAATCTAGTAAATAATGCACCGAAGATCAAACAACTATTTGAAAGAATATACACATAGGAGGTGTCAATATGGCTGTTAAATTATATACAAAATATCTAAAAAGAAGAGAGTTGTATTTTCCTAATGTGACGGATAAAGAATGGAACGATTGGAAATGGCAAGTAAGAAATCGAATTCAATCTGTCAAAGATTTGGAAAAATATATTTCTCTTGATTCAAGTGAATATGAAGAAATCAAAGCAGTATTAGCAGAATTTAGAATGGCTATCACACCGTATTATTTGACCTTAATTAATCCGAAAAATAAGAAAGATCCAGTCTTATTACAAGCTGTACCTGGTGTAGAAGAATTACACATGGGGAAACATGATTTAGATGATCCACTTCATGAAGATGGAGATAGTGTTGTACCAGGACTAACACATCGTTATCCTGATCGTGTGTTATTCTTAATCACAGATATGTGTAGCATGTATTGTAGACACTGTACAAGAAGACGTTTTGCTGGACAAAAAGATGCGGGTAGCAAAATGGATAATGTTGATCAAGCAATTGAGTATATCCGTAATCATCCAGAAGTAAATGATGTCTTATTATCAGGTGGAGATGCACTATTGGTTTCTGATGAACGATTAGAATATATTATCAAAAAGTTACGAACAATCGATCATGTTGGTGTGATTCGAATTGGAACAAGAACGCCAGTAGTAATGCCACAACGTATTACACCTGAACTCGTTGGGATGTTACAAAAATATCATCCAATTTGGCTAAACACGCATTTTAACCATCCAAAAGAGTTAACCCTTGAGAGTAAGAAAGCAATTGATTTGATTGCCAATGCAGGAATCCCTGTTGGTAATCAAAGTGTATTATTAAAAGGTGTAAATGATTGTGTAAACATCATGAAGAAATTGGTAAAACGATTGATTGAAATAAGAGTAAGACCTTACTATATTTATCAATGTGATTTATCAAAAGGAATTGAACATTTTAGAACTCCCGTTTCAAAAGGAATTGAAATCATCGAAGGATTACGTGGACACATATCAGGAATTGCAGTTCCTACATTTGTAGTTGATGCACCTGGTGGAGGAGGGAAAATTCCTGTTATGCCAAATTACATAATTTCTCAAGCACCTGGTAAAACGATTCTAAGAAATTATGAGGGAATGATAACAACATATTATGGTCCTACAAGATATGATAATGAGTGTGATTGTGAAGATTGTGTAGCTGCACGAGAAGGTAAATTTGATCCATATATAGCACCAAGTCCAAAATTGGATCAATTCAATCTAAAACGTAAAAGAAAGCATTCATAATTATTTTAAAACAATATATCGACTTCAATCACACAATTAGTATCATTGGAACAGCAAAAAACGCTGGAAAAACAACCGTATTAAATACGATTATTGAGGAATACAAAGATGATGTTATAGCGATAACCTCTATCGGACTTGATGGAGAATTAATTGATACAGTAACAAATCTACCAAAGCCTCAAATCTATGTATATAAAAATACAATCATAGCAACTGCATATGATTGTATTCGCTCGGATGTTATTATACATGAAAAAACCAATATAACAACTCCACTTGGTGAAATTGTTATTGTTGAAGTTACCAAAGATCAAACCATACTAGTGGCAGGTCCTTCGACCAAACACGAAATGATTGAAGTCATTAAAAGATTAAAAAAATATGGTCCGAAAAAGATTTTGATTGATGGAGCATTGTTCCGTAAATCATTGGCATCAACTCAAGTATCAGATGCAGTAATTTTATCTACTGGAGCATCATACAATGAAGAGATGGAAAGAGTAGTATTGGATACAGCTGGTATTGTGGCTCAATTTCAAGTAGATGAAATTGAAAGAGATATTAAAAACTTGTTGCCAAGTATGAATTGTGTTATCGATAAGAATCATGAGGTTGAACAGATTGAAGATATATGGATTCATTCCAATACAGACTTGTTACAAAGAGTATTAACTAAGAACGCAAGATATCTGTATTTGAATGGAGCGCTGACTGATAATATCATCAAGAGTTTGATTTCAATACGAGATCAAGTCCAAGACTTGACTCTCATTGTCAATGATGCGTCACATATTCTTTGTAGTAATAACTATTACAATAAACTAAATAAAATGAACATCAATATTAAAGTGAAACATAAAAGTACATTGTTGTTTGTAAGTTATAATCCAACAAGTCCATATGGATATACGTTTGATAACACAAGATTCAAACAACTATTAGAACAACATATTGATATACCTTGTATCAATGTTATAGAAGATCGGAAGTGATATAAATGGGTAAATTACATTTAAGCAAAGACAACATAGAAGAGGCTAGAAAACATGCCTTAAAAATCGCAAAAGAAACACAAAAATTTATCGATTCACATACAACTGTTTCGGTCGAAAGAACAGTCTGTAGATTACTTGGAATTGATGGCGTAGATGAGTTTGATGTTCCCCTACCAAATGTAGTGGTAGATCACATCGTAAAACATGGTGATTTAGGTGTAGGAGTTTCAAATTATTTGGCAGGAGCAATCAAAGCAACTGGTAAAGAAATTAGTGAAATTGTAGACTTGCTTGTAGAAAAGAAAATCAACCTAACTGACTTTGAAATTCCATCCAAAGCTGAGACGAAAAAACTCTTAGAAAACGATATTGATGAAGCTCTATTTCGCATCAAAGATAACAAGGCAAAAAGAGAGTCATTCTTTCAAAAATATGGAGACAAAGAAGGACCGTTATTATATGTAATTGTAGCAACAGGAAATATTTACGAAGATGTTGTACAAGCAAAGGCTGCGGCTAAGGCTGGAGCGGATGTAGTTGCTGTAATTAGAACAACTGGTCAAAGTCTTTTGGATTTTGTTCCTTATGGTCCGACAACAGAAGGATTTGGTGGAACGTACGCTACTCAAGAAAATTTTAAAATCATGAGAAGTGCTTTAGATGAAGTTGGAGAAGAACTCGGAAGATATATTCGACTTGTGAATTATGCATCAGGACTTTGTATGCCAGAAATCGCATGTATGGGAGCACTCGAACGTTTGGACATGATGTTGAATGATTCATTGTACGGTATACTCTTCAGGGATATTAATATGAAGAGAACATTTGTTGACCAATACTTTTCTAGAGTCATCAATGCTTATTCTGGAATTATTATTAATACAGGAGAAGATAACTATCTTACAACGAGTGATGCAGTCACAGAAGCACACACTGTTTTGGCCTCACAATTTATCAATGAACAGTTTGCATTACTTGCTCATATGAAAGAGGAATTACAAGGTCTAGGACATGCTTTTGAAATAGATCCTGAAGTAGAAAATGGATTCTTGTATGAAATAGCACAAGCTCAAATGGCACGAGATATATTTCCAAATGCACCTTTAAAATATATGCCACCAACAAAATATATGACGGGAAATATATTTAGAGGACAAGTTCAAAATGCATTATTCAATATTGTTACAACAGCGACAGAACAACGTATACACTTATTGGGTATGTTGACTGAAGCTGTTCATACACCATTTATGAGTGATCGCTACTTAGCAATTGAAAATGCTAGGTACATTAACAAAACAATGAAAGACTTTGGTAGTGAAATTGAATTCAAGAAAAATGGAATCATTGTCAATCGTGCGAATAAGGTTTTACAAGATGCTACGATGTTATTGGATGAGATTGCTAGCATTGGAATATTTGAAACATTAGAACGAGGAATCTTTGCTGGAATCAAAAGACCAAAAGATTCTGGTAAAGGATTGAAAGGTGTTGCTCTGAAGGGTATTGAATATTGCAATCCAGTAATTGACCGTATGGTAAAAGAGTTAAAGGAGGCAAAATAGATGGGATATGACATGTCAAACAAGAATTATTCTAAGAAATTAGACCTCGAAAAACTGAAGCCTTACGGTGATACAATGAATGATGGCAAGGTACAAATTAGTTTTACACTCCCCGTTTCAAACGATGAAAAAGGGGATGAAGCAGCAAAAGAATTAGCGCGAAAAATGGGGATTATGGATCCGCTTGTAGCGGAGAGTATTACCCTTGATAATGAGTTTACAATGTATATAATCTATGGTAGTTTAACACATACGGTCAACTACAATATGATCACAGTTGATACAGTTGAAACAGATGTATTTAATAAGTATGAAATTGAAGATATGATAGCTAAAAACTTTGATAAAAACATTGTTGTAGTTGGAGCGTCAACTGGTACAGATGCCCACACAGTTGGGATCGATGCAATCATGAATATGAAAGGGTTCGCTGGACACTATGGCCTCGAAAGATATGCAGGGATCGATGCCTATAATATGGGTAGCCAAGTAGAAAATGAAGAAATGATTCATAAAGCATTACAAGTGAATGCAGATGTATTATTGATTTCACAAACAGTAACTCAAAAAGATGTTCATATTAAGAATTTAGTAAACATGATAGAATTGCTTGAAGCAGAAAATTTAAGACATCGATTTGTATTAATTGTAGGTGGTCCAAGAATCTCTCATGAACTTGCGAAAGAACTTGGATTTGATGCAGGGTTTGGACCGAAGAAATATGCGGAAGATGTAGCGAGTTTTTTTGTCCAAGAATTGATGAAGAAAAAAGGTAAATAACGAACATGTTATTTACTTTTTTATAATATTATTGTAAAATTCTAATTAGTGAATATTAAGGAGGAAGAGTATGGCTACAATTAAAAAAATCGCAACTGAATTAAATTGGGTGGTAGACAAAAAAACCACTTGGGGTAAAGTAAATGGATTTACAGTTTCATTACTACAAAATACAGATTTAACTGCAAGACAACCATCATATAAAACAATGGTGGTTTCATATGATGAAATTGATCAAGCAAAGGCTGAGGCACTTGTCGAATTTATCAGTCAAAATAAGAAAGCACTAAAAGTTATTAACTATAAAGTATCAGGTACGTACTTAAATGTATTCATTAATGAAGGTTTAAAAGGGCTAAATGCAACGAACTTAATGGAAGCACTACAATTATTGGTAACTGGATTTCAACAAATAGGAATCAGTCCACCAAGTGTATGTGTGTATTGTAAAGAAGAGACGCTTGAAGAGGTTATCACAAATCGTATTACGATTCGTGCTCATCAAACTTGTTATAATCATGCGTCGGAACAAATCAATGAAGCGAAGAGTGATGTAAAATATGGAATGGGAATATTAGGGGCTTTATTAGGAGCATTTGCTGGTAGTCTTATATTCTTTGTTGTTTATATTATTGGTTGGATATTACCTCTTACTACCGTAGCTATAGGGTTTGCTACATTCTTAGGTTATAAATTATTGGGTGGAACATTTACTGAAAAAGCAAAAGTTATTATTGCGATTGTATCTGTTGTTTCTGTGTTGGCTTCGATTGGATTGGTAGTATTGATGGAAGCAGTGTTTTTAGATGTTTCATTTACTGAATTGTTAAGTGATCCTAACTTGGGATATGCCTCTCCATTTGGATTTGCTATATTGTGGGGATTGGCAGGATCATCATCTGGATACGGACTTGCAAAAAGAAGACAATTTTAAAAAGGCAATTTTGCCTTTTTTCTATTAATTTAGTATAATTGCATTTGGAGGAATCAACTATGGGTACTTGTCGAACATGTCATCGTGATACATCCTGTTTACATCAAAATCCAGTCTCTATTAAAGAGATGTATTTTCTTGTAGGATTCATCGTATTTATATCACAAGTTGGATATGCTTTGTTTTACGGCCAATTAGACTCACTTTCAATAGTAAGAATATCTTTAATTGCAGCAATAGCCTTATCTATCATACTCATACCACTGGTCGTGATGTATATTTTATTTGATAAACAATATCTGGCTTTGTTCTTTGGATGTCACCAAAAAAAAGAGCGGAGCTACCATTTAAAAGACTTTTATTTACCTCTTTGTGCAAGGTGTAGTGGCATTCTTATCGGTATTTATTTGTCGATTTTGGTATTCTTGTTTAACTTTGATGTTTTATGGATTTTATTGTTAATGTTACCATTATTGATAGATGGGGTAATACAACGACTTTCAAACTATGAATCCAAGAATTTAATTAGGCTATTTACTGGAATGTTGTTCGCTCCTGGCTTTGTTGTTTTATATGGACTAATTAATTATTACATTCATTACGGATTTACAGAAATTGCCAAAGTGGTTGTTACTTTATTTTAGAAATAAAAAAGTGCCTATTCTAAATAGGCACTTTCTTTATCTACTGTCATAATTACTGGCATGATCATAGGTTTACGTTGCGTTGTTTCTATGATTTTTTCACGTAATATTTTTGTGATATCTCGTTTTAAGATATTTATATTTATCTTTTTGGTGTGTGCTAGTTTCTTTGTTACATACGATTCAACTAAATTTGATAACTCTTTTGTCAATTCTTCGTGAGCTCTCATATAGATAAAGCCTCTTGAAACAATGACAGGATTATTGATCACTTCTAATGTGTTTGTATTGATTGTAACAATTGCACTAAGTAGACCATCTTCACTCAATACTTTACGGTCTCTAATTACAACATTACCGATATCTCCAATACCTTTTCCATCGACATATACAGTTCCAGCTTGTACTTTTCCAGCAAGTCTTGCTGAGCGTTTTGAAACGGCAAGAACATCTCCATTATCAAGTACAAAACTGTTGCCTTTTCTTACACCTGTTTGATGTGCAACATTCGCATGGATTTTTAACATACGATGTTCTCCATGAATTGGCATAAAGAATCGTGGCTTTAATAGTTTTAGTAATAGTTTTTGCTCTTCTTGTCCGGCATGTCCTGAAGTATGGGTATCAGTTAAAGGAGAGTTCGTAATAACGTTTGCTCCTCTTCTAAACAATTGATTGATTGTATTACCTACACCAAGTTGGTTTCCTGGAATCGGAGAAGAACTGAATATTACCGTGTCACCTTCTTTGATTTTGATCTGTCTGTGTGTTCCTGCTGCGATACGTGATAAAGCAGCTAGTGGCTCACCTTGTGATCCGGTACAAATGATTGTGATTTGTTCATCTTTATATTTGTTTACATGATGGGGATCAATGAATGTCCCTTTTGGTGCATTGATGTATCCCATATCTGTCCCAACATCAAGTGTCTTCAACATACTTCTTCCGTATGCGACAATTTTCCGATTGGTTTTATAACTAGCTTCCACAATTTGTTGGACACGATGTACATTTGATGCGAATGTTGCAACAATGACACGTCCTTTTATTTTTGTAAATATTTCTTTGATTGATGAGGAAACTAATTTTTCGGATTTTGAAAATCCTTTTCGTTCAGCATTGGTACTTTCACTCATAAGAAGAAGTACTCCTTTTTGTCCCAATTCAGCCATTCTTTGATAGTTGGCATCTGGACCTGTTGGAGTAAAGTCAAATTTGAAATCTCCACTGTGAACTATCACACCTTCTGGGGTGTGAACAACAACACCAAAACTATCAGGGATAGAATGGTTTGTACGATAAAATGAAACACTTAATTTTCCTAAAACTAGTTTTTCATACTCTTGATATTCGACTAAATTCATACGTAGTCCGCGATGCTCTTGCATTTTGTTTTTTATGAGTCCAATGGCAATTCCATTGGCATAAATTTTTGGTATCTTAACTTGTTTTAGTAAATAGGGAATTGCACCGATATGGTCCTCATGTCCATGAGAAATAATCAGTGCTTTTATTTTGTCTTCGTTTTCCTTTAGATAAGTATAGTCATTGATTACATAATCAATTCCAAGAAGTGAGCTGTCAGGAAAAAGGATCCCGGAATCTATCACTATAATTTCATCTTGGTATTCAACAACATACATATTTTTACCAACTTCGCCAAGACCACCTAATGCAAAAACACCAACTTCATGTTCTTGTAATAATTTGTTTTGCATTGTGTGCCTCCTTTGAAACGTAACGTTCTCTATATACATTATAGCATTTTTATTGGATATTACACGAGCAATGTTAATGAAAAGGTTATTATTATAATTCTATTATTTTTTTTCGCCATAATAAAGAATATATAAACTATATATGTTATAATTTAAGAAGAGGTGGATTATGGACAAGAAGATTATATTTTTTGATATTGATCGTACGATTTATGACCCGGATACAAGAAGTATTCCGACGAGTACAATCAATGCGTTAAAACAATTAAATGAACGAGAAGATATAGAAATTGCAATTGCAACCGGACGTGCCTTTTATATGTTGCACATCATTGAAGAAATTATGGATTATATTAATATTTTTGTATTAATCAATGGACAAATTATCATCAAAGATGGGGAGACAATTTACCGTAATCCTATAGACAAAGACGATGTTTTAGATGTTGTAAAAATCTTAGATGAGAATCAGATGAAATATGGATTTTTAGGTGAATTTGATGAAACATTAAATATCGTTGATGAAAAGGGAAAAGAAGCATTTGAATTGGTTGATATGAATCTTCCAAGAATCGATCCACATTTTTATCAAGACAATGACATCTTTCAAATGTGGACTTTTTGTGAGAGAAAAAACATCGAACAATTTAAAAATAGATTTAAGAATCTTCAAATTGTACCATGGCTTGGTGGAGGATTTGACATCCTTACAAGAGGCATGAGTAAAAAAGAAGGAATCAAACGAATCTTAGAAATAGAAAAAATCCCCTTAGAACATGCTTATGCATTTGGTGATGGGGATAATGATATTGAAATGATGGATTTTATTGAAAACAGTGTTGCAATGGGGAATGGAAGTATCAATTGTAAGAAACATGCCAAATACATTACCGATGATATTAAAAATGATGGACTTGTAAAAGGCTTGATTACATTGGGGATTCTAGATGATAAAGACACTTCGCTTTAACAAGTTTTTATCAGAAGAGTATCCATTCAATATCCCTTGTATCAAACAAATTGAAACACTGGATTTAAGTAATAAAATTACTCTTTTTGTAGGTGACAATGGCTCGGGAAAAAGTACATTATTAAAAGCAATTGCCTACTATAATAATTCGATTAATGTATCATCACAAGATATCGATTCTTCTTACTACAAAGAAGTCAAAGAATTGGCTGGCATGATGAAGTGTACCTATGATGTGAAGACCAAGAAAGGATTTTTCTTTAGTGGGGAAGAGTTCATCACCTACATCAATCAATTAAAACAGATGAAACAGGACTTAAAAGAAGACTTAAAAAGAGTAAATGAGGAATATAAGAATAAAAGCATCTTTGCGCAAAATCAAGCACGTATGGCATATGCAGGACAACTTCATGCGATGGAACATGCCTATGATGGAGACCTCAAAGAAAAGTCTCATGGGGAAGGATTCCTTGAGTTTTTTAAACAACGTATGCACCAACAAGGAATCTATTTATTGGATGAGCCTGAAACGCCACTCAGTGCGGTGAATCAATATAAGTTGGTTGTGATGATTACTGATTTGGTACGAAGTGGAAGTCAAGTCATTATCGCGACACATAGTCCGATTATTATGGCTTTAGAAAATGCCAAAATATACAATTTCACAGAAGAAAAGATAGAGGAAGTAGCGTATGATGATATTGAGAGTGTTGTCTTTACCAAACACTTTTTGAACCACAAAGAAAACTATATCAATAGATTGTAGATGATGGTATGATAGCTAGTATTTTAGTAGACGTAAATGCAAGAGAAGTTGATAAGACATTTGATTATCACATTCCTGCTCATTTACAAGATGTAATCGAAATAGGACAACGTGTGAGTGTCCCTTTTGGCTATCGATTTATACTTGGCTATGTGTTAGATATCAAAGAACACACAGAAATGGAAGAACTCAAAGATATCGTTGATGTGATTGATCTTGTTCCCTCTTTGACAACAGAGCTGATTGAACTTGGAAAACATCTAAGCATCTCTAATACCAGTCCCCTTGTTTCTATCTATCAAGCAATGCTGCCACGAGCTTTGAAAGGCAAGTATTCAAAGAAATTGATTGTAAAAGACCCAGGTCTTTTGCCACTTGATTTATCATTGAAGTTCAATCAATTTAAAGAAGCAAAATTGGATGATTCTTTGTATCCGTTTTTAAGAGAAATCAAGAAACAAATTGAAGAAAAAAACATGGAAGTGATTCATGTTATCGGGCAACAAAACCGTGTTAGATATATAAAAAAATTGGTGTTACTAGATGAAACAATTCCTGTCAAAGGAAAAAAACAACAAGAAGTATTGGCCTACATGATAGATCACCAAGAAGCATATAAAAAGAATGTCATGATGGAAACAAACACATCATCACCAACAATTAAATCTTTAGTTGATAAAGGAATTGTTGAAGAAAAAGAGGTAGAGATTTATCGTGAAATAGAAACCTTATATGGTGACGTAGATAAAGATATTATCTTAAATGAAGAACAGGTACTAGTCTATGACAGAATCAAAGAATCGTTGGGTAATAATGAAACCTTCTTATTACACGGAATTACCGGAAGTGGTAAAACTGAGATTTATTTGAACATCATTGAAGATGTTGTGAAACGAGGAAAAGAAGCAATTATGCTTGTTCCTGAAATTTCTTTGACTCCAATGATGGTATCTCGTTTTAGAGGACGTTTTGGTGATAATGTAGCATTGCTTCATTCTGGATTAAGTATCGGTGAACGCTATGATGAATGGCGAAAAATTAGACGAAAAGAAGTACAAGTATGTGTGGGAGCAAGAAGTGCGATATTTGCACCATTTGAACATATTGGTGTGATTATTATTGATGAAGAACATACCGAAAGCTATAAACAAGAAACCAATCCAAGGTATCATGCCAAAGATGTGGCAATACAACGAACAAAGAGGTATCAAGTACCGCTTGTGCTAGGAAGTGCAACACCAAGTATTGAGAGTTATTATAAAGCAACTCATAATCAATACACCTTGTTGGAAATGAAACATCGTGCCAAAGACAGTCTCCTTCCAAAAGTGTATATTGAAGATATGCGATTTGAGTTTAAAGGTGGGAATCGTTCGATCTTTTCTACGCGTTTAGAAACACTAATCAAAGACCGACTAGAAAAGAAAGAACAAATTATTTTGTTATTGAATCGACGAGGACACTCTACTTTTGTAATGTGTCGATCTTGTGGGGAAGTCATTATGTGTCCTAATTGTGATATTTCTCTTACTTACCATGAACGAGATAACAGTTTGCAATGTCATTATTGCGGACACAAAGCACAAAATGTAACAGTCTGTCCAACTTGTCAAAGCAAACATATCAGATATATGGGAATTGGGACAGAACGAGTTGAAGAATATATCAAAGAAGCATTCCCGAGTGCTCATGTTGTACGAATGGATCGAGATACAACCACATATAAAAATGCTCATGAAAAACTACTTCACGACTTTGAACAAAGAGGAGATATTTTATTGGGTACCCAAATGATTGCCAAAGGACTCGATTTTCCAAATGTAACATTGGTTGGAGTGCTTGCGGCAGATATGAGTTTGAATCTACCAGATTACAAAGCAATTGAAAAAACCTTTCAATTATTAACGCAAGTGAGTGGACGCGCAGGCCGTCATGACAAAGAAGGAGAAGTCGTGATTCAAACATACAATCCAGAACATTATGCGATTGCCTATGCGGAACATCATGATTATCATTCGTTCTATGCAACCGAAATGAAGATTAGAGAAATCAGTGGCTATACACCATTTAATCATTTGGTTCAAATAATCGTATCGGATAAAGATGTTAGGAAGTTATTAAAAGAAGGTACAAAAATCGTTTTGAAATTACGGAAAAATCTAGAGTCAGATATGGTGATTTTAGGTCCAGTATTACCTAAGATTGCACGAATCAATAATTACTATCGAGCTCAGATTATTATCAAGTATAAACAATCGACAAAACTAGATGCAGTCTTACAAGATATTTACCAAGAATTTTCTGATACTGTCACCATTGCGATTGATAAAAATCCTACACTGTTATAGGGGTGAACAAGATGAAATTTTTAGGCTTTATAGGTGATATTTTTTCATGGAATTCATGGATGTGGCTATATCGGAATCCGATTGTTATTGTCTATTCATTTTTGTATTTTATTCCATATTTCTTTATTATCTCTATGAATGATTTAATAAGAAGTATTGGAGTACCGGATCAACATATCGGAACTGTGATGATTTTTGGGATTATAATATGGACGGTAATATATATAGTTGGTGTAGTGAAATTGTTATTTTATTTAGAAGAAAAAAAACATCGAAACTAGAGGTGAATAAAATGAAAATTATATTTATGGGAACACCACAATTTAGTGTTTCAATATTAGAAGAAGTACATAAGAAGTACGGTGTTGATTTGGTTGTAACGCAGCCAGATAAAGTAGTGGGAAGAAAAAAGGTTTTATCCCTTTCTCCGGTAAAAGAAAAAGCCTTAGAACTTGGAATTGAAGTCTTTCAGCCAAGACGAATTAAAACGGACTTTGAAGTCATTACAAGTTTAGAGCCAGATTTAATCATCACCGCAGCATATGGACAACTTATACCAGATGAAGTATTGGAAGCACCACGCTTAGGAGCAATCAATGTTCATGGTAGTTTACTTCCTTTGTTACGAGGTGGTGCACCAATCCAAAGAGCGATAGAACGTAGACATAAAGAAACCGGTATTACTATTATGTATATGGCGCAAAAAATGGATAGTGGCGATATTATTTCACAACGTGTAATCCCAATTGATGACAAAGAAACATCTGGAACATTGTTTCAAAAAATGAGTCATGTTGGAACGGAATTATTATTAGAGACACTCCCATCAATTTTTGATGGGACCAATGATAGAATTCTACAAGATGTGACGAAAGTAACGTATGGCTTCAACTTAAAAAGAGAAGAAGAAAAGATTGATTGGAGTATGACGGTAGAAGACATCGATGCCAAACTTCGTGCCTTCACTCCAGGACCATACTTGTACACAACAATCGATGGTAAAAATCTTAAAGTCATACAAGCAGAAATTCACCATTGTAACGGGTTTGAAAAAAACCATAAACATCAGGAAAACGGAACAATCGTGAAGATATTCGATAATGCGATTGGGGTAAAAGCAAGTAATGGTGTACTGAAAATATTGGAAGTACAACTGGCAGGAAAACAAAGACAAGTTGTAACACAATTTATGAACGGATCAGGTCGAAGTTTGATCCAAGTCAATAAATTGTTTGAATGATTGTTAGGAGGATAATATGATCAATAAAAAGAACGCTTTAATTATTGGAATTCAAGTACCAGTAGCTATTGTTTTGATTGTTTTATATTTCATACGAAACATTGATTCTGCGATAATAGGACCTGCAAATGTAGTTGATATCTATCCGTTTGGTGGGGCGACATTTGTTGTGACTATTCTTGTTGGATTTGTTTTGGCTGTAGTACATATTTACAAAGGATTCACTCTTCAATATGTTGTTGAAAAGACAAGGAATTTCTATATTGGACTACTTGTAATAAATACTGTGATTATTATAGATTTCATTGTAAGAGGAATTCGATTCGCTGATTTTACTAATCTAATCATCGCTGGATTGGTTGCATTGGGGTATATCCTGTTCTTAGTGCTTTATGGTAAAGCGCTGAAAAATGGGTAAATTGTATCTAGATTTGAAAGAGTCGTCTGTTTAAGAAAGAGTTTCATTAAATATTATTTAATGTTATAATATCTAGTTAGGAGTGATACTATGAAAAATAGAACCTTGTTTTCAAGAGAAGAAATGTTAGAAATGAATGTGCAAACATTAAAAGAAAGAACTGTGTCAGTGGAAGAAATAGCGGAAATTGCATATCGTCAACAAAAGAAATGGACCGATGATATTAGTTTAAGAGAGTGTGTTGATAGTGTTGAAAAAATATTATCATTACGTGATGTTTTTCATATCGTGCAATTGGGAGCTGAAATCGACAGATTAGCAGAAGAAAAAATGTTTAAGGGTCCGATTTTAGATGTCTTATTACAAGACCTTGGAATGTTTGGGATTGATGAATTATTTGGTCTAGAGTTAGCTGGAATGTATGGAACAATCGGAAAAACAAATTTTGGAGATATTGATGTAAACAAACCTCTTGCAGTTGCAAGATTAAATGGTGATGGAAAAGAAGGTCATGAAATGTGTCATACATTTTTAGATGATATTGTTGGGGCAATTGCAGCAGCAGCATCTACGAGAGTTGCACAAATGACAAATGAAAGAGAAGCGTTAAAAGATCCACATATAAAAAGTATCAGACTGGATTTAGATATTAAAGAATAAAGGAGGTGCTCTAATGGCAAATGACAACAAAGATTTAAATGATTTTTTCAAGAAATATGAAAAAGAAGAGCCAGAAGAGCTAAAACAGTATATCGAAGATATCAATCAAGGTGTTGATCCAAATAAACAAACAGCCCTTGATAAATTAGCAGGATTTTTTAGGAATCTTGCGATTCGAACTGGACTTTATTATAAAAAAGTTGATAAGCCTGAAATCAGTGAAAAGCCATCAGACTTTAGAAGAAAAGCTCGTATTGTGTATAAACGAGTGACTAAAAGATTGTTTGATCGATTCAATTTTGAAGCAGGTATTAACATACTAGATGACGTCCAAGTTTTGTATAAGCGAAACAAAGTAAATAGAAGTATTTTATTGATTACCAACTTTGTGCTGATCTTGTTTACCTTGATTGGAAATCAAAGTCCAAAGGTATTGGTTATTATTATGTTTGCGATTATTATGTTTATCGTTTCTATCTCAATGAAAAACATGATTGAAGAAGAGCCGAGAACCTTAATCAAACAGCAGATGGCCATGTATTTTGGTGGAGTGTATATTTTATTAGCGAGTGTTGGTGTTTATATTAAGCTAGTATTCAGTGCGAGAACCTTTGTCCCTGTTGATGGGATGACGTCTGAAGCATTGATTACCATGTACCAAACCGCATTGACAGATAATTCAATTGCCCAAGCTGGGTATATTTTAATTTACTTTGCACTGGTTGTAATTGCCTTATACCAAGACCCAACGATGTTGCGAATTTTATTCAAATGGGTCTTAGGAATCATGACCTTAATTCATTTGGGTGTGATGTATAATGATGTGTTGTGGAGTATTCCTGGTGGAATAGAAGGATTTATTAAGTTCCTCTTTAGTCCAGAACACATTAATATTGTGATAGATATTGTGTTACGAACGATTGTCTTGGTTATTTTTAGTATTGCCTTGTATTCAAGTGTTAGTATTGGAAATATGATGAATAAGAAACGTAGAGAAGAATTAATCAAACGTAGAGATATGGAAAAAGACTTTACTGCGGTTGTAGCTGATGTGTTTGATGTAATTGCTGTGTTTAATAGTCACACAATCAATCAAAACAAAGAATCCGTTCACCGTATCGCTGAAATCGCATCAAGATTAGGAAATGTCTTAGGGCTATCTTCTAATGTATGTACGGAGATTTATGATTATAGTGTGATTCATATTGATAAGGTTGATGATTTGAGTATTTTAGAATATGAAAACAAAGAACAATTGACTGAACGCGATTATGTTGTTATCCGCGAGAAAACGATATTGGGTAGTATTATCATTAAAAGACTCCAGTTAAATCAAAAAAGTGAAGACATTATTCGAGCTCATTTTGAAAAAACAAATGATTCTGATTTTACAGAACGTATGAAACGTGTTCAACGTTCTCAAGAAGGACAAATCATTTTGTTAGCCGAAATGTATGATGTGTTACGTCAGTCTAGGAACTATAAAAATAAATTGAAACATAGAAAAGCAATGGACATGTTAAATAGCGATTTCAAAGAATATTTTGAACCTTATATTTTAGATCGTTTCTTAAAATATGAAGATGATTTTGAATCGGTATATGAAAAGTATAAATTTTTTAAAGGATTGGAGTAAACTATGAGAAATTTTTTTACATCAGAAAGTGTAACAGAAGGACATCCAGATAAAATTTGTGATCAAATTAGTGACGCCATTTTAGATGAGATTTTAAAAGAAGACCCAAATGCAAGGGTAGCATGTGAGACCAGTGTAACAACAGGCTTGGTATTGGTTGCTGGAGAAATCACAACGACAACCTATATTGACATTCAAAAAATTGTTAGAGAAACGGTGAAAGAAATCGGATATGACCGTGGTAAATATGGATTTGATGCAGAAAATTTAGCTGTCTTGGTAGCAATCGATCCACAATCTCCAGATATTGCTCAAGGAGTAAATGAAGGGGAAGGAACCTATAAAGACCAAGGAGCTGGAGACCAAGGAATTATGTTTGGATATGCTTCAAATGAAACAGAAGAATATATGCCAATCGCTATCACTTTGGCACATAAATTGGCCAAACAACTCACCAAAGTTAGAAAAAACAAATTATTAGATTATTTACGACCTGATGGTAAAACACAAGTAACAGTAGAGTTCGATCAAGACGGTGGATTATTACGTGTTGATAGTGTTGTGGTATCGTCACAACATTCTGAGGAAGTGTCTCTTGAACAATTACAAGCAGATATAAAAAAACATGTAATTGAAGAGATTATACCGAGTGAATTAATCGATCAAGATACAAAATTTTTTATTAATCCAACAGGTAAATTTATTATTGGTGGACCACATGGAGATGCTGGAGTTACTGGTCGTAAAATTATTGTAGATACATATGGAGGATGGAGTCGCCATGGTGGTGGAGCATTTTCTGGGAAAGACCCATCGAAAGTGGATAGAAGTGCAGCCTACGCTTGTCGTTATGTTGCCAAAAATATTGTTGCGGCTGGATTGGCAGACAAATGTGAAATCCAATTATCATACGCAATCGGTGTTGCACAGCCAATGAGTATTATGGTGGAATCATTTGGAACAAATAAGGTGTCAAAAGAAACCATCATTGAGGCGATCAAAGAAACCTTTAATTTATCCCCAAAAGGAATCAATGATATGTTGGATTTAAAGCGTCCTATCTATAAACAAACTGCAGCGTATGGTCATTTTGGAAGAAATGATTTAGACTTACCTTGGGAGAAATTGGACAAAGTAGAATCTTTAAAAAAATTCTTATAGAGGAGGTATTATATGGAATGGTTTTATAACTTAATGTTTGCACTGTTACTTGTAGTTATAATCATACTTGTCATTATTAGACTTCGCACAAAGTTGTTTTCACTATGGAAAGAAGTTACTAATAAAGAAATCATTTTTCATCGATTATTGAATGAAACAATTGTTATGTTCTACAATCAAAAAGAAAAGTTAAGAAATGAAGATAACAGATTACAATTTGTACGATTAGGAAGATCGCGACGTAAAAAGGCAAGACATCTCTTATTAAAGGAACGCCAGGAATTATACCTATCTTTATCGGATATTTTCAATGAGATTGAAGAATTGGAGACAAAAGAATTTGATGCATTAAAACACCAATTCAATCGGTTACAAAAGGCGAGAAGAGTTTACAATTCTAAAGTGTTGATTTATAATCAAACAATCAGTGTATTTCCAACGAGATTCTTGGCAATTAAAATGAATTTAAAGATAAAAGAATATTTCGGATAAAAAGGCCATATTTCAGCCTTTTTTTTTGATTTTTGAAGGATTTATGAAAGCGTTTGTAAAAAAGTCGAAAAAAGACTTGATTTAAGATTTTAAGTATGTATAATATATTTGTATAAAGTATTTAATATATAACATAAATAGAGGTATTCATCATGGATAAAAACTTTTTTGGCGAACAGAATGTTCTCAAAATACAGCCGTTTTTGAGCAAAAACGACCTTTGTTTATACGTGACTAAAAAATAAGGACAAAAGTGTTACACTTTTCTGTCCTTTTACTATTTTTGGAGGAGAATTATGAAGACTGTAGTCATTGGTGTAATCGGTGCAGACGTGCATGCTGTTGGAAATAAAATTATCGACTATGTATTGACTGAAAAAGGCTATAATGTAGTTAATGTTGGTGTTTTATCAACTCAAGAGGACTTTATCAACGCAGCGATTGAAACAGATGCAAAGGCAATTTTAGTGTCAAGTTTGTATGGACATGGAGAAATGGATTGTCAGTATTTTAAAGAAAAATGTGAAGAAGCAGGATTAGGACATGTAAAATTATATGTCGGTGGAAATATAGTAGTAGGAAAACAAGATTTTGCTGAGGTAGAAGCACGATTTAAAAAAATGGGATTTGATCGTGTGTATGGACCAGGTATGAAGATTGAACATGCATTATCAGATTTAAGAGAGGATATCGGAATCTAATGAAACCTTATCTTTTAGTTGACTTCGGAAGTACAGATACAAAGTTGACATGTGTCGACTTAGATAATAATTATATTATCGGTACTTCGAAATCACCAACCACAGTTGAAACGAATGTGTTAGACGGATACGATCGAGCATATGAATGGCTTTTAAAAGACCATCCTGAAATCAAAGAGATTACGGGTATTTCAGCATGCTCAAGTGCTGCGGGTGGACTGAAAATGGCTGCAATTGGATTGGTTGAAGAGTTGACAGTTGAAGCGGCGAAAAGAGCATGTTTGGGAGCTGGAGCAATTGTTAAAAGAGTGTATTCACACCATTTGACAAAACGTGAGGTTGCAAATTTGTTAGAAGCAGATATTGATATTATTTTACTAGCTGGTGGGACTGATGGTGGAAACCAAGAATGCATCATTCATAACGCGAAGAAGTTAAGAGATGGACATATTGATGTACCAATCATCGTTGCGGGAAACAAAGATGCAGTCGATGAAATCGATGACATTTTTGAAGGAACCAATATCGAGTATTATATCGTTGATAATGTAATGCCTAAGTTGAAAAAACTAAATGTTGATGATGCGAAAAGAAGAATCAGAAAAATCTTTATTGAAAAAATCATTGAAGCAAAAGGAATTAAAAAAGCAGAAGAAAAAATTGGTGAAATTATTATGCCTACTCCGGAAGCTGTATTGTTTGCAGCGGAACTTCTTTCAAATGGATATGAAGACGAAGAAGGCTATGGTGAATTAATGATAATCGATATTGGTGGAGCAACAACGGATGTGCATACGGTTGGAGAAGGATTTCCAAAACGCACGGAAGTGTTATTAAAAGGATTGCAAGAGCCGTTTGCGAAACGTACAGTTGAGGGCGATTTGGGAATGAGATATTCTGCCAATGCATTGTTGAGTCTTGTATCAAATTATGAGTTTAAAAAATACTTTGAACAAGATGATAAATGTGAACATAATATTGAACGATCACTTGATCGTCGATCAAAACATGTTGAGTTCATTCCGAAAACAAAAGACGAAGAAGCATTTGACGAAGCAATTGCTAAGATTTGTTGTGATGTTTCTATGAGTCGTCATGTTGGACAAATAGAAGTTGTTCATACACCACTTGGTGATATGTATTATCAAACAGGGAAAGATTTAACTGATATCAAGTATGTAATTGGTACTGGTGGTGTGTTAATTAACAATCCTGATAGTAAAAAAATATTAAAACAAGTAAATAAAAAGTCAGATAAAAAATTAGAGTTAAGACCAAAAGATCCATCAATCTTAATAGATAGATCTTACATTTTGGCTGCAATGGGACTCCTTGGACAAAAATATCCAAAGGTTGCCATTAGACTAATGAAACAATACTTATTGTAGGTGATGAAAGATGGTAAAGAATACGAAATTATCTCTTGAAGAGTTTCTAGAGATTAGGAAAGAAATTTTAGGTCATTGGAAGACAGGATCCCATCCAGGACTTGATTTGGACAAAGCAGTAGAAAAATTAAAAAGTCTACCTGATGAAAAAAACTTTGCTTTGAAATTACGTAAAGCAAAGGAACTTGGGATAACCTTGATTCAACCTCGTGCTGGGGTTGCTCGAATAGACGAACATATTGAATTATTACAATACCTTGAGAAAGTAGGGAAAGCAGATTTTCTACCTTCTACAATTGATTCATATACTAGACATAATCGTTATCAAAATGCGGAAGACGGAATCAATGAATCAGAGAAAAAAGGGCGTTCCTTATTAAATGGATTTCCTGCTGTAAATCACGGTGTAGATGGATGTACTAAAGTCTTGGACAGTGTCAATGTTCCCTTACAAGCAAGACATGGTACCCCAGATGCACGTCTTTTAAGTGAAATCATTCATGCTTCAGGTTGGACTTCAAATGAAGGTGGAGGAATTTCTTATAATATTCCTTATGCAAAAAATATTTCTTTGGTAGATACCATTAAATATTGGCAATATTGTGATCGTTTGGTTGGGTATTATGCCGACCATGGTGTTGAGATTAATCGTGAGCCATATGGTCCATTAACAGGGACATTGGTACCGCCTTCTATCTCCAATACTGTTGCGATTATTGAAAGTATTTTAGCAGCAGAACAAGGTGTGAAAAATATTACAGTTGGATATGGACAAGGTGGAAATATGATTCAAGATGTAGCTGCCTTACGTACCTTAGAAGAGCAAACGAATCATTATTTGAAATTGTTTGGATATAAAGATGTATTTGTTACAACGGTGTTTCATCAATGGATGGGTGGATTCCCTAGTGATGAATCTGAAGCGATGGCTTTGATTGCGTATGCTAGCACTGTTGCTTCTTATGGTAATGCGACGAAAATGATTACCAAAACGACGCATGAGAGTTTTGGGATTCCCACAAAAGAAGCAAACGCAAATGGATTAAGAGCATCTAAGTTTGTTACCAATTTAATGAAAGAACAATCGATGCCTGATAGTGAAGAATTACAAGCTGAAATCGATTTGATTAAATATGAAGTAGATAGTTTGATGAAAGCTACTTTGCATGCTGGAAAAGGCGATATTGCTCAAGGGGCAGTGCAGGCATTCAAACGTGGAATTATTGATGTTCCATTTGCTCCAAGTGAATTAAACTTAGGAAAAATCTTACCAGCTAGAGACTTAGATGGTAAAATCAGAATATTAGAATTTGGTAACTTAGGATTTACGGATGAAATCAAACAAATCCATCGTGCAAAATTAGAGCAACGTGCCAAAGCACAAAACAGAGAATTGTCGATTCAAATGGTAATCGATGATATTTACGCGGTATCAAATGGTAATTTGGTAGGTAGCGAAGGAGAATAATCATGCAGATAAAAGATATAATATGTTCAGAAAGTTTAACAGGATTTTACTTTGATGATCAAGCAGCAATCAAACAGGGAGCAACACAAGATGGCTTCACTTATGTAGGAGATGCTGTTACAGATAAATTTACAAATATTAGACAAAAAGGGGAAGCTGTTTCTATCATGCTAATCCTTGAAGATGGAAACATTGCTTATGGAGATGCAACTGCAGTTCAATACAGTGGAGCGGGGGGAAGAGACCCTTTGTTTGTTGCAACAGAAGGAATTGAAATAATCAATCAATTTATCAAGCCTTTCTTAATCGGAAAAGATGTATCTACGTTTAAAAAACTTGCAGAAGAAATTGATTCTATGAAAGTCAATGGGAGAAAACTTCATACTGCATTGCGTTATGGATTGACACAAAGCTTATTGGATGCAACTGCTAAAGCCAATGGTATTACGATGGCTGAAGTTGTGAGAAAAGAATATGGAATTACCGATACAGAGTACGAAAGAGTTCCTTTGTTTGCACAATCAGGCGATGACCGATACTCAAACGTAGATAAAATGATTATCAAACATGTGGAAGTTATGCCACATGCTTTGATCAATAATATTGTTACAAAGTTAGGACAAGAAGGAGAAATTCTAAAAGAGTATGTTTCTTGGCTAAGAGGTAGAGTCTTACAACTTAGAACATCACAAGATTATAATCCTATTTTCCATATCGATGTATATGGAACAATTGGAATCATCTTTGATAATAACTACACAAAAATGTATAATTATTTATGTGAGCTAGAAGAATTGGCTAGTCCCTTTGTACTACGTATTGAAGGACCGGTTGATGCAGGAAACAGAAAAGAGACAATGGAAGCACTCAAAGCGTTGACAGAAATGATTGATAAAGATGGGCGTAGTGTGGAAATCGTTGCCGATGAATGGTGTAATACATTAGAGGATGTAAAATATTTTGCAGACCATAAAGCAGGCCATATGTTGCAAGTCAAAACACCTGATTTAGGTGGTGTAAATAATGTTATTGAAGCATTACTATATTGTAATGAATTAAATGTTGGCGCATATTCTGGTGGGTCTTGTAATGAGACCAATATTAGTGCTGAAGTAACAACAAATATTGCTATCGCTTGTAAAGCGAAACAATGTTTGGCTAAGCCTGGTATGGGTACAGATGAAGGAATTATGATTGTAAATAATGTTATGAATAGGACATTGGCTTTAATAAAAAATAGGAGCTGAGAATATGAAATATAGTGCAGGGTCATATGAATCAAGTGATTGTATTATAACAGTTAGTAAAAGTGAGACGTTGGAACTCCATATCGAAAGTATTGTCTTTGATCAATTTGGTGAACAAATCAAAGAGGTTATTTTGGATACGTTACAAGAATGTAACATTAACACAATCAAAGTGGAATGTTTTGATAAAGGTGCACTGGACTATACTGTTAAAGCGAGATTATTAACTGCACTACAAAGAATGGGGGCGATCTCATGAGTAGAAGTTTCTTGTTCATTCCTGGGAACACCCCAGCGATGATTCAAAATTTAGATGTATTTGAAAGCGATGCGATTATTATTGATTTAGAAGACAGTGTCTTACTAAATGATAAAGATGCTGCACGTATTTTGGTGTCGCAATTTTTAGAACAATACCAGTTTACTAATACGGATATTTATATACGTACAAACGATACAAATTCTTCTCATTTTAGGGAGGATATCGCAGTTCTTGATACCTTATTAATAAAAGGGTATGTCTTACCAAAAGCATTGCCAAAAGATATTGTATTACTAGAAGAGTTGACAGACAAAGATATCATTCCGATTATTGAATCTCCTATGGCGTTCTTGCGTGTAGAAGAAATTGCCCAGTACAATCAAGTAAAAGGGCTCTTGTTGGGTGCAGAGGATTTTACAAAAGAAATGGATATTAATCGTAGTGTTGGAGGACTTGAAATTGCTTATGTAAGATCTCATATCGCGATTGTATGTCATGCATATGATATTTTAGCTATCGATACTCCTTATACAGGAAAAGAAGTTGATTCTGATTTACTATTTGACGCAACCAATGCAAGATTATTGGGATTCACGGGAAAATCGATTATTCATCCAAACCATGTTGATACAATCAACGAAGTCTTTGCTCCAAGTAAGGAAGAAATTATTCAAAGCATGAGAATTATAAAAAAGGCTGAAGAAACGGGAAAAGGTGCCTTTAGTTTAGATGGCAAGATGGTGGACTTACCAATTATTGAAAAAGCAAAAAATGTGATAGAGAAAGCAAAAAGATATAAATTATTGTAGGTGATAGTATGGTAACAATTTGTAAGACATTTGAAGAGTTTTATAAGAAAGTAGATATTCATTCTAAAAAGAATATCTCTTTTCATCACCATTTAAGAAATGGTGATGCAGTGTTGAATACAGTATTGGGATATTATGTCAAAGAAAATGTTCAACAAATCAACTTGTTCCCAAGTGCCATTTTTCCTTCGTATTTAGCCATTCTTGATTTATTAAAAAACAAACAAATCAATGATATTACAACCAACTATATGAATGGACCTGTCGCAGAATATATATCTGAAAATGGACTAATTGGAACATTGAAAATGCAAACCCACGGAGGTCGTGCTAGAGCGATTGAAGAAGGGTTATCAAAAATTGATATTGCTTATATAGCTGTCCCATATTGTGATATGTTAGGGAATGCAGTTGGATACAAAGGAATCAATAAATGTGGTAGCCTTGGCTATGCAATTCCTGATAGTGAATATGCAAATACGGTCGTACTTGTTACTGATAAATTGGTTGAAGAAACTATTTCCAATCCAGAAATATTCGCTAAGAATGTTGACTATATTGTTGTAGTTGATTCCATTGGAGACAAGGAAGGTATTGTTTCGGGTACAACACAAATTACAACCAATCCAATCGGGGTTAAAATTGCAAAAAATACATCTAGGTTATTAGAAGAATTAGGTATGATCAAAGAAGGATTCTCGTTCCAAAGTGGTGCGGGTGGCGTGTCTTTAAGAGTGACCAAAGATGTCAGAGATATCATGAAACAAAATCAAATCAAAGCATCGTTCTTTAGTGGTGGAATTACCAAATATCATGTTGATATGTTAGAAGAAGGTTTGGTTGAAAAATTGTATGATGTACAATGTTTTGATCTGGTAGCAGTAGAATCCCTAAATAGAAATAACAATCATATTCCAATCGGTGCATCTAGATATGCAAATCCAATCAATGAAAATCAAGTAATAAAGGATTTGGATATTGTTATTTTGGGTGCAGCAGAAATTGATTTAGAATTTAATGTCAATGTTACAACCGACTCACACGGAACTATTTTTGGTGGGAGTGGTGGACACAGTGATACGGCCACAGAATCAAAATTGTGTGTGATTGTATCTCCTTTAATAAAAGGAAGACTTCCAATTATTAAAGATAAGGTTACTACAATTACAACACTCGGAAAAAATGTAGATTGTTTTGTGACAGAACGAGGAATTGCTATTAATCCTTGTAGAACTGATTTGATACAAGCTTTAGAACATTCCAAATTACCAATTATGTCAATTTCTGATTTACAGCAAGTTGCACATAAATTTACAAACATTCCAAAAAATATCAAAAACAGTGGTAAAATAATAGGTGTGGTAGAAGATCGAACCCTAGATATAATAGATTCTCTATATCAAAAATAAGGAGTGATTGTATGTATAAAATAAAAGAAGTTATTCTAGATATGGAACGAGATATTCAAATATCTTTTTTACGCAAGCACGGACTAGAATATGAAATTGATATTGATTATGCTATCCTTATTTATGATCGTCATGAAGTCATCGCAACAGCATCGATTGCAAACAATGTTATGAAGTGTTTTGCGGTCCATCATGACTATAATGGTCAAAATGTAACTGGCTTTATGTTTAAACATTTAACTGATTATTTAAGAGACAAAGGTGTTACCCATTATTTCGTGTTTACATCTCCAGAAAATGAAGAAGTTTTCAAAAGTTTTAATATGACAAGAATTATTTTGACAATGAATACTGTTTTATTAGAAGGTGGAGATGAAATTACATCTGTTCTTACAAATTTGAAGAATGAATATAAGGTTTCAGATCAGAAAAAAGCATGTGTAATTATCAATGCAAATCCAATGACAAACGGACACTTGTATTTGATTGAACAAGCCGCAGCTAAAAGCAATGAATTATTGGTATTCGTCGTGTCAGAAGACTTATCAAGTTTTCCATACGAAGTACGCTTTAAAATCATTAAAGAAGCGACTAAACATCTTTCAAATGTAACTGTATTACCATCCTTGTCATATCTTGTATCACGTATTTCATTCCCAAAATATTTCTTAAAAGAAGATGCATTGATTAAAGATGAACAAGCGTTACTAGATGTCTTAATATATAAGGAATACTATTCAAAAATATTTAATTTACAAAAACGTTATGTTGGAACAGAGCCATACAGTCCAAACACATCAAAGTACAATGATGTGTTAAAACAGTATTTAGGTAATAAGGTTGAAATAATTGAAAGAAAAACACATAATCTTACTCCAATTAGTGCGTCGTTTATTCGACAATTAATCAAGAGAAACCATATTATGAAGATTCAAGAATATGTTCCTGAAGCAACTTTTGATTTCTTGATGAGCAAAGATGGTCAATCTTTAATTAAGAAAATTCAAGAAAGTGATTTAGGTCGTCATTAATGAGCGATATATTACTTGCACGAGAACGCAGAAGTGAACACATTAAACAACTAATCGATTCTTATCAGGGGAAGACAATTGCTGTTTTAAAATTAAATGTTGTTGGTGAAGAAAAGAATCCTACTTTTATGAAGTTTATTTGTATGTTATTTAACCAACAAATTCATCTAGAATTTAAAGGAAAAATTCAAGAATTTCAAAAAACAAATTCCTGTGATGGGGATTATATATATTATGTTATTAGTGAAATTGGTAGCATTGTAAAAGAACGTACTATTTATATTGAAGATCACAGTTACTTTGGTCGCTTGGTAGACATTGATGTCTATCACAATAAAGGAATTTCTCGTACTGACTTACAATGTGAAATGAGAAAGTGTTTGATCTGCGATGGATATGCTCATGTTTGTAGCAGAAACCAAACCCACAGCAAAGAAGAAATTCATAAGGAAGTCAAAAGACTGATTGATGAAACATTACCAAAAATGATATTGAATGAAGTATTGTCATCAATTTATTATGAACTTGATATGTATCCAAGATTTGGTCTAGTGAGCAAAAATGATTCAGGATGTCATACTGATATGGATTTTGATTTGTTTATGATAAGCACATATGCGATTAAAAATCATATTGAGCGATTCATTGAAATGGGACTTGGTGATATCAATCCACTAGAGTTACAAAAAATTGGAAGACAAGCTGAAAAATCAATGTTTGATGCTACAAATGGAGTGAATACCCAAAAAGGCCTCATTTTCGCTCTTGGTATTTTTCTACCAGCATTGGTGAATACGATTATTAACAATGAAGATGAAACGTATTTAATTCAGTTAATTAAAAGCATAGCAAACGATATCGTTGGAGATTACTATCTAACAGTTTCACAAAAAGAAAACACAACACATGGCGATAAAATCTATCTAACACATGGCATCAAAGGAATAAGAGGAGCAGCGTTAGAAGGGTTCAATTTGCTCTTTGGTGATATTTCCAATATCGATGGTTCTTTTACAGATCCATTTGATTATCTCTTATATTTTATGAGTAGATTATATGATACAACAATCATTCATAAAAAAGGTATTGAAGTACAGGAACGTGTGCATGCTGAAATCGGAGATTTGATTGAAAAAGGTGGATTCAAAAGTAGCACTTTAGAATATAAAGCACTAAGTGATAGATATAAAAAAGAAGGAATCTCACCTGGTGGTAGTAGCGATTTGTTGGTATTGAAATTGATTTATGAGAATTTAAGATATTTATTAAAAAAATAACTAGAGGTAACTGACTTTAGTTATTTTTTATTTAGATTATAAACCTTATTTATAAAAATTATAATAATAGTCGACCAATGTATAGTATTATATTATACTATGTTTTATCAAGATAAAGAGGAGATATATATATGTTTACTATTGAAATAATACCTGGGTTTGTAATGGGAATTCGTGAGGGTTTAGAGGCCTTTTTGATTGTTGCAATAATGCTCGAATACTTAAATAAAACGAAACGTGAATCTGATAAGAAGTATGTCTATACTGGATTGGGGTTCGGGCTCGTTGCTTCTATACTGTTTGGTCTTATACTGTTTGGACTTTCAAAATTTATAGGTGATCAAGAAGGAAATATTGCTAAATTGTGGGAATTTGCAGCATCATTTGTAGCTTTGGTTTTAATAACAACTTTTATATACTTCATGTTAAAACATAAAGATTCTATTGTTGGTGAAATTAAAAACAAAATTAGTACTACTTTTTCATCAATAGCAATTATTACTTTGACAGCAGTGATGGTTGCTAGAGAAGGTGCAGAGATTTCGTTATTTGTTTTTGCAGCAACAGAGCAAGTGTCGTATTTTGTAGGAACATTGATTGGTGTTATATTATCTGGTGTAGTTACATTTTTGATTTACAAATCGTTAATTAGAGTGAATTTGCGTGTAATATTTAATATCACATTAATTTATTTGATTTTGCAAGCTGGGTTTATGTTTGGGTATAGTTTCCATGAGCTGTTTTCTTGGCTAAAAGCTGAAGCATTCTTGGAACCTACACATTGGGTATATACAAAAGCGTTTGACCTAAGTGATACATTCTTATATCACAAAGATCAACCAATTGGAATATTCTTGTTTGTTACAATAGGGTGGTACAGTACACCTGAAATATTGCAATTTATTATTCAATATTTATATACCGGAACATTGTTATATTTTTTCTTTAAAATAAGCAAAAAGAAGACAGCAAAATAAATATTAAAAACACCATGCAAATATTAGCATGGTGTTTTCATTATTCAATATATCGAATTCCTTGGTATGAGTTTCTATTTCGTAATTCTTTATCAATTTCATTCATAACAATGAACTTTTTTACGCTCCATTGTGGCTCTATCAAAAGTTCTTTTGGAGCATCGCCTGTAAGTCTGTGAATGATAATCTTTGGATTTAAGATCTCGATTTGATCACATACGATATCTTTGTATTCTTCAAGAGTAAGAATGGCAAAGGGTTCTTTTAAATACATATTTCCTAAGGCTGTTTTCTTCATAATATGAAGCAAATGAATTTTGATTCCTTGGATGTCTAATGTATTTAGGTGTTGAACTGTCTCTATCATCATTTCCTTTGTTTCATTTGGAAATCCATTGATGATATGAACAACAACATCAATATTTCTTTTCCGTAACTCTTTTACTGCATTGTCAAAACAATCTAATGTATGGCAACGATTCATAAATATTTCTGTTTCGTGATGAATCGATTGGAGACCGAGTTCGATTGTTAAGTCGGTCTTATCATTATAAGATTCGAGCAAATCGTATATTTCGTTATTTAAGGCATCACACCTCGTTGCAATCGAGAGACCTACTATGTTTGGGTCTAGGGATAAAGCCTCATCATACAGAGATTGTAGTCGTTCTACTGTATCATATGTATTGGTGTTGGCTTGAAAGTAAGCAATGTATTTTCCCTGGTCCCATTTTTGGTGCATCATCTCTTTGATTTGAGAGAATTGTGTTTGTAAGGAATCTTCTTTGTTACCAGCGTAATCTCCACTCCCTGAAACAGTGCAATAAATGCAGCCACCTGTGCCACTTTTTCCGTCTTTGTTGGGACATGTAAAATTACCATTTAAAGATATCTTAAAAACTTTTTGCCCATATTTAGCCCTATAATAGGCATTGAGGGTGTTGTATGGCTTTTCTTTTGTCATTAGGTTCATCATTATCACCAAATTTATTGTACCATATTTTTATGAATTATATGTTATAATACAAAAAGGTGATATTATGTTTGATAGATTTAGAGATAGTTTAGTATATCCGAAGAGGATAATTCAATATAGAAAAGATCGATTCATTAGAGTATTTGGCTATATGATGCTTTTTGCAATATTGATGATGTCAGCCAATGTTGTACTCCTATTTCGCTTTGATAGAGTACCACAAAACATAAGAGATTTGTATAAAGAAGATGTAACAACTGAAGTAATCGATTGTCTTTTAGAAGATGGAGATGTAACCTGTGAAGATGACGGAGTGGAAGCGGGCTTCTATGAGTCTAATCTTGGTATGGTTGATGTGTTTATGGTAGTAAGTGAAAATCCGCCAACACGTGCTATGAGTCCGTTGCAATTAGCGATTTATTTTAATGATAATGAAGTAAATGCGTATTATGGTGGATATCAATTTACATCAACATATGATGAGTTGCCATCACAATTTAAGGATATTGACTTTAGAGATGCTGCGAATAATCCTGATGCTTTTACAGACAATATGATGGATGGATTTGGTGAATTTTTAAAAAGCAAAGGCCATATTATTGCACCTGTTATACTGATTACTGGGTTCATTGGGAATGTGTTTATGATTCTATTTGTTGTATTTATGAATGCAATTATTCTTAAGATGAGATTCAAAGTTATTCCATTCAAGGAAACATTTAATATGGGAGTATATTTGGGAACTACCCTTTATATTCTACTTGTTATTAATGGATTCTTTGGTCTTGGATATTTTACTATTTTCTTATTCTTGTTACTAACATTTAGACAAACCAATCAAATCAGTTATGAGATTATGAAACGATTGAAAAAATAATGGCACTCAATTGAGTGCCATTTTTAATGTTTTGCAAACTTTTTCTTTTTAATATGAAAATACAAAAATGGAGTCCCAACAATAATCAAAAATCTCGGAAGGACAGCTTCGATATTAAATAAAAGATACAGTCTAGTTGTGAATAAGAACAGGATGAAAAGTATAAATGGCTCGATAGTATGTTCTATTAGATGAGGGAGGAATGCTTTTTCTTTTTTCTCGATTACGATTTCAATAAAATCCATAACGAAAGCGTCTTTAATGTAGAGAATCAGATAGGTTATAAACAATATAAATGATAGTTCAATCCATGATGAATTACTATATATATCAGAAAACAAATCTTTTGTATACGATAAGATAACAAGAATTAAAATATACAAGACTGAGATCATTATTGAAAAATGATGTAATATTTGTGATTTGCTGTTTTTCGGCTCATTCATAGAAACACTCCTTTCTCTATAGTAATTATATCTCATCTGTTACAATTTTGGAAATAAGCTACTAAATTAGGGAAAAATCTATAAAAACTGGCAAATAAGTATTGCGACATATATACGGGTATGTTATGATACACTTAATAAAGCAATGAAGTAGAAGTAGTAGCAATCATTTTATCGCAAAGAGAGCTGTTGTTAGGTGAAAAACAGAGGATGAAACTTGTGAATTAGTCTATGGAGCATTCTAAGTGCAACTCGTGAGCTTAGAACGTTGTCCTGCGTTATAGGAAATTGAGTGCTAGAAATTCTAGAACTAAGGTGGTACCGCGGTAATGTTTATCGTCCTTATATTTTAAGGCGATTTTTTTATATTTTAAGGAGGATTATGATTATGGAATACAATCATAAACAAATTGAAGCAAAGTGGCAAAAACATTGGTATGAAAACAAGCGTTTTGCTGCACAAGACTTTTCAGATAAAGAAAAATATTATAGTCTTGTAGAATTCCCATACCCAAGTGGAATCGGGATGCATGTAGGACACATAAGAGCATATTCAAGTCTTGAAGTTGTGTCACGTAAACGTCGTATGGAAGGGTATAATGTATTGTTCCCAATCGGGTTTGATGCATTTGGATTACCGACAGAAAATTATGCGATTAAAACGGGAATACATCCTCGTGTTGTGACGGATAATAATATCAAAATCTTTACTGATCAATTAATGAAAGCAGGATATTCATTTGACTTTGATCGTGTGATTGATACAACAGATAAAGATTATTATAAGTGGACACAATGGATTTTTATCCAATTGTTTAAAAAAGGACTGGCATTTAGAGACAAAACGTATGTAAATTATTGTCCTTCATGTAAAGTTGTTCTTTCTAATGAAGACAGTCAAGGTGGAAAATGTGATCGTTGTGATACACCTGTTGTTCAAAAGGAAAAAGATGTATGGTTCTTAAAAATCACCGATTATGCGGAACGATTACTTCAAGGATTGGATACACTTGAAACCCTTCCTCGTATTCGTATTGAACAAGAAAACTGGATTGGTAAATCAACTGGTGCATATGTTGATTTTAAAGTAAAAGATACAGACGAAGTCTTAAAAGTATATACAACAAGACCGGATACACTATATGGTGCAACCTTTATGGTAATTGCTCCAGAACACGACCTACTTGTGAGAAAAGCAGCACATATCAATAATATGGAAGCAATCAGACAGTATCAAGATGAAGCACGAAGAAAAACTGAATTTGAGCGAGTAGAACTTCAAAAAGATAAAACGGGTGTTGAAATTGATGGACTCGTTGCAATCAACCCTTTGAATGGAAAAGACATTCCAATCTTTGTTGCAGATTATGTCATGATAGGATACGGTACTGGGGCTATTATGGCGGTACCTGCTCATGATACAAGAGATTATGAATTTGCTAAAAAATTCGGATGTGACATCATTGAAGTAATCGCTGGTGGAAACATTGAAGAAGAAGCATTTACAGACACTGCAACTGGTATTTTGGTAAACAGTGATGTGATCAATGGATTGAATGTACAAGATGCAAAAGAAAAAATAATTGATTATCTTGGAAAACAAGGTATTGGTGAAAAAGCAACCAACTACAAAATGAAAGATTGGGCGTTTAATCGTCAGCGTTATTGGGGAGAGCCAATTCCAATTATTCATTGTCCAAAATGTGGAATGGTACATGTACCAGAAAGTGAACTACCATTAGTTCTTCCACCAATGGATAATTTTGAACCTGGTGAAGATGGACAGAGTCCATTGTCTAATAATGAAGAATTCGTAAATACAACCTGTCCAACTTGTGGCGGACCTGCAAAAAGGGAAACAGATACAATGCCTCAATGGGCCGGAAGTTCATGGTATTTCTTGAGATATATAGATCCTCGCAATGATACTGTTTTAGCTGATTATGACAAACTGAAATACTGGCTACAAGTAGACTGGTATAATGGTGGAATGGAACATGTTACAAGACACGTTATCTATTCAAGATTTTGGCATCAATTCCTATATGATATTGGAGTAGTTCCGACAGAAGAACCATATAAAAAACGTTCTGCTCAAGGAATGATTTTGGGAGAAGATGGCGACAAAATGTCAAAATCAAAAGGAAATATGGTAAACCCACTTGATATCATTGAAGAGTTTGGTGCAGACACACTTAGATTGTTTGTTCTATTTATTGGTGACTATGAACAAGCAACTCCTTGGAATCCAAATGGGGTAAAAGGTGCGAGACGTTTCATTGAAAAAGTAGTAAGACTGTTTGATAAACTGACTGATGATACAGTAGATGGATATCAAGTAAGTCTTCATAAAACAATCAAAGAAGTAAGTGATGATATTGAACACGTGAAATTTAATACTGCTGTTGCGAAATTAATGACACTTGTAAACGAACTTTCTAAATCGCCTAAAGTAAACAAAAAAGATTATGAAATGGTGTTAAAAATTCTTAATCCATTTGCTCCTCATATCACAGAAGAATTATGGGAACAATTGGGTCATAAAGAGGACATGGTATTTGCAGAATGGCCACAATATGATGAATCAAAATTAGTAGAAAGTCGTCTTGAAATTGTAGTAAGTATCAATGGTAAAGTAAGAGATAAAATGATGATTGATACTTCGTGGGATAAAGAAGAGATTCTAAACATCTCAAAACAACTAGAAAAGATTCAATCTCTAATCGAAGGTAAAACAATTATTAAAGAGATTTACGTACCAAAAAAATTGGTGAATTTAGTAGTAAAATAATAGGAGAATCGAAAGATTCTTCTTTTATTATGTTTCTATAGCACAATTGTAAAAAAATTTGATATAATAGTAATATAAGGTGGTGATAGTTATGAAATACTTTCTAATTAGTTTTGATGACAACACAGTACATGATCGAAGAGTAGTGGAATTGTTGGATAAGTATGGCTTGAAGGCAACATTTTTTATCAATTCAGGGACTGTAGGAAAACCTGGATATATAACAAAAAAAGAGCTTAAAACTCTTTATAAAGGGCACGAAGTAGGATCTCATACTATCAATCATACCAATTTAATTGAACTAGATAAAGCAGAAGTGATTCATCAAATCAAGGAAGATATTGAGTTTATTGAAGTGTATTCAGAGAAAAAAGTGCATGGATTTGCCTATCCATTTGGTGAATACAACGATACTGTAATAAAAGTCTTACAGGATTTGGGAATAAAGTATGCTCGTACTACATTAAAGTCAGAATCAACAGATAGACCTTTTGATTTTTATAAATGGCATCCAACTTTGCATTATAGTGGACTAGCATTTGATACCTCAGATCGTGAAAGAAGAAACAGAGGAATACAATATATGTTTCTTATGTTTGATAATTTTATGGAAGATCCGGATGCTGAATTATTCCATCTTTGGTTACATAGTTGGGAATTAAAAGAAGATAAGTTTAAGTGGGATCAATTGGAACGATTGTTTCGTTTGATTAGTATTGAAGAAGTAGAGGTTTTAACCTATAAACAGTATTATAATAGAGTACATTCATAGCATCACTTCTGTGGTGCTATTAGTTTAAGAGGTGGATGAATGAAACGAAAATTTGAACTCACAATTATTGTTCTAGCTATGGTTGGAATATTAATTGAAATTATATCACATATGTTTGGAGACACTTTTAGTTTCTTTCGAGGGATTGGACTAATAAGATATTTTACAATACAGTCAAATCTCATTCTTTTTGGGTATCTTCTTCTTGGACAATTCGAACGAATTAGAAATCAAGAATTGTTTCAACGATTTCTACCAGGTATAGTTATTTATATCACGATTACATTTGTTGTTTTTGCAACGATGTTACAAGGAACATTTGAAATTACAGGAATTCGGATTTTAGGAAATTATTTGGTTCATTATATTGTACCGATTCTATCCATAGTATATTTGTTTATGTATGGGGGAAATTGGTATAAACTTCAGGATATATTGCTTTGGATTATATATCCAGTATTGTATTTGGTGTTTATGTTGATATACGGTACGATCACTAGTGATTACCTTTATCCGTTTTTTGACCTCAATACAATCTCAGTTGCTGTCTTGGTAATAACGATATGTATCCTCGTAGTTTTTTTCGTTATTTTGTCATTTATTACACTGAAAATTCTTTCAATATCAGGAAAAACAAAACAATAAAAAAGGCTATATAAAGCCTTTTTTGCTACACTCACAAAATGTAAATAATAAAAATAACATTTAATTTTATAAATGTGTGCCAAACAGTTGAAATGTGGTTTTTTGTTTGCTATAATTATTTTCGTAAAAACGCTTTCATTTAATGAAAGCAAGAACATCATAAAAATAAGGTAGGAATACCTTGTTTTATAAGGAGTGGTAGATTGAAACGGATCACCATAATTGCAGGGCATTATGGAAGTGGAAAAAGTGAGATAAGTGTAAATTTAGCATTGAATAACAAAATCGATTATATTGTTGATTTAGATATCATTAATCCGTATTTTAGAACAAGAGCATTGGATGGATTGTTTGAGGAACATGGTATTCATCTTGTAGAATCTACAGTCAAAGGAATGTTGAATAGTGATATGCCGTATGTATCAGGTGAAGGTGCTATTCCATTTGTAAATAAAAATATCACAGCTATCTACGATTTAGGTGGAACTGAAAATGGTGCAAAAGTACTAATCCAATTTTTAGATCGGGCAACTGATTTTGAGAATATCGATTTTTTATGTACAGTGAATATTTTTAGACCAGAAACAGCAACAGTAGAAAAAATCATTCATACAATTACCTTGTTGGAAGCACAAACGCAATTAAAGATAACTGGACTGATCAACAATACAAATTTAATTGACGAAACGCAAGAAGAGGAAGTAATTGAGGGAGAAAAAATTTTAAAAGAAGTGAGTAAACAACTGGGTATACCAATTGTGTATACTGTAGTTGAAGAACATAAAAATTTTACATATGCATTTGAAGGTGAACGTATCACGTTAAATCGATATGTCGCTAGAAAATGGCTATAGGAGGAAATCATGGCAAAAGGTAGAATTATTATTGATGTAGACAGATGTAAAGGGTGTGCACTATGTACAACGTATTGTCCAGTAAACATTTTGGAGTTAGACAATACTACTACAAATGCAAAAGGATATACGCCTTTAATGACAACTGATCCTGAAAAGTGTATCGGATGTGGATTCTGTGCAATTATGTGTCCAGATTCAGTAATCACAGTTGAGAAATTCATCAAGGAGGCAAAATAATGGCAAAAGTATTAATGAAAGGTAATGAAGCGATGGCGTTGGCAGCAATCAAAGCTGGACTCGATGCATTTTATGGATATCCAATCACACCGCAAAATGAATTACCTGAGTATTTGAGTAAGCATATGGCTCTTAACGGTCGTGCATTCGTGCAAGCTGAAAGTGAAGTTGCAGCAATTAATATGGTATATGGTGCTGCAGGGGCAGGAGCGCGTGTTATGACGAGTTCAAGTAGTCCTGGGATTGCATTGAAACAAGAAGGTATCACTTATATCGCAGGAGCAGAATTACCTGCAGTAATCATCAATGTAATGCGTGGTGGACCTGGTCTTGGTGGAATTCAACCTTCACAAGCAGACTACAAACAAATCACTCGTGGTGGAGGGAATGGAGATTATTATTTATATAGTTTGGCTCCAGAATCACTACAAGAAGCGGTTGATTTGATCAAAGAATCATTTGATATTGCTGATTACTTTAGAAACCCAGTTATGATTGCAGTGGATGGTCTAATTGGACAAATGATGGAACCAGTTGATTTTGAGAGACCGGTACCAAAATGGGACTTAAAAGAAAAAACATGGCGTGCAGATGGAGAACGTAAAGGAAGAAAGAAAAACATTATCAATTCTTTATATCTAGATCCAGCTGTGTTAGAACAACATAATTTAAAATTAAAATCGAAATATGATGAAATGAAGCGTGATCATCAACGTTATGAAATGATAAATATGGAACATGCAGAAATCGCAATTGTAGCATTCGGATCGACTGCAAGAATCGCAAGAACAGCGATTGAAATGTTAAAAGAAGAAGGAATCAATTGTGGTATCGTAAGACCTATTACAATTTATCCGTTCCCAACAAAGGCATTTGATGAATTACCAAAAACTGTTCGTACATTATTGGTAGTTGAAATGAATTTAGGACAAATGGTTGATGATGTTAAGATGACTGTAGAAGGTAGACTTCCTATTCACTTTTATGGACGTGTTGGTGGAATTGTACCAGAAGCAGAAGAAATTGTTGATCAAGTGAAAAAGTTAGTAGGTGACACAAAATGAGTAACGTAAAAACTGTATATAAAAGATCAGAAGGACTTGCTGATGTAGCAAATTCATATTGTCCAGGATGTACTCATGGAGTCATTCATAAATTAGTGGCAGAATCGTTAGTAGAATTAGATTTATTAGATCATGCAGTAGGAATTTCTAGTGTTGGATGTTCGGCATTGAACTATGATTTCTTTTCTTGTGATATGCAACAAGCAGCACATGGTAGAGCACCTGCTGTCGCAACAGGTATCAAAAGAGTGAAGCCAGATACTATCGTATTTACTTATCAAGGTGATGGCGACTTAGCTAGTATTGGTATCGCAGAAGCGATTCATGCTGCAGCACGTGGTGAAAACCTAACTATCGTATTTGTCAACAATGCAATTTATGGAATGACTGGTGGACAAATGGCACCAACAACATTACCAGGACAAGTAACGACGACATCACAAGACGGTAGAGATCCAGTTACCCAAGGATTGCCTTTGAAAATATCTGAATTAATGGCTACTATACCTGGAGCTACTTATGTAGAACGTGTAAGTGTGCACAATCCTCAACATGTATTTAAGGCAAAAAAAGCGTTGAAAAAAGCCTTTCAAATTCAAGCAGATAAAAAAGGATTTTCTTTAATAGAATTTATATCTACTTGTCCAGTAAACTGGGGGATGACTCCAAAGAATGCAATTGATTGGGCAGTTGATAATCTAATCCCTTACTATCCATTGGGTGTCTATAAAGACAATACAGTAGGTGAAGAAAAATGATTAATGAAAAAGTAATCATCGCCGGATTCGGTGGACAAGGTGTAATGACAATGGGACAACTTCTTAGTTATGCCGCAACAGAAAAAGATATCAATACTTTGTGGTTCCCTTCATATGGACCTGAAACACGTGGAGGAACAGCAAATTGTAGTGTTACAATAAGTGAAGCTTACGTAAACAGTCCAGTTATTTCAACACCAGATAGTATTATGATTATGAATAAGCCATCCTTATCAAAATTTATGCCTAAGTTAAAAAAAGATGGACACTGTTTTGTTAATACATCACTAGTAGTTGATGTAGAATATCGTGATGATATTAATGTCCATGAAGTAGACTGTAATAATATCGCTTTAAGGCTAGGGAATTTAAAAGTTGCCAACATGGTTATGCTGGGAGCATACTTAGCAATTACAAAAGTATTCACAGAAGACGAAATTCTTGATATAATGAAGAAGAAGTTCACTGGTAGTAAAGCAAAATTGATTGAAATCAATCAAAAAGCTTTAGAAGCTGGGAGAAAAGCAGTAGTGTAAGGAGTGGAATTATGATGTTTCGAAATTTCCAACAAGTAGTTGATTATGCAACGAAATTAGAAACAAAGGATTTGATTGTTGCGAATCCAGAAGATCGTGCAATCATCATCGCTATCAATGATGCATTTTTAATGGGGCTTATACGCCCCGTTTTAGTGGGGAATAAGAAAAAAATATTAGACTTACTAATGGAATTGGGTATTAGTAAAAGTGGATATGAAATCTATAATGCGAAAAGCAAAGATGATGCTGCAATGATGAGTGTCAAATTGGTTAGCAAGCAGGAAAGTTCAATATTAATGAAAGGACAACTTCAATCTCAAATGTTATTGAAGTATGTTCAAGACCCAGACTATGGACTTGTAAAAGATGAAATATTATCACATATCGGTGTATTAGATATACCAAATTACCATAAATTATTATTTATTTCCGATAGTGATATGCATACATTACCAAATGTTGAAGAGAAGAAGCAAATTTTATCTAATACCTATAATTTTGTAACTAGTTTGGGAATTTTTAAACCTAAGATTGCTTTGATTAGTGCAGTTGAATCTGTTAATGAAGATATTCCTTCTACAGTTGAGGCGAGAGAAATAGTCGAACAATTAAAGGATTCAGATAAATGGTACATTGGTGGTCCCTTTAGTGTAGATGTTGCATTGTCACATGAATCTGCTGATGTGAAAGGAATCACTCATGTCGTTGCTGGAGATGCAGATATACTCATTTTCCCTTGTGTTGTCTCAGGAAATACATTTTATAAGGCTACAACATTCCTGGCGAATACAACGGCAGCAGGATTGGTTCTCGGTGCGAGAAATCCAATCGTTTTAACGAGTCGAGCAGATTCTTATAAGTCTAAATTATATTCTATTGCCTTGGCAGTTGTGAGCACTGATATCTTATGATTATTTTAGCGATTAATCCTGGAAGTACTTCGACAAAGGTTGCCTTGTATAATGATTTAGAATTAACTGCTCAAAAAAGCATTAGTCATTCAAGTAAAGATTTAGATAAATATGAAACTTTATCTGAACAAATTCCCTTTCGAAAACAATTGATTCTTACTTTTTTATCTGATAATAATATGACTCTACAAGATATTGATGGATTTATTGGTCGTGGTGGACTGATGAAACCGATCAAATCTGGAATTTATAGAGTGAATGATCAAATGATTAAAGATTTGAAATCAGAGACTTATGGAACACATGCTTCAAATCTTGGTGGATTACTTGCTCATGATTTGGCTACATTAGTGGGAAAAGAGGCATTTATTGCCGATCCTGTTGTTGTAGATGAGATGAGTAGTGTTGCTAAGATTAGTGGATTAAATGGAATTGAACGAAAATCGATTTGGCATGCTTTGAATCAAAAAGCAGTTGCCAAAAAATATGCTGCACGAATTGGTATGGATTATGATGAAATTAATTTAATTGTTGCTCATTTAGGTGGTGGGATTAGTGTTGGACTTCATAAGCGTGGAAGAGTGACTGATGTCAATAACGCGTTAAATGGAGAAGGACCGATGTCACCAGAAAGAACAGGTGGATTACCTGTTGGTGCTGTATATGAAATGGCACTTAGTGGTCAATACACTTTGGAACAACTTCAAAAGATGAATTATGGGTTTGGTGGATTGGTTTCGTATTTGGGTACCAATAATGCAGAAGAAGTAAGTGATCGAATTGCTTCAGGTGAAGTATTTGCCAAACGAGTAATGAAAGCTATGGTCTATCAGATTGCCAAGGAAATTGGTAGTCTTTATGCAGTGACAAGAAATAATTTAGATGCTATAATTATTACTGGTGGGCTTGCATACAATCAAGATGTCTTGCAACCTTTGCTAGAATATATTGATCATCTTGGGGATATTGTTGTCTATCCAGGTGAGAATGAATTGGAAGCGTTGGCATATAATATGTATGAGTATTTGAGAGCACCAATTGACTTGCGAAATTATGAATAGGGATGTCCTTTTTTAGGTCGTCTCTTTTTTATATAAAAATAAAAGGAGGAAACATATGGAATTTACTGAATTTTTAATACATTTCATGTTTACTTTGGTATTATTACTACCCGTGATCCTAATTAGTAGAAGTGTAGTAGCTGGTACAAAGTATTCACCTATCCTCATTATAGTTGTATTTGGACTATTTTTAGGATATATCATTGAGTCTACGGGACTTGGAGAACCAGGATTACCAGGATTCCCAATGGTAGGATTTACTAGTGGAACAACAGTTATTGCTCTTGTGGTTACGTTCTTTGTTGGAGGTCAGAAATTAAGAAATACGTTCTGGAATCCAAAAGAATTAAAAGAGGATGATGTCACACTGAACGAAGAAGAAATTATATTGGGTACAAAAGGAACACAATTTGTATTCATGGTGCGCGCATTCTTTATTTTAGTTGGAGTGAACGCAATTATTTGGATGATTTATGAAGCGATTAGTGATAAAACGGTTGGTACTTTGTCACCGTTCTTACCCTTGATTGCATTCTTAGGGCTTGCAGGTAGTATCATCTTTATTGATAGTAAAGCGAAAATCGCAAATAAGAGAGTCTATTTGGGAAGAGGGATTATTGAACTTGCGGTGATTATGGCAATCTTAGTCTTATCATTTATTATTGCAGGTGGTATAAAAGATATTATTGCTTTACCACAAATCTTCTTTGCAATGTTATTGAGTAGTGGTCTTGGAATGATTTTTAGTGATTGGAGACCAGGTCCAACGATGAGAGCATTATTGTTTGCTGGTATTCCGATGGTATTAGCAGCAGTATTTATCGTTGGTGGTACAAGATTGGCTTCAGCCTTCACAATGGATGGAATGACAGAAGTAATGGCATATGGATTCTTTGGACAATTGTTCTGGATGTTCGGTGGTATTGCATTACTTGTATTCATTGGTAAAAGTAATAAAGTAGATATTTTGGCTCCTGGTATGGCAGGTAGTTTATCACATAGTGGATTAACTGGTGCATGTACAGCTGGAGATATTGGTGAAGTAGCGAAAGAACGTGCACCAATTATGATCAATATTCCATTCTTTGGACATATTTTTGTGTTTACAATTCTTGCTCTAAGTGCAAGTAGAAATGAGCTATTGGTAATCCCAGCAATCCTTGTTGTATTGATTGGAGTTGCCTTGACATATGTAGCGCTTAAAACATTGAGAAATGCAGACAATCAAGAAAAAGAAGAAATCAAAGGTTTGATTTTCTTCAGTATTGGATGGCAATTGGTAGCTGTATTTGGTGGATTTGTCTTACTAGATGCATTTGGTATGGAATTACATAATGCTGCTATGGCAAACTCGAGTGCGATTTCGCACTTTGGATTATTTGCTTCTATTCAAGGTGGTATGTTTGATGTAAGTGCAAGTGGATTTGATCCAGCAATGCAACCTAGTGCATTGATTAGTTTCATTTTCGCAATGCCGTTCTTGATTCACCCATTTGTATTTGGTATGTTTGGTAAAGCTATGAGTAATAATGGAGAAATGCCTAAAAAAGCAGTTGCAGCACTTGCAATTATTGGTGTAATTGGTGTGTTATTGAGTTTAATCATTTTATAAGGAAAGTAAAAGGAATCTTCAAAAGTGAAGATTCCTTTTTTTCACAATCTAATTGATAATATTTCTTCTTTTGTTATTTCGGTTCCTTGGTTCAAATAAAATTTTCGAGTTCTTGGATCTACATTATCAACAATTCCCATGATACGTACGATATTGTTTTCCTTTGCCCATTTTTTGAGGCCATTAAACAACATTGTACCATATCCTTTTCCTCTAAACTGTTCGTTGATATGCATTTCATTGAGCCACAAGTATTTTCCGCTTGATTGTAGTCCAATTGCTACATTGAAGAAAACGAAACCTAACAGAAGCCCGTTGTTTTCTAAGACCATGAGAAAGGCACTATCTGTATCAAACATTAATTTAATTGTTTCTTTGATTTCTTCATTAGATTTTGGTGTCCCAATGTGTTCCATTTGTTGCTTCAATAATGTAACGATTTGTGTGTATTCGAAAAATTCTGAGATTGTATTGATTAATTTGGTTTGAATCATTGAATACCTCCTTATAATTCTATGATATCATTTTTTGACAAATAAATAAAATCAGTGTGGTATAATGATTTAGAGGTGATTTCTATGAAATATGTTGTATTCGATATTGAGACTACAGGATTAGACACATATAATGATCGTATTATTGAAATTGGAGCTGTAAAAGTAGAAGATGGTGAAATTGTTGAGGTGTTTGAAGAATTGATTAATCCTGGGTTTCCGATTCCGTATAATATTACAAGAATTACAGGAATTGATGATTCGCTCGTAGAAAATGCACATTATCCAGGAGTTGTATTTACGTTATTCAATGATTTCATCAAAGATGTGGATTTTATAATTGGACATAACGCGAAACGTTTTGACTTTCCTTTTCTTGAATCTGAGTTCAAACGAAATGCAATCAGATTGAATCCAGTACAATGTAAAGATACGATTTGGGAAGCAAGAAGAAAACTAAAAAGATTAAGAGGATATTCGCTGAAAGCACTGTGCTTACAGTTTGATATTAAAAACACAAATGCACATCGAGCGTTAAGTGATGTTTATGCAACCCATGAATTATATTTGATTTTACAAAGTCTTTAAGACATCTCGTGAGTATTATACTCATGAGGTGTTTTTATGAAATGTAAAGTTTGTAATAAAGATGTAATGATTGAATTAGACTTTAGAACTCTATTTAGATTAGAGTACTCAATTCATGAAAGTTGCAATAAAAAGTTGGAGTTGGATATTCTAATTGATGTGATTCCAATTGAAAACAATATTGTTAATTGGATTTATTTTTTTGAAGAAAAAAACGATTTGAATTATAGCTTTTTAGAATTCTATCTCATTGGTAAAGGGATACAATATTGTTTAAATAATACTGAGTGGTCAATCGTTGTTTGGATGACTTCTGATGAGTATTTTGAATTAGAGAAGTTAAGCCAATTTTTGTTGTTGAATTTAGCCGACCAATCAATTGTCTTTTTAAGTTTATTTCGTGATATGTGACAGTTTTTAAAAAGTTATATAGAAAAATACGTATCACACTTAAAAAAAGATAAAATTATGGTATAATTAGTTATCAAGAATTTTTAAGAAAAGGGAGATGATTTAATGAGAGTACAAGTTCGTGGTAAAAATGGATTTAACGTTACTGACGCAATTGAAGCTTATGCAAAAAACAAGTTAGAAAAGGTTGAAAGATACTTTAAAGAAGACCTTGAAGCGTTTGTGGTGTGTAAAATCTATAAAGATCATCATAAAGTTGAGGTAACAATCCCTACTAAGTTTTACACAATGCGTGCTGAAGTTGGTGACGACGATATGTATGCAGCAATCGATTTGACAATCGATAAGTTGGAGTCACAAATTAGAAAGCACAAAACTAAAATTACTAGGAGTTTACAAAAGAAAGAAGCAACTGCAGATTTATTTGCAGAAGATTTAGATTTAGAAGCATTAAAACGTGAGTTGGTATCTAGCCCAATAAAACGCAAAAGTATTATGTTAGATGAAATGACTGTAGATGAAGCAATCACAGCATTAGAAGTATTAGGACATGATTTCTACATTTTCAAAGATGAAGACAGTGGTAATGTTTCAGTATTATATTTGAGAAATGATGGAAAGTATGGAGTTATAGAAACAGAATAGCCAAAAATGCACTTTTAGTGCATTTTTTTTGAGTGATAATGTTTTTCGGTATTTAATATATTATTATATATTAATTTGTGGTATGATATAAATTGACATAAAGAGGTGATTAAAATGCTTAAGAGACTATTTGACTTAGGTAGAAAAGAACTAAAAAAACTAAATAAAATTGCAGATAGTGTGTTTGCTCTTGAAGAAGAATACAAGCAATTATCAGACGAAGAATTAAAAGCGAAAGCAGACCATTTTAGAAATCGTTTAAAAAATGGGGAAACATTAGAAGATATTAAAGTAGAAGCATTTGCGACAGTACGTGAAGCGTCTACTAGATTTTTAGGTTTGACACCGTTCCATGTTCAAGTGCAAGGTGCGGCAACAATCCATGATGGAAATATCGCAGAGATGAAAACCGGTGAGGGAAAAACATTAACAGCTGTTATGCCAGCTTATTTGAATGGACTTTCAGGAAACGGTGTTCATATCGTTACGGTAAATGAGTACCTGGCTTCTCGTGAAGCTGAAGGAGAAATTGGTGACTTATTCCGTTGGCTTGGATTAACAGTGGGACTCAATATTAGAGAACTGACAAAAGAAGAAAAACGTGAAGCCTATAATTGTGATATTATGTATTCCACAAATAATGAATTGGGATTTGATTATTTACGTGATCACATGGTTGTACATAAAGAAGATATGGTTCAACGACCACTTAATTATGCAATTATTGATGAGGTCGACAGTATTTTGGTTGATGAAGCGAGAACACCATTAATTATTTCAGGTGGATCGAAAAATACAAATTCTTTATATTTACAAGCACAAGCATTTGCAAGAACCTTAAGTGAAGATGATTATGATCTTGATATTAAGACTAGAAATGTAAATATGGAAGCAGAAGGAATTGCTCGTGCAGAGCGTTACTTTGGTGTAGATAATTTATATGATGTATCGAATGTAGGGTTGCTACATTCTATTAATAATGCAATTAGAGCTAATTTTACAATGGATCGTGATGTAGACTATGTTGTACAAGATAATAAAGTAATTATTGTTGATAGTCATACAGGGCGTTTGATGCATGGTCGTCAATTTTCTGAAGGATTGCATCAAGCTTTGGAAGCAAAAGAGGGTGTAGAAATTAAAAAAGAAACATCTACCTTGGCTTCGATTACATTCCAAAATTTCTTCCGTATGTATAGTAAATTAGCAGGGATGACTGGGACTGCAAAAACAGAGGAAGAAGAATTTAGAAACATTTATAATATGATTGTTGTTGAAATTCCGACGAATCGTCCGGTAATTCGTGAAGATGCAAATGATGAAATTTATGCGACAATGCAAGGTAAATATAAAGCAATCGCAAATGAAATCAAAGAACGCCATAGCAAAGGACAACCAATGCTTGTTGGTACAATCAGTATTGAAACGTCTGAACTATTAAGTAAGTTATTAAAGCGCCGTGGAGTAAAGCATGATGTATTAAATGCGAAACAGCATGAACGAGAAGCAGAAATAGTTGAAAACGCTGGGAAAAAATATTCTGTTACAATCGCAACAAATATGGCCGGTCGTGGTACCGATATCAAACTAGGTGAAGGTGTAGTTGAACTTGGTGGATTGGCTGTAATTGGTACAGAAAGACATGAATCTAGACGTATTGATAACCAGTTGCGTGGACGTTCTGGACGTCAAGGAGACCCTGGATTTAGTAAATTCTTCTTAAGTGCAGAAGACGATTTAATGAAACGATTTGGTGGAGATAGATTCAAACGCCAAATTGAACTTCTTACAAGTGAACGAGGAAAAGATGATGAAGCACCAGTAAGTTATGGAATCTTTAGTCGTATGGTTGAAAGAGCACAAAAACAAATTGAAGGAAATAACTTTGATCGTCGTAAAACAGTATTACAATATGATGAAGTGTTACGTAAACAACGTGAAGTTATTTACAAGCAAAGAAGAGATATTTTATTTGAAGAGTCTATTATTGATGTAACCAAAGCAATGATTTTAAGAGCGATAGAAGCTGTGGTATATAAAAACCTTGATGATAAAGGTGAGGTAGACAATAGTGAATTGTTTAAAACATTAAATGGTCGTTATTTTGCTATTAACCTTGTTAGTAAATCATCATTAAAAGGGAATCCACAGACTGTAGTTGAATATTTGCGTGATTTAGTAGAATCTGATATTGCTCAAAAAATTGAAAAATTTACTGAGGAACGATTCAATGAATTCTTAAAAGTAATTGTTTTACGTGTTGTTGATACATACTGGGTGCAACATATTGATCAAATGAGTGAATTGCGTCAAGGAATTGGACTGCAACAATATGCCCAAATGAATCCATTGCGTGAGTATCAAGAAGTAGGATTTAGAATGTTCTCTGAAATGGTAACGTCGATTGAAGATGACGTATCGAAATATGTATTACGAGCAGTTGTACGTGATAACTTACAACGTGTTCAAGTAGCGAAACCTACTGGAACACATTCGGGAAAAGAAGAGTTGGCAAAACGCAAACCAAGAACATCACAAAAGGTAGGAAGAAATGATCCATGTCCTTGTGGTAGTGGTAAAAAATATAAACAGTGTCATGGAAAATAAATTTTAAACTCAAGAGAAATCTTGAGTTTTCGACTAGGTGATTCGATGCAGATACATGAAATCAAACAAGAATTGAATGGTCTAAGAAAACTATATTCTGAAACAATGAGTATGACGAATAAAGAAGAATTAGACAAGCAAATCAAAGAACTTGATCAAATAACTTACGATCAAGCTTTTTGGGATGATCAAGAGTCTGCTCAAAAAGTGATCAAACGATTATCTGGATTAAAAGCAAAACAAGATAAAATCAATGCCTTTATGGTCTTATTTGAAGAAATTGAAATGATAGCGGACTTCATCCAAAGTGATGAAACGATGTTAGATGAATTGAATGAGCAAGTTGATAAGTTTATTTTGATGAGTGAATACTTAAGTGTTGAGTTGTTATTAACTGGCGATTTTGATGAAAGCAATGCTATTTTGGAAATTCATCCAGGAGCTGGTGGAACTGAATCACAAGATTGGGCAAATATGCTGTATAGAATGTACAGTAGATTTGGAGAAAACCAGGGATATGAGTTTGAATTATTGGATTATCAAAACGGCGATGAAGCCGGATTAAAGAGTGTTACTTTCGCGATCAAAGGTGATAATGCTTATGGGTATTTGAAAGCCGAAAGTGGAGTTCATAGACTTGTTAGAATAAGTCCTTTTGATAGTGGTGGAAGAAGACATACATCCTTCGCCAGTGTGAATGTGATACCTGAAATGTCACAGGATATTGACATTGAAGTAAATGAGAAAGATTTAAAAATTGATACATATCGCTCTAGTGGAGCTGGTGGACAAAGTGTTAATACAACGGATAGTGCGGTACGTATTACACATTTACCAACAAAGACTGTTGTATGCGTACAAAACGAACGTTCTCAAATTAAAAATAGAGACAAAGCAATGCAAATATTAAAAAGTAAACTATACCAATTGGAATTGCAAAAGAAACAAGAAGAGATTTCTTCTTTTAGAAGCAACTCTGTTTCCAATTCATTTGGAAGTCAAATTAGAAGTTATGTTATGCATCCGTATTCTATGGTAAAAGACCATCGTACGAATGTTGAAACTGGTAATGTACAAAAAGTGATGGATGGAGATATCATGATGTTTATTACTGGATATCTAAAGGAACAAAATCATGCATAGAAAAATAAGAAAAATACCGTTTATCGAAAGATATACGATGATATCAATTGGTATTATATTAATGGCAGCAGGATTTTACTTCTTCTTAATTCCAGTTGATTTGGTTGCTGGTGGAGTAACCGGACTTGCATTGGTTGTATACAAATATACTGGATTTACAATTAGTATTTTTGTATTGATAATCAACATGTTTTTATTGATTTTAGGTCTTATTATTCTTGGGAAGAAGATTTTTATTCGAAGTATTTATGGGAGTATTTTGTTCCCTGCCGTTTTGTTTATTATGGAAGAATATATTCCATTATTACAAATGGAAAATGACTTTGTGATCGCTACGATTTTTGGTGGTGCTTTATTGGGTCTTGGATTTGGATATGTATTAAAGTATGGTGGTACAAGTGGAGGAACTGATATTCCGATTAAAATCTTATATCAAAAACTTAATGTTCCTATTTCAACTAGCTTATACTATATCGATGGTGTAATTATTATTCTTGGTGTCATTGCTTTTTATAATGATTATGGAATCGTCTCAGGACTGTATGCTGTCCTTACCATGTGGATTAGTGGTAAAATAGCTGATGTTGTTGTACTAGGTAATACAAGAAAAAAAGCAATGCATATCATTACAAATAAAAAGGATGAAATCAAAAATGCAATTTATGATTCTGTCTTTCGTGGTGTAAGTGAGGTCGCTGTGAAAGGTGGATATAAAGGGGAAGAAAAAACGATGTTAATCAGTGTGATTACATCTCAAGAATATTATTTCATAAGAAATATTATCGCAAATATAGATCCTGAGGCATTTGTATATGTCACTCCTGCAACGGAGATTCAGGGAGATTTCTCACATAGAGAGGATGAATAATCATGGGTATACTAAGAAATAAAATTGTTATTATTGTTTGTATTGTATTGGCAGGTGTGGCATTTACATCTGGATATTTTGTAGGAGATATTGAGACAGAACAAACTGAAACGCAAGAAGTCGAAGAATTATTATATGAGGCTGTTGATAAATTGTTGGATATTGAATATGAAGATCCACAAAGAACATATATTATAGAAGCAGCAGTTGAAGGTATTATGGCATCTTCGGAAAATGATTTTGTTTGGTATGAAATTCTCTATGAAATTGCTGGAGATCATTATTCACAAACAGAAAAACTTGATTTGATTCAAGGTGCAATTGAAGGAATGATTGGGACATTAGATGATCCATTTACTCGCTATTTTGATGCAGAAGAGGCAAATCAATACCAATCTAATTTTGGTGAAACATATGTGGGAATTGGAATCACTGTACGCTTTGAAGATACTCAAATTGTCGTTGATGTTGTCAAAAGTGGTGGACCTGCGGATCAAGCTGGACTCCATGTTGGTGATGTGATTACACATGTCGATGGAGAATTAATAACAGATAATTCTTTTTATGATACGATTAATAAAATTTTGGGTGAAGAAGGAACTGAAGTTGTTGTTGGAGTCTACCGTCCTGGATACCAATCGACTCTATTTTTCCCGATGACACGCGCTGTCATTGATAATTCAAGTGTTGAATATGAACTGTTTGAACAAGAAGGACAAAAAATTGGGTATATTATCGTAAGCCAATTTGGAGATGAAACATCTGTGAAATTCCAAGTGGCGATTCAAAATCTAGAAAATCAAGGTATGGACTCTTTGATTGTTGATTTAAGAGACAATGGTGGAGGACATCTTTCGGCGGTTTATAATATGTTGAATGAGTTCTTGATTGATGATGGAAATCCGATGTTTACTACAGATTATTATAGGGACAATGAACTGGGAGCAACCTTGTATATTGCTTCTAATACAGAGCGTAAATCATATAATATTGTTACCTTGGTTAATGAAAATAGCGCAAGTGCTTCTGAAGTCTTTGCTTCAAGTATGAGTGAGCATGGTGGCTATCCTGTAATCGGTATGAAAACATATGGAAAAGGAACAATGCAAACAACATTTCCTGTGACATCAACAGAAGGGGATTACTTACATTTGACAATCGGTAGATGGCTAACTGCAAATGGTAGTTGGGTTCATTATGATGGTGGAACAGATGGATACTTGCCAGATGTTGAAGTGGAACAAACACCGATTGAGAAAGCCTATAAAGTATTCTTGTTAGGTGGAGCACCGATCTTGTATGATACTGTTGATGTACGTGTTGCCAATGTTCAAATTATTTTAAACATGATGGGCTATACAGTTCGTACAGATGGATATTATGATATGGATACAAAATTAGCAATCGAAGATATTCAAACAATCAATACATTGACAGTAACTGGAAATATGGACCAAGATACATTAGAAGTAATCAATGAAACATTACAAACATATTTATCAAATAGTGATAACGATACACAATTACAAGCTTCTATCGATTATTTGTTAGTTCATCCAGAGGACCCAAATGAATAAAGTCACAGATATAAAGAAACTTAGAAATCAACAATATCTAATATCTTTGGTCATCGACGGGAAAGAACAAACAATCATTGTGGTTGAAGATACGTTGTTAAGATGTAACATATTATCACCTAGACAAATTACGATTGATGAATATAAACTATTAACAAAGAACAAGGATCTTGATTTGCTTTATCAAAAATCAATTCGTTATGTTGATTACCAAATGCGAACGATTAGTGAAGTGAAAAAACATTTAAGAAAAAGTACTCCTGATGAGAAAGTCATTGACAAGATTATAATTAAATTGAAGCAACAAGGATTTTTAGATGATAATCGATACGCAAGGGAGTATGTTACTCAAAAGTTGGAATTCGATGTATTGGGTCCACGCGCAATCAAACAAAAACTAATCACAAAAGGAATTCATTATGATTTAATTGATGCGGAGTTGATTCGATATACAGATGAAATCCAATATAATAAAGTCTATGAAGTGATTCAAAAAGAAACAAAACATCCGATTAAAAAGCCATATAGTAAGGCTGTGGATTCGATTAAAAGAAAGTGCGTTAATAAAGGATTCTCCCTTTCTATTATCGATAGTAGTATCCAATCATATCGAGATGTCATTTTAGAAGCATGTGATGAAGATGGACTCTTAGAAGCAGAATTTAATAAGCTGAAAAAGGGTGTTGATTTATCTGATTATTCAGAGAAAGATAAATTGATTAAAAAATTGATGCAAAAGGGATTTTCATATCACAATATTAAAAAAATAATCCAATTGGGGTGAAACGTATGAAACTATCAAAAGATGATTTGTATTTCTTTAACCAAGGGAATCTATACGATGCATATCGTGTCTTTGGTGCACATCTAAAAAAAGATGAGCAAGGAAATATTGAAGGTACAACATTTACTGTATATGCACCACATGCAAAAGAAGTGAATGTACTTGGTGAATTCAATGGATACCAAGCTTGGGTTCATAATCTAACAAAGATTGATGAGTCTGGTATTTGGAGTTTGTTTGTACAAGAAGCCAAAGAATGGCAAAAGTATAAGTACCAAATCAAAACATTTGATGGTAGAGAACTGTATAAGAGCGATCCGTATGCTTTTTACAGTAGTGAACGTCCAGAAACGATGAGTAAAATCTATGATATAGATGGCTATCAATGGAATGATAAGAAGTTTATGAAAAATCGTCATAAAGAAGTATCATATGAAAATCAAATGAGTATATATGAACTTCATGTTGGAACGTGGATGACGAAGCCCGATGGAAATTTTCATGCATACAATGAAATGGTAGATCTTTTGATTCCTTATTTGAAGGAGAATGGGTTCACTCATGTAGAATTTATGCCTGTAGTTGAACATCCTTTGGATCAATCTTGGGGCTATCAAGGTACTGGCTATTATAGCGCGACATCACGATATGGTGTGCCAAAAGATTTGATGTATTTGGTTGATCAATGTCACCAAAATAATATTAAAGTAATTTTAGATTGGGTTCCAGGACACATTTGTAAAGATGCACATGGTCTTTATATGTTTGATGGACAACCTTTATATGAATATAGTGAAGAATGGAAAAGAGAAAATATTGTTTGGGGAACTGCAAACTTTGATTTAGGAAAAGGTGAAGTGCAATCATTCTTAATTTCTAATGCATTGTTCTGGATGAAATACTTTCATGTAGATGGGTTTAGAATTGATGCAGTATCAAATATTATTTATCACCTTGGTGATGCATCTAAAGGAGTAAATGAAGGGGCGCTTGATTTCTTGCGTAAACTGAATACTCAAGTATTTGCTCATTACGGAAATGCTTTGTTGGTAGCAGAAGACTCAACAGCGTATCCTAAAGTAACACATCCGGTTGATTTGGGTGGACTTGGATTTAACTATAAATGGAATATGGGATGGATGAATGATACATTGGATTATTTTGAAAAAGATCCAGTTTATCGTAAGTACCATCATCACGACATAACATTTGGATTAACGTATGCCTTTAGTGAAAACTATGTATTGCCTCTTTCACATGATGAAGTTGTACATGGTAAAAAATCACTTGTTGATAAAATGCCAGGGGATTATTGGCAGAAGTTTGCGAATTATCGTGCTTTAATGGGATTGTTTTTTACACATCCTGGTAAAACGCTATTGTTCATGGGTGGAGAATTCGCTCAAATGCACGAATGGAAAGATTACGAAGAATTAGATTGGCATTTATTGAAGTATCCACTTCATAGTAGTGCACAACATTTTGTTAAAGATATGAATAAAGTAGTAAAACATCATAAAGCTTTGTATGAAATGGATTGTAAGAAAGAAGGATTTGCTTGGATTGATGCAAACGATGAAACCAATAGTATTTATAGTTTTGTTCGATATGCAAAAGATCCAAAAGACTTCGTTGTAGTGGTCTTAAATCTTACTCCACTTGTTCATCATGGTTTCCGTATTGGTGTTCCAACTTCTGGTAAGTACCAAGAGGTTATCAATAGTGATAAAGGTGTATATGGTGGAAGCAATATGTTTAATGGTGAGCCAATGTTTACAGAGCAGATTGAATGGAATGGACAGAAACAATCACTACAAATGGTATTAAGTCCATTGTCAATAACAATCATTAAGTTAGGTGAGTAGATGAAAAAGAAAGTAATCGCAATGGTATTAGTCGGAGGAAGAGGAAGTAGACTCGGACAAATCACAAAACACACTGCAAAACCAGCAGTGTCTTTTGGTGGGAAATATCGTTTGATTGACTTTGTTTTAAGTAATATAACCAATAGCGGGATTGACACAGTAGGATTGATTACCCAGTATGAACCACATGATTTGATGCAATACATTCAACATGGTTCAACATGGGATCTTGATGTGAATGATGGTGGTGTTTCATTTTTAACGCCATATACAGGATTTGAAGGCGATGTATGGCAAAAAGGAACAGCACATGCAATCAAACAACATTTCAGATATATTGATCAATATAATCCTGAACATGTCGTTATTTTGAGTGGAGATCACATCTATAAAATGGATTATCGAAAAATGATTGATGAACATATAAACAATAATGCAGAAATAACGATAGCCACATTTAAAGTAGGAAAAGACGGGTCTCGATTTGGAATTTTAGAATTAGATGAGAATAATAAAGTGAAGAGTTTTGAAGAAAAACCAGACTATCCGAAATCTGATTTAGCTTCGATGGGTGTTTATGTATTCAAAAAGAGTATATTACAGATGTTGTTGGCTTCTGCAGATGATGGTTTGTTTGATTTTGGAAACGATATTATACCATATGCATTGGATCATAATTTTAATGTATATGGGTACAAGTTTGAAGGGTATTTTAGAGACGTTGGAACGATAGATGCCTTGTTTAGAGCAAATATGGATTTGATTGATAATCCACAATATATGAAGCTTCATGAGTACAAAGATTTTCCTGTTTACACCAAATCAAGTAATTTACCGCCACATCATATTATGAATAACTCTTTGGTACGTCATTCTATGATTTCAGATGGGTGTTTGATCTCTGGAAATTTAGATCATTGTATTATTAGTAGTGGAACAGTTATTAAAAGTGGGTGCAAGATAAAAAATGCAATCATTTTTAGTAAAGTAATTGTCAATAAAGGATGCACGATTGAAAATGCAATTATTATGGACGATACAGTTATTTTGGAAAACACAATTTTAAAATTTGATGAAGTGACTGTTGTTAATAATGACTTTTTATGGAAATTAGGTGAAGGTCATGAATAATATATTTGCTGTTATAGATGCAACGATTGTTGATAATTTAGGACCACTTACACTACACCGTATGCCAGGGGCATTACCATTTGGTGGGAAGTTTAGATTAATTGACTTTACACTGTCAAATATTCGTAACTCTGAGATTACAAATGCTGCCATATTTCCTTATGGAAATTACAGATCGTTGCAAGATCACATTGGTAGTGGAAAAAAATGGGATTTAGATAGAAGAAGAGATGGATTGTTTATATTACCGCCAAAAAATTTATACATTCTTCCGGGTAATATGATTACCTTCCAAAGAATGTATGAACATATTGAATTTTTTAAACGATCAACTCAAGAATACTGTATTATAACAAGTGCTAATATTGTATGGAACATTGATTTTAATGATGTCCTAAAAGCACATATAGATTCAGAAGCAGATGTAACTGAGTTATTGTATGAGAAAATCCGCTTAAAAACATTTATGATATCAAGAAAATTACTGATTGAATACATTATGTCCTATGATACTTTAGAGTATCGAACAATGATTGACCTTGTTGAGAAAGCACCCAATTTAAAGATCAATATATATCAACATGATTCTTATACAAGAACAATCACAGATCCATTTAATTACTTAAAAAGTAATTTGGATTTATTACGCTTTGATATTGGACGTAAAATCTTTAGAGAAGATCGTCCAGTATATTCTAAACAAAAACCTGCTCCACCAGCAAAATATATGAGCAATGCAAAAATTATGAACTCGATGATTTCTGCTGGAAGCATCATCAACGGAAAAGTGATTGATAGTGTTATTGGTCGCGATGTTGTTATAAAAGAAGGAGCAATCATTAAGAATAGTTATGTTATGAGTAATTGCTTTATTGAGGAAAATGCTCATATAGAATATGCATTATTAGATAAGCAAACTGTTGTAAAAGCCGATACATTGGCTGTTGGAAGTTTGAGAAATCCGTTTATTTCTCAAAAAGAACAAGTTGTAACGAATTTTGAAAAAATGCGTGTTTTACTTGTTGCTAGTGAAAGTTATCCATTCATTAAAACTGGTGGATTGGCTGACATCATTGGCTCACTTTCGAGAAACTTAGCACGACAAGGTGTTGATGTTACAGTAATCATTCCGTTTTATAAAAAAATCAAAGACACATTCACAGAAAGTATTCGTTATAATCGTTCTATAAGAGTTAAGTATGATGAAAAAACTTATCGAGTTGGAATTCATACATATACGTATAAAAAGGTAAAACATTATTTCATTGATAATTTTAATTTCTTTGATTATGAAAATGTTTATGGATATGAAAATGATGTTGACCGATTTGCATTCTTTAATAAAACTGTTGTTGATATGTTGGATGATTTTGAACCGTTTGATATAATTCATATCCATGATTGGCATACTTCACTTATACCGATATTATTGGATAATTCAAAACACAAAGGTATGAAAACATTATTGACGTTACACAATATTGATTATCAAGGAATTGGTAGTGTTGATGTGATAAAAAAACTTGGAATCAAAGACTTCATTGTAAGAGATAGTAAGATTAATTGTTTGGAAATTGGAATCAACACAGCTTCAAAATTAAATACAGTATCTCCAACTTATAAAGAAGAATTAAAGTATGAGTATTATGGAAAAAATCTAACAAATTCTCTGATGCAAAGAGAACGTGATTTCTATGGAATATTGAACGGAATAAGTAGTAGTTGGGAACCAAGTAGTGATAAACTGATCTTTATGAATTATAGTGTTGGCACTTATAAAAATAAAGAACTAAATAAATCGTATTTACAAACAATAATGGACTTCCCTCATGGTAGTGATAAATTTATTATTGGAATGGTGACAAGAATTGTTGAACAAAAAGGATTTGATTTGATTTTAAATTCATTTGACTTTCTGCTGGATACCTATCCAAATATTCAATTTGTATTACTAGGAAGTGGAGATCAAAAATACATAGATGAATTAAGGAAATTAGAAGCAAGACATCAAGACCAAGTTACCTTGAATATTGGATATGATGCAACCATACCAAATAACATATATGCTGGAGCTGATGTATTCTTGATGCCTTCTCGTTTTGAACCATGTGGATTGGGGCAAATGATTGCCTTGAAATATGGGACTTTACCGATTGTGAGATCAACTGGTGGATTGAATGATACCGTATTGAAATATGATACATTAACTAAAAAGGGAAATGGATTCTTATTTAGTGATTATGATTCAAATCAGTTGAAAGAAACAATCATTCAAGCGTATGAATTATTTGTAAATAACAAAGAAGATTGGAATAAATTGATTCAAAGAGCGATGAAAGAAGACAACAGTATTAAAAAATCTTCTGCTCAATACATTGATTTGTATCAGGCAATTATGGAAAAATAGTAAAATATTTCATGTTTTTAATAAAATAATGTTAAAAAACACATAAAAAATATAAAAAATCACGTATAATGCGTGATTTTTGTATTTTCAGTGATATTTTAGTGTATAATTAATAAGATACCGGTTTCATATATGTTTTTATGAAATATTTACTAATATTTTGCTATAATTAATGAGAAAAGGAGTGATTCTAATGAATGAGTATTTTAAAGATGAATTTGCATTTTTAAGCGAGTTTAAAGATCGTGTAGAAAAAAGATATGTTGTAACGCTAAAAGATTCTAGTATTAGACAAAAATATAATGTACTTGGGGAAATGATTTCAGAACTAATTTCTCAAAATTGGATGGGTACACAACAAAAGGTGAAAGAACATACGTATAAGGAAGTATATTATTTTAGTATGGAATTTCTAATGGGAAGATTAATTACGAATAATATTCAAAATTTAGGTGTTCGTCCAATGGTAGAAAAAGCATTGAAATTAGTTGATCTAGATTTAAATGAAATAGAACATTATGAAAGTGATGCAGGTCTTGGAAACGGTGGATTAGGAAGATTAGCAGCTTGTTTCTTAGATTCGATTGCTTCTATAGGATATCCAGGCTATGGGAATGGAATTCGTTATCGCTACGGTCTCTTTGAGCAAAAGTTTGAAGATGGGTATCAAATAGAAAAACCTGACGATTGGTTAAAAGATGGTTACGTTTGGGAAGTTAGAAAAGAAGAAGAGAGTATTAAAATTCCGTTTGGTGGATATGTTTCATTTGAAAATCATGATGCAGTATATCATCCAAATGAGTTAATTAATGCAGTACCATATGATGTACCTGTAGTTGGTGATCGAAATAAAGTTGTAACGTCATTACGTCTATGGAATGCTGAACCTACAGAAACAAGACCAAGCCATGTTGATGCGTTTGAATATGATAGTGAAATTCGTAAAATAAGTGGGTTCCTATATCCTGATGATGCGACAAGAGATGGTAAGGTATTGCGATTAAAACAACAGTACTTCTTTAGTGCAGCTGGTGTAAGAAACATTGTGAAGAAACATATTGCAAAGTATAAAGATATCAATACATTATCAGATAAAATTGTCATTCAAATCAATGATACACACCCTTCTTTGGTTGTACCTGAGTTAATGAGATTATTAATTGATGAGTATGATTTGACTTGGAACAACGCATGGAAAATTACAACAAAAACTTGTGCTTATACAAACCATACGATTCTTGCAGAAGCATTGGAAAAATGGCCAGTGGATATTCTTGCACCTGTTTTACCAAGAATTTATCAAGTAATTGAAGAAATCAACAAACGTTTTTGTGCAAAATTAATCAAAGATGGATATAGCCAAGAAAAAGTAACAGAGTTAGCAATAGTTGGAAATGGATTGGTTCGTATGGCACATTTAGCTATCGTAGGTAGTTTTAGTGTTAACGGTGTTGCAGCGCTACACACTAACATTTTAATTAATGTTGAGATGAAAGATTGGGCGATGATTTATCCGAACAAATTTAATAACAAAACAAATGGTATTACACATAGAAGATGGCTGTTACATAGTAATCCTGAGTTGGCTGAAATCATCAATAATGTTACAACTGAGTGGTTAGACGATCCAAATAAATTAATGAAATTATATAATAAATCAGAAACAAAAAAATATCGAAAATTAGTAAAAGATATGAAATTAACTAAGAAAAAAGCTTTGGCAGAACGTATTTATAAAGAACAAGGGATTCAAATTGATCCTACTAGTATTTTTGATGTTCAAGTAAAACGTCTTCATGAATACAAACGTCAATTAATGAATGCTTTACATATTATGTATGTATACAACAAGTTGAAATCTGATCAAAATTTTAAAGATAATTATTATCCACATACATTTATTTTTGGAGCTAAGGCAGCAGCAGGATATTACTATGCAAAAAAAATCATTAAATTGATTACAACGATAGCAGAAAAAGTAAATAATGATCCTGAAACAAGTGATTTATTAAAAGTGGTATTTGTTGAAAACTACAATGTGACATATGCAGAACAAATAATGCCTGCATGCGATCTATCAGAACAAATTTCGACTGCTTCAAAAGAAGCGAGTGGTACAGGAAATATGAAATTCATGATGAATGGTGCAATCACAATTGGTACTTTAGACGGGGCGAATGTTGAAATTGCTGAATTGGTTGGAGAAGAAAATATTGTGATTTTCGGATTAACAAGTGATGAGGTAAATGAGTATTATAATAATGGACTGTACAATCCATTAGATGAATATAATAGTCATGTAGATTTACGTCTAGTGATTGATCAATTGACAAATGGATTCTTTGATACAGTTGAGAAGGATGAATTCAAAGAAGTGAGTGAAAAACTATTAAAGAGAGATCAATACTTTGTATTAAAGGATTTTGAAAGTTATAGAAAAGCTCATGAAGAAGCAAATGAATTCTATAAAGACGAAGAACGTTGGTATAAAGCTGCGATTATCAATATAGCTAAATCTGGCTATTTCTCAAGTGATAGAACAATTCGTCAATATGCAAAAGAAATTTGGAATATTAAACCAATGAAATAAGTTTTTGAGCCATTTATTTAATAATGGCTCTTTTTTTTGTAGAAAGTTCTTTTAAAACAACACTAGTTGTTGTATAATTTCTTATCATAATAGGAAAGTCTATTAAAAAATGGAGGTAATTTATGGGAGCTTGGGGTGCAGGGCCGTTCGATAATGATGCGGCATTAGATTTTTTTGCAGAATTAGAAGAAGAAACATCATTCAGTGTGATAAGAAGCAAAATTGAAGATGTAATAACCGATGATTACTTAGAAGTGGATATAGTACAAGAAGCAATCGCTTCACTCGCTATTTTGACAGCCATAAAAACGAATGATGAGAGATTGTTGCCTGGCTTTGAAACATCATCATTAGAAAACTTAATTGAATTATTTGCAGCTAAAATTGATGATAATATTCTGTCATTATGTGAAGATGCATTTGGAATCATTAAACGTAGTGATGATAATGAGTTATATGAATTATGGCTCGATGAAGATGATGTTGAATTATGGATGGCTCATCTTGATGATTTAGAAGAAAGATTATTCACTTAAAAAGAGGAGAAATCCTCTTTTTTATATGCTTATTTAGAATTTTACACCTTTATTTGACATTGGTGTCAAACCATACTATACTTATGTTGAATTAATCTTCAGGGCAGGGTGAAATTCCCGACCGGCGGTAAAGTCCGCGAGCGTAACAGCATGATCTGGTGTAATTCCAGGACCGATAGTATAGTCTAGATGAAAGAAGAGTAATATGTGATTTTTCATATTCTTTTAAATAGCCTAACGAAGATTGTTCGTTGGTTTTTTATTTATAAGGAGGAATTATCATGAAAACGAACCGAACATTATTCTTTGTGCTTATCGCTAATTTAGCAGCTTTATCAGTAATTTTTTACATCTTTCCAAAAGTTCCATTACCATTTATTTTTCCAAATTTCTTAGAATTACAACTATCAAATTTACCAGCAATCATAGGTGGGTTTGCATTGGGACCAGTTGCGGGATCAATCATCGTTGTTGTCAGAACGTTATTAAAACTTTTCT
>CAYSZV010000003.1:55925-100115 GCA_964435595.1 uncultured Candidatus Izemoplasmatales bacterium | reverse complement strand
ATGAAATCATTAAATGAGACTTCATTTAGTAATTTTCTGAAACTTTTGATTTGTTCAACAAATAACATTAGCTTTGTTTTTGCACTTTTACTCAATACCTCTTCACAATGTTCCACCGCTTCATACATTGTGTATCCTGCTGCATTTCTAAAATTCTTCAACTTATTTAAAGTTACAGTCCCGACTCCTCTTCTTGGTGTTGTTATAACTCGTTCAAATGTAACTTCATCATCGCTTTCCATAACAAGTCTTAGATATGCCGTTAAATCTTTGATTTCTTTTCGTTTAAAGAATGAAGTGTTTCCATATATACGATATGGAATATGTTTTTGTAAAAAAACATCTTCAAATTGTCTCGATATATTGTTTGCACGATAAAGAATTGCAAAATCATTATATGAATATCCTTTACGAACCTTTTTCATAATCTCAAGCCCTACATATTCCACTTCATCTCGAGAGGTTGTTCCTTTGAAAAAGGTTATATTTTCTCCCTTTCCTTTTGTACTAAATAAATTCTTTACTATTCTAGATTTATTCTTGCTTATAACACCATTGGCTGCATCTAAAATTGTATTTGTTGAGCGGTAATTTTGTTCTAAGAGTACCAAATGATACCCTTTATAATCGCTCTTAAATTTATTGATATTTCTTATGTTTGCTCCTCTAAACTTATAGATACTTTGGTCTTCATCTCCAACAATAAATATGTTCTTATTCTTACCTAATATTAACTTTACTAAATCATATTGAATATCATTCGTATCTTGAAATTCATCAATTAAGACATATTGAAAATAGTCTTCATATTGTTGTCTAATTTCCTCATGTTCTTCAAAGAGTTTAATGGTGTTCAATAATAAATCATCAAAATCCATCAAATGATTATTTATCAACGTTTCTTGATATTTTTTAAAGGCTGTGCTCAACACCACTTGTACTCCTGCATCATAAGAAGATACGTCAGTTCTGTTTGTTTTTACTTTTTGTATCATGCTTTTTATATCTTTGGGTTTAAACATTTTTAAATCCACATTCATATCTTTTAACCGTGCTTTAACGATTTGAGTTGTGTCATCGTCATCTAGTATTTGAAAATTTTTTCGATATCCTAACGCTACATGGTGTTTTCTTAAAAATCTTACACACATTGCATGGAATGTTGATACCCATGAAGGTTCTTTAACATTATAAGAAGGATGTTCTTTGATTCGCTTTTTCATCTCGTTTGCTGCCTTGTTTGTAAATGTCAAAGCCAGGATACGATCTGGATCGACTCCTAATTCCAATATTAAATAAGCGATTCTTGATGTAAGAACGCTCGTTTTCCCACTTCCAGCACCTGCAATTGCCATTACTGGACCTTCTGTTTTTATTACTGCTTCTAATTGCTTTTCATTCAAATTTTTGAGTAAATCATTCATGGTATCACCTAACTTTATTATAGCAAAAACCACTATAATATCATAGTGTTTTGACATAAATTACACACTTTTTAAGCAAAAATAAAAAGCGCTTTAATAAAGACTACTTTAGGGTCTATATAAGTGCTTTTTTAAGTCTATTTTCTTATCAATTACTTCGATTCCTTCTTGTAACAGGTGTTGAATTTGGATATATCCAAATTCACCGGTTAGTGATATGCTTCCTTTTGAATTTATAACTCTCCACCATGGTAAGTGGTATTTCTCTGACATTGAATGAAGAATACGACTAACTTGTCTTGCTCCTCTTGGGTTATCCGCATATGCAGCAATTTGTCCATAAGTCATCACCATTCCTTTTGGTATGTTTTCTATAATATGTAATACATCTTCTGTAAATTTTGTCATACCCTGCACTCCAGTGAGTTCTTGAACATTTCTCCTTGATTTTTTAACATTTTCCATACAAAACCTTCCACTTTATATAGTGATTTAGGTTGATACACTGCTACTCTTGTTGCCAATGCGATAAGGGAGTTATTAATTGTTATAGCCGTTTCTTTTGAAAGGAAAGAAGCACCAACAGTACCATCTCTTTGTCCTTCTTCAATTAACTCTGCTAATCTCTCATCAGTCTTCTTACCATACTCATCCAATTCTAAATATATTTCTCTGTTCTGTGGGTTTTGCCCGACACTCATATCAATCATTCCTAAAAACAAAATTAGCTCAGGTGTTTGATTCAGAAGTCTAAAATATTCATCAAATAAGTGACTTATTTTTTCAAATCCACTCATTTCATCTGTGAACTCGACATCTAGAAACTGTTCAGAAAAATATCGAAAGAGATCTGTAGCTATATCTAGAAGTAAATGTTCTTTAGAAGGATAATACCTATAAATCGTTCTTCTATCCATTTTCGCACTCTTTGCAATATCTCTAAACATTGTTTCTTTTAAGCCATATTCCAAAAATCTTTTTTTCCCAATCATTTTAATTCGCGCTTCTGTTTGCTGTTTCTTGTTACCTTTGATTTCCATAATATCCCTCCAGATATTGAAACTTTATATTTTTATAAAGCAGAAAATAAAACGGTATACTTCAACTTAATTATATCACTAATTTTGGTAATAAAAAAAGACTAAATATTTAGTCTTTTTCTTTCTATAAAACTATAGAACTTCGATGTTAGTAGCTTGTGGCCCTTTTTCTCCATCTACTACTTCAAATGTTACATCTTCACCTTCTTCTAAAGTTTTGAATCCATCTTTTTGAATTTGAGAGAAATGAGCAAAAATGTCATTACCTTCTTCAGTTGTGATGAATCCGTATCCTTTTTCAGAATTGAACCATTTAACTTTACCAGTCATGTAAATACCTCCTTTTTCATTATTATTACTACCAAATTTCAGAAGAGATAACTACATATTTCTAACTTCATTTGAATACTAACAATATAATAATACACTACTTTTGAATATTTGCAACAACAAATGCAAAAAAAACGAAGTGAAATTACTTCGTTTTTGGTTTATATGATGACTTAAGTGATACTATACGGTTATATACGGGCATTTCCAAGGTAGAATCTATATCTGCACAATAATATCCGTTTCTTGTAAATTGATACGTAACTCCAGGAGTTTCATCTAAAGACTTTTCAACAAATCCATTTTTTATAACCAATGAATTTGGATTAATTTTTTCAGAAAACGGAATTTCCTTGTTTTCGAAATCGAGAACCAAATCCTCAAATAATCTAAATTCTGCTTCCTTATTAATAGTAGCATCTACAAAATGAATGTTTCCATTTGGTTTGCGATCGGTAAATCCGCTTCCGGATTTTGTTTCAGGATCGTAAGTACAATGAACTTCAGTAATTTTTCCATTTTCGTCTTTAATAATTTCATTTGCTTTCACAAAATATGCATGCATTAAACGGACTTCAACATCTTTTGCAAGACGTTTCCACTTTTTGTTTGGTTTCACTTCAATAAAATCTTCTCGTTCAATGTATACTTCTCTACTAAATGGAATTTTTCGAAATCCTAATGCTTCATTTTCACGATTATTTTCAGCATCTAGATATTCCACTTTACCCTCTGGATAATTTGTTATCACTAATTTTAAAGGATCTAACACTGCATTGCATCTTGGTGATTCTAGTTTTAAATGGTCTCTTACAAATGTGTATAACATTTCAATTTCGGTCTCACCTTGGCTCTTTGGAAGACCCAAAGAAATAATGAAATCACGAATCGCCATCGGTGGTACACCTCTACGTCTTAATCCACCTAATGTAATTAGCCTAGGATCATCCCATCCCATTACATGACCATCTTCAACAAGCTTTTTGATATATCTTTTACCAATTACTGCACCTGCGATTTTTAGTTTACCAAATTCAATTTGTCTTGGTACATTTTCCATTTCACATTGTTCTACTACCCAATCGTAAAGAGGTCTATGGTCTTCAAACTCAAGACTACATAAACTATGTGTGATTCCCTCAATTGCATCTTCAATTGGATGAGCAAAATCATACATTGGATAAATACACCACTCATCACCTGTATTATGATGATGTGCTCTTTGAATTCTGTATATCACAGGATCCCTCATATTCATATTTGGACTAGTAACATCAATTTTCGCACGCAATACACGGCTTCCATCTTCGTACTTTCCTTCTTTCATTCCAACAAACAGTGTTTCGTTTTCTTCAATTGTTCTATTTCTATAAGGGCTTTCCTTACCTGGTGTATTGAAGTCTCCACGGTATTCATTTATTTCATCTGCAGATAAATCATCTACATATGCAAGCCCTTTTTTTACTAGCAAGAGCGCTCTTTTATACATTTCTCCAAAATAATCACTTGCGAATAACAAGTTTTCCCATTCACAACCGAGCCATTCGATATCCTTTTTAATTCCTTCTACAAATATCGTATCCTCTTTAACAGGATTCGTATCGTCAAATCGTAAATTAAAATATCCACCGTGTTCTTTTGCCATGGTGTAGTTTGTGATAATCGCTCTAGCATGTCCTAAATGCAAGAGTCCATTCGGTTCTGGAGGAAATCGCGTAATTGCTTTTTTATGTTTTCCAGATTTAATATCTTCTTCAATTATTGTATTGATAAAATGATTAATTTCCATATTCTATCCACCCTTTTTCTTAATATTAATATCATATTATTCTATTGTTTTCTTTAATGAAGGGTTTTCTGCTGGCCTTTCATATAATCACCTCATAGATTCAATATATTATATATATTAACATAAATTAACGCAATAGAAAATCGAGAATTAATTAATTCCCGATTATTTCTACTATGTCTTTAAACTCATCAATGCTCTCGTCAAAACGTTTGCTTCTTTTCTTTAGCCAGCCATGGAAATTTTCATCCGTCAGTATTTTCTCGGCTATTTCGTCTAAATCAAGATAGTTTTCATTCAGAAAATCTATGAAATCCTCAACTTTTCTAAACTTCGTTCTTTTATATTTGTATAATCTACGTTTTTTTGCATCTTCAAAGTCTTCTATCGTTTTTTCTTTTCTCTTGCGTCTTTTTGCCTTTTTCGGCTTTTTTTGCTTCTCTTGTTCTGATTTATCTACTTTTACTTCCTTCTCCACGCCTCTAGTTTGTTTGATACGTTCTTTAGAAGCTGATTTTTCCTTTGCTTTAGACATTTCCTCATCTGTTAAAAATATTTCTTCGAACTCATCAAATGTAATCCCTTCTTTTGGATTACTAACAATTGGCTTTGTTTCAGAAACTACATCTGTTTCATCAGGACTAAAATCTGAAAAATCATATAAATCTTTGCTATTCTTACTACTTTTAATTTCTTGTTTTTCCTTGTCGAACAATTTATCATCGTTATCGTTTGCATTAAACATTGATCCAGCCTCCTAACAACCCTGTACCAAATACAATGAATCCAATATTCATTAACAGAGCTAAGAATAAGGTTCTTCTAAGCCATCTCATTATTGTTTTATAGTGTTTTGTCATCCAGTCATAACGACGGTTTACCATTGCAACATACCATTTATACTTCTCTAATTTACGTTCTGGAGTGGTAATTGATTTTAAGTCTAATTTTGTTTTACCTTTTGCCGCAAGATTGACATAATTATTGAGTGCCTTCTTTTGTAGAGTTCTTGCTTTTGCCATATCTTTTCCCCATTTTTTGAAGGTTCTTCTTGCGTGTCTTCCTTTTTCGCCACTCACATCTCTCATAAACATCCCAACAGCATTATTAAATACTATATAGAATGCAGTAAATAAAATGGTTATAAACCCTGCTAAACTAAATACATCATAATCATATAGTAACTGATTAAAATTTGTTACAAATGTATGTGTCATCGTCAAAAACGAAGGCATCAACATTTCTGGAGAACGATATAAGAAAGCCCAGAACAATAAGACAAGTACCAATAAGATTACAGAGAGTTTCCCTGGTCGTTTATATATTTTACTTTTCTTTGGTAACAATTGTACTAGTTGTTTTAAATGTTCCATTTGGACTGTTGACGCTTCTTTATACTCGTCAGTCCATTGATTCAAGACTTCTGATATAATTTTTTTCTTTTTATCTTTATCAAACGAGTCTGATTCAACCAATCCTTCAAATGTCATATCATTATATATGTCCGGATGAGTAAAATAAAATTGATCGATACTATTAATGTCTGTACCCCACGAATCATTGTACAATAATGGGTTTCTATGTAAATAATCGTGCTTTTCTTCAAATTGATAATGGGACACAATTAAATCAGCATATTTGCTATGCTTGTATAAATCATTATTGCCTGTTTTTTCATACTCTAATTGCTTTTTTAATTTGAACTTTGTTACGTCATACCCATTCAATTCCAAAAGCAGCATAAGCTTTTCACTAGGCTTCATAGTGTCCCTCCTAACCAACTAATTCATTATTTCTAATACTTGTTCTCTAAACTCTTCGCTAAATAATTCATATTCATCATCTGCCAGTAGTTGCATCGCTTCATCCGTAATTTGTCCATCTTCATACATTTGTTGTAAAAGTGTCATATTCGTATCTTCATCTATTACATTAAATGCGAATTGGTCCCCCAATTTAAGAATGGTATCAGCAACAAAAATATTTTTTCTTATCGCATCATCTGTTTGATCGAGAAACTCTTCCATTTCCTCTTCATCAAACACTCTTGGATTGTTATCTTCGTCAACCAATATATATGCTTTGAAGATTACTTCACTTATCAAATATCTCATATTAAATAATTCAATGAAATCACCTTCCCCGTATGTAATCGGACAAATCGTTACATCAGGATTAATCGGTGATGGGTCGCTATTTGAACAGAAATTATATGCATCATTCATAAATGCACTTAATAACGGTATGTCTTCAAGTGTTTCATACACATCAAAATTATGTTTCATTGCAGACACACCAATTTTAAATACCATAGATACATTTCCTTCTATACTGTTTGCGATATCTTTATAGTATTCATCATAATCATTCACAAGTTCCATCGCACCCTCTAAAGCTGAATCAACCGCCTCGTACTCTTCTGCCAGTTCATCAAAAACACCAGCTTCGTAATCGTACTTAAATTGCATGATTACCCATGACACACTTTCTCCATCAAAAATTGTTGCTAGTAGTTGTAATGATTCACTAGTAAAGTCATAGTTAATGGGATCTGTATTGGTGCTAGGATCGCATCTATGCGAAGCTTGATCAAGTTGATCCAATGGCACATTATCAATGTTATCGGTTGTACAAGTCATCCATACACTAAACACATCATAGCTATCTATACTTAATTTAGCTAAGTATAGTTTCTCTTCTAATGTTGGATCATTAATATCTTCAATCATTGTATCGTAATATTGTTTGAAACTAATAATCGTATCTTCGATATCACCATCGGCCGGATCAGTCATTTCAAGATTTAATTCATCTACATACCACATCAACAATCCTTTGTGATTCTTAAAGTTCTCTCCAAGTTCAGAGAATCTATCAGTAATGTCTGTATGTCCAGGATTAGCTGTAATATATGTTTCTTCTTCTTCTAAAGCATTCTCATATACTAATTTACCATTTGTTCCGTCATCGACTAAAACACGAGAGATCCCTAAGAAATTATCATCTGTTAGAGTCGTTTCGAAACGGCTATAATATGCGCTATCAATAATCAGTGTTGCTTCTGTAGATAAGTTTTGATAAACATCGTCCATGAACTGCTGTTCAAATGAATCTTCTCCACCAATATATTGTAATTGATAAGAGTAAATTGCTTCATTATAATATCCTTCAATCCCATCAACACTAATCAACTCTTCAAATGCTTCTGCTTTATCAGCAAGTCCTTTAATCGGAATCGCTCTTTGTGCAGTCCTACCGATACGAGAAAACGGTGGTGGGTTATTTAATACAAAGTTTGTTACCTTTGCTTCTTGGCCAATTAAATCAAGAGAAAAGACTGGTAGAATAATGAAATATATCAATACATATCCATTTAATAAAGCAAATAATCCACCCAAGTAATTATTCTTCCTACCAAGCATAGCTCTCATATTTTCATTTAACACATATCTTCTTGCAAAGATACTTAATATAAACACAAAGCTAAACAAAAATATATAGGTCACGATATAGGATATTCCCATACCTATGGTATATTTAAAGGTTGCTCCAACAGAATTAACAAAGTCGAATAATGCTGTTTGAGATAGCGGTAAATAGAGGTATCTAGAAATATACTTACTTAAGTAATACAATAAAATGAACGGTAAAATCAGATTAATAAAAATTCTAATCTGTTTGTGTCCACCAGAAAAATACCCATATAATATATATGAGCTAAATAGCATTATTAAAATCCAATCGAAATTAAAGTCATACGCTATTGTAGGAGCCATGGTATCTTCCTCTCGAAATTTTATGCAAGAAAAACCCTAGGTTTTGTTTAGGGTTTTTCTCTATATTGTTTAAAAATTATTTTTATTCAGGGATTGGAAGGTCTCCACCTGAGAAACTTCCGAATGCTGTTTCAAAATCTGATAATACATCTTCATCAAATAGATTAGCAAATGTATCTAAGAATTCACTTTGTGTTTCTTCATCCATTTCTTGGAAATTATCAAATAGATCTTCTATAACTTCAGGATCAGGAACTTCTTCGTTTTGAAGCGTTTCTTGTAAGTCTTGAACTGCTTCATATACTTCTTGTTCTGCTCCGCCACCTGTTGTATCCAATACCAATGCTAAATCATCTAACAGTTCAGGACCTTCGATTACATTTGACAATTCTTCTGATAATCCATCGAGAGCCGCTTGAAGTTCTGTATCTGCTGCTTCAATTGAAATTTCAATTGCATTTTCTACTATATCGATTCCAGTAACGATAATAACACCGTCAGCTGAACCTTCTTGCATCATTGTTGATAATCTATCAGCTGAGATAGTTAATATACCATTTTCATCAAATACACCAAATTCAACATCACCAAGTTCGGCTAACATTTCTTTGAATACTGTTAAATCAGTGATTGAAACATAATCTGTTTCAGCCTCTTCAGCATCTTCACCGAATGTAATTTCTGTGAAATCAAATACTAATTCTGTATCTGTTGATTCTGATTCTACTTTCGAAGCTTTCAATGTTAACACCGAACTAATACTATCTAATTTAACCAACGCTTTTGCTTGTAACCCTTCTGGGGTAAATTCAAACCAAAGTCCGTTAACACCTAATTCAAGCTCTCTAATAGTTCCATCTGGCAACTCTATCTCTTGTACTTGACCCATATCTGTGAATCCATCTTGTGAACTATAAATCAATTTATTCACAGTTTCTTCAGTTAATTGGAAATTACTTTGAGTTAATGCATAGTTGAATGTGAACTCAGTAAACATATCTTGTAAGTAAGTAGCTTGATCTAATAAATCTGGATTATATTCTCCAACTTCACCAGTGATAGGATCTACATCATGTAAATCATATAAATATTCAGGAATATCTGTTTCATCTTCAGAAACGAATAACGATAATTGTGCTGATGCTACAAATTCATCACCACTAAACTCGAATACAACAATTCTTTGTTCAAACACTTCTGATAATACTTGTTTTAACATTTTGTCTTCTGTTGTCGGTTCTGCACAATTAACATCAGTTTCAGGATCGCAATCATCACCAATCAAATCAATAATTTCGTTTTTATATAATTTGTAAGTGAATTCTGATAAATCCGCTTCACCAGTTTCTAAATCAGCAGTTAATTCTTCTAAATCAAGTTCATCAACATTATTTTCAATTGCACCTAATACAGATGAAATCATTGATCCAGGAATTGGTAAGTTCCCTACATTTATTTTATTGAACTGTAATAAGTAATACTCAGGTTCGTCTAAGAATTTAAACTCAACTGTAATTACGGTTTTATATGTAAATCCATCATTTAATTCAACTTCTAAGAATACGTTTAAGCTAAAAAGATCGTCGTTGAAATCTACCCAAGCTCCAACTACTCTTAACATAATATCAAAGTCTTCTACAGGAACTTGTTCATAAATGATATAACAAGCTTCAGGTGTTGCGCAATCATCTGTAGGCATATAATCTGGATTTTCTTCCAAAACTGCTTGGAAAATTGCTGTATTAATCATATCTTCATGTAGATTAAAAATAAAGTCTTGTTCAACTTCATTTGTTACATCATCCAATGAATTTAATAATTCTTCATAAATCATTGCTTCAGCATCAGCATCTTCAACATATAAATCGATAGGCATTAAATCTTCACCACTACCATCATACATTATTGTTGCTAATAAAGCAGGTGTCCCTAATACGAATAATATGGGGATTAATATTGCTAAAAATAATTTTTTCATAGATATCGTCTCCTTTTTTCGGTTCTACTTAACCTAATTATAGTTTAAACATATGGAAATTTTATGAATATCATATTTATATCCTATGAATAAAAGCCTAAAATTAGAGAAAAAGGAAGCTAGGCTTCCATTTTTATTCTCGAACTGCCATTCAAAGTCATATCATCTGCTTTTTGTTGTTTCTGATACTGGAAATATCCAGCAACGCCAATCATTGCCGCATTGTCTGTACAATAACGGAACTCTGGCACCACAACTTTCACATGTGTAATACGTTCGCTAATTTTAGCGCGAAGCCCCTTATTCGCTGCAACACCACCAGCTATAATGAACATTTTAGCATCAAACTCATTGATAGCCTGTAATGATTTCTCTACAAGAACTTCTGTTACAGCTTCTTGAAAACTAGCGCACAAATCAGGGATATTTAATTCTTGATTTCTTTGCTTAATATTGTGCACTAAATTTATAACGTGTGATTTGATACCACTAAAACTAAAATTATAAGAATCTCTTTGACTTATATTTGGCATTTTATATGTGCATTTACCTTCTTTTGCCAAACGATCAACAACTGGACCACCAGGATATCCAAGCCCAACTGTACGAGCAACTTTATCATACGCTTCACCAACCGCATCATCCATCGTTTCTCCTAATTTTACAAAATCATAATGCTCTTTCATTAAGATTAACTCAGTGTGCCCTCCACTTACAACCAAACAAACTAGTGGAAATTGTAAAGGCTCAGTAATTGCATTGGCATAAATATGCCCTGCAATGTGGTGAACCCCAACAATTGGAATATCATTTGCAAACGCAAACGCTTTGGCCGCATTCACACCAATTAACAAACTTCCAATCAATCCCGGTCCTTTCGTAACTGCAACCAAATCTATTTCTTCTTTTTTGATTCCGGCATTCGAAACGGCCTCTTCAAAAACAATTGTAATCCCCTTAATATGCTCTCTTGAAGCAATTTCGGGTACCACGCCACCATATTCTTTATGGATGTCTATTTGGCTTAAAACAACATTACTTAATATGTTTACACCATCTCTATTTATACTAACACTTGTTTCATCACAACTGCTTTCTACACTTAAAACAATCATTTGATCACCTCTATATTTAACATCATTAAATATGCGTCCTCATTATCACCATAATAATTCTTGCGCACATGACTAACTTCAAATCCCAACTCCTGATACATCTGAATTGCAAAGGTATTACTAACTCGTACTTCTAAGGTTAAAAGTTCAATTTTTTCCTCTTTGCAGACCTCAAACACGTAAGACATTAATAATTTACCTATTTTCAACCCTCTGTATTTATCACTTACAAATAAGTTTAAAATTTCCGCATTAGGAAGGGTTAGCCAACTTCCTACATATCCTGCTCGTTTACCATCAACAAGAGCAATAAAATATCGTGACATATCATTATATAATACTTCGTTGTATAAAGTTTTTTCACCCAATGATTTTCCGAAAATCTTTAGTTCTTCTTTATATACATATGATATATCACTTAAATCCATTTTTCGTACAATAATTTCCATTTATATCTCAACTCCTGACAAGAGTTACTCAGTTAAATTACGTTCTGCTTCTGTAATCCTTAAATAATTTGGATTCAATCCGTGAATATCTTCTACATGAGAAAACATCTTTGATTTGATGATTTTTTCCATATTTGGCTTTCCACTACTAATCACTGTATATTTAGAATTAATGCTTCCTTTGAAGTTCTCTAAATTCGTTAATTGTTCTGGTTCTTGAAGCGTCATATATCCTTCTTCAATGTCATACAATCCTAAGAAAGAGTTTCCTCTTCTTGCATCAATCTCAGGTAATACAAGTCCGTTTTCAGACACGCTTGAAGCCATCAAAGCAAGACTACTCACAGTGAAAACAGGAATATTGTTGTTCCATCCAAACATTTTTGCAATTACCACTCCAACTCGGAGACCTGTATAACTTCCAGGTCCAATCCCAATATATATCTCATCAATATCTTTCACCTTTAAGTTGTTTTTAACTAGTGTTTTTTCAATTTCGGGCATCAGCTTAACAGAATGATCATTTTTTCCTGCTTCATAATATGATGAAACACATTTAAAATCATCATACAGTGCTACAAATAAATATTTAGTAGCGGAATCAATTACTAATCTTTTCAATGATTTCTTCATATTTGCCTTCTCCTTCTATTTTTAATAAACGTTTCGATTGATCTATGATTTCAATTTCGATAATTAATTTTTCGATTGGTAAGCTATCAATGATATTCTTATACCACTCTATAACACATACACCTTCACCATAAATGTATTCTTCTAAATCATAATCTGCCCCAATTCCTTGAAGACGGTATACATCCATATGAAATAATTCTAATTCCCCGTCATATATCTTCATGATTGTAAACGTTGGAGAATTGATTACGTCATCTACACCCATTTGTTTTCCAAAGAATTTAGTAAACGTTGTTTTCCCTGCACCCAAGTCTCCTTCAAGACATAATAAAAAGCCAGGAAATACTTCTTTTCCAATTTTTTCAGCAAATTGTTGCATCTCTTTTAAGTCATTAATTACTATTTCTTTATACATTTTGTCACCTTTTTCGCTTTGTATATCAATGATATACAAGAAATATACTGAAATTATAGCATAAACACAACACTTATATAAAACAATTTGATTATATGATATAATCTTTGTTAAGGAGTGAGCCAAATGGACCTAATTATATATAACCCTTTATCAAAAAATGCAAAATCAAATGTTTACACTCATAAGTTAGTTAGAAAATACAAGAAAAAAGGCATTCCTTTTCGTCTCAGAAGCATTCTCAAAATAGATGATATTCGGCTTTATCTAGAGAAAAAAATTCATATTGACAATGTTATATTACTAGGTGGAGATGGAACGATTAATAGATTTGTCAATGATATCGTTGAATATGATATAAAACAAACTATCTACCTAAAATCGAATGGATCTGGAAATGATTATTTACGTAGTTTGAAGTCTAACGACCATTTACCACAAACAGTAATGGAAGCCTCGTTTGACAATGGGGACAAAACATACTTCATGAATGGAATCGGTATGGGAGTGGATGGACTCGTTGCAACATATGTCAATGCCCTATCCCATAAAGGAAAATTAAGATATCTGATTTCCACCCTAAAAGCACTGATTGCTTTTGTGCCAGAACCTACTGAAATCAAAGCAAATGGCAAAACGTATAAATTTGATAAGACTTATATTGTAGCTGCTAATAATGGAAAGTATTTTGGTGGTGGGATGAAAATCGCACCAAAGGCTGATATTTCAAGTGATGAATTAGATGTTATAATCGTCCACACAATTAATAAATGGCTCATATTACCTATCTTTTTTACAATTTACCTTGGACTGCATCCAATATTCAAACGTTGGGTTACATGTTTTAAAGCAGATAGCCTTGAAGTAAACTTCACAACTCCACAACTCGGACAAGCAGATGGAGAAGGTATTGTAGATGTATCTTCAATGAGGGTAATGCCAAGTAACAAAAAGCTTCACCTTCGATATTATGACCATAAAAAAAGCACAAATTAGTGCTTTTTTTTAAATGCTTTTAATATAAGAATTCTTTTTTAGAGATAATTCTTTGAATCCCATCTTCTTGATATAATTGATATGTTCCTTTTTATCTGAGAACACAATGAATTTAGAATATCCTAAATCACTGAAGTACTCTTTTTGATCCTCAAATACAAATTTTCCTATTTTAAAATCACGGTATTGTGGAATAGCATAGTCCAATTTGATTTCTAATGTTTCATCATCATATTTTTCAGCAATGAACACACTAGCTGGTGTCATATTTCTAAGAACATAAAATCTCACAGGTGCTTCTAACAATAAATCTTCATCAATATCTTGAAATTGTTTGATGTCATCTTTGTAAAATTTAAAAAATTGCTGTAAATATTCTTTTGATTTTATTGTATAGACTCTAAAGAAGTCTTTTTGTTTATACATTTTTACCAAGAAAACAATATCAATGATTGCAATCCCTACATTCATAAAACCTGTTGGTATACTGGCAATCATAAATCCATAAAAAGCGAAGATTACAGCACCAACTAAATTTATCCATCTTAATTTCTTAATACTACTCATTAATAATGAGATTAAAACTACCAAACTACCTAAATATCCTACCCAATCTAATAATCCAGGCATATTAATTCCTCCTATACAACTTTTTCTATTGCTTTCTTATTCTTATTAAACGGCTTCATTTCGTTAAATAAGACCGCACCCAGTATTAATAATCCCCCAACTACCAATGAATATGATACTACTTCATGTAAAATTAGTACAGCCCCAATTGCAGCAAACACACTTTCAAGCGCCACAATAAGACTTATCCTTGTAGGTAAACTTATCTTTAAAGCATAACTTTGAACCAAAAATCCCAAAGCAGTGTTCAATACCCCAAGAAATACAAGTGGCCATAAATCTACTACAGTTATACTCGGATACGTATCAAAAATCAACATTGTTACAATACTTATCACCATAGCTGTGTATATATTGATTAAAACAAATATTGCTGGATCAAACTCGTGCTTCTTCATAAAATATGATCCAGTTACAACATGAAATGCTACCATTATTGCACAGAGCAATGTGTAAAAATCACCAATATTAAATACTGCATCTTGAACATATATTTCAGATAAAACAAACATCCCAATTACAGCAATTACAACACTTAACACATTATAGATATCTACCTTTTTGCGGAAAAAAAGAAAGTATAAAAAGGGTACAAAAACAATGTTTAATTGTGTTATAAACCCATTCTTAGAAGACGTAGTATAGACGTTTCCAAGTGTTTGGAAGAAAAATCCAAAAAATAAAAACAGACCCGTTATTACACCATAAATTATGATTTTCCGATTAATCAATTTTAGTTTTCTATAATACACAACAGTCAATAAAATTCCAGCTATTAAAAACCTGCCTACCATAATTGTATTCGCTTGAAATCCAATATTTATAGCAATATCAGTTATTGGGAACCCAAGTCCCCATATTATTGTTATCACAACAAGTGATATTTCTGCTATGTACATCTTTTTTTGTTCCAAAACTATCACCTCTTATTGCAATTACAATGATAAAAGAGGTAATGTAGTCGTTACCTCTTAGTAATTACTTTAATCTTTTCTTAAGTTCTTTTGATAAGTCTTCATATCCTGGTTTACCAAGAAGTGCAAACATATTTCTTTTATAATCTTCTACACCAGGTTGATTAAATGGATTTACTCCAAGTACATATCCTGAAACTCCACATGCTTTTTCAAAGAAATAAACCATATACCCAAATGTATAAGCATCAATCTTTGGTAAATTGATTACGATATTAGGAACTCCACCATCATTATGAGCCAAAATCGTTCCCAAAAATGCTTGTTTGTTTACAAAATCTACTGTTTTACCAGCTAAATAGTTGAGACCATCTAAATTACGGTCATCTTCTTCAACATGCATTTCTCTTGTTGGTGTCTTAACATTTAGTACTGTTTCAAATAAAATTCTTTCGCCATCTTGAATATATTGCCCGAGTGAATGTAAATCAGTACTAAAAGATCCGCTTGCAGGGAAAATCCCTAAATTATCTTTTCCTTCTGATTCTCCAAACAATTGTTTCCACCATTCTCCAACAAAGAATAAAGATGGCTCGTAGTTTACTAACATCTCAATTTTTTTACCACTTCTATACAGTAAATTTCTAATTGCTACATATTTATAGGCTTCATTTTCAAGTGTTCCATCAGCATATTCCTTACTTGCATCTTGTGCACCTTTCATTATTTCAGCTATATTAAGACCTGAAGCAGCAATCGGTAATAGTCCAACTGGTGTTAAAACACTGTATCTACCGCCAACGTTATCAGGAACGATAAATGTCTCATATCCTTCTTGATTAGCAAGGGTACGCAAGGCACCTTTTGATTTATCAGTAGTAGCGTAAATTCTTTCTTTTGCTTCTAACTTTCCATATCTTTCTATTAAAATCTTTTTAAATGCTCTAAATGCAATTGCAGGCTCTGTCGTTGTCCCTGATTTTGAGATAACATTGATAGAGAAGTCTTTTCCTTTAATATAATCCATCAAGTCCCTCATATAAGTACTTGAGATGTGATGACCTACAAAGATAATTTCCAAGTCTTTCTCTGTTTTGAATTGTTTATGCAACATTTCAAGAGCTGCTTTCGCTCCCAAATAGCTACCACCAATTCCAATCACCAATAACACCTCAGAGTTTGAACGAATCTTTTGTGCTGCTTTTTCAATTCTTGCAAATTCTTCTTTATTGTAATCATTAGGAAGATTTACCCATCCTAAGAAATCATTTCCTTTTCCACTTCCATTATGTAAGGCTTCGTGTGCCACCTTAATTTCTTCGCCAATTTTAGCGATATCCTCTTCATTTATAAAAGCTAACGCCTTTGAATAATCTACAGTTATATGTTTTTTCATACTGCACCTCCGTTTACGACAATATACTATCATATAACTGTTTTTTTGTATACTAAAAAACCAATTCAAACAAAATAAAAACGGTGACTACTCACCGTCTTTAAAATTGTAATTTTCGATCCACTCTTCTAGAGCTTCTCTTAAAGGGATAAACCCTGCGTCTAGCTTTATGTTATATCTTTTTTTTCGTTTATGAAGAGATTTATAACTCAAACTCAACTTCTCTTCATTCTTTTTTATTACTTTAAGATCAATAACATCTCCTACAGATACGTAATCATCAATACTTCGAACAAAACCATCACTAAACTCTGATATATGTATGAGTCCAATGTACCCGTCATTCAATTTGACAAACGCTCCATACGGCTTAACTGCAGTAATCTCCCCTTTGACAATGTCTCCAATGTTCATGATTAAAACTCCTCATTTTAGATTACTCGTAAACAGTATACCAAAAAACAATCTTTCTTTAAAGTAATAAAAAAGAAAACCAAACGGCTTTCTTAAATGTTTTCCACTCCAATAATACCAGGAACCTCTTCTAATAATATAGCTTCAATCCCATCCTTTAGCGTAGAATCAATCGCGCTACACCCTACACATGCGCCCATCATTTCTACATATACAATTCCGTCCTCAAAACGAACATAGCGAACATCTCCACCATCTCGTTGTAAATATGGTCGTACTTTATGTAATATTTCTTTTACTTGTTTCTCAATTAATCCATCATTCATACACTTCACCTCGATTATATAAGCAAACTAATTATACACCACTATAAAAGTTCTGTTAAACAAAACGCTAAAAAAAATAAGGCGCAGCCCTATTTCAATCTTTTTAGTACAAAGTATGGCGCATTCGGTGTTGCCGATTCCATTAGATAGTCCGGTATCGTTTGGTAATTAGCATTCGTAAATCCTTTTAATCTAAGCATATCAGCACTATAATCCCCTACGATATACATGTATTTATCTAAAAAATCCACATATCTATCATTGAATGCTTTGATTTCAAGTGCTTCTTTATAGTCTTTCACTATTTCAAAATTTCCATGTGCTGTTTCAATCATTTTTCTTCTCCTTCAAATATCGGTGACGATATTCTTTTACTTCATTTCTTTTAATAATAATCAATACACTAAATCCTACGAATACAATTATATAGAATGCGATAGCCAAATAAAAGACATATAATTTATTTTCTTCATATAAGAATCCACCAACGATAAACCCAAGTGTCATTCCCAAACCAACAATGCTCTGGCGAACCCCTACTAAAATACCCTGTGAAACGTCTTTGTTATCTGACATAAACGATATTGCTGTAGGTTCATAAATAGCCAACATAATCGTATATCCCATATAAAATATATACATACCAACCAATGTGTTTTCTACATAAAAAGCAAGAAACAAAAAGACTGGTGCAAATAAAAACTGAAATTGCAAGAATCTGAAATTGTGGAATCTCTTTAAAAAGAATGGAGCAATCCACAAATTTGAAATCAATCCAACTATTCCTGCTGTAAAAACAAGAAGCCCTAATGTGATCGCACTGTTTTCCACATCAATAATATAATAATCTAAAAATCGCCTTACGTTATTATGAGAAAAACTAATAAAGAAGGTTAATGTGATTGTATAAATTGGTACCCATGGTAATTTCGCGATTTGCTTTACATTTATCCAAAAATGTCTTCTAGACAAATGATGATCTATATCAATCAAATCCGTATCTTCAAAAAAAATAAAGACCCCAAACAATAAAAGCAATGCCCCCTGTATAATAAATACAAGAGAATAATTTGGTGCCAACCATGCAGTAAAATATCCACCAATAACATAGGCGATTGCTCCACCCAACAAATAGAGGGAAACTACGTAACTAAGCGTTCTATTTCTCTCCTGTTCATCTTCAAATGTATCATTTACATAGGAATATATATTCACCAAAACACCAGCTGTAAAGACACCTGACACCATAGCTGCTACCAACATAATAATTGGATTTTCCGTCATTCCAAATAAGGCTTGTCCTATAGCTGTTCCCATAAAAACAATCCCCAATACTTTGTTACGGTCTTTTATATCTCCTAGTGCCCCCCACAAAGTGGCAAAGAAGAAAAGTCCGATTCCTCCACTTGCTAAATAAAATCCCACCACACTTTCACCAATTCCTAAAGACTCAGTGTACCGTGGTATAGCGGGATTCCCAAGCAAAAACAAGAAACCGAACATAAACGATATAAATAGTAAATATGTTTTTGCTCTCTTCATCGTATCACCTAATTATTTGGTTTTTTTACTTGTACTCATCCTCATCGTATTCATACTCATCTTGATCATATTCGTATAAATCGTCATCTTTGTTGTTATTTGATTTTTCGAACACTGGTTCATCATTGTGTACAACTGCACTTTTATTAGGAAGTACAACCGCTAATATGATATAAGGAATGATCCCAACACCAGTGAAAAACACGATCAACACAGTTAGAATTCTAACTAGGGAAACGTCCATATTAAGGTATTCTGCTAATCCTGAACATACTCCTGCAATCATTACATCATCTTTATTTTTATACAGTTTTTTATTCTCACTCATTCTTTTATCCTTTCTACTAATACAACACTTTCTGTCATAATAGCTTCTTTTCTTCCAATAAACCCAACCTTTTCACTAGTGGTTGCCTTCACACTAACGAACTCCTTGTCTATTTCGAGTAATTTTGCGATATTTTCACGCATTTGTTCTTTGTACTCTATTAGCTTTGGTTCTTCTAAAAATATCGTAGAATCGATATTTACTACCTTGTAGCCTTTTTCTTTCACTACTTTCATTACTTGTTTCACCAATAAAGAACTATTGATTCCCTTAAATTCCTCTGATGTATCTGGAAACAATTTTCCCAAATCTCCTAAGGAAAGGGCTCCAATAAGGGATTCACAAACTGTGTGAAGCAAACAATCACCATCGCTATGGCCCACACTTCCAACTGTATGTGGAATCCTCACACCACCGATAATTAACTTATATCCAGGCTCTAATCTATGAATATCTGTACTTTGCCCTATTCTAAACACAAGACCACCTCCAATAATTTAATATCATCCAATGTTGTCAATTTTAAATTCCTATAGTCCCCTTTTACGATATAAGTAGGTATATTTACATACCGTTCAACCAACATCGTATCATCTGTTCCTATAAAACCATCTTTTTTCGCCAAACTATGCGCTTTAAGTATTGTTTCTTTTTCAAAAGCTTGTGGCGTTTGTACTGCATACAATTCCTCTCTATTCAATGTTTCAATTACTTTGTTTTCACGAACACGTTGAATTGTATCTTTTACTTTAACAGCCAAAGTAAGGGATTTCTCATTTTTTAACAGTGATAGCATTTCTCTCATAGAATGAGTCGGAATACAGGGTCTTGCTCCATCATGAATCAATACATAATCATTCTTTATTATTTGCAAGGCATTATACACACTGTTTTGTCGTTCTTTTCCCCCAACTACAATGTTATCCACTTTATCGTGATACTCATTTTCGAAGTATTCAAGTTCGTTTTTTGATACCACAAGGATAATCTCGTCAATCATAGGAAATTCCTTGAATTTATCTATAGAATACTCTATTAATTTCTTACCACGGATCTCATAAAGTACCTTATTGTATTGAAGGCCCGTTCTTTTACCGCTTCCTGCAGCTAAAATTATTACGGAACATTTCATCCAAAATCACCTCTATTTGTTAATTCTATAATATATCCTGTTTTTTGCACTTTTTCCTTGTGAATTATTTTGATTTAAATTTTTAAGATTTTATTGTGTTTTTCTGACATCATTTATATGCTTTTTTAATCCAGTTTTACTGTGCTCCCGTATAGTTAAGAAATCTCTTGTGTTTTTAGCAGTTTTTTCCACATGTTTTACAAGTCATTTTGTGGCCTTATTTTTATAGTAGAATTTCGATCTAATTTCAGTGATTTATAACAAGGATTTCAATACCATATATTGTGTCAGAATATTTTGTGATTATTTGAGTGTTTTTTTACCACTTTTTTAAGCATGTTCAAACTAAATCCTATCATAGAAGCAATAGTTGGTATTTGAGTGTTCTTTTTCTGATATTTTTAGGGCTGTCATTGCTTCTTCAATCATCTTATCTGGAGTCTTTTTATGATATGGTGACTCGGCAATTCCCAAATTAGGGTATAATGTCTGTGTGATGCCACCAAACACCATCGAAAGGTTTAATAATTCACCCGATCCAGACAGTGCTCTTTCAAGAAATTCAAACTTTTTGTTGTCCTTCATTATCACACCAAATATAATCCCAGTAATACGGTACATACTTCCTAAATCTTTGAAGAAATTGAACTGTAATTTTTTTAAATATTCTCCCATCATTAGATCGCCAACATCACGTCCATATGTATCGTTAATTTTAGGGATATTTGTGAGTTTTATTAAGACCAAATTATATGGTAATTTATTCCTTGAAATATCCTGCATTTCCTCATACATATTTTGATAATTTCGCAGTCCATTTAAGACTTCAATTTCAGTCTCAGGAAACTGTTTAATTTCGAGTGGTTTTATGATAGAAATATATGTAATTTTTTTCTCAATTTCGATTCGTTTTCCAACCTCTTTAATCCAGATGATTTTACCTTGATTTTTGATGCGATAATTGATGTTGTAAACCGGCTTTTTCTTTGTCGTTTTTTCAAGCGTATTTTTATACTGAATTAGGTCGTCTTTATACACCTTTTCTTCGAACTCATAAACGTCAAAATTGTTACTTCGAATTCCAAGAAATTTTATGTACTTATCTGACCCATAAATCGACCCATCTGCCTCTCTAAATGAAATCCCTTCATACAGTATTTCTATAGTGGATATAAATCGCTCTCGTAGCAACTCTGATGCATGGTTTATTTCCTCTATAGATTCTTCCATATTATCGTAGTCTTTTTCACTAATTTTTCGCTTAAATTTGGTTACGAGTAAGCGTGAGAATAGCGAAATCAACAAATAGGAAATTAAGAAGTAAAAAGTGTACAAATATTCGTTTTCTGTTTCCTTGTTTGTTAGGTAAAAGAAGCCAAATACAGCAACAAACGAGAGAAGGATAATTAAATTGTATATTTCCTTCTTTTTAGCAAAAATAATCAGTATTATTTGGTATAAAAGCCACAAGGATAATATACCTATTAAAATAATGGTTTGAAGATCCATAATTTCCTCCTATTTTACGATGTTTCCTTTGATGTAAGTTGTAGGGTAATAATACATTAAATATATCCCCATTACAACGAGATAATATGACAGTGTAGAATAGGTACTTGAATAGGCGAAGTTCATGACTGAAATAATCAGGAACATAAACCCCCAAATAAAGGTTAATCCACTGGCCATTTTCTTAAATAATTTTGTTCTTGTATAATCTGATCTATAATCATATTTAATATATCCAAATAATACCGGTTTATTGATCAGCCATGTAGCCAACAAATATACAGCGAAAAACAAGGTTGTATAACGGCTATCTTCAAAGGTGTTAACTTCTTCGAATAAAATTGAAACAACCAACAGAAGCGAATATAAGCTGACTGAGACAATTTCAAAGAGACTTATATACTTGATCAATCTATATTTAATATATCCCACTATTAATAATAGTCCGATTGTAGATGGTGCAATAATTAAATATGGGTGGTAGTTAGCTAATAAGTTTGCTAACAATAATATCGAGAATATCGCTCCAGCAGACAGAATTCCCCATCTTCCAGGTCTATATTTATATGATGTAATCTTGTGAACTTCAATACCCATATCAAATGCTTCAATTACGTCATTTAAAAAATCTCTTTCTCCAACATATTCTAATGATCCGTTGTTAATCGCTTTATCTAGCGTTGTATTCCCTACAGATAAATCGTACAAACAATCGTTTGTTGCAATAATAATAACATCTGATATCTCACTTACACCTTTATAAACTCGTAAGTGTTTTGCTTTTATTCTGATAAAATAAGAATCTTTTCCTATAAAGAATTGGATGTTTTTTTCCTCTTTACCAAGCGCTCCAGGTATGAATTGGTTTGATATAATTGCCATGAGTTCTTCGTGAGTTATGAAGTAATCCTCATCATCACCTCGATAAATTTGGTCATCTATCATATCTCCATATTCTACTCCTGTTTGGATCATTCCTGTAATACCCGCTTCAGGACGTAGCCAAGATCCAATGAAATATGTGTTGGAAAACGGGTTCACTGACCTATAATTATCAATATTAAATTTATCATTAACAGTCTTGTTTGCCCAATATTCTTTTTTCTCTTTACCACTGAAATATGGCTGTTTTACGCCAATTTTTGATACAGTTATATGATCAATAAGTCCAGGGAAATACGTGCACAGTTGATCAACAACTTGAGTAGTCTTTTGTTTTCTTGGTGTAAGATCGTCAATAAATTCAACCAATAATGCTCCTTTTCCTTTTTCACAACTATCGGGATCTATTGCTTTATAATTCATTACACTACAAATCCTAACCGTGTCATCTTCAAATTCACTAAAAATATATTGCTTTTCACTAATACCAAGTTTCTCAGACGCCGAATCTAAGCCAATATACAGTTGATTGATATATCTCCCATTATGGATATTTTCGTACATATTTTCAAATTCTTGCTTCTGTTCAACAAAATCATTTGCATATTCATCAATAAACTCATCTATACGCATATTAATCACATAATGCTTTGCATATACTTCGTTTCCATCTTGATCAATTATATAACTTATTTTATTGTCTTCAATTATAAATTTTTGTATTCTTCTATTTGTAAATATTTTTTCTTTTGTTTTTGATATTTCAGCAGAAAACCCCTTAACCAAGTCGTTAAATGATGTCTGTATAAAGTGTGATCCATCTATGAATGTATCGAAAAACTTAATAAAATAATTATACGCGTTGATTTCTTCAACCTTGTGTCCTACTGCATCATAAACAAGTGTAAATTCATTTATAATCTCTTTTTGATGGAAATACTTAGAAAGTACAGCATTCAAGTCTAAATCGCCCCATTCAATCAAAAGAGAGGATATCGTGTGTTCTTTATTTTTTAATTTGGCCATCTTTTGCAAACGATAATCTTCATAATGTCTTTTAATATCTTCAAAAAGGTTATGAATCTCATCTCTTTGCTTAGGGTATCTTCTTATCAAGTATGTTCTAAAATTATCAAAATCATTGGGTCTTTTTACAATACGTTTTTCTTGATCAATAATCATACTATAATCATTGTCATAATAGCTGAATTTGGCTTCAAGTCCACATCTCTTCAAATATTCATAGAATAAATTTCCTTCATGAACTCCACCTACATCATGGTGAAAAAACTTAAAAACAAATTTGTTATTTAAGTCATCTTTTATTCTGTTTGTGTATTTCAGCAACTTTCTTTGCTTACCTTCTTCGAATACTGCTACATTACGTAATCGCTTCGATAAATAAGCTGCGGTAGTTAAACTACCAAGTCCTCCACCGATAATTACAACATCATATTGTTCCATAGTATCACCCTTTTCAGATTACCCTTTATTATAACATAATTCATTTTATGAATATATGTTAAAAAAACAAACGTCTTTATGATGGGATTTTCCTTGTATTTACCCTCAATTAAATTCGCTTTTATCATTATATATTTTTATTATATAACAAAAAAACCCTAAATAGGGTTTACTTTTGTAAGTGTGTTTCTAAATATCTAATCAATTTTTCTTTGGTTACATTCAAATCAAGATATCCATCAATCGCTACACTAATATTCCCCGTTTGTTCGGAAACGACTATAGTAAGGGAATCTGACACTTCAGATATTCCGATTGCGGCGCGATGTCTTGACCCTAGTTGTTTCGGTATATCGAGTCTTTCAGTGGTTGGATAGTATGCCCCTGCATACATAATTTGATCTCGTTTTATAATTACACCACCATCATGTAATAGTGTGTTTGGATAAAAAATTGTAGATAAGAGTTCTGAGTTCAGTGGAGCCATTATCTCGTATGATGAAGCAATAATTTCTTTTAGATTTATTGTTTTTTCAAATGTAATGATTGCCCCGATTTTATTACCACTTAAGTAATCTAATGCTTTAATTAATTCTATTTTGATATGATCTTCTATCGTATTTATGTCAACAAACTTTTTCCCTACACCTAACTTTCGTAATATTAAACCAAACTCAGTTTGGACTACTATACCTATTAAGAAAAGTATGGGAATTATCTTAATAAAGCCGTCAATTGTATACTTTTCATCAATGATAAATATGATAATTAAGTATACAAATAATCCAACGTTTAGCAACTTAAAGAAACGATAAATATGTAATACCGTTTTCGATTTGATCAATATAGTAAATATTGCCAATAAATAGATGTTCATTAAAATAAGATCAAAATTGTCCATATTATCACTCCCTATTACGATTATAACATCTTCATTGCTCATTAGAAAACATAAAATTATATAAATTATTTATTTTCAATTATATTATTTTTATAATAGATTTTATACGAAATTAATAATCCTTATTTGTAGAAAGGGTATGTAAATTATTTTCACTACAAATTGAGTAAAAAATATATATACAAAAATCCCTATTTGTAGCCATTTCATAGTATCAAAAAAATGTCAAGGGTTATAATGAAATTTATAATGCTATATAATATATCTACACTCAATTTCTGTGTATAGGGGGCGTATTAAAATGAGAAAATATAAACAAGAATTAATTGATAAAATAAATAGAGATATTAAAGATGAGTTTCCTCATCTTTTTCCTATTACCAATGGTATGACAAGAACATTTGAAAGTGTTTCAAGATTGGTAATGTTAGATCGTTATACTCAAAAAGATTTATCATTACGTACATTAGCAGTAGGTGATCTAGTCGTAGTTGTAGTAAGGTTTGATCCAAAGTTCCCAGCACGTGGAATTGGCTATGTTACTGCAATAAGTGGTGATGACGTTACAATTGAAATCGAACAAGAATTCTTAGGAAATGCTGAAGATGCTGATTCAAATGGATGTGTTGTTCGAAACAAAAGAAACATCGATAAGCCGTTAGAGTTATATTTTGAACAAATCGCAATGAGACTTGCGAACCATTTAGGTGAGGATGAATCACAAGAAATGGTTGATGCTTTCTACCACGAAGTCTCTAATCTAAATTTAGTACCTGCTGGACGTGTTTTATTTGGTGCAGGAAGCCAAACCAATGTAACTTATTTCAATTGCTTTGTTATGCCACATATCCATGATTCACGTGGAGGTATAAGTGACCATAGAAAACAAGTAATGGAAATCATGTCACGTGGTGGTGGTGTTGGTACGAACGGTAGTACATTACGACCTAAAAACTCGCTTGCAAAAGGAGTAAATGGAAAATCAAGTGGGGCAGTTAGTTGGCTTCATGATTTAAGTGAATTAACACACTTAGTAGAACAAGGGGGATCGCGTCGTGGAGCCCAAATGATTATGTTACACGACTGGCATCCAGACATAGTAGAGTTTATCATATCTAAGATGCAAAACCCTAAAATCCTACAATTTCTAATTAGTACAATTAAAGATCCTTCGATTGTTCAAGCTGCAAGAAATAAACTAAAATTTATACCTCTTACTGAATCAGAAATTCAAATCAACGAGTTTATCTTAGAACAATCTAAAATAACTCCAGGTATCTTTAGTAGACAAATCGTCGATGCAGCATTTGAAAGAATCAACAAAGGTGGACACTACGAAGTAAACAATCCAGAGTTTTTATCTGGTGCAAATATATCAGTTGCTATTACAAAAGAATTTATGGAAGCGGTAGAAAACGACTTAGATTACCCATTACGTTTTCCAAATGTGGATAACTATACTGGTGAAAACAAAGATGCATATGATGAAAAATGGATGCATGTTGGTGACGTTCGCGAATGGGAAAAAATGGGATACCCTGTTAAAACTTATCGCACCATTCGTGCCAAAGACTTGTGGAATTTGATTAATATCTGTGCAACGTATTCAGCCGAACCTGGCATCTTCTTCATTGATAACGCAAATGAAATGACAAACGCCGTTGGATACAAGCAAAAAGTTGTATGCACGAACCCTTGTGGAGAGCAACCATTAGCCCCTTACAGTGTTTGTAATTTAGCTGCCATCAATCTAGCAAATATGGTTGATCGAGATAACGCCGAAGTGGATTGGAAGAAACTCGAAAGAACCATTCGTGTTGCTATCAGAATGCAAGATAATGTAATCGACAAAACTCACTATTTCCTAGAAGAAAATAAAAACCAAGCATTAGGTGAAAGACGTATCGGTCTTGGGATTATGGGACTACATGATTTACTCATTTGGTGTAATAAAAGATATGGTAGTAATGAAGCAAATCTTTTGGTAGATGAACTCTTTAGATTCATTTCTACAAACGCATACGAAGAAAGCATTGAAATCGCTAAGACAAAGGGTTCTTTCCCATTTCTTGAAACAGATGAGAATGTCGAATTATTCTTACAAAGTGGATTTATCAAAAAATTACCAGAATACATTCGTGAAAGTATCCGTAAAAACGGAATCAGAAACTCTCACCTATTAACAATTGCCCCAACTGGTAGTACCGGAACAATGGTTGGTGTATCAACTGGCCTAGAACCTTACTTTGCATTTACGTACTACAGAAGCGGTAGACTAGGTAAATTTATCGAAGTAAACGCTCCAATTGTAGATCAATATTTAGAACAATACCCTCAATATACAAAAGAAACCTTACCGGATTCTTTTGTCAGTGCAATGGAATTAGCCCCAGAAGAACACGTTGACGTGCAATGTGTTATTCAAAATTGGGTAGATTCATCAATCAGTAAAACCGTAAACGCCCCAAAAGGATACTCTGTTGAAGAAGTAGAACAAGTATACATGAGATTATACAAAGGTGGAGCAAAAGGTGGAACTGTATATGTAGATGGTTCAAGAGACTCACAAGTGTTGACTTTGAGTAAAGATGAAACCGAAAAAATCTCTTCTCCAAAACAGGTAGATATCGCTGAACTAGGGATAGAAATCGAAGAGGAAAAGAAAGAACCAAAAGAACAAAAAACACAGGGATTACGTAATGATAGACAAGACCGAAATATTGGAATCGAAGCGGGAGATATTTGTCCTATTTGTTTAGAAGGAACTGTAGAAAATATTGGTGGATGTCACACTTGTACAAACTGTAACGCACAACTTAAATGTGGATTATAATTTAAAAGCGCTAATTTTTAGCGCTTTTTTAATGTATAATAGAGATGAGGTGATGAAATGTACAAAGCAATACTAGTCGGTGCAAACATCAATAATGATCCAATGATGGAATATTACATGGATGAATTAAAGAATTTGGCTTTAGCAAGCAACGTAGAAGTGCTTTATTCAATGACACAATCAGTGAAATCAATCACTCCTAAATTTTATATAGGTAGTGGAAAAGTCGAAGAGATAAAAACTTTTATAGAAAATTTAGAAGCGGATGTTGTAATCTTTAACAACGAATTATCAGGAAGTCAAATCAGAAATCTTGAAGAAGCTTTGGGTGTGAGAGTTGTAGATCGCACCTTGTTAATTATTGATATTTTTATCAAAAGAGCAAAGACAAAAGAAGCAATGTTGCAAGTGGAAATCGCACAGTTAAACTATTTGAAGACCAGGCTTGTTGGTATGAGAACTTCACTAAACAGACAACAAGGTGGGATTGGATCTCGTGGACCTGGTGAGAAAAAACTGGAATTAGATCGAAGAAGAATTGATCATGAGATAGTGAAACTAAACAAAGAACTTGTAGATATTGTGAAATCTAGAAAAATGCAACGTAAAAACAGGAACAAATCAAACATAAAAAAAATAGCAATTGTTGGATATACAAATGCCGGTAAATCCACCCTGCTAAACGCTTTATTAGAATTTACGAACAAAGATCAAGACAAGCAAGTATTTGTCGAAAACATGTTGTTTGCAACTCTCGAAACTGCAACAAGAGTCATACATTTAGACAACAATAAACAATTCATATTAACAGATACTGTTGGTTTTATATCAAACTTGCCACACAGCTTAGTGGAGTCGTTTAAGTCTACTCTAGAAGAAATCACTGAAGCAGATTATCTGATTCATGTAGTTGATACTTCTAATATTTATCACGAAGACCAAATCGAAGTAACAAACAAAACACTCGAGGAAATCGGAGTTCACGATATAGAAACATTATATGTATACAATAAATTCGATCTTCTTGATCGTACAATTGAACCTAGACATTACCCAAATGCAGTGGTTTCATTATTAACTGAAAATGGCGTAGATAAGGTCTTAACATTGATCAAAGAAAACCTATTCAAAGAATACGAAGATGTAACCTTACTCATCCCTTATAGTGAAGGCGAGCTTGTTTCACTACTGAATGAGAATTACAATATCATATCCCAAGAATACGAAAACGAAGGCACTAAAATTATTGTTGAGTTAAATCAAGAACAAAAAATGAAATATGAGAGTTATATAATAGAATAAGAAAAGGGCCTATTCAGGCCCTTTTGTTAAATATTCTCTATAATGTTCTACAAGTTCTTTCATTTGTTCTATCGTCTTAGCTTGAGACATTTCTCTTTTATAGTTACTAGCACCTTTCATTCCTTTAACATACCAAGGACCATGACTTCTCATTTCTAAAACAGCTAGTTTTTCCCCTTTTACTTCTTTCAATCTTTCCATATGATTTATTATGTAATCCAGTTTTTCTTCTCCAGTAATGTGTTTTTGATACGTTCCGGTTTCTAAAAAATCGATTGTTTGTTTCACAAGCCATGGATTTCCTAATGTTCCTCTACCTATCATAACAGCATCACAACCAGTTTCCTCTATCATTCTTTTTGCATCTTCAGGTGTAGCGATATCTCCATTTCCAATAACAGGAATGTTTACCGCTTCTTTTACAGCTTTGATTCTACTCCAATCAGCCTTGCCTGAATACATTTGAGATCTCGTTCTTCCGTGAATAGCAATTGCCTTCGCTCCGGCTTTTTCACATAGTTTGGCTATTTCAATGTCTTTGATTGTATTGTGATCCCATCCAATTCTCATTTTAACAGTAACAGGCTTATCAACACTATCAACAACCTCTTTTACAATCTCATAAATTCTATCTGGATATAATAATAGTTTTGCACCAGCGTCATTTTTTACTATTTTATTAACAGGACACCCCAAATTGATATCAATAATATCACAATCACTTTCTTTATCAATTATCTTTGCCCCTTCTACGATACTCGTCTTATCTCCGCCGAATACCTGCATTGCAAGAGGTCTCTCCTCTTCTACAACTTTAATCATTTTCATCGTTTTTTCGTTGCGAAAAGTGAGAGCTTTGTCAGATACCATTTCGGCATAGATCAATCCAGCTCCAAATTCTTTCATAATTGTACGAAAAGCAATATTCGATACACCAGCCATTGGTGCGATTACCACTTGATTTTTAATTTCTAAATTTCCTATTTTAAACATCCAATCACCCACTCGAATCATTACATATTGTACATAATAATTTAAACTATTGCAATGTGTTTGATTTTAATTATAATATTAAAGTGATATAATAACAAAAGGTGATAACTATGAGAGATTATTTAGTAAAAGGATATGCATTTGGTGGAACTGTAAGAGTGTACACCGCAAGAACAACAAATTTAGTAGGAGAAGCACAACGAAGACACAACCTTTGGCCAACAAGTACTGCTGCTTTAGGCCGTTTGCTTACAGCATCAGTTATTATGGGTGCAATGTACAAAGGAGATTCAGAATTTACAATTAGAGTAGAGTCTGATGGTCCTATTGGTGGTATGGTTGCTACAACAAATACACTAGGTGAAGTAAGAGGCTATGTCGGTAATCCACATGTTTTTCTTCAGTACGATAGTGGTAAACTAAATGTCGGACAAGCCGTTGGAAACGGCTTTATTCACATAACAAAAGATTTAAAAGTAAAAGATATGTTCACATCAAGTTCAGCCATTCAAACTGGTGAAATTGCGGAAGATTTTGCTTACTACTTTACTGCATCTGAACAAATTCCAAGTGCAGTCGGCTTAGGAGTTTTGGTTGATGAGGATAACACTGTAAAAGCGTCTGGTGGATTCATATTACAAATCATGCCTGGATGCAAAGAGGAAACCTTATCTAATATCGAAAGAATACTAGCAGAAATCCCCCCAATGAGCGAATTAGTAAACCAAGGTAAAACTCCCGAGGAAATCTTAGAAATCATCACAGAGGGAGATTTTCAACTGCTTGAAGAATTAGACTTATCATACAAATGTAATTGTAATAAAGACAAGTTTGAAGAAGGTTTAATTTCTTTAGGAGAAAAAGAATTAGAAACAATCAAAAAAGAAGACAAAAAAATTGAAATATTATGTCATTTTTGTGGCGAACAATATGTTTTTAATGAAGATGAAATCGATAAGTTAATTGAAGAAGTAAAAAAGAAAGAAACGAATTAATCGTTTCTTTTTTTATATATATTATCTACATAACTTTTGTCAATATCAAGGCGAAAAAGATCATTACTGCTACATGCTAAACCCCCACATATATTGCCATATTCTAGGGCTTTTCCATAATTTTTTGATTCGAATAGTTTTACCATAAACCCAGCACAAAAACTATCCCCTGCTCCGTTTGAATCCTTATATTCAAAATCATTAAAACCTTCTATATTGTATGTCTCATATTTATGGTCTAATGCAATCAAACCCTTACTTCCTGATGTAAGTACAACTATGTCTTTACCAAGGTTGATATTCTTTTTTAGAAAAGCTTTTTTATCCTTTATATGTATGTCACTACCAATTAAAATATCTGCAACGTCAATGAATTCTTGATGATAAGGATTTGGTGGGTCATAATCGTGTATATCTACCAATATCTTTTTGCTATATTTTTTTATATAAGGTATAAAACTTCTACAATAATCATTAATGTTTAAAAATACAACATCACATTCTTGTATATGCTTTTCGTATTCTGGAATCATTCCTTCTACATATGTAGGATTTCCCGTAACAACGCTAATTCTTTTTCCTTTTCCGTGCATAATATTCGTGTGTTGAACAGTGATATCTGTAGCTACACTTATTACTTTTATGCCCGTTTTATTATAAAATTCTCTTATTTTTTGCCCGGCTTCATCATCAGCTATATTGGTAATCAATGTCACATCAACTCCCAATCTATCTAGTGTAATTGCCTTTCCCGCCCCAGTACTTCCTACTGTTGTATTCATTCTTTTCGCCCAAAGAAACATATCATCATAAAGCTTATTAATTTCATCTACTTGAATCAAAGTATCCCATGCGCTATACCCTAATACCAACGCTCTCATCAAATCACCTCAACAACAGTATAAATGAATAATTGAAATAAGACCATAAGAAAGCCGTTTCCTAAATAGAAACGGCTTTGTAATATTATATAACTTTTAAATACTTTTTGATTTCCCATTCAGTAACACTGGTTCTAAAGTCATCCCACTCTTTTTGTTTTAACATAGAGAATTTCTCAAAAACATGTGAACCCAATGCTTCTCTGATAACTGTATTATTTTTTAATGCTTTTAATGCATCTTTCAGGTTCTCGGGTAAATTATCGATACCCATAGATTCTCTTTCATCACGATCTAATTCATATAAATTAATATATACTCTGTCACGTGCTGTGTAATCATTTTTAATCCCATCAAGTCCAGCGGCTAATATAACGGAAAACGCTAAATATGGGTTCGCACTTGGATCAACACTACGTAATTCAGTACGTGTTGCTCTTCCTCTTTTTGCAGGAATACGAATCATAGCAGAACGATTTGCATCACTCCAAGATACATAACAAGGCGCTTCATATCCAGGCACCAATCTTTTGTATGAATTAACAGTAGGGTTTGTTATTGCAGTAAAGGCTCTTGCGTTAACTAGCACACCTTCAATAAATCTAAGCGCGTCTTTACTAAGCCCTATCACACCATCATCATCACAAAATACATTGTTTCCTTTTAGATCAGTCAGTGAGCAATTTGTATGCATTCCTGATCCGTTGATATCACTGATAGGCTTTGGCATAAATGTTGCATGTAGACCATGTCTCTTCGCAACGTTCTTAACAACCAATTTGAAAATTTGAAGTTTATCTGCTGCTTCCAATGCATTGTTGAACATAAAGTTGATCTCATGTTGTCCTGGAGCAACTTCGTGATGTGAAGCTTCCATTGTAAATCCAATTCGTTCTAGTTCTAGTACGATATCTCTTCGACAATCTTCTGCACCGTCAACTGGAGCCAAATCAAAGTATCCACCATTATCATTGAATTCTAAAGTAGGTTCTCCACGTCCATCTAATTTAAACAAGAAAAATTCTGGCTCAACACCAATATTAAAGTTTCCATATCCTAATTTTTTCATTTCTTCTACATTTCTTCGTAATACACCTCTTGGATCTCCTGAAAAAGGAGTTCCATCAGGTAAATAAACATCACAAATCAATAATGCTACTTTTCCATACGTTGTTTGTTCCCAAGAAAGAACCATCCATGTGTCAAAATCTGGACGTAAATACATATCCGCTTCTTGAATTCTTACAAAGCCATCAATCGAGCTACCATCAAACATTACCTCGTTTTCCAACGCTTCTTCAAGCCCTCTACCAGGTATTTCAACATTTTTAATAACGCCATTGATGTCTGTAAAACACAACCTTACATACTTAATGTTTTCTTCATCTGCAATTCTTAAGATTTCCTCTTTTGTATACTTTGCCATTTTTTTCTCCTCCAATAGTAAAAATAAAAAATGGTGTCAAAAAATGCTCACGCATTGACACCATTGTTTTTATTTCATTTAGTTTTAAACAGGACTCCCTTGTCCACTCTTTTGATTATAAGTATAGCCAAATTAAAAGTCAATCTTATTTTCAATGATAAGGTTTACAACTAATTTTTTTGGTAGTCTCATACTCATTGATTTATCAATGATAAATCTGTGGGCGTCCGCTTCATTAAAGCCTTTTTTTATTAGAATTCTTTTGGCCTTATTTGTGTTCTTTATTAATAGCAGTTCTTCTGATAAGTGTTTATTATCCGCTTCTAATATTTGGATTTTCTTTATAAATTTTTTAGAATTTTTCAATAACCTTGGAAGCAAAATCTCCATTGTTTCTTCTTTCATATAATCAAAGAATAAATCATCAAATAAATTGTAAAACTGTCCAACAGAAAGCGTGTTTGTTATGTAAAACACTTGTAGTCTTTTTTCTAAAACGATTTGTTCGATTACTTTTGGTAAGTTTGGGATATGATTTTGATAGGTAAAAACAATCGCATCGTACTCGTTAAATGTACTTCTAATAACTTTTGTTATAACATCTCCGTTGATGTTATTACTGGCTAGAATACGCGATATTCTATTATCTAAATACCCATCACTTTTGACTATTGCTACTCTCATCTGATCACCCCTTTGTGATTGAGATTCTTATCTTAATAGTTTAAAGGATATTTTCTTGTTAATTCTTTTACTTCGTTTCTTACTTGTTCTAATATTACATCATTTTCAGGATTCATCAAAGCATTATATATACATTGTGCGATAGTTTTCATATCTTCTTTTTGGAATCCTCTTGTTGTGATTGCTGGAGTACCAAGTCGAACTCCACTAGTGATAAACGGCTTCTCTGTGTCGTTTGGAACTGTATTTTTGTTACAAGTTATGTTGACGGTATCCAATAGTTTTTCTGCGTCTTTACCAGTTAATCCAGTTAATGATTTCACTTCTAAAAGAATCAAATGATTGTCTGTTCCACCAGATACAACTCTAAATCCTAATTCTTTTAATTCTTTTGCCAACTCTTTTGCATTCTCAATCACATTTGCTTGGTATTGTTTGAAATCAGGTGAAAGAGCTTCTTTGAAGGCTGCAGCTTTTGCTGCAATTACATGCATCAATGGTCCCCCTTGAATTCCTGGGAAAATAACTCTATTGATATTTTTATATAATTCAAAATCGTTTGTCATGATTATTCCACCACGTGGACCTCTTAATGTTTTATGTGTTGTTGAAGTTACAATATCTGCATAATCACAAGGATTTTGATGTAATCCAGCAGCTACTAATCCAGCGATATGTGCCATATCTACCATTAATTTTGCTCCTGATTTATCCGCAATTTCTTTCATTCTTTTAAAATCAATAGCACGCGGATAAGCGCTAGCACCTGCCACAATTAGGGCTGGTTTTACTTCCATGGCTTGCTGTTCTAGTGCATCATAATCAATTTGCTCAGTTACATCATCCACACCATAACTTACAAAAGAGTAGTCAATTCCACTAAAGTTTAGTGGATGTCCGTGTGTTAAATGTCCCCCATGATCAAGTGACATACCTAATACAGTATCTCCGTGTTTAATAATTGCACGATATGCCCCCATATTAGCCGTGCTCCCGCTGTGAGCTTGTACATTTACATACTTCACACCGAAGAGTTCTTTTAACCTGTTTCTAGCTAAATCTTCTGCCAAATCAACAAATTCGCACCCACCATAATATCTTCTACCTGGGTATCCTTCTGCGTATTTATTTGTCAATACGCTTCCTTGTGCTTCTAAGACTGTTTTGCTAACGAAGTTTTCACTTGCTATTAATTCAATGTGTGTTTCTTGTCTGTTTTTTTCTAAGGTAATCGCTTCATAAAGCTCTTGGTCGTATTTCTTAATGTTATCCATTTTGATTCTCCTCTTTGCTATATATATATATTCCTTCACCATACTTAACTTTAATTGTTTCATTTATGTTCGTTGGCACGTTCTTCCCAACATAATCTGCTCGTATTGGCAATTCACGATGTCCACGATCAACAAGTACTGCTAATTGAATTTTATTTGGTCTTCCTAAGTCGATAATCGCGTCCATACAGGCTCTTACAGTTCTTCCAGTAAACAATACATCATCGACAACTACAACTGTCTTAGAAGATAAATTTACATCAAGTTTATTAACCTGTTCTACTTCCATATCATCTCTATATCCTGAAATATCTAATTCATAAGTTGGTACTTTAATACCTTCAAACTTGTAGATGTTATCTTGAATTATTTTTGACATAGGTACGCCGTTTTTCAGTACCCCAACCAATACAAGATTCTCTAAATCTGGATTTCTTTCTAATATTTCATGAGATATTCTTCTGATTGTTCTGGTCATTTTATCACTATCAAATAACACTCTCATCTCGTCACCACTTTTCTTCTTATTTCATACAAATATTGTAGTATTTTTATCCCGTATTGTAAACACTTTCTTAAAAGTGATATAATACTCAAGAGGTGAGTCTATGTGGAAAACAACTGTTAAGTTATCTATATCCTTTGCATTACTACTGAATACAGCCATTTTCGTCTTTTTCTTCGAAGAATATGTATATCTTTTAGATGACATTTTAATCCCTGTTTTGTTTGTATATTTTTTCTTTGATTCCTTATCGGTGATTGTCCCAAAACTAAACAAACAGCTTTTCTCTGGAAAATATTTGATAAAGTTTTTTAGAGAATATCCAAAATATAATATTATAAAAATGAAAGAACTACAACAACGCGAGAACAAAGTTGCATTGGGAATCTTCATAATTTACTTTGGTGGAATCACTGGAATCGGCTTGCTTTACTTATATAACGACTGGTTCGAACTGAAATATTTATATCTTGTATTCCTATTTATTAACCTTTCAGATTACATATGCATTATGCTATGGTGCCCATTTAGAGATTTATTTATGAAGAACAAATGCTGCAATACATGTCGAATTAGCAACTGGGATCGATTAATGAAGTTTGCTTTGCTCTTATTTATTCCAAGTATCTATACAATTTCAATATTTATAATGGGATTACTTGTATTTATTATTTGGGAAATAAGTTATACTATGAGACCACAACATTTCTTCCCATTGTCAAACGAAGCACTCAGATGTACTGAATGTGATTTACCTTGTAGAATACGAAAAAAAGAGCAACCCAAATAGGTTGCTCTTTTATGTTATACTATATGAAAACCGCTTTATTAAGCCGCTCCTACTATAAAGAAGATAATAAATAGTAGTGATAAAATATACATTACTATGTTAACTTCTTTTGCTTTACCTTGTGCAAGTTTCACAAGTGGATAGAAGATAAATCCAATCGCAATACCAGTTGCAATTGAGAATGTTAATAACATAAATATAATTGTTAAGAATGCAGGAACAACGATTGAAACATCATTCCAATCAATCTCTTTTAATTGTCCTACCATTAACGCACCAACTAATATCAGTGCCATAGCAGTTACAGGAGAATAAAATACCCCTGAACCAAATATATCAGCAGTTACTTCAACACCAGTTACAACACTTAATAAAGGATAGATTAAGATTGATAATATAAATAAAATCCCTACCATTACAGAAGTTAACCCTGTACGTCCACCTTGTTCAATTCCTGTTGCACTTTCAATATAAGAAGTAACATTTGAAGTACCTAACACAGCACCTGTCATTGTTCCAATTGAATCAACTAATAAGGCTTTTTCTGAGCCAACTATTTGACCTTCGTCATCGATTAATCCAGCTTGATTCCCAACAGCCATCAATGTTCCTGCAGTATCGAAGAAATCTACAAATAACAATGTGAATATAATACCGATTGCACTAAATGATCCAAATAATTCTCCAAATCCTTTAAAAGCAATACCGAAGATACTACCAAATTCATTCCAAGCACCACTAAGAGGACTGCTTGCATATTCTGGCATTAAGAATACTTCTTTATCAACTTGAATCAAAGTAGCAAATGGATTCTCTGCTGCCCAATCATATTGTGTATATGTAACAACTTGTGTAAAGAAATCAGGGAATATAAGACCTAAAAGAACCCCCAATACAGCTGTTGCTACAATAGAAATAATCAAAGCAAAACGATTTCCCATTGCGTAAAGTACAATTACTAAGATAATACCGAATACACCTAATAATACTGTTGGATGAGCTAGATTTCCTAACGCAACAAATGTTGCCCCATCACCTACTACAATTCCTGCATTTTTTAGTCCGATAAACGCAATAAAGAACCCAATACCCGCTCCTACAGCATATTTCAAACCTACTGGAATTGATGCGATCACAAGTCTTCTTAATCCTGTAACAGAAATAATAAAGAACAAGAATCCTGATACTAATACTGCCGCTAATGCAGCTTCTGCAGTTAATCCCATTGATCCAACTAAAGTATAAGTAAAGAAAGCATTGAGACCCATACCTGGTGCTAAGGCAACTGGCAAATTAGCAAGAAGCCCCATAACAATTGATGCAATACCTGCTGCGATTGCAGTAGCGATAAAAACTCCTCCAAATGTTAAACCATCAACATTTGATAACATACCAGCATTAACTGGTAAGATGTAAGCCATCGCTAAGAAAGTTGTAATACCTGCTACTAATTCAGTACTAACTTTGGTATCTCTTTCGTTTAGCTTGAAAAAACCTTTCAAAAACTCCATTAAAAAAATCCTCCATATTATCAATTTTTATTTGGCTAGTCCTTATAAAAATTGAAAAAAGGGAGAATTCTCTCTTTTTCTTATCTGCATCATAGTCCCGAATGTTACGGTACGGGGTAGAGACAATTGATCCTTATTATCAATCATATATGATACTAACCAGTGTCAATTGTATCATAAGTCGGACAAAAACACTACACTATGAATACACTTTCATATGTAATTCTTCTAATTAATCAACTTTTTCTTGAAAATTTTCTCATTTAAATAGTAAATAAGTCCCATAGATAAGGAGAATAACACCAATATGATGATTCCACTCACCATCCAAAACGCTGTTGGTAAAAGTTGAATTAATGCATCGTTAGAATTAAGAGTCCATCCTCCTTGAGGAAAGAAAATATTGTGAAAAGCTGTGAAAGCTGCATTAAAATCAATCAATATATATCCACCAAGAAATAGCACAAATAAGGCAGGACCCATGTACATATGTTTATAGGTTTTATATAATTCTTCTCTGTTCTTTTTATAGATTATAATAGACAAGGAAACCCCTATAATAAGGGAAGAAAATGCTGCAATTCTCAATCCGGTATATACATTTAAAACATCTTCCATATGAACAATTTCTTCTTCTCTTAACAAATTTGAATCATCCAATTCGTCACTACCAAATTCCAAATCAGGATAACGATAATTGAGATATCCCATGATTCGTTCTGCGGCATAATCATGATCAAACTCAATACGACTATGACTTTCATATAATCCTTTTGAAACAATTAGATATGGTGTTGTTGTAAGAATGCTAGCAAATAAAATAATCAAAAAGAATGGTATTGTTATGCTAACAATTATTTTTAGTATTTTCATAAGGATTCTCCTCTCAATATTATAGAATTCCTACACGTTTTAATATTGTATCTACATTGCGTAAGAAGTAATTAATATTGAATGCATCTGTAATTTCTTCTTCATTTAAATATTGCGTAACAAAGCTGTTTTCCGCTAACAATTCTCTATATGGCAGACCTTCTTGCCAGGCCTTCATAGCAATTGGTTGAACCGTATCATATGCAACTTCACGTGATAATCCTTTATCAATCAGTTTGGTTAAAACACGCTGAGAGAATATCACACCGTTTGTTAAATATATGTTTTGTAACATACGGTCTTCAAAAACAGTTAGATTACTTAATACACCTTGATATCTATGTAACATATAGTCTAACAACATTATCGCATCTGGTAAAATAATTCGCTCTACACTACTATGTGAAATGTCTCTTTCATGCCATAGTGGGATATTTTCATAAGCTGCCACCATATACCCTCTTAAAACACGTGAACACCCAGTGATGTTCTCGCTACTAATTGGGTTTCTTTTATGAGGCATTGCACTAGATCCTTTTTGCCCTTTTCGAAAGAATTCTTCTACTTCTCTGACTTCGGTTCTTTGAAGATGACGAATCTCTATCGCTATTTTTTCCATTGTTCCGCCAATTAAGGCCAATTCAGACATATAATTTGCATGACGATCCCGCTGTAATGTTTGGGTAGAAATGTTAGCACTACCAATCCCCATTGCTTCACAAACATAGTCTTGTATCTCTGGTGGTGTATTTGCAAAATTACCAACTGCACCGCTAATTTTACCCATTTCCACTTCTTTTCTAACTAATTTAAAACGGTCCAAATGACGAGAAAACTCATCATACCATAATGCCCATTTTAAACCAAATGAAGTGATGTCAGCATGAATCCCATGGGTTCTACCAATACAAGGTGTATCCTTATATAATATAGCTTTTTCTTTTAACACTTTTTGGAATTCTACTAAGTCATTCCATAGAATATCATTTGCTTGTTTCAATATATATCCATTCGCTGTATCTACAACATCAGTACTCGTTAATCCATAATGAACCCATTTCTTTTCATCACCCAAAGATTCGCTCACGCAACGTGTAAAAGCAACAATATCATGTCTCGTTTCTTCTTCTATCTCTTTGATTCGTTTTACGCTAAACGAAGCCTTTTCCTTGATTTTATCCACATCTTCTTTAGGGATTTTTCCTAATTTACTCCATGCTTCAAGTGTATGAATTTCCATCTTTAAATATGCGTTAAACTTTGTTTCTTCGGTAAAGATATCTTGTACAACTTGTCTTCTATATCGTTCAATCAATGTTCATGCACTCCTTAAATGTTTCAATTGTATTTTGCAACAAAGAAGTGATTGTCATCGGTCCAACCCCACCTGGTACAGGTGTGATATAACTGGCTTTATCTTTGACATTTTCGAAATCAACATCCCCAACTAGTTTTCCATCCACTCTGTTGACTCCAACATCTATAATAATTGCCCCGTCTTTTACCATATCTGCAGTTACCGTATTTGCTCTACCAACAGCAGCTACAATGATGTCTGCGTTTAAACATTTTTCCTTGAGATTTTTTGTTCTCGAATGAGCAATTTGAACCGTACAATGTTCTTTCATTAATAGCATAGCTGCGGGCTTTCCAACTATATTTGAACGACCAATAATAATGGCATCTTTACCAACTAAATCAACGTTAATACTTTTTAACATTGTGATAATTCCTTTAGGTGTTGCAGGCAAAATCGATGGTCTTCCCATATGCATATATGCGATGTTTAATGGATGAAATCCATCCACATCTTTACGATAATCGATTGCATCAATAATCTTATTCTCATCGATATGTTTTGGTACAGGTAATTGAACCAATATACCATGTACATCATCATCTTTATTTAAGTCATCAATAATTGATAAGACTTCTGCTTCTGAAATCGTATCTTCTTTTCTAATTACAGTACTTTTCATACCTGCTTTGATACAAGCGCGTTCCTTTGATTTTACATAACTTTGGCTGGCAGGATCTTCTCCAATTAAAACCACTACAAGGTGTGGAACCGCTCCATAAAGATCTTTAAGTTTTTCTACATCAATTCTAACTTGTTCTCTTATTTCTTTGGATAATGCTTTACCACTAATAATTTCTCCCATTATTTTTCTCCTTTGATTAAATATGAATCTACAATTTCTCCATAATAAATCATATGATAGTCATTATTATTATAATATCTTTGTCTTACATCTTCTGGGACCAAGCCTAGTTTCATTGGAAGTTTATATGTGACTTTACATTCATAGTGTAATTCACAATCGCTTAAAATAGGCGTTTCCACTTGTCTTCCGGGTAATAAAGATAACTTCATATCCTTAATTTTATCAACATCTCTTCCTGATTTTGTACCGCAATATGAAAGTTCTTTTTTCATGTTTTTCTCAATTGGAATGCTGATTGTGAACTCTTCACTTTCTTCCACCATATTGTAACTATCCCTAGAAAATCTAACATATGCAACAAAAAACGGCTTATTCCATACAATGTTAATTCCTCCCCAGGCAATCGTCATAGTATTGACTTTGTTCCCTACTTTGGTTGTAAAAAATGCACCTTTACTTAGTTGTTGCAATGCTTTATCTGATAATTCGTTGTATTTGATTGATTGATATTCCACAATTATACACCTCCGTTTTAATGATACAATACTTTTTTATAAAAGTATATATCAAAAAAGCAATCCATAATATTTGATTGCTTTTTGCTTTGTTTAGCCATTTACTATAGATATAGTTTGCTGTATTTCTCTTTTAAATATTGAACATAGTATTTTGCATCAAATGGTTCACCCGTCACATCTTGAATCAATTGCTTAGCTGTTTTAGAAGATCCAAATTGATGGATTTTTTCTTTGAGCCAATTATTGATCACTTTGATGTCGTTATCCAAAATTGCCTGTTCAACATTAATCTCTTTTTGCATTGTATAATATATTTGAGCAGCATATGCTGTACCTAGTGCATAGGTTGGGAAATATCCCATTAATCCTGCGCTCCAGTGTACATCTTGTAACACACCGTCTGCATCATTATTTGGCTTAATACCGAGATATTCAACCATTTTTTGATTCCATAACTCAGGCAATTCTGACACTTGAACTTCATCACTCATCAGCATTCTTTCTATCTCGTATCTAAGCATGATATGTAATGGATATGTTAGTTCGTCCGCTTCTACACGAATCAATGATGCTTCCACTTTATTTACTGCTCGATGAAAATCATCAACTGTTACACCTTGTAACTGTTCTGGAAATATTTCTTTGAATTTCGGAAAATGAACTTGCCAGAACTCAGGACTTCTTCCCACTACGTTTTCATAAAATCTTGATTGAGATTCATGAATCCCCATTGAAGCTCCACCATTTAACGTTGTATCGTCCCATTTATCGTCAACTTGCTGTTCATATGTAGCGTGTCCCAATTCGTGGATTGCTGCAAAAATACTAGAAAACACCATGTCTTCCAAATATCTTGTCGTAAAACGAACATCTTTAGGATGTGTGTTCCAAGTAAATGGATGAACACTCTCTTTCATTAATCCCGAGTCACGATCAAAGCTAAATACATCAATCAAATAATCACAAAATTCTTTTTGTTTTTTACTGTCATATGATTTTGAAGCAAACGCGTCATTAAGCTTTTTACCGCTTTCTAACACTTCTTTAACAAACGGTACTAAATCTCTTCTTAGTGTATTGAAAAATGCATCATAATCTTTCATTGTCATATCTTCTTCATAATCATCGAGTAACACATTATATGGGTGTGTATCTAGTTCATAATACGATACAAACTTTTTATTAAACTCCACAATTTTAGTAAGATTTGGTTCAAATGATTTGAAATCGTTGTTTGCTTTCGCATCTTCCCACAATCGTTGAGACATTCCTACTAATTTTCTGTACTCAACATATTCTTCTTTGGGAATTTTTAGTATTTTATCCAATCCTTTTTTTGCAAGTTTGATTTGTCTTTGTTCATCAACACTTAACTCTTCTAACTTATCAACCAAGCCATTTACCACGTTTTGATATTCCTCTGATGTACTCATTTGGAACATTTCTCCACTTAAAATACCAAGTAGTTCCATTCTTCTTGGAAAGGCATTTTTTGGAGCTTCTGTTGCAGAATCCCACCCTACTACATTCAATGCATAACTATATGCTTTTCTCTTTTTAACTAATTCATAAAACTGATTCATTAATTCCATATCGTATCACTACTCCTTCTATTAAATTATATCACAAAGAAAAGACTGATTTAAATAATCAGCCTTTATTTTATTGTCACTTTCCCAGAAAGCGAACTTTTACTTGTTACCTCGATTTTATGATCCTTATTTGAATTCTCAATTGTAAAGTCTCCACTTAATGATTTCAATGATACAACATCGCAGTAAACTTCTTTTCCATTGAAGTCACCACTTACAGTACGAAATTCAATTTCAGGTACTTTAACAGTATCTGCGTTAATATCTCCTGAAACAGTGCTCATAAATGCTTGTTCTTCCAATTTAACTTTCTTTAATGAAACATCTCCTGATACACTTGACATTTCTAGTTTTGCACTGGATAGACTATTCAATTTTACATCACCCGATACAACAGAAACTTCTACTTTGGTTGTTGAAGTGATATTCGATACTTTCAAATCACCTGATACTGTTTTAAAC
>CAYSZV010000003.1:0-55915 GCA_964435595.1 uncultured Candidatus Izemoplasmatales bacterium | reverse complement strand
CACCATCCGCATTAATGTCTTCGATATTTCCATCTCCTGATACCAAACTTAATTTAAAGTTTTCTAAGTGGCATTGTGGAAATCTCACTCCAAAATCTGGAGTTTTTTTACCAAAAATATTAAATGATACTTTTCCTTTTGATTTGATTAAATTAAATATACCGTCTTTGAAATTGATTGTGTACTCTTCCTCATTAAACTTTCCTCTTACATAGACTTCAATTGTTTCTCCTTCATAAGGAAAGAAGATTATATCTTCACTAACTAAGTTGATATTTACCGCATTTAGCCCTTCTAAAACTTGAATTGATTTCATTAACTCATACCCTTGTAAACTCTCGGTTCCAAATACAGGCTCTTCTTTTTGTGATAAATCCTCATCTAAAACGTCTTCATAAAGGTCTCTAGCTATATTTTTAGGGTCACCAAACTTAGAAATCATTTCTTCGTCTGTAACTCCTTCACTTTGTGCTTCTTCTAACATTTCTTTATGATCAGCTAAAATTTCTGCGATTTCTTCATCACTAACGTTCAATTTTTTCAGTTCTGTCTCTAAATCTTTTAAGTATTTCTTCATTCTTTTTTCCTCCTTTATTTAAGATAGCGTAAACGCCTCCTATAAAATGATCCCATTGTTCTCGAAGTTCTAGATAGTAACGAAATCCTTTTTCCGTTACCTTATAATATTTTCTAGCTGCTCCTATGTTTGATTCTTTTAAATATGTTGTAAAATATCCTTCTTTTGTTAGTCTTCTTAAAATTGGGTAAACGGTATTTTCATTTACATCGATGTGTTCTGATATATTGTTAATAATTGAATATCCATACATGTCTTCTTGTACCAATTCACTTAAAACACATAACTCTACAATACCTCTCTTAAATTGTGCATTCATTATATTACCTCCCAACCCTATTGTAACACAGTAGTGTGTAATGCACAATACCAAAAATAAAAAAAGGACCGAAGTCCTCTTTGTTAGAATAATCCTTGTGCGTTTCCATCCTCGTCGATGTCCATATCTAGCGCTGCAGGCTTTTTCGGAAGCCCCGGCATTGTCATAACATCACCTGTCAATGCGACAATAAATCCAGCACCAATACTTGGTCTTAATTCGCGAATTGTAATAGTGAATCCGGTTGGTCTACCCAATAATTTAGGGTCATCTGATAAACTGTATTGCGTTTTTGCCATACATACCGATAGGTTATCCCATCCCAGTCTTTTAAACTTACGGAGTTGGAGTTTCGCTTGACTAGTGAACTCCACACCATCTGCACCATATACTTTTTTAGCTACTTTTTCAATTTTTGTTGCAAGGTCATCAGTTTGATCATACATTCTTTTAAAATTGTTCTCTTTTGTTTCAATTTGGTGAATAACTTGTTTTGCTAAATCAATTGCACCGTCTCCACCTTTTTCCCACACTTCACTTAAACTCCATGGATGTCCGTTTGATTCTAGATAATCACTTAAGGCTTTTGTCTCGTTGTCTGTATCTGTTACAAAACTATTGATTGCAACAACATATGGTAATCCAAATTGTTTGATTGTATCAATGTGTTTTTCTAAGTTGGAAAGCCCTTTAATAAGAGCTTCAACGTTTTCAGGTTCTAGTTCTTTCTTGTTCACACCACCGTGCATTTTTAGTGCTCTTACTGTAGCCACAATTACTACTGCACTAGGAGTAAATCCTGCTTGATGTGTTTTAATATCAAGAAACTTTTCAGCCCCAAGGTCTGCCCCAAATCCAGCTTCTGTTATAACATAGTCGGCCAGTTTTCTACCCATATTTGTAGCAATAATACTATTACATCCATGTGCGATATTAGCAAATGGCCCACCATGCACCAACGCTGGTGTATTCTCCAAAGTTTGTACTAAGTTCGGTTTGATTGCATCTTTTAAAATCAGAGCAACCGCTCCTTCCATTTCTAAATCTCCAATTGTTATAGGCTTACGATCATATGTGTATCCTATAACAATTCTTTTCATTCTTAATTTCAAATCTTTCATATCACTTGCAAGACATAATACGGCCATTATCTCCGAAGCAACTGTAATGTTAAATCCATCTTGTCTTGGCAAACTGTTTCCAATTCCACCAAGTCCAATAACCACATCTCTTAATGCTCTATCATTCATATCAATAGCGCGCTTCCAAGAGATCCTTCTTGGATCAATATTAAGCTCATTTCCCTGGTGAATGTGGTTATCAATAACTGCACTTATTGCGTTGTTTGCGGTAGTAATCGCGTGTATATCTCCAGTAAAGTGTAAGTTTAAGTCTTCCATTGGAACAACTTGGCTATATCCACCACCTGCAGCTCCTCCTTTTACTCCCATGACAGGACCAAAAGATGGCTCTCTTAAGGCGATAATTGCTTTCTCTCCGATTTTTCCAAAGGCTTGGCCTAATCCTACCGTTGTTGTTGATTTTCCTTCCCCAGCTGGAGTAGGATTAATCGCGGTAACTAATATTACTTTTCCATTATCAACATCTTTCAGTTTATCAATAACACGTAAATCAATTTTTGCTTTATAATTTCCATATAGTTCAATATCATCTAGACTTAATCCTAGATTTGAAGCGATTTCCATTATTTTCTTCATCTTTGCCTCTTGTGCAATTTTTAAATCAACATTCATTTAATAAACCCTCCTAGTAAAAGTTATATTTCTACTAATTATCTCATTTTTATATATAAAATGCAATGAATTGACAAAAGCGCTTACACGTAATATTCTTTATATAACAAGGTGAAGTATAGTATAATATACTATATCAAAGGGTGATAATATGAAAATAGGAATCGTTGGTCTCGGATTAATTGGTGGGACTTATGCAAAAAGCTTACGTAAATACCCCTATGAAATTGTAGGAATAGACAATAACGATAAAACGCTTCAATACGCTCTGGAAAACAATATTATTGACAGAGGTACAAATACTCCAAAAGACGTCTTAAATGAGTTAGACGTTGTTTTTCTATGCCTATATCCTAACGATACAATCACCTTCATTCAACAAAACATAAATTACTTTAAAAGAGGTGCAATCATCTCTGATGCAGTAGGTATTAAAAGAAGGCTAATTGACGCTCTCGACATATATTTCGAAGATGATGTTGAATTTGTTTTCGCTCATCCAATTGCTGGTCGCGAAACAACTGGTGTATGGAATAGCAACGAAAATATTTTTAAAGACGCAAATTTCATAATCACTCCAACAGACAAGAATTCAGATGAAGCATTAAATCTAATCGAAACACTTGCAAAACAAATGGGATTTAAGAATGTATCGCGTGTAACCGACATACAACATGACGAAATTATTGGGTTTACTTCACAGCTTACTCACGCGATTGCCCTTGCTTTGGTAAACAGTGATGATGAAAAATATGACACAAGATTGTTTATTGGAGATTCATATAAAGATTTAACTAGGATTGCAAAATTTAATGACTCTTTATGGTCTGAATTATTTATCAACAATAAAGATTATCTAATAAAACATATTAATAAATTTGAAGTTCAACTTGATTTGTTCAAAGATGCACTTCAAAGAAAAGACAAAGCGAAACTTCAAGAATTAATGCAAGAAGCAACGCATAAAAGGGGGAAAATAAAGTGAAACAAAACACCTCTGTTAAGCTTTTTCCTTGTTCTTTTAACGGAACAGTTAAAGTTCCACCTTCAAAAAGTTTAAGTCATCGTGCACTAATTTGTGCAGCTCTTTCTAGTGGAGAATCTCTTATTACTAATTTTGTATATTCCGAAGACACATTAGCTACAATAGAAGCCCTTGAAACACTTGGTGTTAAATTTGAACGAAAAGATAATAAAGTTGTAGTACATGGAATTAAAAAATTAAAACTAAAATCAAAAAAAGTATATTGTAACGAATCAGGATCTACAATTAGATTTCTGATACCTTTATTTTCTCTAACAGAAAAAGAGATTCATTTTATTGGTGAACCAGGATTGATGAAAAGACCACAATCAATCTATGAAAAAATCTTCACAGAAGACAACAATACATTTATTCAAGATGACGAAAAAATAGTAGTAAAAGGCTCTGTTAAAGCAAGAAAGTATACTATTAAAGGTGATGTTAGTTCTCAGTTTTTCTCTGGTTTAATGTTTGCACTGCCTTTATTAGATGAAGATTCAGAAATCATTATTGATGGTATATTAGAATCAAAAAGTTATATAGATCTTACCATTAAAACGTTAGAACATTTTGGCGTTACTATAAGAGAAATACCAAAGGGCTATTTTATTGAGGGTAATCAATCCTATGTTGCAAACGATTATCGTGTTGAAGGAGATTATTCCCAAGCTGCCTTTCACCTTGTAGGTGGAATCATTGGTGGAGCAATTAAGGTCACCGATGTCCCACATGATTCGAGTCAAGGAGACATGGCAATCATCGATATTATTCAATCTATGAAAGGTAAAATAATATTTACTGAAAACGGCTTTACTACAGTAAAATCAAAAACAATAGGAAGAGTGATTGATATTCAAAACTGTCCTGATTTAGGACCGATTGTCTCTCTCTTAGCTGCCCTTTCAAAAGGTACAACTAAAATCGTGAACGCACATCGTTTACGATTAAAAGAATCTGATCGAATTGAATCAACAGTTACCACTTTAGCAAAATTGGGTGCCAACATTAAAGTAATTGATGATGAAATCATTATCGTTGGTAAAAAATCACTAGATGGACCGGGCGGCACCTTCGATTCATTTAACGATCATAGAATAGCAATGATGTTGGGAATCGCTTCATCAAGGTGTGAAGTCCCATTCACAATCAAACACGCTGACTGTATAAACAAATCATATCCTCATTTCTTTGAGGACTTAAAAGCAATCGGTGGAAAAGTGGTTTACGAGGAGTAATAATATGAAAAAAGTACATGTGTCATTAAACGAAAACAGTTATGATGTCCTTATCGAAAAAGGGCTTCTTTCTAACGTTTCAGCCTATCTTGATACAGAGAAAGAATACGTCATCATTACCGATGACAATATTCCAAACGAATATATTGCTACTGTTGAGTCACAACTAAAAGTAATCAAAACCTATGTTATGAAACACGGAGAATCGCTTAAGTGCGCGGAAAAAATAAATGAAGTCATTGATGATATGCTATCATTATCTCTTCCAAGAAGCACTACAATCATTGCCCTAGGTGGTGGAGTTGTAGGTGATTTTGCTGGATTCATTGCTAGTATTTATATGCGTGGTATAGATTTTGTGCAAATTCCAACTTCTCTATTATCTCAAGTAGATAGCAGTGTTGGTGGAAAAGTAGGAATTAATAGCAAATATATGAAAAATGCAATCGGTAGTTTTTATCAACCAAAGATTGTGATCATTGATCCAAACACACTTTCTACCTTAACAAAAAGACATTTTAATAATGGTATGGCAGAACTAATCAAACATGCTCTTATTGCCGGAAAATCACTTTATCAAGACCTCATTCAATATGACGTCAATTCTGACATAGAAAACTTTATATATCGAAGTATACAAATAAAACGTGATATCGTTATCCAAGATGTGAAGGACAAAGGTGTTCGACAACTCCTCAATTTTGGACACACAATTGGTCATGCAATCGAACAAGATAGTGGGTATTCATTATTACATGGTGAATCAATCGCAATCGGGATGCTGATGATGATTAAGGATCCCGTGTTACATGATACAGTACGATCTTTATTCCAAAAATATAATCTTCCTACATCGTATTCTTATGATGTGGATACGCTATATAACTACATTAAATTAGATAAAAAAATTACAGGCAAAACAATCAATTTAATTCTATTAAAAGAAGAAGGAAACGCCTTTATTAAGACAATAAGTATTTCAAAAATAAAAGAGTATATGTAGGTGAAATTATGAGCACATTTGGTAAAGCAATCCCTGTTAATCTATTTGGTGAATCACACGGGAAAGCAATTGGAATTACAATCAACAATCTTCCTGGTGGAATCAAATTAGATCTCGAAAGAATACACAATGAGTTATATAAAAGAAGACCAAAATCAAATCTCTCAACTCCTAGAAGAGAGCAAGATGAGATTACATTTTTATCTGGATATTTTGAAGGAAAAACTACCGGAACTCCCCTTACTATAGTAATAAATAATTTAGATACAAGAAGTAGGGACTATACTCCAAATATATTAAGACCTTCTCATGCAGACTATACATCTCACATAAAGTATAACCAAGCTCAAGATTATAGAGGAGGTGGCCACTTCTCTGGAAGATTAACTACACCTATCGTAATTCTTGGAGCCATTGCATCTCAAATATTGGAACAAAAAGGAATCATAATTGCTTCACATATTAATTCAATCAAAGATCAAAACGATCTAAGTTTCAGTGATTTAAACCCAACAAAAGAAGATCTCAAAAAGCTATTACAAAGCGACTTTCCTCTCATAAACAAGGATAACAAGACTATGTTTGAAGAAGTAATTTTAAATGCGAAAGCCAACAAAAACAGTGTAGGTGGAACAATCGAAACATGTATTCTTAATTTGCCTGTAGGATATGGTGATCCGTTCTTTGATTCTATCGAAAGTGTACTAGCTCATTTATTATTCAGTGTCCCAGCAATAAAGGGTGTTGAATTTGGAAAAGGTTTTGATATCACAAAACTCTTTGGATCTGAAGCTAACGATTCTTTCACAATAGAAAATGGTAAAATCAAAACGAAAACTAATAATTCAGGTGGAATTCAAGGTGGCATTTCTAATGGTATGCCAATCACTTTCAAAGTCGCAGTAAAGCCAACTGCCAGTATTGGTGTTCCACAAGAAACAGTGGACATTGAATCAATGACTTCAACTGTTTTAGAATTAAAAGGAAGACACGATCCTTGTATTGTACATCGTGTTGTACATGTAATCAATGCCATAACAGCTTATGGAATATTAGAAGTTATGACTAGAAAAGAGGGCCATTCATGGATAAACTCTTAGATGCAAGGTCCCAAATAGATAAAATTGATGATCAAATAATGGAATTATTAGATGAAAGATTTGCCTTATCAATCCAAATTGGAACAATAAAAAAAGAGATAAAATCTCCCATATTAGATTCAAATAGAGAACAAAAAATATTAGAAAAGACATCCAAACTAAGCCATTCCCATACAATTAGGAATGTATATAAATCAATAATGGATGAATCAAAAAAATTACAAGGAAAGTAGTTGTTGTGTTTTATGAGAGGACTGATTGGAAAAAAACTCTCTCATAGTTTTTCGAAAGAGATTCATGAGAGACTAGATAAAAAAGAATACAATCTAATTGAATTATCTGAATTAGATTCTTTTTTCCAAGAAAAATCTTTTGAATGCGTCAACGTTACCATACCTTACAAAACCGAATGCATTCCTTTCTTAGATGAGATTTCCGATTCAGCAAAGGAAATAAACGCTGTTAATACAATCATCAATGACAACGGAATTTTAAAGGGGTATAACACAGATATAGATGGACTTATCTATACCTTCAATTATTATAACGTTTCCGTCGAAAACAAAGTAATCGGTATTATTGGAAACGGCTCTACTAGTAAAACCATAGAGTATGTGGCTAAATTGAAAAACGCTAAGATTATAAAAGTATTTGCTCGAAATCCAAAGCAAAATGAGTATGCATTATCTGATGTTGATACACACCAAGATATTCAAATATTGGTGAATGCGACACCTGTAGGTATGTACCCAAATAACAATCAAAATCCAGCTGTGAATATATCACATTTCTCACAACTTGAGTTTGTATTAGATTTGGTATATAACCCACTTAAAACAAAACTACTATTGGAAGCAAAAAAACATCATATAAAAGCGGCTAACGGCTTAACAATGCTGACACATCAAGCTATAAAAGCCAACGAGTTGTTTAATAATATAATTTATGAGAAAAGAATATCCAATGTTATATATAGGGAAACGTATTTAAAACATCTCAACCTTGTTTTGATTGGTATGCCAATGTCAGGCAAATCATATTACTCGAGAAAACTAGCAAAAGCATACAATAAGGATTTGGTTGATATTGACAGAGAAATAGAGTATACTCAAGAGAAATCAATCCCTGAAATTTTTAAATCCGCAGGTGAAAAAGAATTTAGAAGGATTGAGTTTGAAACAATATACAACAAATCAAAAGAACTAAACAAAGCCATTTCCACAGGTGGAGGAGTTGTTTTAAACCAAAAAAACATAGACGTCCTTAAGCAAAATGGCGTAATAATTTTTTTAGATGCTCCGCTTAGTGATTTAAAAAAAATGCCACCAAAAAATAGACCTTTATTAAAAAATCCAAACAATCTTGTGAAGTTATATCAAGAAAGATATGCTTTATACAATGATGCTTGTGATATTAAAATACAGAAAAATGGCTTTAACACTAAAGAAACAATGCATAATATTGAGGTGAAAATAAATGAATATATTAATTCTTAATGGTCCTAACTTAAATATGTTGGGGAAAAGAGAGCCAGAAGTATATGGATCTAAATCTTATGCCGATCTCGAGCGCTATCTAAAAAGTTTCGAACAAACATATTCGATTACTGTAGATATAAAACAATCAAATTTAGAAGGTATTCTAATTGATTTGCTACAATATGCCGATGACCAGTTCGATGGAGTTATCCTCAATGCCGGGGCGTTCACCCACTATTCATATGCTTTATATGATGCAATTAAATCTATCTCTATACCCGTTGTTGAAGTACATCTATCTGATATAACAAAAAGAGAAGAATTCAGAAAAGTATCCGTTATAAAAGATGCCTGTATTTCAAGTGTTATGGGGCTCGGATTTCAAAGTTATGAACAAGGACTTAAAATATTACTAGAAAGAAGTGAACTACAATGATTATTAAAATTAAACAAAACGCAGAACAATCATGCGTTGAAGAACTCTTATCGAGTTTAAAATCACAAGGGTTTGATATCCACTCAAGTTTCGGTGAATCATACCAGGTATATGGCGTAGTTGGTGACACAGCGAAATTTGATACAAGAAGATTATATGCTTATAAGTGTGTGGAAAATGTTATTAGAATCCAAGAGCCATACAAGAAAGTAAACCGTAGAATCAAAAACGAAGACACCATCATTAAGATCAAAGATGTTGAAATAGGTGGAGGAGAGCTTGTCGTTATGGCTGGTCCTTGTAGTGTTGAATCATACGAACAAGTAGATATCATCGCAAAAGAAGTAAGAAAGTCTGGTGCAAAAATACTGAGAGGTGGCGCATTTAAGCCGAGAACTTCTCCTTATTCATATCAAGGTATGGGACTAGATGGCTTGAAAATCTTAAGAGAAGTTGCGGATAAGAACGATATGTTGGTTGTATCTGAATTAATGGATAAAGATCACATTGAAATGTTTGAAAAATATGTAGACATCATTCAAATTGGTGCAAGAAATATGCAAAATTTTGCCTTATTAAAAGAATTAGGGAAAACAACAACTCCAATCCTTTTGAAAAGAGGATTTAGTAATACCATTGAGGAATGGCTTATGAGTGCGGAATATATTATGGCTGGTGGTAACGATCAAGTCATATTATGCGAGCGTGGTATTCGTACATTTGAAACAATGACTAGAAACACTCTTGATATTTCAGTAATCCCTATAATTAAGAAGGTAAGCCACTTACCTGTTATTATTGATCCATCTCATGCAGCTGGAAAATGGGATTTGGTGGAATCATTATCAATGGCAAGTATTGCAGCAGGATGTGATGGTTTGATCATAGAAGTGCATCATGAACCTGAAAATGCATTAAGTGATGGAGCACAAAGTTTAAAACCTAAGACGTTCGATGATTTAATGGAAAAAGCAAGATTAATCGCTCCAGTAGTAAATAAAAAATTATAAAGAGGCGTTTGCCTCTTTTTATTTTTAAAAAAAGAGAGCAAAATTGCTCTCTTATAATAAATCTCTTAATACAATTGTTTGTGTTCTATCTGGACCAACACTAAATACTGAAATATCTACTCCAATCAGTTCAGATATTTTGTTCAAATATGCTTGTGCGTTTGTTGGTAATTCGCTAAATGAAGCCACCTGAGTAATATCTTCCTTCCACCCAGGTAATTCTAAATATATCGGAATACATCTTTCATAATCTGATATTTTAGCTGGAATTCTATCGATAATATCACCATCTAGTTTATAAGCTACACAAATTTTTAGAGTTTCTACATTTGACAACACATCCAGTAACATAACACTTAGTGTTGTTAATCCAGACACTCTTTTTGTATGGCGTAAAACGACTGTATCAAGCCATCCAATTCTTCTAGGACGTCCAGTAGTTGTCCCATATTCATGTCCCACTTCTCTTATTTGATGAGATATATCATTGTCAAATTCTGTGGCAAAGTATCCTCCACCTACTCTTGTAGAATACGCTTTTGTAATGCCAATAACTTCAGATATATACTGAGGAGAAACCCCAGTATTAACAGGGACACTTGCTGCTGTTGGAGAACTCGATGTTACAAAAGGATATGTTCCATGATCCAAACAAAGCATTGCACCTTGCGCTCCTTCAAATACAACTTTTTTATCATCTTCAAAAAATTTATTAAGCAATACACCCGTATCCGTAACATATGTAGAAATCACTTTTGCATATTCCTTATATTCGTTGAAAACCGCTTCACTGTCTAGTTTTTCTTTTCCAAATAGGACCAATAATTTATTATAATAAGTTATATTTTCTGTTAATTTTTCATAGAATACTTTTTCGTCAATAAAATCGCAAACTCGAATTCCAATTCGTGATGATTTATCAGAATAAGTTGGACCGATCCCTTTTTTGGTAGTTCCTACTTTTTTATCTTTTGGTTTCAAGTCTTCGAATAATCCATCTAAAATAATATGATAAGGAAGAATGATATGAGCGCGATCTGATACTGCCAAATTAAAATCGACTACTCCCCCTTGTTTAAGCATTTCCAACTCTTCTATCATCGCTTTTGGATTGATTACCATGCCGTTTGCCATAATGTTTGTGGCTTCTTTTCTAAAAATTCCAGATGGTATTAAATGCAATGCAAATTTCTTACCATCAAAGACAATTGTATGGCCTGCATTGTTTCCGCCTTGGAAGCGAACAACCACGTCTGCCTTTCCAGCTAAAAAATCTGTTATTTTACCTTTTCCTTCATCTCCCCATTGGGTTCCAACTACAACAACTCCGCTCATTTCACCACTCCTATTATAATTGATTAATGTTATTTTTCGACTTTATTAAGCCGTTTCCTTGTTTGAAAATAAAAAAAGCACCTATCAATAGGTACACATAATGCATACACTATTTTATTTTGGTACGCTGCCATTGTTTTTTCCATTTGTATAGTACCAAACATATATATATATGTCAATATGAAAATACTATGCCTAAGGAAAAGAAATACAAAAAAGGCTTTGGTAAGCCTTTTTCTTTTATCAGACTGCTTCTAATAACTCAACTATATAATATAGGTAATGTTTTGGTAACTTAATTGTATCTAATATAATGTTTATTTGGTCCAATTTATATGCGAATCGTATAAATTTAGATATGTCATTTGCTTTTGTAAATAAATATTCCCCATTTACTTTTTTACTTGCCTCTTTTGATAAAACAAAAGTTATATGATTTTTAGTTGTTCTTATTTTTTCTACTCCTTTTGTTTCAGCCAAATACTCGAACAATTTCTCTTGCATATATAATTCAATGTCTTGTGATGGTTTTCCAAAGCGATCAGTAAACTCTTCTATCAATAAGATAATATCTTCTTTTGATTTAATATTAGAGATTTTACGATGCATTTCCATTTTGACATAATCGTTTTTTACATAGTTGCTGTCGATATATTTGTTTACTCTGACTTTGATTGATGTATCCGGCTCATCAAGGTCTTCTGTTTCTTCTTTTTCTCCCTTTTGTATTGCAATTTCATCTTTTAACATTTCCAAGTATAAATCGATTCCAACCGAGTCCATAAATCCGGATTGTTCTGTTCCTAATACATCTCCAGCTCCACGAATTGATAAATCCCGAAGCGCAATCTTGAAGCCACTTCCAAGTTCTGTGAACTCTTTAATTACTCGTAATCTTTTGACAGCTTCTTCTTTCAATTCTTTTCGTTTATCATACATTAAATATGCATAAGCTATACGGTCGCTTCTTCCTACCCTGCCTCTTAGTTGGTATAGTTGAGAAAGCCCCAGCTTATCTGCTTCATGTACTAGTAATGTATTCGCGTTTGGTATATCAATTCCAGTTTCAATAATTGTAGTTGATACCAACACATCATATTCTTTATCAATGAATTTTGTAATTACATTTTCTAATTGTAGTCTTCCCATTTTTCCATGGGCATATATGACTCTTGCTTCTGGTACCAACCGTTGTATATTGCGGGCAACAACCTCTATGTCATCAACTCTATTATATAGATAAAAAACTTGTCCGTTTCTTGCTAATTCTCTTTGAATTGAATCACGGATAACCGCATCGTGTCTTTCTAAAACGTATGTTTGTATAGGATACCTGTTAAGTGGTGGGGTTTCTAATAAACTCATACTTTTAACACCCATCATTGCCATTTGCAAGGTTCTTGGTATTGGAGTTGCACTCAAAGACAATACATCAACGTTTAACTTCATTTCTTTGATTTTTTCTTTATGTTCTACACCAAATCGTTGTTCTTCATCAATAATTAAAAGTCCCAAATCATGAAACACCATGTCTTTTGATAAAATTCGATGTGTCCCTATTACAATGTCACACTCGCCACTCATAACTTCACGTAACACACGGTTTTGATTTCCCTTTGTAACAAATCTATTTAGTAGTTCTACTTTTATTCCATACTTAGAAAGTCGGTCTCTGAATGTATGGAAATGTTGGCGGGAAAGAACTGTAGTTGGGGCTAGATAGGCAACTTGCTTGTTATCCAAAACTGCTTTAAATGCAGCCCGCAATGCAACTTCTGTTTTCCCATACCCAACATCACCACACAACAACCTATCCATTGGCATAGTAGATTCCATATCTTTCTTCACATCGTTTATTGCTTTGATTTGATCCTCTGTTTCTTGATATGGAAAATCAGCTTCGAAATCTAATATTAAATCCGTATCTTCACTGAATTGAAATCCAACCGCCTTTTCGCGTGCAGCATATAGTTTTATCAGCTTATCTGCGATGTCTTTCACTTTTTTTCGAACGCGTTGTTTGGTCTTCGCCCACTCGCCTCCGCCCAATTTGTTTAGTCTTGGTTTCAATCCCTCACTACCTGCAAATTTTTTCAATAATCGGATGTTTTCTACGGGTATGTATAGTGAGTCGTCTCCTTTATATGCAATATGAATGTAATCATTGGTAATTTCCCCTACACTCATTGTTTTTACTTCAATAAATCTTCCTATCCCATAATTATAATGAACGATGTAATCGCCTTTTTTCAACTCTTCTATGGTATTGATTTTTTTGGTATCTTTTAAAGTAGATGTGTACTTCGCTTTTTTGGTTTCTGTTTTCTTATATAAGTTATCTTCTGTCAAAATAATAGTATTTGCATTGAAAAGTTCAATACTTAATACATTTTGATCCACAAGTATATTTATCTTCTTATCTTTTATTTCATCACGAGACCCAATCAAAGAAAACGGAACGTTCCCATCTAATAGATTGGTGAACTGTTTGGCTTTCTTTTCTGTTGAAAACGAAATGATTACTGTTGTATATTTATTATATTTTTTTAGGTCAGAAATAGCTAAATTTATATTGTTATTATATAAAATAGTTTCTTTTGCTCTTACTACTATTTCATTTTTAATTTTTAGAGTGGGACTGCTAAAAACATCTAAATAAAGGGATTTCCTTGAATAAATCCGATTGATGTCTTTAATCAAATCAAAGCCTAACTTAGGGTAATCGTTGGTGCCTTCATACCAATCTTGAATATCTCTAATAATGTCATTATAATTATCTATAATTTTATTGTAATCATAAAAGATTGTTGTGTTTCCATCTATATAATCTATGATTGATTCAGGTGCCTCATATTGTATTGTTAAATATCTAGATAGTTGATCTATTTCATTTCTATTATATAAATTGGTTAAATCTTGATTGATTCTTTCTTGTGATACTTTACTAAACAAGTCGTTTTCTAACTTGTATTCTATTTTTTCTTTGATGATGTTTAATTCTTCATCTGTATAAAAAAATTCGTACATTGGGTATATTTCGCATTGTTTCGTCCTTACATTAGATCTTTGCGTTTCTACATCAAATGTTCGTATTGTTTCAATTTCATCATCGAACAAATCTATTCTGTAAGGTTTATTCTCGTTTAGTGGGTAAATATCAATAATTCCACCTTTGATGCTAAATTCTCCTGGTTCTTCTACTTGTGATTCTCTTTTATACCCATACGATATTAATGTCTTTGGTAACTCTTTAACATCAATTACATCTTCTTCTTTCCAAGTAATAATGGCGTTTTCCCATTTTTTTAAAGGGATGAGTTGTTTGATATATCCTGATGTATTGGTGATGATAATTGAATGTTTCTTTTTCATTATTTTTCGTACGGTGTTAATGCGTTCTAGTTTAAAATCTGTACTCATGGCCAACATTTCAGTTGTAATAAACTCATCTTGTGGGAAAAATGAGATTTCATCTTCTTCAGCGATACTAACTAACTGATCATATAATTTTTGGGCTTTGTATAAATTTGGGGTAACTAAAACAATATCTTCATTCGTTTGTTTATACAAAAAATAAATCAATACCACACTAACAGGATCGTTTGTGTTCGTGATTTTAATTTCGTCATATGTCTGGTAATCGCTTAATAAGGACATAAAAAACTCTGTCTTATTAAAATGGTTTAGTATTTTTTTCATTGTTTCACCCCACGTACTTAAGGCGAAACTCCTAACAATAGGGGGTTCGCTCTTTTGGTAATATGATAATATCACATTCAAAAAATAAACTCAAACAAAAAAGCCCATCGGGCTTAATTGAATGTATTCATTGTGTTGATAAAATCTGTTCCTTTTTTGAAATCATCTATGATATTTGATATAACTATCAACTTTAAATCTAATTCTTTTTGTTCTGCTTTAGAGAATTTTGATAAAACGTAGTCTTTTTGTTCCATCATTGGATTACGATCAATTCCTACTTTAATTCTTTTAAAATCTTCTGTCTTAAAATTTTGAATGATTGATTTGATTCCGTTGTGTCCACCAGCACTTCCTTTTTCACGAAGTCTTAGTTTCCCAAATGGTAACGATAAGTCATCATATATAATCAACACATCTTCAATTTCAACATCGTAAAATTTCATAATTTTAACAATACTGTTCCCTGATAAATTCATAAACGTGTGCGGTTTCAATAACAACAAGTTGCCTTCTTTAAGCCATTCTCCGTTAAATTTATTATCAAGTTTGAATTGTAACCCATTCTTTTTTGCATAATAATCTAAGCACATAAATCCAACATTGTGTTTTGTTTTTTTATATTTTCGTCCAGGGTTTCCAAGTCCTACAACCAACTTCATGTTATTTCCTCTTAGGTTTAATCACTAAGTGTCGGTCTTGTCCTTCTCCTTCAGAAATCGTAGTAACATCTCTCCACTCAGCTAATTTTGTATGAATGATTCTTCTTTCATATGCATTCATTGGACGTAATTTCGCTTCAACTCTGGTACGTGCTACTTCTTTTGCTGTTTTGGTTGCGATAATTTCTAGTTGTCTTTTTCTATTTTGTTTATATCCACCAACATCAAGCAAAACAATTTGTCTTTCATCGCTATAATTATTTACCACATGTCTTAAATAAAATTGCAAGCTTTCAAGAGTTTTCCCATTTTTACCAATTAAAATTGGGTTTTCTGATGTATTTACTGAGTATTCAATTTCATTTTTGTTTTTCTTTCTCATTTCAACAACAGCTTCAATTTCCATTCGTTCTAACGTTTGAGTTAATAACTCATATCCTACTTCGGCTGGATCTTTTGAGACTTTTGCTTCACAGATTAAAACTTTACGCATTAATCCTTTTTTCTCTAACACTGTTATTTCTATGTGTTCTTTTGGAACTCTAAGTTCTTTTACTGCTTGTTGTTTTGCTTCTTCAATTGTTTTAGCTTCTATTTGTATAATTTTCATTTTCTACACCCCTAATACTTTTCTTTCATAGCATAGAACTTTTTCTCACCTTGCTTACGGTTAATATATGTTTGTAAGAATTGATAAGCATTACCAATTACCCAATAAAGAGCAATACCGGCATTTGTGATTGCAATTGATACTAACATAATTACCATAAAGTAAGACATAAATTTCATTGTTTTTTCAGTTTGAGCTTGTTGTCCACCTTTTTCATACTTTTTGTTTTGTAGGTAATCAGGTTTCTTCATAGTGTATCTTTGATATAAAAACATCAAGATACCAACCAAAGCAGGTAAAATGTATAATGGATCAGCTGCACCTAAATCTTTAACCCAAAGGAATCCATAATTCAAATCAGAAAAATCTCTCGTTGTTACACCATCCACCACTTGTCCTAAAGATAAAGGAACTCTTCTTACTACTTGGTACATAGCGATGAAAATCGGCATTTGTAAAAACGGTAGCAAACATCCTAATGGATTAATTCCGTATTTTTTATATATTTCCATTTGTTCTGCTTGCATTTTCTTTTGTGACACTTCGTCTGTTCTACCTTTGTATTTTTCTTGTAGAGCATTTAAGTCTGGTTGAGCTAATTGCATATTCATTGTAGTATCGTTACTTTTCGCATAAATTGGCCATCCAGCTGAACGAACTAAAATTGTTAAAACAACTAATCCAATCCAATAATATCCACCAAAGAATTGAGAAATGATATATAATCCTTCTCCCATTAATTCAATGATCCATTGTAGCCATCCCCATCCACCTGGGGCACCCATTGGTTGTTCATACATTGATGTTGATCCACTACTACATGCGCTTAATGTAATAACAAGTCCAATCATTAAAACTAATAATAGTACTCTTTTTTGTTTGTTCATTTTTTCACCTCAAAATGTTTTGTTTTTGAATCAATTTTGTTATCTGTTTTTCAATTTCATCGAAATGTAACGTATTTGCGTTGTTTTTAATTACGATGAATAAATCATTTTTGGGTAATATGTCTAGATTCGACACAATTGCCCTAACTTGTCTTTTGATTTTGTTGCGTTTTACGGCGTTACCGAATTTCTTTGAAACACTAATGGCAGCTCTGAAATGAACATTCTCATGGTTTTGTTTTTTATACACAACAAAAAACCTATTTCCGGTACTTTGTTTGTTTTTCATTATCATTTCGATGTCGCTGCCTTTTTTAACTCGGTACTCTTTTTTCATAAAAACACCTACCTAAAACAAAAATCACCTAAAAAAACGATATTATATTTTCAGGTGATCTCAAGTATATTATAATATTCAATTTTAGATGTATTTTGTTAAACAGTTAAGTTCTTGCGTCCTCTAGCACGTCTTCTTGCTAAGACTTTTCTTCCGCCTGGAGTCTTCATTCTTGCGAAGAAACCATGTGTTTTTGCTCTTTTACGTTTATTTGGTTGATATGTTCTTTTTGGCATAATCAACACCTCCTAATTCATTAGTACAAACCATGCTATAACATTATATATGTTAGAAAATCATGTGTCAATACATATTTTTAAATTGACAACAAAATAACAAAAAATAAAAAAGTTTTCCACACTCCTTTATCGCTATTTTTCGTTGTTTGAACATACCAATATGTGAATGTGTGTATAAGTGGAAAAGACAAAAATGTGGAATGTTAACATCTATCATAAATGGCTTTATAAAAGGATTTAATTTTTTGTGGAAAAAAGTTAATATCCTAATCCAAAAAAAGTTTTCCCCAATTTGTGGGGATAATATTTATTTTTTTTAGACTTCGTTTTGTGGTATATTATTGTATGAGAAGATAGAGGTGGACATCATGGAAAAATACACAGAGATTTGGTACGAAATTAAGCATGAATTAGAGAAAGATTTAGACGAATATGTATTCACAGAAATATTTTATGACGTGAATACTGTTTTTGAGGTTGCAAATAACTATATCTATCTAGTAGTACCAAATGAATTTATTAAAAAACGCATAGAAATGTTATATTTACAAAAAATGAACAGATTCTTAGAAAATAAGTTTCCTGAAAAACATATGTTTAAATTAATAACGGATGACGCTGCAGAAAAAAAACTGCAAGATCAAAAAGAATATTCTATTACAGTTAGCCCTGCAAGTTTATCTGACAAATATTTACAAGGTAATTTAAATGCGAGTTATACATTTGATAGCTTTGTTGTAGGAAATTCTAATAGACTAGCTTATACTAGTGCAATTAAAGTTGCAGATCAACCTGGGGTTGTTGCTAATCCATTATATATTTTTGGAGATGTAGGGCTTGGTAAAACCCACCTTATGCAATGTGTTGGAAATTACATTTTAGAAGGCGACATGAACAAAAAGGTCTTATATGTTAAGACAGACCAATTTATAGAAGAATATGCAAGAAGTGCAAGTAAGAAAAAATTTGATGATTTTAATAAAAAATATAGTGATGTAGATGTTTTACTTGTTGATGATATCCAATTTTTGGCAAAAAAAGAGAAATCTCAAATAGAATTTTTTAAATTATTTAACTCATTACATGATTATCAGAAACAAATTGTTATTACAAGTGATCGCAGTGCTGGTGAGTTAAAAGACATAATGTCTAGATTAACATCAAGGTTTGAATGGGGTGTTACGGTTGATATTAACCGACCTGATCTTGAACATAGGATAAAAATTCTACGTAAAAAACTCTTATCAGAAACGTCAGATTCTAATTTGATTCCGGACGATGTTGTAGAATATATTGCTTCAATTTTTGACAATAATGTACGTGAATTAGAGGGTGCTTTAAAACGTGTTTTATTTTATTGTACAGCATTCAATTTAGACTTCAATGTTAAGAATGCAGAATTAGCTTTAGAAAACCTAGTTAAGCCACGAACAAGTGATAAACTATTGAACCAAAACAAGATTAATAATATATTAAGTCTTGTTAGTGATTATTACCGAATTTCAACGAGTGATTTGATATCAAAAAAACGTACAACAAAATATGTTTTTCCAAGACAAGTTGCTATGTATTTAATTAAAACAATTTATGACTTACCTTACAAAAAAATTGGAACATTCTTTAACAACCGAGATCATTCAACAGTAATGCATTCAGTTGAGAAGATAAGAAACGAAATAGAAATGGATGTAGATGTAAAAAACGATGTGGAAAAATTAAAGGTAAAATGTGGAGAAAATTAGAAAATTTACACACAAATTACATAATAATATGGTATAATAATATGTAATATACAAGGGTTTTCCACAAATCCACACAGACCAATAACAATAACATAATAAAAAGATAATTAATTTAGGGGTGATTGTATGAATTTCTCAATTAACAAAGACACATTACTTAATAGTTTGATAACTGCACAAAAAGCTTTATCAAACAAAACACCAAATCCTGCATTACAAGGAATTAAACTTGATGTTTTAGAAGATCATTTGATTATTACAACAAGTAATTCTGATATTGCAATTAAATTGACTGTGAAAGACCCTAGTCTCGTGATTCAATCTCAAGGTAGTGTATTGATTCCAGGAAAGTATTTTATTGAAATTATCAGAAAACTTGATGGACTGAAGGTAGTATTATCACAAGTAGCTGACAATATGTTACGTATTGAAGCTGATCGTTCTGATATTACTTTGAATATGATGGATATTGACGATTATCCTGAATTAGAGTTCACTGAAAAAATCAAATCAATCAAAATTAACGTAAGAACATTAAAAACAATTATTCGTCAGACTGCTTTTGCAACTTCTTCAATTGAAAATAGACCTATCTTAACAGGGGTTAATTTTAAAATTGATGGAACGCATTTAAAAGCAATTGCAACAGATAGTTATAGATTAAGTCAAAAAGAAATTGAATTAGAATCAAACTATGAACCTCTAAATATTATTATTCCTGGTCGTAGTCTTGAAGAATTATTAAAAGTTCTAGATAATAATAATGAAATAGTAGAATTACATTTTGATCATTCAAAAATATTATTTAAATATAATAACATTCTATTTCAATCACGTTTATTAGAAGGAAATTATCCAGAAACATCAAAATTAGTACCAACAGAATATCCAATTATTATTAAATTTAATAAAGAAAATTTAACAACAGCTATTGAAAGAGCAAGTTTGTTAAGTTCAAGAGATGGAAATAATGCAATTGTTAAATTATCTTTAAGACAAGATAATATTGTTGAAATTACATCAAATAGTCCTGAAATCGGGAAAGTTTTAGAAGAAGTATATCCAGTAGATGAAATAGTAGGAAAACCATTTAAAATTGCATTTAGTTCCAAATATATTATTGAAGCTTTAAAAGTGTTCAATAGTAGTGAGGTTTCAGTCAATTTTACAGGTGAAATTCGTCCATTCGTAATTAAGGGTGAATATGACGAGAATATGCTTCAATTAATCTTACCAGTAAGAACAGAATAAAAAAGTCCGTAGAGGGCTTTTTTTTATGCTCAAAACCTTGTATTAATACACGTAATATATTATAATATATTATACTAATAATAATATATATGAAAGAACGTGATTTTTGTGACTAATATTGAAATACATTCAGAGTATATAACTCTGGGTCAATTTTTAAAACTATCTAACATAGCTCCTTCTGGTGGAATGGTAAAAGCTATTTTACAAGAATACAAAATTTCTGTAAATGGACTAGAAGAAAATAGAAGGGGTAAAAAACTATATCCAGGAGATAAAATATCAATAAAATCAATTGGAGAATATAGAATTGTTCAACAATGAGAATTAATTCGTTAAAAGTAACCAACTTTAGAATTTATGATCATGCAGATGTTACTCTTTGTCCTAATACAAATATTTTTTTTGGGAACAACGCACAAGGAAAAACATCAATCATAGAATCTATCTATGTTTTAGGTCTAACAAAATCACACAAAACAAATAAAGACAGAGATATGATTAAAACAGACGAGGAATACGCAAAAATCAATGCTCTAATCAATTTAAATGAGAAAGAGATACAATTGGATATCATTCTTTCAAAACTCGGTAAAAAAGCAAAATATAACCAAATTGAATTAGAGAGATTAAGTGATTATATAGGTATCCTGAACGTAGTTATGTTTGCTCCAGAGGATTTGGATTTAATAAAAGGAAATCCCCAAGTAAGGCGAAAATTTCTTGATTTAGAAATTGGGCAAATATCAAAAGAATATTTATACAACATACAAAACTATAAAAAAATATTAAAACAGCGAAATGATTTATTAAAAAATTTACAACAAAAAGATCAAGATTTGATGTTGCTAGATATCATAACAGAACAACTTATTGATTATCTAGAGAAAATAGTTTTAAAACGAAAAACGTTTATAAAACAGATAAACGAAATTGCTCAAACTATCTATAAAAACCTTTCAAATGTTGAACACACATTCAAAATGGAATATATCCCCAGTGTTGATAAAAACTATATTGAAGAATTTAGAAAAAAACAACAATACGACATTATTACGGGAACGACAAATATAGGTGTTCATAGAGATGATATTGAATTTTACATAGATGATCACTTTATCAAAACACATAGCTCTCAAGGAGAATTAAGAAGTGCGGTTTTATCTACAAAATTAGCCCTTGTTGAGTTTATATATAAAAGAAAAGGTGAGTATCCAGTTCTTTTGTTGGATGATGTACTAAGTGAACTTGATATAGCTCGACAAAACAACTTAATTCAATATATTAATAACAAAACGCAAACATTTATTACAACAACAGATTTATCAGAAATTAATTTCGATGAAATTGATAATTATTCAGTATTTCATATAGAAAAAGGAACCATTAAGGAGAGTAAAGAATATGGACCAAAACAATCACACATATGATTCTAGTAATATTCAGATACTAGAAGGTTTAGAAGCTGTAAAAAAACGTCCAGGTATGTATATCGGTACAACCGGACCGAAAGGATTACACCATTTAGTATGGGAAATCGTTGATAATTCAATAGATGAAGCACTAGCTGGAGAAGCTTCTATAATTACAGTAGAAATCTTACCAGAAAATGTAATCAAAGTATCAGATGATGGACGTGGTATCCCAGTGGATATCCATCCAAAAACAGGACTTCCAGCAGTGGAAACTATTTTAACAACACTACACGCTGGTGGTAAGTTTGATAACGATTCATACAAAGTATCTGGAGGATTACACGGTGTAGGTGCATCTGTAGTTAATGCTCTTTCAGAGTGGATGGATGTTGAAATTCATAAAGGTGGAAGAAAATATACACAACGTTATGAATATGGATTTAGTGTAACTGGTGTTATTGATCACGGACCTACAGATCGTTCAGGAACAACTACATGGTTTAAAGCAGATCCAAATACATTCAAAGAAACAACTGTATATGAGTATGAAATATTAAGAAACCGTATCCAACAACTTGCCTTTTTAAACAAAGGGATTAAAATCGAGATTAATGATTTAAGAACAAGTGAGCCAATCCGAAATACATATCAGTATGAAGGTGGAATTATGGAGTATGTTCAATACTTAAACCGTTCTACTGATAAATTACATAACTCAGTTATTTATTGTGAGGGTGAAATTGACAATATTCAAGTTGAAATCGCAATGCAATACGGAACAAATTATTCTCAAAACATCTTCAGTTTCACGAATAACATTAACAACATAGAAGGTGGAACACACGAAGAAGGATTTAGAATGACTTTGACACGTGTTTTTAATAATTATGGAAGAGATAACAAAATATTTAAAAAAGATGAAGCATTAGTAGGGGAAGACACCCGTGAAGGGCTTACTTGTATTATTAGTGTTAAACATCCTGATCCTCAATTTGAAGGACAAACAAAATCAAAATTAGGTTCAACTGAAGTTCGTAAAATTGTTGCAAACATCTTATCAGATGGATTGGACCGTTTCTTGCTTGAAAATCCAGCTGATGCGAAAATAGTAATTGAAAAAGCAATTATGGCGTCACGTGCTCGTCTTGCTGCGAAAAAAGCAAGAGAAGCAACACGTAGAAAAAGTCCATTGGATGGTCTTGGATTTGCATCTAAATTAGCAGATTGCCGAAGCAAAGATCCCGTTAAATCAGAGATTTATATAGTGGAGGGAGATTCAGCCGGTGGTAGTGCAAAACAAGGTAGAGATAGTGAGTTTCAAGCAATCTTACCATTAAGAGGAAAAGTATTAAACGTAGAAAAATCAAGATTAGATAAAATCTTAGGAAACAAAGAAATTTTATCATTAATTCAAGCATTTGGAACAGGAATTGGTGATGAGTTTGATGCAACACAAAATAAGTATCATAAAATTATAATTATGACCGATGCCGACGTGGATGGAGCACACATTAGAACACTTCTACTAACGTTCTTGTTCCGCCACATGAAGCCGTTAATAGAAAATGGATATGTATATATAGCACAACCACCATTATATAAAGTTCAACAAGGAAAACGTATTGGATATGCATATATAGAAGAACAATTGGCTCCGTTACTAGAAGATTTTGGAGCGAGAGCAACAATACAACGTTATAAAGGTCTTGGTGAAATGAATCCCGAGCAATTATGGGAAACAACAATGGATCCAACCACTAGAACGTTGTTACAAGTTACATTAGAAGATGCAATTGAAGCAAACGAAGTATTTAGTATGTTAATGGGTGATGAAGTAGCTCCACGTAGAGAGTTCATCCAAACAAATGCAATATACGTACAAAATTTGGATGTTTAGGAGGAAGAATTCATGGATACAATGCAAATAAACGCATATGATAAAGTAAAACCAATAAGCATAACAACAGAAATGAAAACTTCATTCCTAAGTTACGCAATGAGTGTAATAGTAGCAAGAGCATTACCGGATGTTAGAGATGGATTGAAACCAGTACATAGAAGAATATTATATGGAATGGAAGAATTGGGTGTTACACCTGATAAATCATACAAAAAATCAGCACGTATTGTTGGGGACGTAATGGGGAAATATCACCCTCACGGAGACACTGCAATTTACGATTCAATGGTTCGTATGGCACAAACATTTAGTTATCGTTATCCTCTAGTTAACGGTCACGGGAACTTTGGTAGTATTGATGGTGATGGTGCTGCAGCGATGCGTTACACCGAAGCAAAAATGATGAAAATCACATCAGAAATGTTACAAGATATTAAAAAAGATACAATTGATTTTGTAGATAATTATGATGGTAGCGAAAGAGAACCAAGTGTATTGCCAGCTAAATTTCCAAATTTACTTATGAATGGTGCTACAGGGATTGCGGTTGGAATGGCAACGAATATTCCGCCACATAATCTTACTGAAGTAATCAATGGTACATTAGCATATATTGAAAACAACGAGATTACCACAGATGAGTTAATGCAATATATCCAAGGGCCAGACTTCCCAACAGGTGGAACAATTATGGGAATGACAAACCTTAGACAAGCATACGAAACTGGTAATGGTGCGATAAAAGTGAGAGCAAAAACTGAAATTGTAACTGCAAAATCAGGAAAACAATCAATTATCGTTACTGAAATACCTTATCAAGTAAATAAATCAAGATTGATTGAGAAAATTGCTGAGTTAGCAAAAGAAAAACGTATTGATGGGATTACGGATTTACGAGATGAATCAAACCGAAAAGGAATTAGAGTTGTGATTGAGTTGCGTAAAGACGTTAATGCGGATGTAACGTTAAATAACCTATATAAATTTACACCATTACAAACAACATTTGGAATCAACATGTTGGCTTTGGTAAACAATCAACCACAAGTGTTACCTTTAAGAGATATGTTGAAATATTATGTAGAACATCAAATTGAAGTTTTAACACGTAGAACAATATTTGATTTAGCGAAAGCAAAAGCAAGAGCCCATATTTTAGAAGGATTAATCGTTGCATTAGATAATATTGATGAAGTCATTGCAACAATTAGAAACTCTTATGATGATGCTGAAGAACAATTAATATCTAAATTTAATTTGTCAATAGAACAAACGAAAGCTATTCTTGAGATGCGTTTAAGACGACTTAGCGGTCTGGAGAGAGAAAAAGTTGAAAACGAATTAAATGATTTAGTCAAAGTAATTGAAGAGCTAGAATTTGTTTTAGCAAATGAAGATAAGAAATTTGAAATTATTATTGATCAATTAGAAACAATAAGAGATAAATATGGTGATGAACGCCGAAGTGAAATCAGTTTGTCTCTTGATTTAGATATTGAAGATGAAGATTTAATCCCAGTTGAAGATGTTATCATCACAATCACTTCAAGTGGATATACAAAACGTATGAACACTGAAGTGTATAAAACACAAAACCGTGGCGGTAAGGGAATGACGGGAATTAAAACTCACGATGATGATGTTGTTGAACATATTATCAACACATCAACTCATGATTTCATTTTGTTCTTTACTAATAAAGGTAGAGTATACAAAATGAAAGGATATAAAATTCCTAATTATGGTCGTGCTTCTAAAGGATTACCAATAGTGAATCTATTGAATTTAGATGAAGATGAGACATTAGCAGCTGTAGCCAAAATTGATGATTTTGATAATGAAAACAACTTCTTGTTCTTTGTAACCAAAGGTGGGGTTGTAAAACGTACTCCAGTATCTGATTTTAAAAACATTCGTGTGTCTGGAATCAAAGCAATCAACTTACGTGAAGAAGACGAGTTATTAGCTGTAAGACTTACTGATGGAGAAAGAGATGTAATATTAGGGGCATCAAATGGTAAAGCAATTCGTTTCCATGAGAACACAGCTAGATCAATGGGTCGTGTCGCTTCTGGTGTAAGAGGAATCTTATTAAATGAAGGTGACGAAGTTGTAGGAATGACGGTTGTAACTGAAGATAGAAATCAAATCTTGGTTGTAACTGAAAATGGATATGGTAAAAAAACAATAGTGGAAGAGTATCGTCAACAAAACCGTGGTGGTAAAGGGGTTAAAACGCTTCAAATCACTGAAAAAAATGGAAAATTGACGAAATTAAGATCTGTTGAGGGTGACGAAGATTTAATTATAACTACAAACAAAGGAATGATTATTCGTCTACCAATTGAACAAATAGCTACCTCAAAACGTGCAACACAAGGAGTAAGATTAATCAAATTGAATGAAGGGCAAAAAGTTGCAACAATTGCAATTGTGCCAAAAAGTGAAGATGATGAATTCTTAGAAGATGGAGTAGAAACAATTTCGGATGTTGAAACCATTGAAGAAATTGATTCAGTTTCAAAGAGTGTAGATGTTGAAAACGAGCAAGACAACGACTAGTATATAAAAATTACAATAAGTAGGTGTAACAACCTACTTTTGTTTTCACAATTATGTATAATAGGATAAAGGAGTGAGAATATGAATATATTTCTTAATATCACAATAGTTATTATTGGATTTTTATCTTTTATTCCAGTAATGAAGTTATATAACACCCCTAAAGACATGAAATACAGGTGTCTTAAATTTCTTGTAAATGCTACGTTTGTTTGGACAATTCTAATTTTCATAGAACGATTTGTTTCAAATATGAACGTTATTTATTATGTTCACATGTTAGGGTATCCTTTAAAATTTTTAATGGCAACATTTATGTTGTGTACGGTATTTAACTATGTTGAACTAAAAATGCCAAAATGGTTAATTTTTCTTTTCGGTATTATATTTATAACTGATTATTTTATTGCAATTACAAACGCACAGACGCTGTGGATGCTACAATTGGAGATAAATGATGTAGCTAATTTTGAATCCCTCTACACAGCGGAAAAAGGGATAATGTTCTTTTATCACCTTGCAATTACATATTTAGTACTTTTTATATCAATTGCTTTCTTGGGTATTTATCTAAAGAAAAAATCTCACATCAGGCAATACAAAGTTATATCAAGAACGATGTTTGTAAGTGTTATTATCGTGCTTTTATTCAATGTACTTCAATTATTAACTGAAGAATCAAATGTTGATTTAACATATGTTTCACTTGTAATTGCAACCTTTGCTCTATATCAAGTAATTTATAGTAAAGACATGGTATTTAACCTAAAAATGTCAGGAAGAGGAGAAATTCTTTCTAACATGAGAGAAATGTATGTATTAACAGATGCAGAAGATAATATAGTTGATGTATCTAAGCTTCTAGAAGAAAAATATGATTTAAGTGTGAACAAGTACATCGGGAATAAGTTTTCACAACTACTAGAAGATTTAAGAAAACAAATTATAGTATATGAAGAATACAATGTTGATGAAGAAGGCAATGAAGATAAAGATCACCTTCACTTAAGGAGAAAAGAGTTTACATTGAAGACCATGAAAGGCCATGGTGTGATGTATTTATTGTATGATGAAACACAGGTATTTATACTTCTAAGAGAATTGAATAAATTGAGCAATTACGATAATATGACAGGGTTACATAATAGAAATTTCATTGAAAATAGACTTAAAAATATTTCTGTAAATAATTCACTTGGTATAATTTCATTAGATTTAAATGGACTGAAAGCAAACAATGATTATATTGGTCACGAAAGAGGAGATTATCTTCTTAAAAAACTAGCTGTAATTATGAAAGAGGTAATGTTAACACAAAAACAGTATGAAATGGCTAGAATTGGCGGAGATGAGTTTGTAATTATTTTGGAGAATACGTCTCTGAAAACGTTGGATGAAATAAAGGATCAAATACTATCAAGTTGTTATAGTGAAAACTTATACGAAACAGTCTCTGTGTCTATTGGTACAGCTTTTAATGATGTTGGAAATGATGTGTTTGCACTGTTACAAGAAGCAGATCAAAATATGTATAAAATGAAGAAAGAAACATCTCAAAAATACTCAATGGAAATTGTAAAATATGCAACAAATAAAGATAATTATATTAGATAGAATTGACAAAGATAATTGTTTTTGTTAATATCAATACAACAAGCGAAGACTAGGATAAGTAATATACCGGAGTATTATAGAGAGTTAACGGTGCTGTGAGTTGACATACAAAGTATATGAAATCTACCTACGAGCAGGGTTAATTACCCTCGGATGGCTCCGTTAAAAGCTTAGAGATAGAGGAAACTCTAACTTAAGGTGGTACCGCGATATTTAAGTCGCCCTTTTGATTAAGGGTGACTTTTTTTATTAAAAAGGAGGAATTAATATGTTAGACATCAAACAAATTAGAGAAAACACAGAAGAAATTATTGAGTTATTAAACCGTAGAGGTGGAAATTTCTCTTATTTACATGAAATAGTAAAGAAAGACGACCGAAGAAGAGAATTAATTGGTCTAATTGAAAATGTAAAAAAGGAAGTCAATCTATTAAGTAAAGAGATTGGTGGATTAATGCGTGAAGGAAAGCGTGAAGAAGCCGATAAAATCAAACAAGGGATTAAAGATAAAAAAGATGGAATAGATGGATATCAATCTGAGTTAAACGATATTGAGGAAGATATTCACTATCAACTTCTCGTAACACCAAATATACCTAATAAAGAAATTCCAATAGGATTAAATGAAGAAGATAACGTTCAAATCAAAAAGGTTGGAATACTACCTGTATTTGATTTTGAACCTAAGCCTCATTGGGATTTGGGAGTAGATCTTGATATTTTAGACTTTGAAAGAGCAAGTAAAATTACCGGAAGTCGATTTACAGTATATAAAGGGTTGGGTGCAAGGTTAGAAAGAGCGTTAATTAATTGGATGACAGATGTTCATGCTCACGATCATGGATATACTGAAATTATCCCTCCTTATATTGTTAACAAAGAATCAATGACCGCGACAGGACAATTTCCAAAATTTGAAGAGGATGCTTTTAAAGTGGTAGATGATCGCGATTTATATTTAAATCCGACTGCCGAAGTACCAACAATTAATCTACATCGAAATGAAATGTTAGATGGAAATCAATTGCCAATTAAATATACAGCCTTTACTACTGCTTTCCGCCAAGAGGCAGGAAGTGCAGGTAGAGATACTCGTGGAATTATTCGTCAACATCAATTCAATAAAGTTGAATTAATTAAGTTTACAAAACCAGAAAACAGCTATACAGAGTTGGATGCAATGTTAGAGAACAGTTCTAGAATCTTAGATTTACTGGAACTACCATATAGAGTTGTTACACTTTGTACGGGAGATTTGGGATTTAGCATGAGAAAAACATATGACATTGAAGTATGGCTACCATCTTATAATACATATCGTGAAATTGGGAGTATTAGTAATGCAGAAGATTATCAAGCTAGACGTGCAAATATTAGATTCAAGAGAACAAAAGATGCAAAACCAGAGTTTGTGCATACATTAAACGGAAGTGGACTTGCAGTAGGTAGAACTGTTGTGGCAATTTTAGAGAACAATCAACAAAAAGATGGTACAATAGTAATACCAAAAGTACTTGTTCCATATATGAGAACAAATATTATTAAATAGGAGGGAATTATGGTAGATATTAAACCACAAGAAATATTCAAATTAAAAGACGAGGAAAAAGCAATTGTTTTAGCAAACAATTTTAATAGCAAACTTGTTCAAGAAATGAATGAAATACTAGGCGGAGTGTTAAAAAACGTTATCACAAAGCCATTTACTACAATATATACATTGGGTAAATTAAATACTGAGAAAATATATGTAGTAAATTATGAAATGTTATCAAAAGAAAGTAAACTACAAAAAATATACGATGCAATCGCAATGATTGATGAAGATTGTGTTGTATTAGTAGACACGTTTGAAAATGATAATTATTTAAAAATATTACAAGATTTATCAGAGACTATCTTCACAAAAAATTATGAATTTAACGCATTAAAGTCGAAAACTGAAGAAAAAGTGAAAGACTTCTTCTATTATGGTGAAACTGAAGTTTATGCAGCGGTGAAAAAAGGGTATGTATATGGTGAAAGTATAAATATGGCAAAAGATTTGGTAAACACTCCATATAACTATATGAATGCTACGGATTTATCTAACTTTGCAAAAGACTTAGAGAGACACGAAAATGTAACAGTTAGAATTTATGATAAAAAAGAAATAGAAGATATGAATATGGGATCGTTCTTAGGTGTTAACAAAGGATCAAAAGATGAACCAAAATTGATTTTTGTAAAATACCAAGGATTAGAAAAATGGAACAAACCGACAGCTTTAGTTGGCAAAGGTGTAATGTATGATACAGGAGGGTATTCTCTAAAAACCCCTACATCAATGCCGGGTATGAAAGTTGATATGGCAGGTGCAGCTGCTGTAATATGTGCAATAAATGCATTAGCAAAATTAGATGCAAAAGCGAATGTGATGGCAATTGTAGCAGCAACTGATAATAGAATTGGAGACGGAGCAGTAGTTCCAGATGATGTATTAACAGCTGCTTCGGGTAAAACAATTGAAATTATTTCTACTGATGCTGAAGGAAGATTAACTCTTGCAGATGCGGTATGGTTTGCTCAAAAAGAAGGTGCAAAAAAAGTCATTGATGTTGCAACCCTAACCGGTGCAATGGTAGCAGCTTTGGGCTATGCTTACACAGGTGCTTTCACGAATGACCACACGTTTTTAAATGAGTTTGAAAAAGCTACAAAATTAACAAATGAACCAATATGGCACATGCCTATTGCAGACTCTTATAGGAAAGAATTAAAATCCAAAGTAGCAGACATTAAAAATAAAGGAACAAGATTAGCTGGAGCAAGTACAGCAGCAGCGTTTATTGAAGAATTTATTGAGAAGGATACAAAATGGATTCACCTCGATATTGCAGGTACTTCAGTGAAAAAAGATGCAGGAGCAACAGGAGTAATGGTTAAGTCATTTACCGAACTATTCTTATGATAATAAAAGGACATTAAATTGTCCTTTTTTATGAGTTTAAGATAAATCATTTACAAACTATAGAACGTATGTTATAATAAACTATATAAATTGTTATAGTGCACGAGTGTAATAACGCACGATTGTATATAATAACGGATAGGAGTAATTTTATGGCTCAAATAAACGATATAGTAGGTAGTAACATTAAGGAAATAAGAGAAGAAAGGGGTCTCAGTTTAGAAAAGTTGTCTAAATTAGCCGACGTCTCAAAAAGCATGTTAGGTCAAGTGGAAAGAGGGGAATCAAGCCCATCAGTTAATGTTCTTTGGAAAATTGCAAACGGTCTAAAAATTCCGTTCAGCTCTTTGACTGAGGAACATAAAAATGATACTGACTTAATCAAAATTGGGAAACCAAAGTTGTTTGATCAAGGAAATGTAAAACTATATTCAATATTACCTTATAGCCACGATCATAACTTTGAGATGTATAGGGTTGAAATTGAATCACAAGGAAGGTATGAATTTGGTGCTAGATCAAAAGGAGCTATTGAGATAATCACAGTCTATAAAGGTGGTATTACCATTGTTATGGAAGGACAATATTATTACATTGACCGGGGAGAATCTTTTCGCTTTAAAGCTGATGTAAATCACCAATATTTGAATGATAGTTTGATTGCTTCTGAATTTTCAATAAACATTCATTATAGAAAATAAATGCTCACCATATGATAGGAACTTTCACTTATAAATTTAAAAGTAAAAGTAAAGAATACAAGAACATAACTGCACATTAAAATACATATAAAAAACACTTGAATATATTCACAATTCAAGTGTTTTATTTTTAACAATTCTTTTTATGAAATCAATAAGGGAACATCATATAATTTGAACGTTATCTACAATTCTTTTTTAACCAATGAAACCAATGCACTCAAGTAATCATCATTGAATTTCCCATAATTATTTAAAGTTGATAAAACCATTCCATCATTTTCATATCTAGGAATTAAATGAATGTGAAAATGAAATACGCTTTGTAAAGGTTGGTCGTTATTATTTACAATATTTAAACCAATAGGATTGAAAGCCAATTTTAATGCTTTGGCAATTTTTGGAACAACACTAAACACTTTAGTCGCAGTTTCTTCATCTAATTCATATACATTTTTAACATGTTTTTTTGGGATAATTAAAGTGTGTCCCTTTGTTCCTTGTGTGATATCAAGGAAAGCTAATACATTCTCATCTTCATAAATTTTGTATGAAGGAATCTCGTTATCTAAAATTTTACAAAAAATACAATCCATTATTAATCCTCCTCTATTTTATCTAAGACTCTATATATGTCTTTCATATTAGCTAACATAAAATCTGGTTCTGCTTGCATTAAATATGCAGCCCCTTTTATGCTCCAGGCTACACCAGCACTGTATATACCTGCATTTTTACCAGCTAATATGTCACTTTTGTTGTCACCTATCATTATTGCACCAACTGTTGTGTCAAATCGAGAGAGAGCCAAATCAATTGGGTTTCTATCGGGTTTAGGAATTTCAACTTCATCTAAAGATATAAATACATCAAACAACTGATCAAGATCGTAATGAGTAAAACTTGGCCATGCTGCTTCTTTGAATTTCGAAGTGACGATACCGAGTTTATACCCTTTCTCCTTCAAATTCGTAACTACCTCAATTACATCGGGGTAAATTTCAAACAATCCCATTTCGTTTTCTACATAATGTTTTCTATATGAATCAATCATGTCTTGAATTAAAAACGGATCATTTGTATATTCACTAAATGTTTGTTGTAACGTTGGGCCGATGAATGTTAGAATTTTTTCAACATCCATTTCAACGTTTGGGAAATGGGTTTTAAAGGTATACTGAAAACTTTGAATAATGATTTCGTTGGTATTTATTAATGTTCCATCTAAATCAAACAGAACTGTGTCTATTTTTTTCATGCTATCACCTACACATATTGTACCATAAATAGTAATTTTACAGAATTGATGTAAAAACAATTGATTTATCTGTAAAAAGTTGTAAAATAAAAACGGCAAAAGGAGTGGTAAAATGGCTAGTATAATAAATGAATTGAAGAATAAAATCCAAGGGAAAGAGTTAAAAATAGTATTTCCTGAATCAAACGATGAACGCATTTTAGAAGCGGCTATAAGATTAGAGGATGAGGGTTTAATTAAGCCCATACTAATTGGAAATAAGAAAAATGTTCCAGCTAAGTATGATGTATCTGATTGTGTGTTTATAGATCCTTATAATAACGATTTATTTGAAGACATGGTAGCAAGTTTTGTGAATAGAAGAAAAGGCAAAAACACCGAAGAACAAGCGAGAAAAATGTTGTTAGATGAAAACTATTTTGGAACCATGCTTGTATATATGGGAATGGCAGATGGACTTGTTAGTGGAGCGTGTCATTCTACAGGTGAAACTGTAAGACCTGCATTACAAATCATTAAAACAAAACCAGGAGTTACAAAAACGTTTGGATATTTCCTAATGGTAAGAGACAATCAAAAATTCATTTTTGGTGATTGTGCTATCAATCCAAATCCAACTGCACAAGATTTAGCTGAATTTGCAATAGAAAGCGCAAAAGCAGCTGAAATGTTTGGAATTATACCTAAAGTAGCAATGTTGTCTTTTAGTACAAATGGTAGTGCAAAGACTGATGAAACCGAAAAGGTTCTTGAAGCTACAAGATTAGCAAAAGCAGCAAACAGTGGATATCCAATTGATGGAGAAATGCAGTTTGATGCAGCTTATGTACCGAGTGTAGGTGCGAAAAAGTATCCTGAAAGTGAAGTTGCTGGACAAGCAAACACATTTGTATTTCCTGATTTAAATAGTGGAAATATAGGATATAAAATTGCACAAAGATTAGGGAATTTTGAAGCTATGGGTCCAATTTTAGCAGGATTAAATAGTCCAGTAAATGATTTATCTAGAGGATGCGATAGTGAAGATGTCTACAATACAGCAATCATCACCGCAGCGCAAGTATTAATAAAATAAAAGCCTTAGGGCTTTTTTTGTTTTCTGTTAACTGTTTCGTTATGTTATAATGTAACAGTGGAAATAAGGTGTTTATTATGAAGAAGTGTATACTCATTTATAATCCTGTTAGTGGTAAAGAGGATTTTAAAAACAAATTGGAGTATGTTGCAAGCAGATTTAATGATGCAGGATACGAATTAGAGTTTATTCAAACAAAGAGACCAAAGCACGCAATAAGCATTGCGCGTGAAATTTGCGATAAAGAGTTTGATTTACTCGTTGTTTCGGGTGGAGATGGAACGCTTCATGAAGTAATAAATGGTCTTCAGTTCAAAAAAACACCGAGAATGGGGTATATTCCATCCGGTACTTCTTGTGATTTCGCAAACACATTGAATATACCAAAGAATGTTGAAAAGGCGATTAATTTAATATTAGAGGGTGTTCCAACCAAAATGGACATAGTAAACAGTAATAAAGGAAAGTTTATTTATGTTAGTGCGATTGGAACATATGTAGATATTTCATATGTAACAGATTCAAGATTAAAAAAATTCTTGGGTCCAGTGGCTTATTTCTTAACGGGTGTGAAAGAGTTTTTCACTATTCCAATGATGAAAGCAAAAATAGAACATGATGGTGGAACATTTAAAGGGTATTACTCTTTAATGCTAGTTGTTAATTCTAAAAAGGTTGCGGGATTTAATATTATCGATAAGCCTAGATTAGATGATGGAAAAGTTGACGTTGTACTATATAAATATATTCCTTTTTTTAACAACATTTTATATTTTATATCGTTTATACTAACACCTAAAGTAATTCCTGGAGTTCGTAAATTCAGAACAAAAAAATTACGAATCATAACAGATCATCATCATAAATGGAATACTGATGGTGAAGAGGCTAACAGTGGGAATTTGAGTATTGAAGTAATGAAACAAGCAATAGAAATAATTGTAAGCCCAGAAACAAAGAAAAAATATTTTAAGGAGAACTAATATGGAAAAAAGATCAATCAAAATCAATAAACAAGAAAAAGACGTATCCTTATTAGGATTTGGATGTATGAGATTTCCGATGAAAGATGGCGAAGTTGACATTCCAAAAGCAAAGAAAATGGTTAAATATGCCCTCAGTAAAGGGGTGAATTATATTGATACAGCTTGGCCATATCATGGAGGAAAAAGCGAATTAATAGTTCAGGAAATTATGAAGGAGTACCCTAGAGAATCATATTTTTTAGCTGATAAACTTCCTTTATGGGATTGTAAAACGAATGAAGATGTTGATCGTATTTTCCATAAACAATTAGAAAAGTGTGGAGTAGAATATTTTGATTTTTATCTAATTCACGCTGTTAACAAGCAGAGATATGATCAAACAATAGAATTGAAACTATTAGAACAGTTGGAAGGTTACAAAAAAGAAGGTAAAATTAGAAATATAGGATTTAGTTTCCACGATGATTTGGAGACATTCAAGAAATGGGTAGATTTATACAACTGGGACTTTTGTCAAATTCAGTTAAACTATATGGATGTGGAACACCAACAAGGTATAGAAGGATATCATATCCTTACAAAAAAAGGAATACCAGTAATTGTTATGGAACCTGTTAAGGGTGGAAGTATCGTTAAGTTTAATGATGATATTGAAGCGAAAATGAAAGCATATAGACCAAATGAATCAATTGCATCTTGGGGATTTAGATGGGTAGGAACACTGCCAAATGTTAGGGTTATACTTAGTGGGATGAGCAACATGGAACAAGTGGAAGACAACATTAAGACTTTTTCTAAATTTGAACCCCTCAACGAAGAAGAACAAAAAATCATAGAACAAGTTAGAAAAGAAGTTTTAAATCTTTCAAAAGTTGATTGCACATCATGTAATTATTGTATGCCATGTCCTCATGGTGTAGACATTCCTGGTAATTTTAAAATATTTAACACACATTCAATGTATCAAAATGATGGATATGTAAAATGGCAATATGGTAGTTTGAAAAACAATAAGAAAAGCGCAGATTTATGTATAGAATGTGGAGAATGCTTACCGAAATGTCCTCAATATATTGAAATTCCAACTGAATTAGGTAATTTTGTTGAGTATTTGAAAGACAATGGACTTGCAGAATAAACAAAACGAGGTTGTGGTGGTTGAAGGCTATCACGACCTTGCTAAATTAAAAGAGATATATTCAAATATTGATGTAGTAATCACAAATGGTTCGGAAATCAGTACACATACTTTAGAAGAACTAAAGAAATTGAACGAGTCTAGAGGATTGATTCTATTTTTGGATCCAGATTATCAAGGGGAACGTATTAGAAGAATAATTAATGATTACGTGGGCGAAACAAAACACGCATTTATGAAAAAATCTGATTGTATCAATAAAAATAAAACAAAAGTCGGGATAGAACATGCTGATACTGAAAAGATTAAACAAGCATTAGATAAAATATACATACAAAGTAACGATACAAAAAATCTAATCATAACAGACTTATATTATTATAATTTAATTGGCGATAAAGGATCAAAAGTCTTAAGAAAAAAAGTTACCGAAGCGCTCGGTATAGGACTTTGTAACGGAAAAACACTATTAAAGAAACTAAATATGTTTAATATTACAAAAGAGGAGTTAGAATTTTTGTTGAGAGGAGAATGATATGAATAAAATTGGAACAGCAACACATGTGAAAGCAACAATAAAAAGTGAAGAGTTTCACATTAAAAAGAAGTTTGGGCAAAACTTCTTAGTAGATCAAAATATTTTACAAAAAATTGTTGCCATACCCTCTATAACAAAAGAGTCTTTGGTCATTGAAATTGGACCAGGAATGGGAAGTCTTACCGAACATTTATTAAATCAGTCTAAACATGTATTAGCTTATGAAATAGACGGTGAGTTAATGCCAATATTAGAAAACACATTTAAAAATAGAGCGTTAACAATTAAAAATAGCGACTTTCTAAAAAGCAGCATAGATGAAGATATTAAAAGTTTGGGTATAAAATATGATAAAGTGGTGGTTGTTGCAAACTTACCTTATTACATCACAACGCCAATTATTATGAAGATTATTGAGGAATCAAAAGAGATAAAAGAAATGGTTCTTATGATGCAGTTAGAAGTTGCTAGAAGGCTTACTTCTAAACCTAGTACAAAAGATTACAACTCTTTGAGTATAGCGATTCAATATAAAACAAATGCAGAAATTTCCCTCAAAGTTCCTAGAAGTGTATTTATTCCAGCACCAAATGTGGACAGCGCAATTGTAAAATTAGTAGTAAAAGACGAATTAGAGGTCTCGCCAGCTAACGAAGAACTGTTTTATAGGATTGTTAGAGCATCTTTTTCTCAGAGAAGAAAAACATTGGCAAACAATCTGTTTGCTTCTATGAACATACCAAAAGCATATACTATCAACATGTTAGAAGAATTGGAATACAATCCTCTTGCACGAGCTGAGAGTTTGGGTGTTACTGATTTTATCTATATTTCTGATTATATGAACGAAAACAAAGCCCAATAGGGCTTTTTTTATAGATAATAGATTCATTAAAACTGAAATGTGTTAAAATAAAGTATAGGTGATGAATATGATAAAAGAAAAAGCATATGCAAAAATCAACTTATTTCTTAATGTTTTAAGCAAACGACCAGACGGATATCATGAAATGGAAATGGTTATGACGCCACTTGAACTACATGATTTGTTGACGTTTAAAAAAATAAAAGAGAACAAAGTTGAAATAGTATCAAATAAACAGATAACAAAAAATGACGAAGAAAACGTTATATATAAAGTTGCTTCTTTTATAATGAACGAATTTGAAATTAAAGAAGGAGTAGAAATTAGAATTAAGAAAAACATTCCGATTGCAGGTGGTCTTGCTGGTGGTAGTGCAGACGCTGCTGCTACTATTAGGGGTTTGAATCGTTTGTTCAAATTGGGGATGAAACTTGATGAAATGGCAGAATTAGGAATTGGATTTGGAGCTGATATTCCATTCTGTATCTATAATAAATTAGCTATAGTACAAGGTGTTGGAGATAAAATTCAATTTATCAACGCTAAATTAAAAGCCTATGTCTTACTTGTGAATCCAAAAGTACCTGTTTTGACGAAAATGGTATTTGAAAATTTAGATCCAAATGAATTTTCTCATAGAAATTATACAGAAATGGTTCAAGCACTAAGAAATAGAGATGTAGGGGTAGTGATGAATAATTTGTATAATTTTATGGAATCTACAACGTTTAGATTAGAGCCAAAAGTAAAAGACATCAAAAATGAACTTCAAGAGTTGGGAACAAAAGGTGTATTGATGAGTGGAAGTGGATCAACCATGTTTGTATTGAATCGTAAAAAGAAATACTTAGAAAACACCGTTTCACAACTAAATAGGCCTTATTACACAGTGATAACTAAAACTTTATAGTTTGTATTTACAACAAAAATGATTTTGAAAAAGTTTTCACGTGTGATATAATTATGATAGTAGAGAAGGAATTGCGAGGTGTATTATGAATATTACAGACGTTAGGGTAAAAAAATTTAATGGTCAAAACAGATTGAAAGCTATTGCTGCAATCACAATTGACGACTGTTTTGTTGTTCATGAATTACGCATTATTGACGGGAAAGCTGGATTGTTTGTTGCTATGCCAAGCAGAAAAATGCCTAATGGCGAGTTTAAAGATGTTGCACATCCAATCAATCAAGAAACTAGAAACCGCATAGAAGCTGCAGTAATTGAAGCATACAACAATTTAGAAGACGAAGAAGAGTAAGTAGATAAATGCAACTTTTTTATAGAAGTTGCATTTTATTTTTGCTTTTCGCATTATAAAGTGATATTGTATTATCGGTATGAGAAAATATATATTTTTTGGAGGTCTTTTTCATGGCAATTATTGACGGAACTAAAGTCAAATTATTCAGTTTAAGCGCAAACAGAGAATTATCAGAAGAAATATCAAAATATTCAGGAATTCCATTAAGTTCAATTGATTTAAGCAGATTTGCCGATGGTGAAATTGGCATTGATGTTGCTGAAACAGTTAGAGGATATCATGTTTTTTTGGTACAACCAACACATGAACCTGTAAATGAGAATATAATGGAATTGTTAATCACGATTGATGCAATGAAACGCGCTTCTGCAAAATCGATTAACATTATAATGCCTTATTATGGTTATTCTAGGCAAGATAGAAAAGCAAGATCAAGACAACCAATCTCGGCTAAATTAGTCGCAAACTTACTAGAGACTGCAGGAGCAACCAGGGTTATAGCTATGGATCTGCATGCATCACAAATCCAAGGATTCTTTGATATTCCAATTGACAACTTTAGAGCATTACCGATTATTGTTGATTACTTTAAACATAAGAATTTAGAAGATATTGTAATTGTATCTCCAGACCACGGTGGAGCTGTTAGAGCAAGAAAAATGGGTGACGTAATGGGTTGCCAAATAGCGATTATAGATAAAAGACGTCCAAGAGCAAATGTTTCGGAAGTTATGGGACTTGTCGGAGATGTTGAAGGTAAAACTGCAATTATTATTGATGATATGATTGATACAGCAGGAAGCATTACAAAAGCTGCACAAGCAGTTATGGATGCAGGTGCAAAAGAAGTATATGCTGCTTGTACTCATCCGTTATTAAGTGGTACAGCTATTGAATTAATTGAGAAATCTGTACTTAAAGAAGTTGTTTGTATGAACACAATTAAACTTCCAGAATATAAGAAAATAGATAAGATTGTACAATTAAATGTTGGGAAGATTTTAGCACAAGGTGTGATAAATATTCTTCAAGATAGACCGCTTAGTAAACTCTTTGAGTATCAAGATTCAACAAGCAATGAAAAGTAGACGGTTCGTCTACTTTTTTTATGCGAAAAATGATATAATATTTATGAGGTGATACTGTGGATATATATTTACTGATTTTGGGTTCATTGAGTGTTTTTTTACTAGTAATTATACTCATAATTGTGGTTGTAAAATCAAATAAAAACGATGAAATTGATACAAATGAAATACAAAAATTAATCATAGAAGAAATGCACAATTTAAACAAGAGTGCCATCAAAGAAAATGAGGGACTTAAACATGACATTAGTGAAGTGATTAATCAAAGAAATATAGAATCAATTCGGGAACTTAATTTGTTTAAAGACGGACTAAACAAGCAAATTATTGATAGGTTTGCAACCTTATCGAGAACTTTAAACGATCAAATGGTAGGAATTAATGAAAAAGTTGAAAACCGCTTAACTGAAGGGTTTAAAAGAACAAATCAAACATTTCAAAATATCGTAGAAAGATTATCAAAAATCGATGAAGCACAAAAAAATATTGAAAAACTTTCTTCTGAAGTTGTCGACCTACAAAATATTTTAACAGATAAGAAATCTAGAGGTACCTTCGGAGAAGTCCAATTGAATCAAATACTAGAGTCAATTTTTGGTGAAAATAACAATAGAATTTTCCAAACACAAGCAACATTATCAAATGGTAAGGTTGTAGATGCGTTACTTAAAGTTGGAGAGCCAATGGGAGATTTGGCAATTGATTCTAAATTTCCACTAGAAAATTATCGAAGAATGGTTGATAGAGAATTAACTGATCGCGAAAGGTTAGAAGCGACTCGCAAATTTAAATCTGATTTAAAAAAACATGTTGACGATATCGCATCAAAATATATCATTTTATCTGAAACGGCTGACCAAGCAGTCTTATTCTTGCCAGCTGAAGCAATTTTCGCAGAAATCAATGCATATCATCAAGATTTGGTTTCCTATGCACAGCGCAAAAGAGTTTGGATTGCCTCTCCTACTACTCTTATGAGTTTCCTAACAACAGTGCAAGTATTGCTTAAGAATATGGAACGAGATAAACACGCGAAAGTGATTCAAGAAGAACTAATTAAACTCAGTCAAGAGTTTGATCGATACAAAAATCGCTGGGATAAGTTGTCTAGAACAATTGACACTGTCACAAAAGACGTGAAAAACATTCATAATACAACGGCAAAAATAGGAAAACGTTTTGATGAAATTGCCGCAGTAGAAATTCAGGATTTAGAAGAAATCGAGTAACGTTTTATATTGACAATTCATATTGTTTTGTTATCATATTGATATAACGATGATTGGACAAGTAATACAAATTTCTATCTTAAGCGAGTCTAGGAAGGTGAAAGCTAGATGATAAGAGTTGTATGAATAACACCATGAGTGATGGAAGAATTAAGTAGAACCATCCGTAATCCTGCGTTAAAGGAGTCAAGAGCTAGAGAAATCTAGAATCAAGGTGGTACCGCGGAATGTTTTCGTCCTTAGACTTTATGTTTAAGGACGTTTTTTATTGAATAGGAGGATTTTTAAATGAAAGTAGATGTTAGAGGGCTATATGAGAAATATAGCGAATTAGACCAAAAAGAAGTTGTTTTATATGGTTGGGTTAGAAATAACCGTGCTCAAAAAGAATTTGGGTTTATCAATTTAAATGATGGGACATTTTTTGAGACGATTCAAGTTGTATATGAAAGCGAATTTTTATCTAATTTTAAAGATGTACAAAAATACAGAGTTGGTAGTTCAGTTAGAATTAAAGGTGTAGTTGTAGTTACACCAAATAACAAACAACCCTTTGAAATCAAGGCTAGAGACGTCGAATTGGTTGGAGACTCATTGGAAGATTATCCAATTCAACCAAAAAGACACACAAGAGAATTTTTAAGAGAAAATGCACATTTAAGACCAAGAACAAATTTATTTAGTGCTGTATTTAGAGTGCGTAGTGTGTTAACACATGCAGTTCACACGTTTTTTCAAGAAAGAAATTTTGTTCATCTTGCAGCACCATTGATCACGGCTAGCGATGCCGAAGGTGCAGGAGAAACGTTTAAAGTAACTACGCTTGATTTGGATGACCTTCCAAGATTAGAAGATGGAGAAATTGACTATTCAAAGGATTTCTTTAATAAAAAAGCAAACTTAACAGTATCTGGGCAATTAGAAGCTGAAGCATTTGCTTTAGCATTTAAAGATGTTTATACGTTTGGACCAACATTTAGAGCGGAGAAGTCAAACACGACTACTCATGCTAGTGAATTTTGGATGATTGAGCCAGAGATTGCCTTCGCAGATTTGAAGGATGATATGAAATTAGCCGAAGATATGGTGAAATTCATCATTAAATACGTTTTAGATCGTTGTCCAAAAGAAATGGAATTTTTTGATAAGTTTGTTCAAAAAGGATTATTGAAAAAACTAAACAAAGTACTAACAAGTGATTTTGTTGTAAAAACACATAAGGAAGTAATTGATATTTTGTTGGCTTCTGGACAAACATTCGAAAACCTTCCAAAACATGGAGAAGATTTGGCTACAGAACATGAAAAACACATAGTAAAACACTTTGATGGACCTGTTTTTGTAATTGATTGGCCAAAAGATATCAAAGCTTTCTATATGAGATTAAACGATGACAATGAAACAGTTGCTGCTATGGATTTATTAGTACCTGGTAGTGGTGAATTGATTGGTGGAAGTCAACGTGAAGAACGTTTGGATTTCTTATTGAAGCGTATGGAGGAAATGAATGTACCAACAGAGGATTTATGGTGGTATTTGGATTTAAGAAAATATGGTGGATGTCAACATGCAGGATTTGGTCTAGGATTTGATCGTATGTTGATGTATATGACAGGGGTAGAAAACATTAGAGACGTTATTCCATTCCCGAGAACACCTAGAAATTGCGAATTTTAATCAAAAAAAAGGACGAGTTATCGTCCTTTTGATTTACTTTTTATCTGATTTAAATGTTTCTGCTAATGTTCCAGCTACTCCAACCATACCTTGTAAATCAGAAGGGATGATTAATTTCGTTGCTTGTCCTTTAGATACTTCAATCATTGCTTTATAAGCTTCCAATCTTAAGAACGCTTCATCAGCACCAGCATTTTTGATTAGCGTAATACCTTCTGCAGTTGCAGATTGTACTGTAAGGATTGCTTGCGCTTTCCCTTCGGCTTCTCTAATACGAACTTCTTTTTCTGCTTCAGCACGTAAAATTTGTGATTCTTTTTCCCCTTCAGCTGTAAGGATTGCTGCTCTTTTCTTCCCTTCAGCTAATAAGATATCTTGACGACGTTCACGTTCTGCACGCATTTGTTTTTCCATCGCTTCACGAATATCTTTAGGTGGAATGATATTTTTAACTTCAACACGAATAATTTTGATTCCCCATGGATCGGTTGCTTCATCCAAGATGTTTCTCATTTTTGTATTGATGATATCTCTAGAAGTTAATGATTCATCTAATTCTAGGTCCCCAATAATATTACGTAATGTAGTTGCTGCTAAGTTTTCGATAGCTCTTATTGGTTGTTCAACTCCATAAGTATATAACTTAGGATCTGTTACCATATAAAATACTACTGTGTCAATTTGCATTGTTACATTATCTTTTGTGATAACTGGTTGAGGTGGAAAATCCACTACTTGTTCTTTGATTGAAATTTTCTTTTTCACTCTATCAAAGAATGGAATTACAAAGTGTAACCCTTGGTCCAATGTTGTGTGGTACCCTCCTAAACGTTCAATGACAAATCTGTTTGCTTGTGTTACAAGTATAAATGATAGTGATAAAACTATCATCACCAATACTGCTAGTATAATGAATACTATTAATCCAGTTGGCATAATTTATTCCTCCTTAAATTTTTTTAGAACGGGTAGTCTACCCCTTCAAATGCTAGATATGTTTTGCTAAACATATCTCTTAATGTACGTTTCTTTTTTGTAAATGCAATTAGGCCAATGTCGATTGCGACACCTGCGCTAAATGTAATAACGTAGAACAATGTTTTCCATAATATTTCTCTTAATATTAAGGAATACCATTTCACGTTTCCAACGAGCTTTATTTTCATTACTTTACGACCCAATGTTTGTCCTTTGAATGCAAGCACGTAAATCATATAGATTAGGTTTGTACTGATAATCCAGTACATAATGGCATAAAGCCAATACTGAATAATAACGGTGTTTATTAAGTCCGTGTTGTCTTCCAAAAATGCATTGTTAATTGGATCTCTAAAGGCTTCAAATTGCTCTACTGTTATATCACCATCTTCATATTGTTGATAATATGGTTCAATTTCAGCATCTCTTTGTTCGAGAAGTTCGAAATATTCGACCTCTAATTGATTGTAGTTCGGATCGATTGAATTTTTGATAATACCAGCAATAAACCATTGTTGTAATAACATTACTATCATGATAATTGGCATAATATCAAGTAAGAATGAAGCGGATCTTTTAAAAAGGCCTACTCTCATTACTGAATTCTATCCACAACTAGTTTTACACCCTCGATGGCTAACACTTCAACTTTTTCATCCACTTCAATGTCTTCTTCGCTAGTTGTAACTGCCATCCAATATTTACCGTCAATCTTAACTTCTCCACGTTCACCAGCAGGAATATACTTAGTACATGTCGCTACTTTACCAACTAGACGGTCTGTGTTGGTATTAATGACATTGGTCTTTAGATAACGTTTTGTGATTGGTCTAACCAGTATAATAAGAATGATGGTTACCGATAAGAATGCCGCTGCTTGAAGCCACACATCGGCACCTGCAACAGCTAGGATCAATGCAATCAAAGCACCAACACTAAACCAAATACTAGTTAAATCCATTGTGTTCATTTCAATCAATGCAGCTAAAATAATTAATACTGCCCAAATGATGATAAAAATAGTTCCATCCATAGATTATTCCTCCTTGTTGTCCAGATCTATTACTAGAGCTGAATCAGGTCTACTCCATACCGCTTTGAACTTAAATGATTTACCGTTTACCAAATCCAAATTGGTGCTTAGAGCTACCTCTTTCATAAATTTTTTATTGCTAACTCTTGCGTAACTTGACTTCACAGTTATTTTATGTCTTTTTTCTTCAGGGATTGTACCTGAATCAACCTCTTCTTTTGAAACGGGCTTTACAGCGATACGTCTACCATCAGGATCAAATCCTAATAAGACACTGTAGGCTCGTTCAAAGTGAGTGCTAGCTGCTTTGTTTAAAGTAATGTTACTTTCATACAAAGTTGCAACACCATCTTTTGGTTTTTTTGATGCCCATACAAATGACATAAACTCACCTCCGTTTGCTGTGATACCCAAATTATACATCTAAATTAATAAAAATACAAGAAAATTACTTTTAATTATTTTTTGTTTTGAATGAAGTTAAGTTATAATGGCGTTACTATAATAAAATAGGTGATAATTATGAATATAGAATTAACAAAGAATTTTGAAAGAGACATCATAAAAAAATATCGTAGCGTCTTGTGGACTCAGTTCATTAAAGGACTCAAAAAATATAACATGATAGAAGAGGGAGACAAGGTTGCTATTGCCATGTCTGGTGGTAAAGACAGTCTTCTTTTGGCTAAGTTACTACAAGAATTAAGAAAGCATCCGATGGTAAATTTTGATATTGAATTTATTAGTATGGATCCCGGGTTTAGTGAAGAAAATTTATCCTTACATTTCGAAAATGCCAAGAACTTAGGAGTGCCATTGAATATTCAAAAATATGATGTATTTAAAATAGTGAAGAAGATAGCCTCAGACTATCCTTGCTATATGTGCGCAAGACTAAGAAGAGGCCACTTATATGCACAAGCACAAGAAAAGGGATGTAACAAATTAGCTCTAGGACATCACTTTGATGATGTGATAGAAACCACCATGATGAACATTCTATATGCAGGGACAGTTAAAACGATGTTGCCAAAGCTAAAATCAGCTAATTTTGAGGGGTTAACATTAATTAGACCAATGTACTTAATTAAAGAAAAAGATATACAAAGAATTATGGATTCAAATAATATCACAACAATGGATTGCGGATGTGAACTTACTGGTTGCAATACTGCATCAAAAAGATATCAAACAAAACTGTTGATTAGAAGATTGAAAGAAAATGATCCAGATGTTGATAAAAACATATTTAGAGCCGCGGAGAATGTAAATTTAGATAGTATATATAGGTATGTTCAGGATCGAAAAGAGCACACAATTTACGATGATTGGGAGTAAAGGAGACAGTGTCTCCTTTTTGAAAGCATTTACATAATGATATGTGAGTCTTATTCTAGTAGAATATAAGTAAGAGGAGTGATATTTATGATCAAAGAATATTCACAAAACAGAAGCAATGTAATAATGAATTTCAGTGTGAAATTTTGCGATAATTCAGAAGAATTATTAAGCAGTTTTGGCTTTAAAAGAGTCTTAGAGAAATACATTCAGACTTTGCAAAAAAAGGATTCTGTTTTATATGATAAAATAACGAAAACAATTCCAAAAGAAAATATTGTAAAGACTTATACTGAGCTATTTAAGTTGTTATTGTCTTTGGATAAAAAAGATGTTGCTAGATTGAATAACTTGTATAAAGGAATGTTGTCTCACAAGGATTTGCTATTTGATTTCATTGAAGGGTTATACTCATATTGGAGAAGTCTTGAACGATATGCCTTGATTCAATCTAACGGTAGTGATAAGGGAATACAAAATGTAAATTTCATTGATGCAAACAATGCCTTTTTAAACATCATATTAAATACATATCGCAGGATTGAAGAAAATATATTAGGAGAACACCATAATATCTATCGCCAATTATCGGCAGGAATCAATGCGGGAATTGTATTGACGCCATATCAAAGTAAGATATTCAATTACTATGACGTTCTAAATGGAATTGAATTTATTAAATCTATTGTGTTTACACCTCCTTTTGTCATTTACCCCAAAAAGAATACACGTTCAGGTGTGTTTAAAGAAGTGTATGACAATCCAATCATAAACTTACCAATGAATAAATCACACTACTTCTGCTATCCGGCAAAAGTAGGAGAATCCTTAGCCTTTATATACTTTCATAGAGATTTCATGAATCACGGGATTTCATTATGTAATTTGTTTGAATTAGCTAAGCCAGATGAATACAAGTATAAAGATCCTGATTTGGTATATGTGTTTGGGCAAAGAATCAAAGACAATAAAAAAGAAACAGTGTTTTATCATGATAAGGAAAATGACACTTACGTAGGGTTTGTATCTTCGTCAGACGAAATAGATTACTTCGGATATATGAAAAAAATGATTTTAACATTACACAACGTACGTATGATAGATAGAGGTAACTTACCAATTCATGGTGCTATGGTAAATGTAACACTTAAGAATGGGAAAAAAGCCAACATTGCAATCATGGGAGATAGTGGTGCAGGAAAATCAGAAAGCCTTGAAGCATTTAGAACATTATCAAGCAAATATCTAAAAGAAATAAAAATTATTTTTGATGATATGGGCGTATTTAAGGTTGAAAACGGAAAAATATATGGATATGGAACTGAAGTCGGTGCTTTTGTAAGACTAGATGACTTAGCTGATGGATATGCATTTGAAGCAATGGATCGTGGTATTTTTATGAATCCGCATAAGATAAATGCAAGACTATTATATCCTGTAAGTAGCTATAAAGACATTATGCAAGGATATAAGGTTGATATTTTCTTATATGCAAATAATTATGTTAACGCAAAACAAGTACTCAGACTTATTGATGATAAAGATGCAGCAATTGATATCTTTAAGAAGGGAACTCGAAAAGCAAAAGGAACAACAAGCGAGTTGGGTGTGATTGATTCTTACTTTGCAAATCCATTTGGTGTAGTACAACGTAAAGAACAATCCGAACAAATTATCAAAAGAGTATTCGATGTCTTGTATAACAACAACACAGAAGTGGGAGAAATATATACAAAACTAGCAATTGATGGATATGAAAGAAAAGGTCCAGAAAAAGCGGCTCAAAAACTATTTGAGTGGATTATGAAATAATAAAACCCTTCATTTTTGAAGGGTTTTTTCTTTGTATAATTAATGTATGTTTTTTAACAATTACTTTCCTAAACAAAATTTGCTGAACAATTCATCTAAAAGTGAAGTAGATGAAGTATCTCCAATGATTTCTCCTAGTAATTGCCAAGCATTTTTCAAATCTATTTCGGCCATATCAATTGGCATTTCATCATCTATTGCAATAATGCTTTCTTTTAGTGCTCCAACCGCATCTGTAAGTTTGGCGATATGCCTTGCATTTGAAAGGTATGTTTGATCTGTTATATTGATTTCGCCAGTTAAAAACATCGAACGAATCAAGTCTTCTAGTTCAGTAATACCAGTTTTATTTAATGCCGATATTGATACTGTATTATCCAAGGTATGTTCAATTGTCTTGTTGATATCCGTTTTGTTTACAATTACTATCCTTTTTTTATTTCTTGTGAGCTCTAATAGTTGTTTGTCTTCCTCTGTGAGAGCTTGGCTGTTGTCTAAAACGAACAAAATTAATTCGGCTTCTTCAATTGCCTCTTTTGCTTTTGATATTCCGATACTCTCCACGATATCACTAGATTCTCTTATTCCAGCTGTATCAACTAGATTCAATATGATACCACCAATATTAACACTACCTTCAACGGTATCTCGTGTTGTTCCTTGGATTTCTGTAACAATAGCTCGTTCTTCTCTTAATAAAGCGTTTAAGAGACTTGATTTACCTACGTTTGGTCTTCCGATTATTGCTGTTTTAACTCCATCTTTAATGACTTTTCCATAAGAGGCTTTTTCCAATAGTTTTTGAATTCTTATGATTAATTTTTCGATTGCTGGTTTAATAATAGAATTTGACAATTCAATTACATCATCATATTCTGGATAATCAATGTTTACTTCGATGTGAGCGATTGTGTTTAGTAATTCAGATCGAAGATCGGCAATCAATCTGTAAATCTCACCATCTAACCCTTTGTTTGCCAAAGAAAGGCTTAAATCAGATTTTGCTTCAATAATATCCATTACTGCTTCTGCTTGTGTTAAATCAATTCTACCATTCAAAAAAGCTCTTTCAGTAAATTCTCCTGGATTTGCTGGTCTCGCACCTTCAATTAATATAGCTTGAAGGATTTTGTTCGCAACAAAAACACCACCGTGACAATTGATTTCAACAATGTCTTCTGTAGTAAATGTTTTTGGGCCCTTAAAGACACTCACCAAGACTTCATCTATGACTATTTCGTTATGAACAATATGTCCATAGTGAACTGTGTGAGACTCAACCTTAGATAAGTTTTTGCCTTTAAATATTTTGTTTGTGACTTTAATTGCATTGTCTCCACTGAGTCGAACAATGCTGATTGCACCTTGTCCGAGCGCGGTTGAGATTGCTGCGATTGTATCTCTATTCATAAATATCACCATTTTCATTATATCATAATGTATGTTTAGTGTATAATAACATATGGGTGATAAAAATGGGACCAAAAAAGAACTTTAAATACTACTTTATGATTTTCGGTATAGCGGTATTAGCTATAGCTATATATGTTGTAATCAATTGGGTTAGCACGGGAACGTTAGATACGAACTTGGTGTTGTTGGCATTTATAATTCCAACTGTTTTCACAGTTTTTCTCTTTGTGTTTGATAAAATCTTTGATAAAATTTTTCCCAAACAAAGAAAAGCTAAAGAACAAAAAGATGGATTTGATAAGTTTGTAAGTGATGCAAATGTAGCCTTGAATATGGAGGGTGGGTTTTCCATTCAAGACTATAGAACATTACAAGATTCAGATAGATTTCAAAAAACACTAAAGCAACTGCATTCAATTAAAACCGAAGGTGAAAAGCCAGATTTGACATATGAGTATTTAGGTAAAAAATTTAAAAAATCGACAGTAGAATACAAGGCAATTCAAGTTATTATTAGAGAAGTAAAGAAATTAGATTAAATTGCTGAAAAGACTATCAAAAATAGTCTTTTTGTTTTATAATAGAGTTACACATTTTTAAAATATTAAGAGGGTGAAGTATATGGCATATAAGGCGTTATATCGTACATATAGACCAAAAGATTTTGAAGAAATAGCAGGACAAGAACATATCACAAGAACGTTTAAGAATGCGCTTAAAAATAACAAGATAGCGCATGCTTATTTATTTAGTGGGCCAAGAGGAACTGGTAAAACTTCGATTGCGAAGATTATTGCAAAAGCTGTCAACTGTAAACAAGCTCCAGTCTCTAATCCGTGCAACGAATGTGATATATGTAAAGGAATTGATAACAATACAATTAGTGATGTTATTGAAATTGATGCAGCTTCAAATAATGGTGTAGATGAAATACGTGAAATACGTGATAAAGTTAAGTATTTACCAGGTGTAAGTACATACAAAGTATATATAATTGATGAGGTGCACATGTTATCTCAAGGTGCGTTTAATGCGTTATTAAAAACGTTAGAAGAACCTCCGAAACATGTCATCTTTATTTTGGCAACGACGGAACCGCATAAAATTCCGGCAACAATCCATTCGAGATGTCAACGCTTTGACTTTAGAGGTGTCTCTGTACCGGAGATGATTATCCGCATGAATACAATTATTGACAATGAAGCAATTGCTATATCTCAAGAAGCTGTTAAAGTAATCGCAGAAAGTGCTGAAGGCGGAATGAGAGATGCGATTAGTTTATTAGATCAAGTGGTTTCTTATACTGATAAAAAAGTTAACATAAATGATGTTCACGCAATTAGAGGTACCGTATCAAACGAACGATTGTTAGAAATTGCACAAGCAATTTATGAAAATGATTCCGTTAAAGCTATTAAATTATTAGATGAGTTAGTTGATTTAGGAAAAGAGTCACAACGTTTGGTTGAAAATCTTATCAAGTTCTATCGAGATTTATTGATTTATAAGAACACAAATACAAACGAAAGTGATCAATTGCTTTATCAAGATGATGACTTTAAAGTGTTGGCTAACAACTTATCAAATAATCTAGTGTTTTATTACATTGGTGTGTTAAACAAAACACAAAACGATATGAAATTCACTAATAACGCCAAACTATATATGGAGTTGGCACTTATTAAGATGGTTGATTACATTGAAAAACAAGAAATTATTGTCGCAGACCAATTCGAAGATTTAAAAGCTGAGATTAGACAATTAAAGATTGATTTGGAAAATATTGAATCTCAATCTCAAATTCGTATAGAAGAAAAGTATACTCCTGAGCCAGTTGTTGAGAGTGTACAAGAAGTAAAACTTGAAACAATAAATGAAGAGGAAGAAACTCCTGTTTTTGAAGCTGACGAGGAAGAGTCGGATCAAGAAAACACTTTAGATGACCCTATTCTTGATATAGAAGAGGATGAAGAATTTGATTCAGAGGATATAGAAATGACACCTTCAACTGTATCTGTTTTTGATGATTCCGAAGAAGAGGACGAAGAACCTGAAGAAATAGACGAACAAGAAGAACCTGAAACAACAGATTTGTTCAGTATTGCTGATACAGAACAGGAAGAGAATAATAGTTTCTTTGAAGAAGTTGTCGAAGAAGAACCTTATTCTACATATGATATACGCATAATAGAAAATGTATTGAATAATGGTAATAGAGAAGTAAAAATCAAGATTAATAAGAAATGGTATGATATTGAAAGAGTAGCCAGCCCACTTGACATGCAATATGCAAAATTAATCACAAGTGGAAGATTGGTAGCTACCGATGGTAGCACATTGATTATCTCATACCCAAGTCCATCAACCTGTAATAGAATGATGGAGCCAGAAATTAAAGAAACGATTAAAGGAATGTTATCTTCATTTCATGAATTAGATTTAGACTATATGGCGGTTCCGGTAGTAGTGTGGGAATCTGTATCAGCTGAATTCTTACAAGAGTGGAGAAAAGATAGAAACAAAAAGATTAAATTGACACCAATTTCTCACCCAGGTTTAAAAGAAATTAAATTACAAACAAAAAAAACAGACACATTTACACCAGATAGTGTCAAAGAAGCTGTTCAATTGTTTGGTAGAGAAAATGTCAAAGTAAGAAGAGGAGATAAAAAATGAATCCAGGAATGATGAAAAAACTGCAAAAAATGCAAAGAGATATGGTAAGAGCTCAAAAAGAACTTGAAGCCTCTACTTTTTATGGTAGTGCAGGTGGCGGAGCTGTCAAAGTCGAGTTTCTTGGTAACAAAAGAATGAACACGATTGAGATTAGCCCAGATGTAATTGAAGACAAGGAAGATATCGAAATACTTCAAGACTTAATTACTGTTGCAGTAAATGATTGTATTACCAAAATTGATGATGAAACACAAAGGGTTATGTCACAATTCACTGGTGGAGGAATTCCAGGACTATTTTAGGAAGTGATTGAAATGAGATATCCACAAAGCATTGAGCAATTAATAGAGTCTTTAAGAAAGTACCCGGGAGTGGGAAAAAAGACTGCTGAGCGTTATGCTCTACACACAGTAAATAAATTTGACAATGAAACCATTGATCAAATCATAGAAGCTTTTCAAAAAATTAAGACAGAAATTTTTTTCTGTCCTATTTGTGGAAACATTACAGATACAGATCCTTGTTATATATGTAAGGATGACTCTCGAGATAAATCAACAATTATTGTTGTGGAAGAAGCGAAAGATGTTATCGTTATGGAAAAAACAAACAGATATCACGGTCAGTATCATGTATTAAATGGAGCTATATCTCCTAGTAATGGGATTGGACCAGATGATATCAACATCAAACCCTTGCTTGAAAGATTAAAAGATGAAACATTTAAAGAAGTTATTATCGCAACGAATTTAAACAACGAGGGAGAAACAACTGCCAGATACATATCTAGACTCTTAGATGGTACTGGGTTACTCGTTACAAGAATTGCTCACGGTATACCAGCGGGGGGAAATATAGAGTTTGCAGATGAGATTACTATCTTCAAAGCATTGGAAGGAAGAAGAAAAATATAATTTTCAAATGATTTTCATAAGTTATACACATGTTTTTTGTTATAATGTAGTTAGACATTGCGAGAAAGAGGTGGAATTATGGATTTTATTACAACATTTTTACAGGGAGAATTTTTTAGTGGTATCTCCGAAATGATTGTAGGGTACTTACAAGATGGACTTGATTTCTTTACAGAACAAGATATATTAATTCAAACAGGGATTTTAGTCGGAGGGGTTTTAGTAATTTTCCTCGGAGCAATTGATCTTGTAAAGAAATTATCTAAATTAATTATTGTAGCAGTAGTTATTTTTGGATTATGGTTCGTTTATAGCAATTATTTAGCATAAAAAGGATGCAAAAGCATCCTTTTTTATTTTTATTTATTATAAAAATAAGCCTTAACAAAAGCCTAGAGAATGTTCGTCTGAATTTTATAAAATAACATTTAAAAATCACTAAAAATATAGTATAATACAGTGTTAAAGAAATTTATTTTTTAGGAGAGATACAATGGATATCAAATTAGACAGTATTACAAAAATATTCCAGGCTAAAGACAAGGCAGAAACAGTCGCTGTTAAAGATTTAGACATCGTTATACCATCAGGTAAATTAGTGGGATTATTAGGACCATCAGGGTGTGGAAAATCAACAACCTTGTATATGATTGCAGGATTATTAAATCCAAATGAAGGTAGAATCTATTTCGGTGATGAAGATGTTACTGATATGGCACCCGAAGACCGTGGTATAGGGCTTGTATTCCAAAACTACGCTTTATATCCTCATATGACTGTAAGACAAAATATTATGTTTCCGTTAGAAAACATGAAAGTTCCAAAGCATGAAGCATTACAAAGAGCTCAAGAAATGGCTGATTTAGTTGGTATCGGTGAACTTATGGACCGTAAGCCAAAACAACTATCAGGTGGGCAACAACAACGTGTGGCTATTGCTAGAGCGCTTGTTAAAAAACCTCGTGTATTGTTATTAGATGAACCATTATCAAATCTTGATGCAAGATTGAGATTACAAACTCGTGAAGAAATCAAACGAATTCAACGTGAGACTGGAATCACTACAATCTTTGTAACACATGATCAAGAAGAAGCAATGAGTATTAGTGATCAAATCGTATTAATGGAATTAGGGGAAGAACAACAAGTTGGGGAACCTCAACATGTATATGATTATCCAGACAACTTATTTGTTGCTAAGTTCTTAGGAACTCCACCTATCAATATATTTGATGGAACTATTGAAAATGGAAACTTGTTTATTGGAGACAGTAAAATCAAGAAGTTAAAAACAGATCTTAAGGAAGTGTTTGTGGGAATTAGACCAGAAGGATTTGTGTATGTTGAAAAAGGTGTAATGGATGCTGAGGTTTGGCAAGTTGAAACGATAGGTAGAGATACAACGCTGATTATAAAAGATCCAACACAAATTATAGCACCTCTTGAAGAGTCAGAACAAGGTGATGACGGATCAGGAGTTAAGAGCATTGTTGAGCAAAAATCATATAGGGTTATCGTAGATTCACAACATCGAATTATGCCAGGAGATAAAGTGAGTTTCGATATTAGACCAGAAAAATTATTTGTATTTAATAAGGAAACAGGAGAACTAGTCTAGTGCTAGAAAGACAAAGCAACGTTAGAGCCTGGCTATATTTGGCACCCGCGATGCTTCTACTGTTAGTATTTACATTATATCCACTAGTAAATGCATTTGTACTCGTTTTCTTAGAAAACTACAACTTACTTACTGGTGAAATAACTGGATTTACATTTATAGGTAACTTCAAGGAAATATTGACAGATAGAATGTTCCTGACTGCGCTGAAGAATACTGCAATTATCGTATTCGTATCAGTACCGGTTTCAGTAATTGTTGCACTTGTAATATCAGTATTCTTGAATTCTATTAAGAGATTTCAAATGATATTTCAAACAATCTTCTTCTTACCATATGTAACAAATGCAATCGCTGTAGGTATGGCATTTGCATTCATATTCAATAAAGAATATGGGTTGTTCAACATGGTATTAGGATGGTTTGGTGCACCGACTGGAGCTGACGCAATTGTTTGGGTTAACGCTGGTGCAACATGGGGACGCGCAATGTTCGCGCTACTTGTGTACACTGTTTGGGGAGGTCTAGCATTTAAAATTATGGTGTTCTTATCAGGACTTCAAAGTATTGATAAGCAATATTATGATGCCGCTAGAATCGACGCTACACCAAGATGGAGAGTGTTTAGTAGAATCACAGTTCCTCTACTTTCTCCAATGATTATGTATATTACGATTACTTCATTTATCGGTGCGTTCAAAGCTTATCGTACTGTTATTGGGATGTTTGGTCCTACATTAGCTCCTCCGGGATCGTTATCAAAAGATTCATTGATAACTCTTGTTGGACTTGTGTATGAAGAAGTTAAAAATATAACTGTGTTGCCTGGAGCAGCTTCAAGAGCTGCCGCCGCGGCAATTATCCTATTTGCTATCACGCTAGTATTTACCGGACTTCAAGTTATGGTCGGTAAAAAGCGTGTGCATTATTAGGAGGTGCTAAAAATGAAAGATAAAGAAAGAGAATCAAGAACGAAACAAATTATTGTTAAAGTTGTTGTATACGCATTTTTAGTATTCTTCGGTATTTTAGTATTAATTCCATTCTATTGGATGGTATTAACATCACTAAAAAGTTTTGATTTAATTTATACAGAAACACAACCAAGTTTATGGGTTCCATTTAGTGAAATGGTATTCAAAAACTACTTAAATGCATTAGATGCTGCACCATA
>CAYSZV010000002.1:33459-108107 GCA_964435595.1 uncultured Candidatus Izemoplasmatales bacterium | reverse complement strand
TTCTTCTATAACAATCAAGAACAGTTTGTTGAAGAATTAGGATATTATACAACTCTACTATATACAATTGATGAAGACGGACAATTAACATCTCATTATATCGAACTTGGTGAACGAAACAGTTTATGCCAAGGCGACTGTACAATGGGAATACAAATCGATATGTTTACTCCTGAAGGAGAAGCATATGGTGATGATTATCTGTATGCTGAAGTTGTTATTTCAAATGGAGAAGCAGTATACTATGAAGCAGATTTAGAATTTGTTAGTGTTAGTGAATTTGATTCACAACGACCTGCTTGTGAAGATGTCAATGGATGTTGGTATGAAACAACATACCAAATCTTAGATGAAGAATCAAATGTAGCTATGAGTTTTCAAAGTTATGGAACATATTATCCAGAAGATGAAATTCCTAGTTACGTTTACAATTATGCATTAGATGAAAATTCTACGATTGAATATGCGATATCTTATTTTGAAGAAGATAAAGTATGTGAAAATGAAATAGGTTGTAGTGTTAATATCATGTTAATTGACTATTCAACTAGTGATGAAGGTACATGGGTCTCTCAAAATATAATTGTTAATCAAGGAGAAAAAATCATTCAAACAATTATGTTAGCTAGTGACAATAGTGCTGAATATGAATACGAAAAAGACTATGTTGGTGAATTATGTGAAGAAGCAAATTGCCCGAGATATGTTGCTGTTTCGATTAATAACATTGAAGGAGAAGAAGTATATTATGGAAGTTTCGATATGATGTTCAGTTTAGGTGAAACAGTCCCTGTTAGAATTGAATATAATATTACAGACAATACATCAATTGTATATTCAACAGAAACTTGTTCTTATCAATATGGATGTTATGAATCATATGCAACACCAGAAAACCAATACTTTTCAATTCACTTTGAATATGGTGAGTTATTGTATCAAAGTATAACCTTTGCCGAAACAGACAAACAAGTTGTCTACAATGAAACAGTACAAAGAGAAGTATGTATGGAAATTAACGGATGTTGGTACGGAGATTCTGTTTATGAAATCGTTGATGAGTTAGGTTCAGTTTTATATTCATTTACAGATGGTATTTGGATTCAATATGGAGCTACTGCACCATTTAAAGTGACAGCAACTCTTGATCAAGCAACGCTACAATACCAACAAATTGGAACACAAATGGATTCTGTATGTAATCAAGCATCTTGTACAATAGATTATCCAGTATATCTGCTTTATTCAAATCGAGAATCTATTCACTTAGGATATAATCAAGAGAGAATTGAACAAGGTGAAAAAATTATACAATCTATGAATATATCTGCAGATTCATTCGTTTCATCACAAAATCAAAATGTTTGTACAATGAGTGAAGGATGTAGTGTAAGTACAACAAACTATATCATTTTAGATGCTGATGGAAATGAAATTCAGAACACATATAATGAATGGCGAAGTGGATTGCCTGTATTATTTGCATATGGTGAAGCAATGCCACAATACAATGAGTTTATAGCAACATTCAATATTCAAAATATGGAATATCAAAAACAAAGAGTTTCAGTTTATGAATTTATTTATAGAATCGACCAAGCAATTGCTTTAGATGAAAATTTATACTTAATTGAAAGTGATTCTTGGACACAAGGTGATGAAAACTTCATCTTAACATTCAATGAAGAAACAAGTCGCTATTCTGTTAAATTTACTAATATGTCAGCAGTGTTAGAAATCACAGAAGTAGACGATGGATTCATCGCTATTAATGATTCAGAAACAGCAATAATAAAATTCACATTTAACGAAGAATTATCAACAGAAAATTACTACTTCTTTGATGTTGTAAATCTTACTGAAGGACTACAAATAAATGGTGTAAACGATCTGATTGTTGATTATGATGGATCAATTTACTTTAAAGGTGTAGATAACTTCATCCAAGAAATCACAGGTTCAATCAATGAATTTGGTGAAATTCAAGTAGATACAGAGTATACAGAACACGATGTTGTAAGAGTAAGACCAATTAATTAGAATAGATAATCGAATTGAATAACCTTTATAGAAATTCGAAAAAAATATTAAATAAAAACCACCTATTTGAAAGGGTGGTTTTTATTTTTATAAATCTATCCTGATGATTTTGTCAAAGTTTGTTTCGAATATTTTTACCAATTCAGGATCAAATTGTGTTCCTGCATGATCAATGATCTCCTGCAAAGCTTCCTCTTTACTAATACTAGCACGATAGTTTCTTAGACTAGTCATAGCATCAAATGCATCTGCAATTGAGATGATTCTTGATTTGTATGGAATTTCTTCTTTTTTGATGCCTCGTGGATATCCTTTACCATCCCATCTTTCATGATGATTGAGAACAATATTAGAGATGCTCCTCATATCTTGTGTAGAATTGAGGATTCTAAATCCAATTTCACTATGATTTTTCATAGTGGTATATTCATCGGAAGTCAAAAGACCTGTTTTGTTAATAATTGAAGATGATATAATTATTTTCCCTATATCGTGGAGTAATCCTGCAGTTTTTACTTCTGAAACATCTTGTATGCTTAGTCCAGCTGCTTTTGCGATTTCTTCACTTAGGATAGAAACAGTTCTTGAATGAGTTTCAGATTTTGGATCTTTTTCATAAAGTGTATTTAGAATAGTCTCAATCGCACTACTACGCATTGATGGAATTTCAAGTAGTTTTTCTCGATACATTAAATCTTCTGCACTTCTATATACTTCTTGAATATCTTCAATACTCATTGTTTTTGAACTATATCCAAACGAAATTGATAATGGAATTGATTCTGTTTCAATTTTTGAGGATTTTTGTTTTAAGTTACTTATAAATTCTCCAGCAACTGACTCATTGGTTTTGGGCATTAAGATTACAAATTCGTCTCCTCCGATCCTAGCTAATATATCAGTTGGTCTACAATATTCTTGTAGTAGGTTAGCGGCGGAAACGAGCAATTTGTCTCCTGTTGCATGGCCAAATGCATCATTGATTAATTTTAGACCATTTATGTCCGCCATTACAATAGTAAGTGGATAATTCTCTTCGATATCTAAAATTTCTAATGTTTCCTCATAATATCTACGATTGAATAATCCAGTTAAATAGTCATTGTGGGCTGCGAATTCTAATTGTTCTTGATGCAATCTCTCATAGGTTATGTCTTTAAAACTGATTACAATTTCCTCTAATGTTCCATCAGTAGATAAAACTGGAATCCCGTTAACTTGCACCCATAACAGATTATTTTCATCCTTTTGTTGTATACCCAATATTTGATCTTTGATTGGAGAATTATTAGATTTTATTAAATTAACAGGATAATCTTTGACTTTCATCTTGTCTAAGTTTTCACAGACAAAATTAAAATCAAGATTATTGGAGAATTTACCAGTCAATTCATCAATGGAAATGCCTAGCATTTCTGAAGCTTTTAGGTTACAAGAGATTATTTTTGTATCTGGAGCATGAACAACTACTCCCTCTTTTAAGTTGTCTATCAAACCTCTATATCTTTTTTCATTGGAAATTATAGTTTTCTCCATATCTATTCTTTTTGTAACATTTTCGGCAAACACTGTTAGACCAATAATCTTGCCTTGGAGATTGTGTATTGGGTTGAATTTTGTTTCGTAATAACTTACTACTTTGTCACCATATTTTTCTAGCGTTGTATGAGCTGTTCCAGAAAGAGCTTTATCATAGTTTGCTTTAATTCTTTCTATGTCATTTTTGTTTGTCATATGGTCGAAAATGCAATCACCAACATTAATTTGTGTATTGTATGCAGATACCATATCGTTTTGATGTGTTTTATTAAAATATAAGTATTTATAATCTCTATCAAGTGAAATAATCAAGATGTCTTTTGTGCTTTCTAAACTTGATTGGAGTAAGATTTGCATGTCCTTCAATTCTTCAACCAACTGTTGTCTCTTTCTTTGCTCTTGATACTTCTCAGTGTAATCTCTAAATACCAATACACAACCAATAACATCCCCATTGTGTAAAATGATTGGTGCTGCACTATCAGCGATTGGTCTTTTTGTACCGTCTTTTGATAATAATATTGTGGAATTAGCAAGTTCTTGTCTCTTCCCTTGTCGGATTACTTTTTCAACAATGTTTTCGCATTTTTTTCCTGTTAATTCATTGTAAATTTGAAAAATTTCTTCGATTCTTTTTCCTATGGCATCTGTACTTTTCCAGCCAGTTAGTTCTTCTGCAACATTGTTTAAAAGTGTTATGTGACCTTTTGCATCAGTTGTAATAACACCATCACCAACAGATAAGAGAGTCAACTCAAATAGTGTTCTTTCAGAAGACAGAGTTTCTTCTAATTTGTTTTTTTCTGTAATGTCTAAGGCAACACTCATAGCTAATTTTCTGCTATCAGGTAATTTACCGATATATGTAGAATGAAAATCCCAAAGCTGTTGTTCGCCAGACTTGGTTTTCACAAGAAATTCACCATCATGTTGACTAGATTTCAAGTTATATAACTGTTCAATAAAAGAAACAATTTCTTCTTGTTTTAGTCCATAAGCTTTATTAGCCCAGTCAGCAATAGTTGAAATATCATCTGGAGTATACCCTGTAAGAGTAGTCCATGTATCACTAATTTGCATAACTTCTCCATCTTCTGCATGTATCATTATTGGTACAGGAGCATTTTTTATTACCTTGTCAAAAACCTGAATGGTTTCTTGTTCCTCAGAATAATCACTAAAGAAAGTAATGAAATAATTTTCTTCAGGTGAAAATACTTTGATTTTATATGTCTTATTTAAAGGTTCAGAGAACTGAGTAAACGTTTTGGTTCCACCGTTCAAAGCAATATCTCCATAAAATTGAATCCAATCAAAAGTTTCTTCAATTATTTGAGGAATTACTTCAATTACAGATTTTCCAATAATATCCTCTCTTTTCAAACCAGTATACAGCTCAAAAGTTGGATTTACATCAAGAAAAATATAATCAACAGGAATATTGTTCTCATCAACAATTATTTTATGGAATCCATAACCACTTGGTAAATTTTGAATCAAATTACTATAGAATTTTTCATTCATATATATTTCTCCTTATGAAAATATCAATGTATAAATGCGTTAATTAAGAAATTACACTTATCTCATTTTATCATTATTACAGTTTGAATACAAATTACTTTTATAATCAAACTTAAAAGTGACTGCAATATATCTGAATGCCTTTGATAATGTCATTTTAGATCAAAATAAATTCATTAATAAAAATTGATTTATTTAAGAAAGCGTGTTCATTGCTATATCTATTTACATTTCTTTTAATCGCAGTATAATAGAATCGATTTTAATAAACTTTGTTCAGAAAGTGAGGACTTTAGAGATGAACTATTACAAAACTTCGATCGATGCATTTAGAGATATTTCAATCAAAGTTGATCAAGTTACAAAAAGTATAATTAAGACTATTACTAAAGTATTCAAATAGGAACTTAATATAACACTAAAAGTTATTAGACAATGTAGATTTTGCATTGTCTTTTCTTATGAAATTTATTTCAATTAAGTATTATAAAATGCAAATTGGTTATTGAAAAGATATTCGAGAGGTTATTGAAGAAAATAGTGGTAGTATTTTTCTCTTTTCTATATCTTTTATAGTAAGTTTTAAATGGATGGTCATTTCACATGTTTTACAATAATTGATTATATTTTGAATAAAAAGATACATATTTGTATAAAAAAATATTAAATTTTCTTGAAAACAGAAAATTTTAGTGATAAAATTAATGTAGAAATAATGCTAGATAGATTATTTTGTTTATTATCTTTTAGATTATTGAGCCTTATAAGCAAATGCAGCAATCTATTTTTTTTACATTTAAAGGAAAGCGGTTACATATTTTGGTGGAAAATATGATTGATAATTTAATAAAGAAAAATCCTTGTATAAAGATAAAGAATTATACAGATAAAGCCTTCGGAGCATATGGTAAAATTTTACAAAGTGACTTGTTCCATGATGCATTTATATATTTAAATAAGTTAGACATTCCGAAAAGTGGAAATGTCTATATTGCTCATGATGAGGATTTCTTTTTATCACTACAGGATGTTTCTCCATATGATGATGTATTTGGACAAATCCCAATTCAATTTGGATATGTCAATGGAAACAATTCATATATGAATGCATTAGAGTATCACAAATCATCAGAAGTAAATATTGCTGCGACTCCAATGGTTTTACTACTTGGTCATTCATGTGATATTGAAAATAACACTTATGATTCAAGTAAATTAGAAGCATTTTATATACCAAAAAATTCTGTAATTGAAATTAATGCTGGAGTATTGCATTTTTCTCCATGTCGAGTTATAGAGACTGGATTTAAATGCGGAGTAATTTTACCGAAAGGTACAAATGTTTCATTTGTATCAGCAAAAAATAAAGGAACACTAGAAAACGAATTGTTGTTTAAAACAAATAAGTGGCTACTAGCACATGTTGATAATAAGACATTGATTGATAAAGGTGCCCATCCTGGAATAACCGGACAAAACTACAAAGTTACATTTTAAAGAGGTCTATTATGATTAATTACAAAGAGAAGAGCAACGGAGTAGATATATTCCACAACGAAAAATTGGTTATTAGTCACCGAAAGAAAAATCCTGCATTTTTTGTAGGAAGTGGAATTGAGACAATCAAACATTATCGTGGTAACTTTGACATATCAGACTTTATTGAGGAAAGAATCGGCCTTGATTCTTATCAAATTGAAGGAAATGTTATTATCTTTAGTCATTGCGATATGAAATTAAAAATAAAACTAGTTGAAAAAGATGACAGATTACACATCAGTCTATCAACAAATAATTACATCAATAGATTTTGGATGAGAATATATGCAACTGCTGAGGAAAAAGTCTATGGGTGTGGAGAACAAGCCTCATACTTTAACCTAAGAGGTAGAAATTTTCCCTTGTTTACCTCAGAGCCAGGTGTTGGAAGAGATAAAACGTCCTTAACTACTTTTTATGCCGATAAAGCCGATGGTTCAGGTGGAGATTATTACAATACATATTACCCTGAGGCAACATATGTTTCTACTAGAAAGTACTGGCTTCATGCTGATTCTTATGCCTATTCAGAGTTTAATTTTGAACATCCTGAGTTTCACGAATTGCATTTTTGGGAAACACCAAGAGAAATTATCATATCTTCAAAAGAAACGTATTTGGATCTTGTAGAAGATATTACTGATTTTGTTGGTAGAACACCAGTTCTTCCAGAATATTTACTTGATGGAATTGTGTTAGGTCTTCAAGGTGGAATGAATAAGGTGCTTGAATATTTGGCGTTAGCAGAACAGTTTGATGTAAAAGTATCTGGACTCTGGTGTCAAGATTGGGCAGGATATAAACATACTACATTTGGAAAAAGACTATTTTGGAATTGGACATTGAACGAGGATGTATATCCTGGATTGGTTGAGCAAATCAAACAGTTGAATAAAAAAGGAGTAGCTTTCCTAACATATATATGTCCGTTTTTATTGGAAGAACAATCACTCTTTATTGAAGCAAAAGAAAATGATTATTTGGTCTTCAATAAAGAAGGAGATGTGTATCTTATAGATTTTGGAGAATTCTTTTGTGGAGCTGTTGATTTAACAAATCCAAAGGCATTTGAATGGTATAAAAGCATCATTCAAACAAATATTATTGATTTGGGCGTGAAAGGTTGGATGGCAGATTTTGGTGAATACCTACCAACTGATTGTGTTTTATATAATAAAAAAGATGCTCTCATAATGCATAATGAATGGCCTGTACTTTGGGCAAAATGCAATTATGAAGCAGTGGTTGAAGCTGGTAAGCTTGGGCAAGTATTCTACTTTATGAGAAGTGGTAATTTTGGATCTCAGAAATACGCTACTGCATTATGGGCAGGAGACCAAAGTGTTAATTGGGAATTGCATGATGGAATTGCTTCTGTTATCCCGTCAGCATTGTCTGTTGGAATCATTGGGAATCCATTTACCCATAGTGATATTGGTGGGTATACAAGTCTATATGGAAATATCAGATCCAAAGAATTATTTGAACGTTGGCTTGAAATGAGTGTGTTTTCTTCGATTATGAGAACCCATGAAGGAAATAGACCATCTGAAAATTTCCAGTTCTATAATGATAGTAAGACATTACAACTACTATCGAGAATGACTAAAATTAGACAAGAACTAAAGCCATATATTTCATCATTATATAACGAAGCAGCAACCAAAGGATATCCATTACAACGTCCATTGTTCATGCATTATGAAGATGAAATAGTTCTATATGACATACAGTATTCATACATGTTTGGAAAAGACATAATTGTAGTTCCGGTTGTATCAGAACATCAAATTCAAAAAGAAGTTTTTTTACCACAAGATGATTGGATTCATTTGTGGACTGGAGAACAATATAAAGGTGGGAATATAACTGTAGATGCAATGATTGGATATCCCCCAGTTTTCTATAAATCAGATTCACCATTTAGAGAATTGTTTCAAACAATTACTCATAAATATGGAAATGGAGGAATAGAGTAATGCGCAAAGAATCGTTTAAAGTATATAAGGCGAAACAAAAGATTATACCATATCTCTTTTTAACACCCAATTTACTTATATTCTCAATTTTCATTATTTATCCTGCATTGATTGGTGTTTATTATTCATTTACCAATATGACCTTATTCACATTCGGTACACCTGATTTTGTTGGGTTAGAAAATTATATAAGATTGTTCCAAGATGAGGATTTTATCGCTGCAATAATTAATACTTTTTCATTAGTTATAGTAACTGTCCCAATTGTATTTGTCGTTTCTTTGGCACTGGGAGTATTATTGGTTCAACCTCTAAAATTAGTTGGATTATTCCGTGCATCATATTATTGGCCAGTTATGATATCGGCTGTAGTAGTAGGGATTATGTGGAACTGGATATTGGCAACCGATCGATCAATGTTTAATCAACTGATAGGAGTGTTTGGCTTTGATCCAATTGATACACTTACTAATCCATTATTTGCATGGGTGGCAGTAGTGTTTGCGATTGTTTGGTCACGAGCAGGATATTATATGATTATATTTGTTGCAGCCTTATTCAGTGTTCCGGTTTCATTATATGAAGCGGCAAGAATGGATGGAGCAAATAGAGTGCAACGTTTCTTGTATGTTACTTGGCCGTCTTTGAAAGCAGCAAGGGTGATGGTATTTATTCTTGTCACCATGGAAGTGTTTAAAACCTATCCACTTGTTGTTACTTTAACTGGTGGTGGACCATTCGATGCAACTGAATTTACTGTTCAATATATTTATGAAATGGCATTTAGAAGCTATCAGGTAGGATATGCAAGTGCAATGAGTGTTATTATGTTATTGTTTGTGACGATTATTACAGGATTAAACTTCTATCTATCCAAAGGAGGAAGCCACGAATGAAAGGAAAACTAACATTTCAATACATTCTTGCTTTATCAATTGTACTGGTTTTCTTAACACCTGTACTTTATATCATTTTATCGTCATTTAAAACATCAAACGACTTATTTACCGCAGTTCCAACATTCTTTCCAAGAAAATTTACAATCGAGAATTACGTATATGCTTTAAGCAGAGGTGACTTTTTCCGATATATCATCAACTCTTTAGTTGTTGCGACAACATCAACTTTCCTTGCAGTCGTAATCAATACAATGAGTGGATACGCCCTGGCAAAATTCAAATTTAAGGGTGCGACCATTATTATGATGATTATTCTATCAACAATTATGTTACCACTTGAAGTAATTATGGTTCCGATATTCAGTGTTTTAAAAACATTCGGAATGTATGATACGTTGGCAGCATTGATTATTCCTGCTGCAGCAACACCAACAGGTATCTTCTTAATGAGACAATATCTTGTTACCATACCAGATGAAATCATTGAGTCAGCTCGTATTGATGGAGCATCTGAACTAAGAATATTCATATTTATCATTTTACCAAATGCAAAGCCAGCTATCGCTACGTTGGCAATCTTCTCATTTATGTGGAGATGGAATGATTATGTTTGGCCACTGATTGCGATCAGTTCACCAGACAAGTATACTTTACAACTTGCAATTGCGAACTTCTCGGGAGAGTATGGCTCAGATTATAGCTCAATTTTAGCAATGTCAGCTATCTCGATGGTTCCAATGTTAATCATTTTCTTGATTTTCCAAAAACAATTTGTACAAGGAACGGTTCAAACTGGAATGAAGGGTTAAAAATTACTGTTTAAGAAACAGGATTTAACATAAACAAAAAAATAAAATGGAGGAATTTATGAAAAAATTAGCTTTAGGTTTACTTTTAGTTCTAAGCGTATTCGCTTTATCTGCCTGTGGTGGCGGAACTGAAACTCTACAAATGTTATGGTGGAGTGATGGTACAGAGGGTGATGTTATGCAAACATTATTAGATGATTATGAAGAAGAAACTGGTGTAGTTATTGAATTGGTTACAATTCCATATGATGACTATGAAACTAGACTTGCTACGATGATTAGTGGTGGAGAAGCTCCAGCTTTGGCTCGTGTAACAGAAGGTCATTTGAATAACTTCAAAGACAATATTGAGCCTCTTGATGATGTTTACACAACTTCAGGATTTACAAATTTATTCTACAACAATGATGGTGAAGTAATCTCTTTACCAATGGACATTACTGCAAATGGTATGTTTGTTAATACAACATTACTAGATGCAAATTCAGTTGATTATCCAGCACCTGGTGAAGATGTATGGACTTGGGATGAATTCGAAACAGAAATGACTAAATTACAAGGTGTAACTGGAGTAGCTTCTCCAGGTTTAATCGATCCAAAAGCACACAGAATGATGCCTTTATTGTATCAAGGTGGAGTGCAAATTTGGGATACACCTTACACTAGTTCTAACTTAACTTCTCAAGCAGCAGTTGACGTGGTTGAAATGGTTATGGGATTCTATGACAGTGGATTATTTGCAGCTGAACCATATGCAGGATCAAATGCAGCAAACTTATTCAAAACTGGTGAATATGGATTCCATATTTCAGGAAACTGGAATGTAAGTGGATACCAAGATATTACAGCGTTTGATTGGGCAGTAGTACCAATGCCTGAAGGAGCAAATCGTGCGACAATCTTAGGTGGAAAATCATTAGCAGCATTTAGTGGTTCAGGAGCTGAAACAGAAGCAACTGATTTTATCGCTTGGATGTCTGAAGGAGCACAACATGACGCATTTACTGGTGGGGTTCCTTACTTAACTCCTAGATTAGGTGCAACAGTTGAATATGGTGATTTCGCAGATGAATACGCAGTATTCTTAGATGAAATTGCAAACACAGATGAAATGTATGTACAAGACTGGCTAGCACAAGTTATGATTCCAGGTATGTATCCAATTATCAATGATTTCGCGGCTGATTGTGCAGACCCAGCGAATACTATGACAGCATTAGAATTACTTACACAATTAGAAACAGATTTAAAAGCGGCAGCGCCTACTGAGTAGAAATAAATTATTCGACCAATAGGTGCCCTACAAGGGTCCTATTGGTCGGATTTTTATGCAATAGTGTTTATCTAAAGAGACCATAGAGAAGCGGATAAAACAAGAAAAATAAAAAGGTGATTATATGAAAAAGTTTGAAGTTATTTATTGCCCAATTGGAGTTCCTACATTCCATTTGGAATCTGCACAAAGAGAATTCGATGCATCAATAAAATTAATTAGATCAATTGAGCCAGACGTTATTGTACCAGATGAAATGATTCTATCGATTAATCTTTTAAGAGAGTTTTTAGAAGGGAAGAATCCGGATTTGGTAATCGTTCAAAATATTACTTTTGCTAATGCGGCTTTTGCTACTGAAATTTTTAAAAGATTAAATGCTCAATTTCTACTATGGACTTTAAGAGAACCTGTCATTGACGGAGGTCGTTTGAGACTAAATTCATTAACAGGAGCATTTTCTGCAGGGAATGCCTTTAAACAAATGTGTGACAACAACCTATTGTACATGTTTGGTTCTCCGACAGAAGAAATAATTGAACAAAAGTTAAGCAAGATTATCAAGGCTGCTAAATTGAAATATGATATGTCTAATATCAATTTACTGATGATTGGACATACTCCAGAAGGGTTCGGCTTTGGTCGAGCACTCGACTTAGATATGGCAAAAACATTTGGGGTAAATGTCTTAAGTGTTGAATCTAGAGAATTGACGAATATGGCAAAAAAACTAAGCGAAGAGGAAATCAAAGAAACACAAGAAAGTGCTGATTCACGTATGGTTAGAATTAGAGATACTAAGAAAAAGAATCGAGTAGATTTTTATAAATTATACAATGTCTACAAAACCTATATTGATCAAAACAATATAAAAGCAATTGCTTCACGTTGTTGGCCAGACTTCTTCACAGATTATGGGACACCAGTTTGTGGTGTATTAGGAATGTTAAATGATGACGGTATTGCAGCAGCTTGTGAAGCGGATGCATATGGAGCATTATCAATGTATGTTGGGAATAAATTTAGCGGGTTACCAACATATTTGGGAGATCCTGTTTCCTTAGATGAAACAGAAAATACAATTACATTTTGGCATTGTGGTGCTGGGGCATGTTCTTTAGCTAGAAGAGATACAGGCGCAGCAACAGGAGTACATCCAAATCGTAAGATTGGACCAACAATGGAATTTGGATTAAGACCTGCAAAACAAGCAACAATTTTTCGAATTGGGCGTAAGCCGAATGGTGAGTTTAGATTTTTTATCTTGAATGGTGAAATATTAGATAAACCGAAGCAGTTTTCTGGAACTTCAGTTGTTGTTCAAGTTCCAAGAGATACCAATCAACTTATTAGTGAAATGGTCACAGATGGGTGGGAACCTCACTTTGTAGTTGTATACAAAGACATTAGTGAAGAATTAGAAATACTAGGAAATATCTTAAATATTGAGATATGTAAATATTAGGAGGAAACATGGACAAAAGAGCACATTTAGAACAAAAAGCGAAAGAGATTCGCATTAACACATTAGAATGTATTGGAACATTAGGAATTGGACATGTTGGGGGCAGTCTATCAATTTGTGATGCATTGGCAGTATTGTATTTCGATCAAATGAATATTGATCCACAAAATCCATCCCTACCAAGTAGAGATCGATTTGTATTGTCAAAAGGTCATGGTGGACCTGCAGTATATGCAGTATTAGCATTAAAAGGATATTTTGATAAGGAATTATTAAATACGTTAAATCTTCCTGGAACAAAATTACCATCACATACTGATATGAATCAAACAACTGGGATTGATATGACAACTGGGTCTTTAGGACAAGGATTTAGTGCAGCAGTTGGTATGGCAACAGCATTAAAAATGGATCACAAAGAAAACTATGTATATGCGATTATTGGAGATGGTGAAAGCCAAGAAGGTCAAATTTGGGAAGCAGCAATGTTTGCAGGAACTTCTAAATTAGACACAATCATTGCATTTACTGATTTTAATAAGTTGCAAATCGATGGATTTACAAAAGATATTAATGGTGTTTCTCCGCTTGATAAAAAATGGGAAGCTTTCAATTGGCATGTGCAAGTAGTTGATGGACATGATGTTATTGCAATTTCTGAAGCAATCGATGCGGCAAAAGAAGAAAAAGGGAAACCATCGATGATTATTTTAAATACAATTAAAGGAAAAGGTGCATATTTCTGTGAGGGTAAATTAAGTTCTCATAATATGCCAGTGACAAAAGAACAAGTCAAAGAAGCGATTGCGAGGTTACAAAAATGAATTTAAAAACAGATAACATGAGAGATATATATACAAATCTATTAATCGAAAATGCAAGAAAAAATGATAACTTAGTAATTGTTGAAGCAGATTTATCAACTGCACTTGGAACAAAGAAATTCACAGCTGAGTTTCCTGAAAGAACAATCAATGTTGGTGTTGCAGAAGCAAATATGATTGGTGTAGCAGCTGGATTATCTAATATGGGTAAAATCCCATTTACACATTCTTTTACACCATTTGCAACAAGACGTGTATTTGATCAAGTGATGTTGAGTGTAGCATATTCAAGATTAAACGTTAAAATGGTAGGATCAGATCCTGGGATTTGGCACAATTAAATGGTGGAACACATATGTCTTTTGAAGATGTAGGTATTATGAGAAACATTCCTACTATGACTATTTTCGAACCTGTGGATGGAGTGCAACTTCACAATATGTTTCCAAAAATTATGGAACACAAGGGACCATTATATATACGTTTAGCACGTAAATATAATGCTGATGTGTTTGATTTAGACCAAGAATTTGAATTGGGAAAAGCAACACCAATCAATGATGGAACAGATGTTACAATCTTTGCAACTGGAATCATGGTTGTTGAAGCAATGGAAGCAGTGAAACTATTAGCTGATAAAGGGATTAGCGCAAGTTTGGTTAATATTCATACTGTCAAACCGTTGGATGTGCAAACTGTCATTAATGAAGCAAAGAAAACTGGTGCGATTGTCACAGCTGAAAACCATAATATTATAAATGGTCTTGGAAGTGCTGTAGCAGAGGTTTTAGTAGAAAATTATCCCGTTCCAATGGAGCGCGTTGGTGTCAAAGACCAATTTGGTGAAGTAGGTCAACAAGATTATTTGCAAAAACGATATAATTTAATGGCATCAGACATAGTTGAAGCATGTTTGCGTGTACTAGATAGAAAGTAAGAAAGAGGTAAAACAATGGGAAAATTATTTTTAGGATCTGATAAATCAGGATTCAATTTAAAAGAAGCAATTAAAACATATTTAAAAGAAAACAATTATGATTTCGATGATATTGGAACTCTTGATCCAGATAAAGCATTGCCTTTCTTTGAAGTCGCTGAAAAAGGTGCAAAAGCATTTCAAGCAGGTACCTATGAAAGAGGTATTTTGATTTGTGGAACTGGTATGGGTATGAGTATCGTTGCCAATAAGCATGAAGGTGTACATGCAGCTGCATGCGAAACAACATTTTCTGCTGAAAAATGTCGTGCAATAAACGATGCAAATGTACTTTGTATGGGTGGATGGATTATCGCACCTATCGTTGGAGTTGAAATGGCAAAACTATTTTTAGAAACTGAATTCACACAAAACTTAGAAGATTGGCGTGCTGCCAATTTAGTAAAAGCTAGAACTATCGTTCGCGAAATCGAAAAAAATAGTTTTAATAAGTAGTAATAGAGAGGTGCAATTATGGTAGCCATACTCTCATTACTTTCACTTGTAGTTGCAATTATATTAGGGTTTTGGAAAAACATTAATGTAGGACTTATCGCTTTGGTGTTCTCGTTGATCATTGGATATTACCTAGGAGGTATTCCGATCAATACGATTATCTCTTATTGGCCGATTAAGTTATTCTTTACAACAGTAGGAATTACATTGTTGTTTAGTATTGCAAAATTAAATGGAACCTTGGAAAAAATATCGAAATTTATCATATATCAGAGCAAAGGTAGAAAAGTACTCATTCCAATTATCTTCTATTTTTTAGCGTTGATTATTGCATCAGTTGGCCCTGGAAACATTTCTACAAGTGCCTTGTTATTACCAATTGGATTGGTCATAGCTTATAAAACAAGAATTTCAGTGCTGATGATGTCGACATTGATTATAACTGGGAGTATTGCAGGAGGTTTATCACCTTTGGCACCTAATGGAATTGTTGCTTTAGATTTAGCGATGACAAATGGTGTTGGAGATTTGGGATACTCTATTTATATAATGAATGTTATTTCTATGACGACGTTCAGTGCAATTGTATTTTTGGTATTAGGTGGATTAAAACTAAGAGGAGATCGTGTTGAAATTGAGTCAGCAGGTAGATTTGATAAGTATCAAATCATTACCTTAGTATCGATATTCTTATTGGTCATTTGGGTAATTGTTGGAGGCATAAATGTTGGATTTGCTGCAATCGTATTTTCAGTATTACTACTATTGATTGGAGCAGCAGATCAAAATGAAGCAATTCTCAATATACCATGGTCTACATTGCTGCTTATTTGTGGGACAGCTGTTTTGATTAGTGTTGTAAATGAAGTTGGAGGAGTAGAACTGATTTCTAACTTCTTAGCAAGTTTAATGAATGAATATACTGCAGTTCCTATTATGTCAATCTTAGCAGGTGTAATGTCAATATTTTCTAGTGCTGTCGGTGTTGTAATGCCGACACTTATCCCAACAACAGTTGGACTGTCAACAGAATTAGGAAATGTTGTATCACCAACTGTCTTGACAATTTCAATAGCAGTTGCATCACATATCGTAACGATGTCACCATTTTCTACTATGGGTGCATTGGCATTAGCTAGTTCACCTAAAACAGTAGATAAAAAAGCGTTGTTTAAGAATTTGTTTATCGTAGCATTTAGTTCCCTAGCCTTTATCGCTCTATTTTTAGGAGTCGTTGCAGGGTTAGGATTATTAGGATAAAAGGAGAAAAAGATGGAAAGTAAAGATATGATTGCTTCTCTTGTGGAGAGAGCACGCATTGCCCAAGCAAAAATTGCAGATTATACGCAAGAACAAATTGATGAAGTGTGTATCGCGATTGGTTGGGAAGTTTACAATGATGAAAACATTAAACAATTAGCAGAAGCAGCTGTTGCTGAAACTGAAATGGGAAATGTTGAAGATAAAATTAAAAAACATAAGAATAAAGTATTGGGTGTGTTGGCGGATATCAAAGGTGCGAAAAGCGTTGGCTTGGTCGAGTTTGATGAAACGAAGAACATTAAGAAATTTGCAAAGCCTGTTGGCGTTGTCGGAGCACTTACTCCTGTAACAAATCCAACAGCTACACCATCGAGTAATGCGATAACAATAGTCAAGGGAAGAAATGCAGTTATTTTTGCACCTCATCCGAAAGCCAAGAATTGTTCGAAAATGGCAGTTGACTTTATGAGAAAAGGATTAGAAAAAGTTGGAGCACCAACTGATTTAATACTAATAATTGAACAACCTTCTATTTCTGCTACCAATGAGCTAATGCAACAAGTTGATGTTGTGTTAGCTACTGGTGGTAGTGCAATGGTAAGGGCAGCTTATTCAAGTGGGACACCAGCATATGGAGTTGGACCGGGTAACTCAGTCCAAATTGTAGCTGAAGATGCCGTTCCAAGCGATGCTGCAAAGAAAATTTTTGCTTCGAAATCATTTGATTATGCAACGTCTTGTTCAAGTGAAAATTCAGTTATTATTCAAGAATCAGTATATGGTGATATGATAAAAGAATTTGAATTACTTGGTTGCTATATGGTAAGTAATCAAGAAAGACAGTTATTAGAAGAACATATGTGGAAAGTGAATAAAAAAGGATACCGTGGAATCAATCCAGGTATTGTAGCAAGAAGTGCAGAAGTAATTGCTCGTGATGCTGGTATATCTGTACCAAAAAATACTAAGGTACTCTTAGTTGAAGGAGCTTCTAATATTGAAGCAGACTTCTTTAGTAAAGAAAAACTTTCTCCAGTTATGACGATTTTCAAATACAATACATTCAAAGAAGGCTACGAGATATTGGTTCGCTTAACTGATAATAACGGTACTGGACATTCTTGTGGTATTCATACATTCAAAGAAGAGTATATTGATCATTTAGGATTGAATATGAAGTCAAGTCGTATTGTAGTGAACCAACCTCAAGCAGCAGCGAATGGTGGAGCGTTCTTTAATGGAATGCCATCAACTGTATCTCTTGGATGTGGTAGTTGGGGAGGTAATATTACAACTGAGAATATTAGTTTTAAACATTTCTTAAATATCACTTGGGTTAGTGGATTATTACCAAATTGGCGTCCAACGGATGAAGATATTTTTGGTGATTATTTCAAGAAATTCAAGTAGGTGAAGTATTATGAAATTATTTGAATATCAAGCAAAAGAAGTATTTAAAGAAACTGGAATTGTTATTCCTAATAGTGAATTAATCACATCGTATGAAGAAACAAAAGCTGCCTTAGAGATTGTTGGCACACCTTGCGTTGTCAAATCACAAGTATTAAGTGGTGGACGTGGCAAAGCTGGATTAGTTGTGTTTACAAAAACGGAACAAGAAGCGCTGAAAGAAAGCAAAAGACTATTTGAGCATGAATTGAATATTAGGAGTTTGTTGATTGAAGAAGCTGTTGATATTAAGCAAGAAATTTACTGTGCAATTACAGTTGATCCAGTTCATGCAACTGGTCTGTTAATGGTAAGCGTTGAAGGTGGAGTAGATATTGAAGATTTAGCAGTCAATCATCCGGAAAAAATTGTAAAAGAACCTTTCGATTTACGATACGGATTATTACCTTACCAAGCTTCAAGAGTAGCGTTTGGATTGGGTCTAGATGTGCCAATAGCGAAACAATTAAGAACTGTATTTTTGAAGTTATACCATATCTTTAATAAATATGATGCTGAATTGGTTGAAATCAACCCGTTATTTGTTACAGCTGATAATTCTGTTGTAGCAGGTGATGGGAAATTAATGATTGATGATAATTCAATGTTCCGTCAAACAAGATACGAAAAACAACTTGCGGATTATAAAACGGAAGCAGAATATGATGCAGCACAAGAAGGAATTCCATTTATCCAATTTGATGGAGATATTGGACTTATGTGTGCGGGAGCAGGGTTGACAACGACAGTATATGATTTAATTCATTATGAAGGTGGAACGATTGCGAATTATCTTGAATTTGGTGGACCAAACTACAAAAAAGCACTGGAATCAATGGAAATATGTTTAAAAGTACCTTCGAAAGTAATTTTAATTGTTACATTTGGAACAATTGCGAGAGCAGATGTCATGGCAAAAGGAATTGTTGATGCCATTACAAAATTGAAACCTAATCGACCAATTATTACTTGTATTCGTGGGACAAATGAAGCAGAAGCTGTTGAAACATTGAAAGCTGCTGGGCTTGAACCTATCTTTGATACAGAAGAAGCAGTTAGAAAAGCTGTTTCAATTGCAAAAGGAGTCTAGATATGAGCATATTTATAAATCGAACTACAACAGTGTGTGTACAAGGAATTACTGGAAAAGAAGGAAGCTTTTGGACACAGCATATGATAGAATTGGGTACAGATGTAGTGTGTGGAGTGACTCCTGGAAAAGAAGGTCAAGTTGTCGCAGGAAAGCCTGTTTATAATAGCGTGAAAAAGGCAGTTTCACTTCATAATATTGAAGCATCAATGTTGTTTGTACCACCAAGATTAACATTCGATGCAGTAATGGAAGCGCTAGATGCAGGCATAAAAAAAATAGTAACGATTGCTGATGGAATTCCATTGCATGATATGATTCGAATTCGTCAAGCAGCTAAAGAACATGGCGCAACAGTTGTTGGTGGAAATACATCGGGTGTGATTAGTCCGGAACTAGCAATGATGGGTAGTTTACCGTATTGGATTGAACGAGTATATAAAAAAGGTAGTATTGGTATTATGACTAGAAGTGGATCGTTGACAAATGAAGTAACATCAATGGTTGTAGAGGCAGGATATGGCGTATCAACATTGATTGGTATTGGGGGAGATCCAGTACCAGGAACACGATTTGCTGAGTTCTTACCATTATATGAAAATGATAAAGAAACAAAAGCTGTTGTTATAATTGGTGAGTTAGGTGGTACAATGGAAGAAGAAGTTGCTGATGCGATTGAACAAGGAATCTTCACGAAACCATTGGTAGCCTTCTTGGGTGGACGAACTGCACCTAAAGGTCAAAAAATGGGGCATGCTGGTGCAATTGTAACCGGGGGTAAAGGCTCTGTTGAAGATAAAATCAAAGCATTAACTGGTGTTGGTGCACTAGTAGCAGAAAGACCAAGATTAGTTGGTACACTACTTGAGGAATTGGGTGTAGCAAAAGACTAGTTTTATAGAGGTGATAGTATGGATTATATTGTCATAAATAAATTAATAACAAAATCAATATACAAGCAAATCGCAGACTCAATAACAAAAGCTATTGAGTCTGGAATCTTAATGTATAATGATAAACTTCCAACAGAAAAAGAAATTTGTGAGATGTTCTCTATTAGTCAAACAGCAGTAAAAAAAGGATATGAAACACTTATCAATAATGGCCTTATTAAGCGCATTAAGGGTAAGGGAACATATGTGACAAATAGGACAACCTTTAGAACGAATTTTCACAATCATTTTGAACTCGAAAAAGACGATTTGGTAACTAAAAATACATTCTTACTTGGGAAATCGAATAAAGAATACAGTGTTATGCGCGTGTTGAATTTAGATGATGAAGAAAAGTATCTTTTAGTAGGATCAGTATTTTGTAAAGACAATAATCCTAGACTGTTACAACAAGCATATCTACCAGAAAAATTCTTTCCAAAGTTTGAAGAAAATATTGAAGAATTTAAAAATATTTATGATTTGATAGAACAATATAATATAAAAGTAAAACATATACATACAACATTTAGTGCCTATAATGCAAGCTCAGCAAATGCTTTGCTGTTAAATATTAATCCGAATGATGCTGTCTATTTGCTAAAGATTCAGATAACAAATGAGATGGATGAAGTGATTGGATATTTGATTAATTATTACCCAGGTGAATTTACAGAATTCGAGGTGATTGTACATGCAATTGATTAATCAAAATACGATTACTATTGATAGAAGAAGTCGTGTTAATTATTCTATCCAAATCAAAGAAAACATCAAAGCTCTGATTTTAAATCAAACATTCTATTACAACTCTATATTGCCAACAGTAAAATCTTTGAGTAAACATTTAAAGATTTCAGAGAAACTAGTAAGTACTGCATATAACCTATTAGCGAATGAAAACTATATCAAAAAAGAGAACCATAATTATCTTGTTTCTTATATTGAACTTACAAATTATTTCTTCGAACGAAACACTTCTATTTACGATGCGATTATCGAATTGGGTCTTGAACCATCAATCAAGTGCTTAGAAAAGAAAGTGGTAGTGCTAGAAGATGAAGAAGCAATTAGCATGGGATTTGAACCAAACGAAAAAAAGGATTATCTGTATATTAACCGTATTTATTTTGGAAGTAATCGTCCAATAATTATCTTGGAAAACTATTTACCATTGCATATATTCAAAGACTTAGATAAAAAATTCATTGGAACAGAACCGCTAAACAACTATATTGGAGAGCATTATGGATTCAAAGCCCATATCTCAAAGAGAACGACAAAAATCGTTAATCTTACAAAAGAGAATGCTATACTTTTAAATGAAAGTGTGAATGCAGCGAGTTTGCAATCAACAAATTATGTGTTTGATAAACAAGGAAGAATGATTGATTATGGTCAGAGTCATTCGATTAGTAGCTATTATTTTCAAGCACTAACTAAGTTTGAATAATACTTGTAAAAAAGCATCGAATCCAATTGGATTCAATGCTTTTTATCTAATATCTTCAAGAAAACTTCCTCATCAAGGATATTGAGAATGTCGTAAGTGGGTGAGAGTTCACTCGTAGTCTGTGATTGTACATCCTGTGTTACCGAATTCATCGTTTAGATAGTTTATCATACTTTCACCGTGAAGAAATGCTTGTTCTTGAATATTGTTTAGTTGTTCGTCATTTTGCTCTACACCATCGATGTAATACAAGTAAACTCCATCTAATTGAAATACAAATGTATACTCGATATCATCCTTTAAGCAAACCGCATTCGATGAACCCTCGGGTATTTCCATTTCATCCGGAGCTTCTAATAGACGTTCCCTAATTGGTTTACAGCCTGTAAGGGTAAATGAAATGATTAGGATAAATAATATAGTAAGTGCTTTACTCATAAAAATTCCTTCTCTCATTTTGATTTTATTTATGATAATCGTATATTTATGTTTGTAGATAAGAATTGCCTTTATCTTATTATACTACTTCTTATAGTAAAGAAAAAGTTAAGAGAAAATTCTCTTAACTTTGTACTAAATTGTAAATTTTATATTAGTTAGTTTTTCAGAAAGCTCCCATAATGCTTTGGCATCTTTTTTATTATTTGCATTTGGCTCAGGTTTAACTAAAATTGGATTCCCACGCATTTCCTTGTATCCGTTTGGACCATAGTATTCTCCTGTTTGTGCATTCTTATCTAGGGCTGCTCTTAATTGAGGAAGTGCGCCTCTTTTTGCTGATTGTGTAAATAGAAAGACAAGTGGGTATAAAAGAATTGCTAAGAAGCCACTTAAGACATATCTTGTTAATTCAGTCCTAGATACACCTGGATGTGCAGCGAGCACTTTGACAGAATAATTTTTATCTTTTATTCGTCTGTTTAGCTCTTTCATAAACAATAGGTTTGATAATTTACTTTGTCGGTATGATTTCATCGGTGTATAGTTTTCTTCTTGTTCGAACATGTAGTCTTCTAAATCAATCACTGCATTCTTATGAGCAATACTACTGACAACTACAAGTCTTGAATTCTTAGTTTTCTTTAATAGATCGAACAATTGTGCAGTGAGTGCGAAATGACCCAAATGATTGACACCATTCTGAAATTCAAATCCATCATCAGTTTTCATATACGGAGTTGTCATGACTCCAGCATTGTTGATTAAAACATCTAATGTTTTGTATTTTGATTTGTACTCCTTAACAAATGATTCAATTTTAGATAAATTCCCTAAATCAAGCAAAATGATATCTATTGTTGCCTTTGGGTGTTTCTCAATTATGCTTTGTTTTGCTTTTTCAGCTCGTTCTTGTGAACGACATGCCATAATTACATTCGCTCCTTTCGAAGCAATTGCTAAGGCTGTTTCGTAGCCAAGACCAGTATTTGCACCAGTTACAATAACATTTTTTCCTGATAGGTTTTCTACTTGCTCAATATTCCACTTTTTCATATGAATCCTCCTAAATAATGGTATTCTTTATTATATCACTAATGTTATGAATAGTTAAAAGCGACGCTTTATTCTATACATCACATAAAAATATCTCTAATGAAACAGTATTTTTCTATGTTATATTGTAAAAATGAAGGTATAGAAGTATAATGTATTTAGCATAGTTATAAAGAAAAGAGGTTGTGAATATGATGTTTGAAGGACAACAAAGACTTCCTGCTTTATCAGATTTTAGTATGATTAAGGCATTTTTAAAAACGGATATAAAATATTGTATTTTAGTTGATTTTCAACTTGCTCAATTAGGTGATGTTATTGAGTTGTTAAAAAGTAATGACCGAAAAGTATTGGTTCATATAGATATGATTAGGGGATTGCATGCAGACGAATATGGGGCAATTCATTTGATTCAAAACTATCATGTAGATGGAATTATATCTATCAAACCAAGAGTGATATTGATTTGTAAAAAGAGACATGTAATTGGAATGCAACGAATTTTTTTGAAAGATTCTTTGTCATTAAAAAGAAGTTTAGAAGTTATTAGTAAGTCACAGCCTGATTGTTTAGAAATATTACCTGCTGTAAGCACAAGTATTATTGAATATATTAAAGAAGAATTGCAATGTAATGTGTTTAGTGGAGGGCTTTTAACGACTGAAGAACAAGTACAAAGTTGTTTGGATGCAGGAGCAATCGGAGTGACTGTAAGTAAACAAGAATTGTGGCAATCAAAAAAGACAAACTAGATTTGTCTTTTTTTTATCTATGCCACTTTATTACTTTAGTTTGATTACAAATTGTATTTGCACTTTTTACTATTATGTGAGATAATATTTTTATGAATGCGTTTTCACATATATATACAAGTTAATATGGCATAGATATTAGAGAAGCCGAAATGACCTTTTTTGTGTTCGTTTTCGCTTCTTTTATATATAAAATAAGAAATAGAGAGGATAATATTATGTTGAAAAAATTATCAAAGCCGCTAAACCTATTAATCGTATGTTTGGCAGTAATACTAGTTGCCAGTTTATCAGCTAGTCTAGTTCAAAACTCGTTCTTCAGTGTTAAAGTTGATGCAATTAGCTTTGAAACAGACAATGGAGAACTAGCTGGACTCTTGTATACTCCTAGGGGAGTTGACGCGGATAACCCTGCACCAACAGTAATTACAACACATGGTTATTTGAACAACAAAGAAATGCAAGAGATTGCAGCAATTGAATTATCGAAACGTGGATACGTTGTATTAGCATTTGACATGTATGACCATGGAGACTCTCAATGGGATACTCCAGCACAGTTTAGTTTTTATGTTCAAGCAGTATACGATGCTGTGCAATACATGTATGACCAAGATTATGTTCTTAAGGACGCCGATGGAAATGGTATGATAGGTGTTTCTGGACATTCTATGGGTGGATTTTCAGCTACATCTGCAGTAATTCTTGATGAAATGGATTTTGCAACATCTGGAATTAGAAAAATTGCAACTATGTTATCAGTTGGATCAGATTTTCGTTATATTCCATTCCCAGATCCTATCTCTTACATTGGACCTAGATCTGCTGGTATGGTAGCAGCTCATTATGATCAATTCTTCTTTGATAATGTAACACCTGGATCTGAAGGTAGTGTACGTTATAAAGACTTCGTTACAGATCCTGTAGGAATTGCATTCTTAGGATTACCGGCAGGTACAGAAGCATTCCCAGACACTTATTTTTCTGTAGCTGGTGGACAACGTGTTATTTTTACACCTGATGAAACACATCCTCAAAACACATGGTCTTTAGAAACTGGTGAAGATACAGTAAAATTCTTCGAAAAAGCATTCACATTCCAACTTATGAAAGCTGATATGGATGACTTAGAAGACTATGGTGTTACAACAGGTACAACTGGACAAACATGGTGGCTAAAAGAAGCATTTACATTGATTGCTTTATTGGCATTAATTACTATGATTTTCCCATTATTTAGTTTAATTACTACATTGCCTGTATTTAACAAAGCAATCGGTGAAGCGAATTCTAATGAATCATTTGCTACAAGAGCGAAAGAAAAGAATATTGTTAAATCAGTTGTTATTGTTGGTGCAACTTTATTAAGTGCATATTATATTAAGGTATTCATGGATCGAAGTGCAGAAGAACTAGAAAAACTAGCTACATTTACAATTGTAGTAATCGTCCTAGCTGTTGTAGTTGCTGCTGTTGCATGGATATTAAAAGTATTAGGAAAAGTAGATCAAGCATTTGCTATTAAAGTTTCTTTTAGTGCTGGATTCTTACTATTATCACAAATCTATTATAGATGGTTATTAACAAATACAGATATCTTTGAAACTGGTGTTGATTGGGGAGCTCCTTCGGTAAATACAATTGTGTATTGGGCTTTAGCTAGTGCTGGATTAATCTTAATGATTACTGTCGCTACTTCAATTTACTTCAACCAAGGTGAAGAAGTGAAAAATCCTTACGGACTGAATACTACTCCTGTACAATTAGGTGCAAGTTTATTAACTGCAATCGTTATGGTTATTGGTGTGTTATTCGTTGTTGCTATTGTTGGTTGGGTATTCTTAACAGACTTCCGTTTCTATACATATGCAATTCAAATCTTTAACTGGAATCAACTGAAAGAAGGAATTAGATACATCCCTGCATTCAGTATATTCTACTTTGCAGCTGCTGTAAGTGTATTTGTAAATACAAGATCAATCAAAAGAGCTTGGCTTGGTGACTTATTCTCAGCATTCTTATTAGCTGGACCAATCGTTCTATTATTGGTTGTTAACTATTGGCATTTATATAATCAAGGTGTTGCAATTTATCCTACATTCTCATTAAGCATTATCTTAACAGTAGGATTGGTGCCAACATTATCATTCGCAGGTATCATTATGAGAAGATTATCATTGAAAACTGGAAACATTTGGACTTCAGTATTCTTCACAGCAATCTTCTTCACAATCATTACATTATCTAACACAATCATTTATCAATTAGCAGGATAATCAAATCAAATAAAAAGCTAGAAATTATAAAAAATTTCTAGCTTTTTTATATTGATTTTTAATTACTTTACACTCTTTAAAGACTGCTATAATGCAATTATCAACCGAAAATAGAATTTATTCAAATATCTAGTTATTGTTGAATTACTGAACGCGTATTATACTATTAATGTAGGAGGTGCTATATGAACACCATCGAAATAGGAAAATACATAAAATCGAAACGAATCGGAATGCATTTAACACAAAAAGACTTAGCAGAAAAACTAAGTATTAGTTTCCAAGCAGTATCTAAATGGGAAACAGGAACGACTCTTCCAGATACATCAATCTTATTACTATTAAGTGATGTATTAGAAGTATCTGTAGACCAAATCTTAAATGCGGGAGAATTCAGAAAAAGAATGAATAAAAAAGTAAACGTAGAAGAAGTAATTGGTGCAATCAAATCAATTCTAAAAATCAAGGCTGTATTAGGAGTAAATAACGGTATCTACAAATCTATGATGGCTGGAATTAATGAAAATGGTACAATTGATTTTGAAGCAATGCTTCAAGATAAAGATCAAAGAGAAATCATTATTGCTAAATCATGTATTCAGTTAATAATTGATGGATATACATTGAGCGAGGAAGATATTATAAAATATTTTTCCAATGAAAAAATACAAGAAAAACTACGATTATATTCAAAGAAATATAGTCAAGCCTAACTAAATAAACTAAATGTGTTTCGATGAAACAAAGGGTATCTTAAATGGTGCCTTTTGAGGAATCATATAGAAACATTAAAAAGAGTATTATCATTATTGATAGTGCTTTTCTTTTTATCTATTCATACAATTTCCATAACGAAAACGATATAGTATGGTATAATTATTTGAGAATAATAGTTCTAAAGGAGAGACAATATATGAAAAAAATAGTAGGTATTTTATTATTGTTGCTTGTATCACTTACATTGGTAGCTTGCGACGAAGAGGGTGTGCGTACTAATCCTGTTACAAATTGTATACCTGGATATAATCTTGAAGATGGGGAATGTGTATATCAAGTAACTGAAGATGACTGTGATATAGATGAAATGGTAGTAGATAATGAATGTATTGAGGATCCGAATTATGTCCCAATTGTAAATGACGATTTAGTTGGTCCAGTTTATCAATCGCAAGGATATGATTATTATGCAGGTAGAGATATCGTAGCAGATGAATGTTCATACTTAGACAACATAGGAGAATGGCAACCTGTATGGTGTGATGAATTTGACTATGAAGGACTTCCTAATTCAACATTGTGGAACTATGATGTTGGAGGACATGGATGGGGTAACAATGAATTACAATATTATACAAATGCTGATGTCGATAACGCTTATGTAGCGAATGGATATCTCACAATAGAAGCAATGAAAGAGAGTTTTGGAGGAAATGATTATACTTCAGCTCGTTTGGTATCAAGAGACAAAGGTGATTGGACATATGGAAAAGTTCAAGTAAGAGCTAAAGTCGCCGGTGGTAAGGGAACCTGGCCAGCGATTTGGATGTTGCCAACAGATTGGTCTTATGGTGGATGGCCAGACTCTGGTGAAATAGATATCATGGAATTTGTAGGAGTAGATCCTAACTTGCTTCATGCTACAATTCATACAGGTGCTTACAATCATTCGATTGGTACACAAGTTGGAGAAACAATTAGCTTAAATAATATGGAAACAGAATTTCATGTTTACGAAATGGAATGGGAACCAAATGTAATACGGTTCTATGTCAATGGAATCAATTACTATACAGTAAATTATGATCCTGACAATTCAAGCAATGTATTACCGTGGGAAGCATGGCCATTTGATGAAGATTTTCATTTAATCTTGAACCTTGCATTCGGAGGCAATTGGGGTGGATATGCAGGTATAGACGAATCATTAGATCATATGAAATTTGAAATTGATTATGTTAGAGTTTACCAAAAAGATTATGCAGGAATGGATAATGAAGTTCCTGAAGCCGTTACTGATTTAAGAATAATATCTTCAAGTCCAACTCAATCATTTGTTGGCTGGGATGTGGCAGTTGATGATGTGATGATTGAGTATTATGAAGTATACATAGACAATGTGTTGTTAGATAATAGTACGCATAATGCTATAGTGATTGATGCAGGAGCAACGGATCAAATTGTCAAGGTAATACCAGTCGATTTTGCGGGAAACAAAGGGCCTGCACAAACAATTACTGTAGGTAGTTATTCTGCTCCGACACAAAATGATCGTATTGAGGCGGAAGCATACACATTTGCTTATGGCATCCAAACAGAAGTTACAACTGACACTGGTGGAGGATTGAATGTTGGATACATTGATACTGGTGATTATATGAATTATGAAATTGAAATTACAGAAGCTGGTAACTATCAAATCAAAGCTAGAGTTGCAAGTTTAAGTAATGGGGGTTCATTTTATGTCATTCAAGACAGTACGATTATTGGTGATTGTACGTTTAGTGCTACAGGTGGATGGCAAAATTGGCAAGATGGATATAGTACGATATTTTATTTAGATCCAGGTACATATACATTTAGTTTTCAAGCAACAAACAGTGGATGGAACGTTAACTATTTCGAATTTTTAAAAACAGATTGATATATAATGAATCAAAATAATAGCACTATCTCATGTAGATAGTGCTTTATCTTTGTGGTATAATTTAATATGGATGGTGATACTATGAAATACATAGATTTAAGTTATACATTAAGTAACGAAACAAAGTCTTCTTCATTTGATAAACCACTAAAAATTGAACGTACTAAGTTTCTTGACATAGATCAATACAATGATTCAAGATTAACTAGTACGATGCATATCGGAACACATATCGATGCGCCGAGTCATATGACTACGATAGAAAAAGACATTGATGCATATCCGATTGACAAATTTATCGGGAATGGTGTTGTGCTTAATTTTGAAAACGAAAAGTGTATTACGCTAAGAGAAGAAGATAAAAATTGCTTATCGAAAGATGACATTGTTGTTATTTACACTGGGAGTGAACAATTGAATGGTAGTGAAGAATACTACCATAATCATCCTCAAGTGACAAAGGAATTTTGTGATTTCATAGTAGAAAAACAAATTAAAATACTTGCTTTAGATTTTTTTAGTCCTGATTCTTTTCCATATTTGATACATAAAACACTGTTATCAAATGATATTTTAATAGTTGAGAATCTTAAAAATACTCATACGTTATTACGTGAAACGAAATTTAAATTGTATATGATTCCGTTAAAAATTAAGACAGAAGGATCATTTATAAGAGCATTTGCAGAAGTAAAATAATTTTCCTAATAGCAAAAACACTCCAAATCGGTAGTTTGGAGTGTTTTCTTTTCGCGCTTATGAGGTTTGAAAGGGGGGGGATTATGAAAAAAATTTTTTGTTACACTTATATAATAATATTTCAACCTTAAATGAAACTTAATATAGAATAAAATATTTTGAAGCAATTAAATTATTATAGAAAAAGGATTGGTGATTTCCAATCCTTTTTTTCATCTCGATCTATTGCGTCCCATACCTTGGCCGTGACGTCCCATACCTTGGCCACGTCCGTGACCTTTGATTATAAAATCTCCACCCTCGATCTGAAGTGTTTTACCATGCACAAGACAATGTGCTATTTTTTTTCTAGCGTTATTATAGATTCGTTGGGCAGTGGTTCTACCAATCCCCATTTCCTCAGCACATTCTGCTTGATTAAGGTCAGAATCATCAATCAATCTTATTGTTTCATACTCTTCAATACTCATTAGGATTATGTCTAAGGAATGGTGCTCTAATGGACCAAATGTCTGGTGCTTTGGCATTCCGTATACATGTCTCATTATTCTTGGTCTAGGCATGATATCATCCTTTTCTTATTTGTCTAATTCTTGATTGATTTCTTGTAGTCGATTTTCAAGATAACGTTTTTCATTTTCTAAGTTTGATGTGTTGTTAGAAACGCCAAATCTACCATTATTACGACTCATACCACGTCCCATACCACGACCTCTTCCGCGTCCGTAGGAAAATGATTTTGCACCTTCTTGATTGCACTCACCAAATCCACGACCAGTAAGTGGTCCTTGTCCTGAAGGTCCTGTTTTATCTAATCTAGGCATTGTAACGCCTCCTTTCTATTTTGGGCATATGCCCTCAACTACATCATACACCTTTTTGGGCATATGTCAATAACTATAGTGAATATATTTTTTATTTTGAACATAATTTTCGAAATGTGGTTGTTTATCATAATAATGTTTTGTTTGATCAATATGTATAGTAAAATAAAAGTAGATGTATTTTAGGAGGGAAAATAGTATATGAAAAAATTATTAATTTTTGTCGTAATTGTATTGTTGCTTGCATTTGTTGGATTAAATATGTTGATTACTAGGTTTAGTGTAGATGTTACAGAAAGTGATTTACCGCAAGATGTATATGAAACAGAGGGAGATTTATTAGCTATTGCACAGTTAAAGTTGATTGAAATTGTTAATCCATTCTCTACTGAGGATGAATATACATTAACAGAAGAATTTCTTAATTACATGTTGCTTGATTCGATTCGAACTAATGTGAATGAAGATTATAATCCATTGGGTGATGATTGCACAGAGGTGGCATGCGATGTTGTTGTAGAAACACCATATGGGAATGTTGAGTATATTTTTGTTGAATTAAATGATGATAATCAAATTGTTGTCACTGTGAATTTTGCTAGAGGTGAGTTTCCTGAGTTTGAAACAGCTTTATTTGCTGTATTCGATGTAGAATTTAAAATGACAGAATTAGAAATTGATTTGGTGTTAGATTCTTTATATCTAAATGAAGATGAGATTACGAAAGACACACTGGATAGGATTTTAGGTTATTTTGATGCTGCAGCGATAGAAGCTATGATTTCAATGGGTGAACTTGATTTAGAAGAATATACCTATACCGTTTCGTTGATTGAGTAAAGAAGTAATAGATACATAATAAATAATGGATTTTAAAGGTTGCTATATATAGCAACCTTTTTTTGTTTGAATAAAGGGAAATGTCGATTTCTATTGACAAGTTGACAGGGTGTCAATTATAATGAATTTAGTGTGCGAAAGAAGGAGACTCAAATGAGAAAATACACGGATTTTATATTCAAGAATAAGAAACTATTGCTTGTCCTATTTTTAATGATTAATATTGTTGCCATATTGGGAATTGTGAGAATTCAGTTAAACACAGATTTTGCTAGTTTCTCACCAGATGAATCAATCTATAAAGATCGATTGGATGAAACTGAGGAAATATTTGGGGAACTAAACCAACTAATTGTTATCCTTGAGGCTGATAGCATTACTGATGATGTATTAAGTGATATGAGCTCTATACAGAGAGAATTGGAAGGTATTGCTGATATTTCATTTGTTCAAGGTGCAACTCCAGAACAATTATTGATTAACGGAACACCTACAGATTACGATGCATTGTCATCTGAAATGATTATTACTTATTATCAAAGTTTTGGTGATTTTTCACCTTTGAAAATTGAAGAAAATGTGAATTACTTTGTCTATACATTATTTATAAGTGAAGACTTTACAAAAGATAGTATCGAAGATATTGAATCTGTATTGGAATCTACTAGCTATGATTCATACATATCTGGAGATTCATATAATCAATTGAAGATTACTGATTATATAATAAAAATATTATTGATATTACCTCCAATTACAATGTTAATAATATTCTCAGTATTTAGATGGCAAATGGGAGCATTTAAACCTACAGTTTTTAGCGTTTTACCTGCGGCAATTGGATCCTTGTGGACCTTTGGACTAATTGGATGGCTAGGGAATGAAGTTTCTATCTTAACGGCCGTTGTACCAATATTTATTATTGTTATTGGTAGTGCTGATGGGCTCCATTTTATGTCTCATTATCAAGATTCAAAACAGGAAGGTTTAAGTAATCATGATGCATTAATAAGTACCTTGCGTTTGGTTGGAATTCCGATGATTGTAACAACTTTAACTTCAATGGCTGGATTTTTATCATTATTGTCTATCAGTACAGATAGTATTAGAGATTTAAGTCTGTATTCATCTGTGGGAATTTTATTAGCAGGAGTAGCTACGTGGTATGTTCTACCATTAATTCTATCAAATAATATTGATGTATCTAGAAAGAAAATACGAACAAGTAAATTTGATATTGCTAACGGAATTAGAAAATTATCAGGAATACCGAGTTTAATTATTGTATTGGTAATCATCATTATGTCTAGTATATTCTTCGGACGTATTAATAATGAATTTAATATGCTGATGGTATATAAAGAAAGTACAATCGTAAATCAAAATGCAGAAAAAGTAAATGAAATCAATGGTGGAAGCATACCTGTTTATGTCAGTGTTGAAACAACAAATGATGTTGTGTCTGTTGCTGCGATTGATGAATTGAACACATTGGTAGAAGCGTTGTACGATCTAGATGAAGTAAACAAAGTAATCAATCCATATGAATTAATGGGTATTGTATTTAATAATACAATTGCCAATGATGGAGATCCTGATACAACTGTCCCAATATCAAATGACATGGTATTAAATAATATTTATTCGCAGTTAATAAGTGATCCAAATAATACGGTTCATAATTTAATCGCTACTGATGAAAATGTTGTTCGTTTGCTTGTCTTTCCAAAAGACCTAAGCAATGAAACACTTGAAGTGATAGAAAACACTGTCGATGGACTAAATATGAATAGTAGTGTAACAGGTGTACAATATTTAATGAAAGATTTAAATGATTCTATTTCTGCCATGCAGTTCAATAGTATTCTATTAGCTCTAGGTGTTGTATTGATTATGCTCGTTATTACCTTAAGAAGTTTGAGGGTTGCTGTCTATAGTTTAATCCCAATTATATTGACGGTCGTAAGTTTATATGGCTTCTTAGGACTGAGTCAAATTCCACTGAATATTACTACAGTTATAATCTTTAGTATCACAATCGGAGTTGGAATTGATTATGCAGTGCACTTTAGTAGTGTATATAAGTTTTATTTAAAAGAAACAAACGATAATAAATTAGCAATTGATAAAGCGTTTAAAAATTCATCACGTCCAATCATTGCCAATGCGATGGGAATATCATTAGGTTTAAGTAGTTTAATGTTCTCTCCATTAACAATACACTTTAATGTATCAGTGTTGATGTGGGTTAGTATGGTAGTTAGTGTCGTTTTAACACTAACGTTATTACCATTCATATTTGGACTTAGAAAGGATAAATCAGATGCCTAAAAAAATGTTTTTTAACATTAGCAAAGAAAAACAAAAAAAGTTTCTTGATACCGCAATGTCTGAGTTTACTTCAAAACCTTTTGAACAAGTAAGTGTTAACAAGATAGTCAAAAAAGCAGGGATTTCTAGAGGGTCATTTTATACATATTTTGATGATTTAGAAAGCTTGTTTAATTATCTCTTTACTACTGTAAAAGCTGAACGATTTAAATATGCTAAAGATTTAATGATAGAAGCAAAAGGAGACTATTTTGAGTTTATTAGAAAATTGTTTGTATATGACTTTGATAAGTACAATGATGAACATAAATATTCTTTGTTCCGCAACTATATACACTATGTTCAAACGGTGAAAAAGGGATCAATCCAAGATTATATTATTATGGAAGTATTCAAGGAACTAGAAGCGAATAATGTACCACTAGATCAGTATATTGCACAAAATAAATATGGTCTTAACAAACAAGAAGTACTTGATTTGTTTGAGATGATCGTACTAATTATGATTAATACGTTAATCAAAGCAGAAAATGAAGAAATGAGTAAAGAAGAAGTCTTTAAACTGTTCTTTAGAAGACTAGATTATATTGAAAATGGAGTAAGGAAGGACAAATAATAATGATTGCTATTATATTTGTAATTGTATTTACAGTAGCAGCAGTTTTCCAAGGGAAATTTATCAGAAAACATAATACTAAATTATATGCATTATTTACCATCTTATCTATCGCAGCATTCATTACAAGATACAATTTACCAATAACTGAACCATTTGTTCAAGGGTATCTAGGATTTAGTTTCTTATATATCGTAATGGTTGCAGGAGCATTGAAAAAAGGATCAACATTACGTAAAAAACTAATGGGGGTAAGAAGAGAATATTCGATTATTGGTTTTATTATTATGAGTTCGCATGGTCTAAAATATTTAATTGAATTTCTAAGAGGTGACATCAGATTTGAATGGCTTGGAGTGATACCGTATGTCATTATGATTCCACTCTTTATTACTTCGTTTATGTTTGTAAGAAAGAAATTCACAATTCAGACCTGGAAAAAAATCCAGCAATTTGCATACATCGTTTATATTTTAATTTTTGTGCATTTAATTATTGTAGCTGAACTTCCAAATTTAGCTGTGTATATTGTTTTGTTTGTTCCCTATATTGTTATAAAACCAGTAAAAGAATTTAAAAAGCACCAACAAGCAAAAAGGAATACTCAATAATCTGAGTATTCCTTTTCATTATTCTTTAATAATTACTGCTTCTATGTAAATTAATATTGATTCGTTATAATCTACTTGGAATAAAATGTAGTAGTCACCTAGAGCAAGTGTTTCTGTGAATTCCCAATCATAAGTAACTTGAGTACCATCACTTTGATATAAGACAGCATCTTGATAGGAATATCCAAAGTCTCTATATAGAGTTTCAAGAGAATATTCTCCTGCTTCGGTTATTGTGAAATCAACTCTAGCTTCTGGACTATCTTCAGTTAGCCACACGTTAATAGGCGTATAGATATCTTCCCAAGTATGATTGTTATTAAATGTTCCTTGTGGTACTTCAATGTATGAGTAGTCTATACCAAAATCACCTACGTAATATCCGTTTAGTTCTAATTCAATATCATAGTTTGCAGGTAGGTAGAAGTAACATGTTTCTTGGTATTCAGGATTTGGATTTACATCACAGAATCCATCAATGTATAATTCTTCAATCATATACATTAAATGCATTGTAGGGTCATCCACTTCACCAATATAGTAAGGGTTCATCATCAATAGTCGATCGTGTGCTGCTGAAGGGACATTAATTGTATACCATGTGTTTCCTTCTAAGCTAACAGAATTGATTAATTCACCATCTGCAGAATCGAAATCAAATTCAATAAACTGAGGGGTAGGATTTGTACGTAAATAGATATTAGCAGATTGATCTGTTGAAGATACGATTTTGACATAATAGATTCCCTCATAAGTTGATTCAAAACGTTGATCATAAGGAATTTCATTCATATCTTTATCATATATAGTAATTTGTGTATCTGAGTAATCTTCGTATATCGCTACTTCATATTCGCCAATTGGAACTTGGATTGTTAAGTATTGTGTGCCTCTAGTTAAAGCAACTCTTCTTGTGCTTGGTTCCATAACTAATATGTCAATCATTGGGGTAGATGGTAAATAAAATTTGTATGATGGATTTTCAAGTGGGTGGTATGCCATACCATTAATTGCAATCCAGGTACTAGATAAACTTGTGATAACGATATCGTATGATTGTTCTCCTTCATTTAATGTCAATCCATCTATAGTATATGATATATCATATGAGTCAAACGACTCGTTAAATGTGTATGTTAATAAAATGTCTTGTCCTTCAAGCCCGGTGATACCCAATTGCTCAAATATTGCAACAACATTGTATGTCCCATCACCTAAGATTTGTGAATCTACTGTGACTTCAAATGTGTATTCATCAATAGCTTTAATTGATTTAGCGTTATTTGTTTCTCCAACGCCTAAAAATTGATTTACAGCTTGATTGAAGTTGTCTGTATTTGCAGTATCTTCAAGAATATCAAATTCTACAAAAACAGGGTTATCTCTTTCGAATTCAAGTAGAGGTCCTGTTGAACCATCAATATAGTATCCGTATGTATTATCCGTTGCTCCTGATGTATCGCTTGCATATCTGAAGAACAATTCATTTACATTGTAATATAAATATTCATTCATCGTAGCTGATGCAACAACTTGTTCCTCTTCATTAAGGTAAGAAGTATTGGTAATTCCATGTGTTATGTAATATCCGAGTTCTTCCATATTGGCATTAAATTGTGCGAAGGCAGTATTGAATTCTAAAATATCTCCTGTTGTAACAATTGGATCTGTAGGAGTAGATATTTTACCTTCCAAAGCGTTTCTAATATCTTGGTCTACATATAAATACAGTTCATCACGTATTTCATCTGAAAAGAAATCTAAATTATCTATTTGAAATGTGTCTTTAATTTGATCAAAATTGTCTAAATCTATTTGATTGAAATATTCAATTGATGCCTTTGGATGATTCAAATTCATTCCGTACTGATTCAAAGAAAATATTTCATTGGTTAATTGTTCTTTGCTCTCGAGTTCTACCCAAAGACCTAAGAACCCATAAGTAGGTGTGTAAGTATAATTGAACCACTCATCATAAATTTTAGTTCCATCATTGGTGAATATTCCTGTTTCTGCATCAATTTCTTCATTGCTTGCATTACTTGCAACAACGTAATCCCAACCAGTTGCAGTTGCAAAGTTAATTTGAACACGTATGATTCCATCTGAATTATCATAATCATCATATCTATAAACACTTCCATGTTCATCGAAAATATCATATGTTTCACCAATGATTTCATCATTCATAACCTGAAGGAATGTCGTACTATTTGTTTCGCTATCAAATCTATTTAAAACATATCCAGCTTCTTCGTAATATGGTCCTTCAATAATTCCCAATCCTTTTGATATTGTGAAAGTGTCGTTCTTTTCTATATTGATAACACTCAACATAGAAGAGTCTCTTGAATAACGCGTGTGGATTGCTTCTTTGTCTTCTAAAAATTTAAAATAGCTAAAGTTCATAGTAGTTTCGTCATTGTGAGAACCATCTCCGAGATCGAAATAATACAGGAATTCTTGATAATCTAATAAATCATCATTCATCCCCATTTTTAAATATCTATGGTTCGTATCGAATAATGCATCAATCAAAATATAGTTATCATCGATCATAAAGAATTTAAAGGTTGCATCATCTATTGTTGAAGGGAAATAGTCTTGGTTCAGTTCTATGTCTTCCCCATTCATAATTCCTTTGATTGTATCGACAAAAGATTGTGTAGTAAGTAAGTTTTCATAATATGAATCATGCACGATATCAATATTACTATTGTAGTGACTTTCTAGTATATCATCTCTTGTTATGGTTGTAAGGTACTCATCCCAGATTCCATCACTTAACCGAGAAACTGTTGGATTTGATATTTTTGTTTCTATGTTTCCTTCTGAGACGATTTCATCGAGTCGTTCAGAATAACGTTCTAAATCATCGTAAAAATCCTCTATTGTGTATAGTGGTGTAGGTTTTGGATCCGGCTGGTCGTCAATGACAGGCTTTTTACACCCAGTAATGGTGATCGTTAATAGTATTGTAAGTCCAAATAATAGATATTTTCTCATAAAAAATATCCCCCCTTTACCTAATATTATACGAATAATTATCAAAACTTACAATAGTACTTTTAATGATTTATCACAGTATGAATACTCCTCATATAGTTTTGATTTGAAACAAAATTATGTTTCTAAATGAATTTGTGATAAAATAATATTGTGCTGATATGAATACTCCAAGTACAAGAAGGAGGAAACATATGAAGAAGATAGTTGTTTATGATAGTTATTTTGGAAATACCAAATTGATTGCGGAGACAATCGCGCAAGAGTTGGAATGTGAAACTATCAAAGTCCAAGCTTTTAATGAAGAAGTGATTAACTCTTATGATTTGGTTACAATTGGAAGTCCAACTAGGGCTTTTTCGCCTACGAAAGAAATCAAGTCTTTGGTAAAAAAAATAAGTCGGGATGGACCTAGGGTCGCCTTCTTTGATACGAGAGTAGAAATGAATGATTCCGTGCCAAAATTTTTAAAATTTATGGCAAAGCGTTTTGGGTATGCAAATGATACATTAGAGAAGATTGCAAGACGTAAAAAACTAAAAGCTATTTCTTATTCAGAAGAGTTTTTTGTAAAAGATACAGAAGGTCCTTTGTTGGAAAAAGAAGTAGAAAGAGCAAGAGAATTTGCTACTATTATTAAGAAAAATTTAGATCAAATCAAAGTAGAAGAATAAAAAACTGACAAAAATGTCAGTTTTTTTATTATGTCTGTTTTTAATAACGTAGTTATTATAGTATAATAGTAAAGAGGTGATGACATGGAATATACATTAAGAAACAATCAAGTGGTGAAAATTAGGGAAACAGAAGTGAAAGATGCCGCTTTAATCTTGGATTTTTTTGTTGAGGTAAATAAGGAAACAAAGTATTTATCAAGGGAACCGCACGAAGTGACTATGACACTCGATGATGAAATGATGTATTTGGATACGATTGCAAAATCGGAACATGATTGTATGCTAGTTGTGTTTAATGAAAATAGCGTGATTGGAACGATAGGCTTTCATGGAAGTGGTTTATCAAGACTGAAACATAAAGTAACGATCGGACTTTCAATTTTATCAGAGTATCAAAATTTAGGGCTGGGTAGTTATATGATGGACCTAGTCTTAGAAAAAGCAAGACTATATGGGAAAACAAAAGTAGAATTAGAAGTTCGTATTGATAATTTTAATGCAATCAGGTTATATGAAAAAGTTGGATTTAGAAATGAAGGTATAAGAAGAAACGGATTCTTAGTTGATGGAGAATATATTGATCTATTATTAATGGGAATTGTCTTAGACTAAAATTTTCTATATTTAAAAGGAGAAATATAATGAATTTAGAAGTAATGAATATTTCTAAGACGTTTCGCTTATCTAGGAAACAACAGAAATTGAATCGAACAAAAGAAAATAGAAAAACAGCAGTTGATGAGATATCATTTACTGCTTTTCCAGGCGAAATTTACGGATTATTGGGACCTAATGGTGCGGGAAAAACAACGACATTACGTATTATTTCAACACTTATTAAGCCAGATAGTGGTGATGTGCTTGTTGGTGGAAGTAGTGTAAAAGATGCAAGCTATGATGTCAGAAAAAAAATAGGGTTTTTAACCTCTGAATTGAAACTTGAAGATCATTTTACTCCTGGTTATCTTTTCAAGTATTTTGGACGTTTACATGGATTAGAAGATGAATTGATTGAAGAACGTAAAAATATTTTATTTGAACGTTTTGGAATTCATCCATTTGAGGAAGTGAAAGTTGGAGATTTATCGACAGGGATGAAACAAAAAACGAGTATTGCAATTAGTTTAGTGCATAATCCTGATTTTATTATTTTTGATGAACCTACCAACGGACTAGATGTCTTAACAGCACGTAGTGTTACAGATTACTTACTTGAACTAAAAGACCAACAAAAAACGGTTATCTTATCCACACATATTTTGAGTGTTGTTGAGAAACTTTGTGATCGAGTAGGAATTATTATAAATGGGAAGTTGAAAGTTTCAGACACAATGGATAACGTAATGAAACTATCAAATAGCAGCTTAGAAGACTTGTTCTTTGATTTGATTGAAGAAGAAGAGTTAGGGGGAGATAAACAATGAAAAACGTCCTAACGATATTTAAAAAAGAGTTTTATCGAGTTATGAGCGACAAAAGACTTATCTTTACATCAATTATTCTTCCTGGTCTTGCCATCTTCATTATGTATTCCTTGATTGGGGATGCAGCGACTGGAATGGAAACTGATATTGATTCTCATAAAATGGTTATTTATACAGAGAATATGCCAACTGAATTTAGGAATGTTGTCAATCAGCAATTTGATGAAAATCCTGAATTTTATGATTTGAACGACTCTTCTTTTGAGGAAGTCACACAATTGATTAAAGATGGAGAAGTTGATGTTCTCATTTCATTTGAAGAAGATTTTATGACGAAATTGGATCAGTTTGAAGAGCCAAACTATGTGCTGCCGAATATCCAAACGTATTATAATAATTCAGAACGTTATAGTAGTGCTAGTTTAAGTAAGGTGAATCAATTTATTAATACCTTTTTGTATATGGAAGGGTTAGACCGTTATGGTGATCCATATGCGATTCTATCAATGAATGCAAATACGGAAGGATTTCCTACTTCTTATGAATATCCGAATAAAGGATTGGGACAAGGATTGGCTATGTTATTGCCAATGTTGATTGTTATGTTTTTATTCAGTGGAGCTATGAGTATAGGACCAGATAGTATTGCTGGTGAAAAAGAACGTGGTACGATTGCTACATTGCTAATTACCCCTGTAAAAAGAAGCGAAATTGCAATGGGTAAAGTATTTAGTTTGAGTTTGATTTCCTTAATGAGTGCAACATCAAGTTTTATAGGGGTTATGTTAAGTCTTGGAAAACTAGTAACAATTGGAAGTGAAGGTGGAAATGTTAATCCATTTGAGATTTATGCACTTTCAGACTTCCTAATGCTGTTTGCAGTCATCTTAGGAACAGTAATGGTAGTAATTGGACTCATCAGTGTTTTGAGTGCATATGCCAAAACAATAAAAGAGGCTAGTATGCTGATATTACCATTTTACTTTTTAAGTGTTTTTGTCGGTATCACAACAATGTTTAGTGGTGAAGCAAGCCAAGCATTATATTCCTACTTGATTCCAATATATAGTAGTGTTAATATGATAATTGCGATTCTATCATTTGAAGTAGTGGGAGTGCACTTTATATTGATGGTTTCATCTAGTGTAGTTTATTTGGCAATTTTGATATTTGTATTAAATAAACTATTCCAAAGTGAGAAAATAATGTTTAGTAAATAAGGTGGAAATTATGGAATATATTAAAATAGGAGCGATTGCAAATACGCATGGACTTAGAGGTACAGTTAAGGTGAAATCGTTCACAGACTTTAAAGAAGAAAGATATAAAAAAGGGAACACTTTATATATCTTCTTTAAGAATGAATATATCCCAGTTACAATAACAAATGCGAAAACAGTGAAAGGTCTTGAATATATCGATTTTGAAGAGTTAACGCATATTAATGATGTCGAGAAACTCAAAGGGTCTGAACTGTTTATTGATCAAGAACAAATCCATGTTATTACAAATGAAGATGAGTTTTACTATACTGACTTAATTGGATGTGAAATCATTACTGATTCACCGGTTGGTTTTGTCAAAGACATTAGAGAATACCCTCAAGGGGAATATCTAGTTATTAATACAGAAGAAAAGAAAAACATCTTGGTTCCGTTTTTAAAGCAATTTGTAAAAGATGTTGATTTGAAAAATAGAAAGATTTATCTCACTGAGTGGGAGGGGCTTTTATGAAAATAGAGATTTTAACCCTCTTTCCAACAATGTTTGAAGGCTTCTTAAGTGAAAGTATTTTGGCAAGAGCAATGAAAAATGATCTTGTTGAAGTCAATGTGATTGATTTTCGCGAATTTTCTGATTCTAAACATAAAAAAGTTGATGACTATCCGTTTGGTGGGGGAGCAGGTATGGTTCTTCAAGTTCAACCTGTTGTTGATGCCTTGCGCAGTATTGAGGGATATGAACAAGCTTTGAAGATTCTTGTGACTCCGCAAGGGAAACAATTTAAACAAGATATAGCATACCAATTTAGTACACTTTCACACATTATTATTTTGTGTGGACATTATGAAGGATATGATGAAAGAATCAGATCCTATTTTGATTTAGAAATTTCTATTGGAGATTTTGTATTAACAGGCGGAGAATTGGCAGCAATGGTTCTTGTGGATGCGATTACTCGAGTGATTCCAAATGTGATTGGTAAAGATGAATCTCATCAAAATGATTCTTTTAACAATGATTTATTAGAACATCCTCATTATACAAGACCAAGAGAATATGAAGGGAAAATTGTCCCTGATGTTTTAGTGAACGGAAACCATAAATTGATTGAAGAGTGGCGTTTAAATGAATCGATAAAAAGAACAAAAGAACGTCGACCTGATTTATATAAAAAATATGTTGAAGGAGGAAACAAAGATGAATAAAATTTGGAAGTTTTTTAAACAAAACTTAATTTTAATTGTGCCTTCAATATTTGTACTATTGTTACTCGTCGGATTTATGATATTCGGCTTAACTAGACCAGTTTCATCTGATGTTATTGGTGAACCAAATATCATTGAAATACAACAACGACTACAAGATGCATTTTTCGATGAATATGAAAAAGGATACTATAGTGTGGGGGCACCGTTTGTAGTGTTGGATCCGTATCAAGTTGCTCCGCTTTCTGCTTTGATGATGTTTGAAACATCTGTAGCTACACAATATGAAGTTGTGGTAAAGGGGAAAGAAGAAAATGCAGATTTGTCATTTTTGACACCAGTTGCTTCAACACATTACGTTCCCATTTATGGACTTTATGAAAATTATCCGAACGTTGTAGAGTTTTATGAATATGTCGATGGGGATAGAGGAATCTTGCTTCATAGCCAGGTGATTCAAACAAAGGCATTACCTGAGGAAGTTGTTAGACCTACTGAAGTCAATACATCATATGAATATTTTGGCAATGACTTAATGCTTGTTATTCCTGCTCAAAACAGTTACCCTATGGCTCTTGATTACAATGGTGATATTCGATTTGTATTAACAAAAAACTTAACGTTTGCACCGATTGTATTGGAAAATGGTAACTTATTATTAGGAAGTGATCGATTGATTTTAGATCCATATTATGTGACTGGACTATATGAAGTAGATTTTTTAGGAAAAATATATAAAGATTATAGAATTCCTGGTGGATATCATCATGATGTTGAAGTGTTGCCAAACGGAAACTTTTTAGCATTAACTAGTGATTTCGAAGGGACCGTAGAGGATAAAATTGTAGAAATTGATAGTGGTAGTGGAGAAATTGTTGATGTAATCAACTTAGAGATACTATTGCCTGAATTGCAGGGACCATCTGAAATGTGGACTGCATATGATTGGTTCCATAGTAATAGTATTGATTATAATCCAAGCACCAATGAGATTTTAGTCTCAGGTAGACATCAAGATATCGTTGTTAGTATCGACCGAGATTCAAATGAAATAAATTACATAATTGGAGATCCTGATAATTGGAGTGCCAACATGGTTGAAAGTTATTTTCTAACGCCAGTTGGAGAAGATTTCGAATGGCAGTATGCTCAACATAGTGCAATGTTTTTACCAGATGGTGATGTGATTCTGTTTGATAATGGAAACAACAAGTCAAAAGACTCTGCAACGTATGTTCCAGCGTCTGAATCATACTCTAGATTGGTTCACTATCATATTGATAAAGAAAATATGACGATTGAACAAGTGTATCAATTCGGAAAAGAAATAGGACCAGATTTTTATTCCCCTTATATTTCAAATGTAGACTACTATGGAGAAAATCATTATTTGGTTCATAGTGGAGGACATGGAGTTGCAGGACGAGAAATTTTGAATATTCCAGGTCCATTATATGATGGAGATTCTACGGTTTACTATCGTTCTATGACCTATGAAGTATTGGATGGGGAAATCAAATATTATTTAGAAATTCCAGATAATTATTATCAAGCAAAAAGAATACAATTATATAGTGAAATAGAAACCTTTAAAACAGGACCAGGACTAGTCGTAGGAGAATTGGCTGAAACACAAGTATATACAGGTCTCGTTGAAACTAGATTTAGTTTGTTTGACACAGTACCTGAATTATATGAAATTTCACTTATCAAACAGGAAGATCGTTTACAGTTCGAAGGTAAATTTGATTCTGATGATGTGATTTATTTGAAATTCGTTTCTAATAATGATGAAGAAGTAATTTATTATGTACCTACTTCAACAACCGATTTCACAGCAATGTGTACTGTTACTTTGCGTGAGGATCAACGTTTTGTAACCTTTTATATAAATGAAACAAATTTACAAGGATATTTTCATATTTATATTATAATTAATGGCCGCGAATATAATAGTTATCAACACGTCACATTTGATGAATAAAAGAGTTGCTTTCTGTAATTCGCTATGCTATAATTATTTCGCTGATTAAGCAAGAAACACGCTTTGCTCCGCTTTGGAAGATTCCTTATGAGCAATAGTTTAATAAAAGGAGTTGATATCATGTCTCAGCAATTACTACATGAGATTACGAAAGATTATCAAAAACCTGAAGTACCAGTATTTAGAGCTGGAGATTCTGTAAAAGTTTCTGTTAAAATTAAAGAGGGAAACAAAGAAAGAATCCAGGTATTTGAAGGATTAGTAATCAAAAGACAAGGTGGAGGAATTAGTGAAACATTCACAGTAAGAAAAATTTCTTACGGAATTGGTGTAGAAAGAACATTCCCAATTCATTCGCCACAAGTAGAAAAAATCGATGTTGTTAGAAGAGGTAAAGTTCGTAGAGCTAGACTATTCTATATTAGAGGTCTTTCTGCGAAACAATCACGTATCAAAGAACGTAGATAATGAAAAGACACCAAATTGGTGTCTTTTTTCTTTTTTCATTACATTAATAATTATAAAAATTTATAAATTCTTATTTTAAATTTGTAAATTATTTGGCAATTTGCACAAATTTATGAAAACTTTTCATTTTGTTACGTAATACAATTGAAAACATTTTCATCTATGATATAATCATATTGTTGAAAGAAGGTGCTAATTATGAGCAAAGCAACGATTTATGATGTAGCTGGAGCAGCTAGAGTTAGTCTAGCGACAGTTTCAAGAGCAATCAATAATCCGGAAAAAGTGAAGCCGGAAACAAGAGAACGAGTTTTGAAAGTAATTGAAGAACTAGGTTATAAACCAAATGCATTCGCAAAAGGACTAGCTTCAAGAAAATCTACTACAGTAGCTGTAGTAGTACCTGATATGACAAGACAAAGTATTGCAGAAATGATGAACGGGATTGCGGATATCGCAAGAGTATATAAATACTCTATCCTTTTATATGTTTTAGAAAGTGAAGATGCAAGTGAAGAAGATATTTTAAGAGAAATCATCGCTGCACAAGTAGATGGTATTTTATATCTTAATGATGAAATTACAGACGCACAATATGACTTCTTAAAAACTGTAAAAAATACGTATCAAATACCTGTTGTACTTGCAAATACATTCTACCCAGATGATGATGAAATTCCATCAGTTTCAATTGATTATGAAAAAGCAGGGTATGAAATCACTAAAAAATTAATTGATGAAGGTAGAAAACATATTTACATGGTTTCCACTGTACGTAAATATATGGTTAATGATCTAAAAGAAAGTGGATATCTAAAGGCTGTTAATGAAGCTGGACTTCCATCTAAAATTATGAGAACAAGTGGACGTATTTCTATTAATACAGAGCACTTCAATGAATATTTTAAAGAAAACATCGTTGATGGTGTTGTAGCTGTACGAGATAGTATTGCGATTTCATTTATGAATGTTGCTCGTGATAATGATGTTAAGGTTCCAGAAGAAATCGGAGTTGTGGGATTCCAAAATACGAAATATGCTAGATTAGCTAGACCACAATTATCATGTGTTGATGTTCCTATTTATGATTTAGGAGCTGTTGGTATGAGACTATTAACAAAATTGATGAATAAAGAAGAAGTTTCAGAGCGTGTTGTTAAATTACCTCATTCAATCGTGTTGAGAAAAACAACTTTATAGAAAAAACTATTGATTAACGCTTGAAGATTTGTTATAAAATAGGTAGTTACAAAATATAAGCTGTGATTAAAAGAGAGTATCGAATGTTATTCATAGAGACTTAGTGGTTGGTGAAAACTAAGATAACGAAATACTTATACACTTATGAGCTTCTATATGAAAAGTATGGACGGTCGTTCCGTTATAACGATAGAGTGCTAGAGAAATCTAGAATCAAGGTGGTACCGCGGAATATAAAGTTCGTCCTTTTGTTAGGACGAACTTTTTTAATTTTTAGGAGGAAAGAAAAATGAATTTAATTCAAGAACTGAAATGGAGAGATTTGTTATATGATATGACAGATCCTGCATTAGAAGAAGCACTAGAACAAAAACCTATGACTTTCTATGTAGGAGCAGATCCGACTGCTGATAGTTTACATGTTGGTCATTTAATATCATATCTAGTTTCAAAACGTTTACAGGATAGAGGACATCATCCTATTTTAGTGATTGGTGGGGGGACTGGATTAATTGGTGATCCATCAGGAAGAAGTAGTGAGAGAAATTTACTTACTTTAGAAACTACATTGGAAAATAGTAAGAAAATTACAAATCAAATCTTGAATGTCTTACCAACTGCAAAAGTTGTGAATAATTATGATTGGATTAAAGAATATGATGTGATTAGATTTTTACGAGATATTGGAAAACATTTTAACATCAATCATATGATTGCGAAAGACAGTGTAAAGTCCAGACTAGATAATGGAATTAGTTTCACAGAATTCAGTTATCAAATTATTCAATCATTAGATTTTTTAGAGTTATACCAACGAGAAAATTGTGAATTGCAAATTGGTGGTCAAGACCAATGGGGAAATGTAACAGCAGGATTGGAATTAATTAGAAAAGTAGAAGGACCTGAAGCGAAAGCTTACTGTTTCACTTGGCCTTTATTAACAAAAGCTGATGGATCGAAATTTGGTAAAACTGCGGGTGGAGCTATTTGGCTCGATAAAGATAAAACAAGTGTATATGAGTTTTATCAATATTGGATAAATACACCTGACAAAGATGCTGTTTCATTCTTGAAGAAATTTACATTTATGAGTGTAGAAGAAACTAAAAATATTATCGATGAATTTGAAAGTGCTCCACATCAACGTTTAGCGCAGAAAAAAATTGCTGAGGAGTTAACTGTGTTGGTTCATGGTAGAGAAGCATATGATAGTGCTGTTCGCATTTCTCAAGCATTATTCAGTGGAAATATTAAAGAGTTATCAGTGGAAGAAATTAAAGACGGTTTCAAAGATGTTCCAAGTGTTACAATTAAAGAGGAAATCAATTTGGTAGATGCATTGATAGAAGCAAATCTTGCTTCGAGTAAGCGTGAATCTAGACAATTTATTACTAGTAATGCAGTAAGCGTGAATGGTGAAAAAATTCAAGATTTAGAATTCATGGTCAAAAGAGAAAATGCAGTCGGTGGAGAATTTACTGTATTAAAAAGAGGAAAGAAAAAGTACGCATTGATTAAGCATTAAAAAGAAGTGTCCTATATGGACACTTTTTTGTTATAATTATATTTGAGGTGATATTATGAATGAGATTTCAGAAAAATTAGAATTATTGAAGCAGGAATGTGATGAAAAGAAACAAAAAAAATACAAAATTCAGATTTTTATAAACTTATCAAATATACTCGATGATGAAAAATTTAGTGAAATGAGAGTACCAATGGTTCAATCATATGAATTATTGTATAAGTTAGTTCATGATGAAACGTTAAAACCAAAAGAATATAGAAAATCTTTTACATCACTACAAAAAGAGGTAAGAAAAAAATATGGATTCACTGCTGAAGGTCAAATAAGAGCAGAGCATACTGGGATGGGAATAGCTATTGGTGTAGCGTTAGGTGGAGCTTTTGTTTCAATCAATCCAGCATTTGTAGGTATAGGTATTCCAATAGGTCTTGCAATAGGTGCTGGAATAGGTGATAAGAAGGAAAAAGAAGCTGTGGAACAGGGTAAAGTCTATTAATGTATAGTTAAATAATTTTTTGACAATTAGAAATCTATATTATATAATACAACTAGCTTATTAGAAAGGAAGTGATGTCTTATGAGAACATTAAACTCGTATACAATTGAATACATCACATACACAGTCTAAGGCTACGTTACAGTCCTACTTGTGTAGGACTTTTTATTTGCTTTGTATTCAATTGTATATCTCAAAAATATCAATAAAAAAGGAGAGAAAGATTGAATAAAATTAAAGACGAATATAGCAAATACCAAGAACCATTCTTGCTTGGTAGAGTAATTTCCGTTCACAAAACACAATATGTTTGTATTGTTAATGAGAAACAGTATTATTGTAATGTGAGTGGTAGATTTAAATATTTAAGTTATCAAAAAAATGATTATCCTGTTGTGGGTGATTATGTTATCTTCCGTCCAAGTGAATATGATAATTCAGGGATTATAGAAAAAGTATGTAGTAGGTATTCTAGTCTTAGTAGGGTTGGTGTGTCGAAAACTGGCGAAGAACAATTGCTTGCAACGAACATTGATATTGTCTTTGTTTGTATGAGTTTGAATCAAGACTTCAACCTAAGAAAATTGAGACGATTCTTATCATTGGCTTATACGTCGGATGCAGAAACAATTATTGTTTTAACGAAGGCAGATTTAGTCGAGAATATTGATTCATATATTGATAAAGTCAGAAGTATTGATTTGAAAAGTTCTATCGTGGTAGTATCGGTTGAGGATCGAGATAGTATCGAGCGAATCAATCATTTGGTTACCAACAAAACTGGTGTCTTTTTAGGAAGTAGTGGGGTTGGGAAATCAACAATTGTAAATCATTTACTAAATGAGGAGTGGTTTGCTACAAAAACAATTCGGGAATCCGATGCGCAAGGTAGGCACACTACGTCACATAGAGAGATGATTGCACTTCCAAATGGTGGCTTTGTAATTGATACTCCTGGAATACGAATGGTATATTCCTATGTAGTGGATGATTTGGAATCTTCTTATGAGCAAATTATGAATGCTTCACAATACTGTAAATTTCAAGATTGTTCACACACAAATGAACCAGGATGTAATGTAAGAAAAGAACTTGACTCTGGAGAACTCAATCAAGAAGTGTTTGATTCTTATCAACATACATTACGATTGAACAAACATAATGCACAGCGAGAACTGGCAAGAGCTAGGTTACAAAACAAACGAAAAAAAAGCTGAAATTCAATTGAATTTCAGCTTTTTTTTTAACATTCGTTAGCGTGATTGTATCCAGTCAGATAAATATCTTTGATATGACTATCTTGTAATGAGTAGAATACTTGTTTTCCATGTTTTCTTGTTTTTACCACATTCAGATCTCTTAATAATTTTAGTTGATGAGAAATTGCTGATTGGCTAGTTTCTAAATTATCTGAAATATCTTGTACACAATATTCTCCTGACACAAGTAAATCAATGATACGTAGTCTTGTGTTGTCGCTGAAGATTTTGAACAATTTAACTGTTTCCTTAATATTATCTATTTTAACTTGATCTTCCATGTTTTTTCTCCTTATTATAAATTAATCTAAATGTGTTTAAAACTGCGATTAAAGTAATTCCAACATCTGCGAATATGGCAGTTAACATACTACTCATACCAAATCCTGCAAATGTTAAGAAAAGAAACTTAACAGTCAAACTTAAAACGATATTTTCTATTACAATACGTTTCGTTTTACTTGCAACTCGGAACGCTTTTTCAAGTAAATTAATGTCATCACCCATGATGATTACATCAGCAACATCAATTGCAAGCTCACTACCATTACCCATTGCAACACCAATATCAGCATTTTTCAGCAATGGAGCATCATTGATTCCGTCTCCAACATACATTTTTAAACCTTTAGATTCGATTTCATTGAATGCTTCGATTTTCTGTTCAGGTAGTAAATCACTTCGATAATCAATGTTTCCAAGACTGTATGAAACTTCTTTCGCCATTGCTTGATTGTCTCCAGTAAGCATTGTGATATTATATTTTCTAGCTAATCTTCTTATTGTATTCATCGAAGATGTTTTTAATGTGTCTTTTACAATTACGTGGCCAATATATTTCCCATTTTTTGAAATGAAAACATTGCTTCCAACCATGATTTTTTTATCTGTAACACGTATTTTATGTTTGTTCATCAATTTTCTGTTACCAGCTAGTATTTTACCATGTTCAGTTTGAACGACTAGCCCGTATCCTGGAATTTCTTCCACTTCTCGATAATCGTAATACTCACCCTTATAAAAATCAACAATACTTTTTGCAATAGGATGATTACTAAATCGTTCGATACTTGCTGCTATTTTTAATGTTTCTTTGTTAGTAAAAGAATCTACTTTGAAATTACCATGTGTTAATGTTCCAGTCTTATCTATTCCGATGGTGTCTACGTGAGTCATTCCATGAATATATGAAGAACCTTTGAATAAAATACCTTGTTTGGCTGCAGCACCGATTCCTGCAAAATATGAAAGTGGAATACTAAGCACTAGTGCACAGGGACAACTGATTACTAAAAATGTTGCCGCATCATACACATAACTTTGGAAATCTGCACCTTGGAAATAAGACCAGATAAACTCAAAGTTTGGATCAAATACTGTTTTTAAGAGAACAAGTAAAATTGCGCCAATGGTAACTGCGGGCGTATAGTACTTCGCAAATGAAGTAATAAAGTTTTCTGTTCTTGAACGATTATTTGTACTATTCTCAATTAGATCTATGATTTTAGCTAATGTTGATTCGGTGTATTCCTTTTTAGCTGTCATTTCAATCACGTTACCTACATTAATATTACCACTTAATACGTAATCTCCGATTTTAACAACAGACAATTTAGATTCACCTGTTAAAGCACTAGTATTAAGAGAAGTGGTCCCATTGATGATTTCGCCATCAACAGGAATTTTTTCACCATTTTTAACTATGATGACATCACCTTTTTTAATGCTTAATGGATCAGTGATGATGACGTTTCCATCAACCAGTATGTTAGCATATTCGATTTTTAAATCCATTAGAGATGAAACTTCTTGTTTGCTTCTATGCACAGCTCTATGTTGTAGGTATTCCCCTACAGTATAGAAGATAATTACCAGTGATGCTTCAAAATAGTTTCTTAAAAAGACAGCAGCCAATGTTGCAATGAACATTAATGTGTTTTCATTGAAAATCTCTTTTCGTTTGAGCCCTTTGAGGGTTTTATGGAAAATTTTAAATGCGATAAATCCATACCCAATTAAAAATAGTGGTGTATACCATATGAAAAGGGGATCATTTACAACTGCAGTGTGTGATAAATCTGTTTTTGTAAAAAGTCCAATGATATAAACCAAAGCATAAATGCTTAGTCCAATAAAAAATGTTTTATATGAGTCGACAGATTTTTTTGTCTCCATCAAATGTCTTTTATCGTATGAATATGTTTCGACTCCGTCTTCGATAGAGTCGACAATTGTTTTTATTTCTGGAATCGCAACTTCCTCATTGTATTCATCAGTTACGTCTAATAACATCACTTGATTGGGAAAGTTGAAACTTGCGCTATTTACATAATACAGTTCCGAAGCTAGTGTTTTTTCGATTCTACCAGCACAACCAGAACAGATTAAGTTTTTCATAATTACTTTTTTAATCATTACAGTCACCTCAATATGTACCCCTACATAATATATGAGTGTACGCTCATATGTCAAGACTTATGTTAAAAAAATTCTTCTTGAGCAATATTATACTATATGAGACACAAAATAGCGAATGTTATAATACCTTTCATTGTTGTTGATTTTTTACTTGAATAATGCTACTATCTACTTTGGTAGGTGGTATTATGGACTTTAAAAAGTTAGTAGAAGAACAAAAAGAAGTAATTATAAATAAGACAATTGAATTATTGAAATTTCCAAGTGTCTTAGATAATTTTGATCAAAATTCAGAAACACCATTTGGAGTTGAAATTAACAATGCTCTAAATTATATGCTAGATTTAGCAAAAGAAGATGGATTTGTAACCAAAAACATTAATAATTATGCAGCCCATATTGAATATGGTAGAGGAAAAGAGATTGTAGGAGTCTTATGTCATTTAGATGTTGTTCCTACAGGTGATGTTGCCAAATGGACAAATCATCCTTTTGAACCAACCGTTCGAGATGGAAAAATATTTGCCCGTGGATCATCAGATGATAAAGGTCCGACAATGGCATCATATTTCGCATTGAAATTATTAAAAGAATCAGGATTTAAACCTAAGAAAAGAGTTCGTATCATTCTAGGTACTGATGAAGAAACTGGTTGGAGAGGAATCAAAGAATATTTCCAAACAGAACAAATGCCTTCGATTGGATTTGCACCTGACGCGAGTTTTCCGTTGATATATGGAGAAAAGGGTATCTTAAGCTTTGAAATCAAAGGGAAGACAAATGATACTGCTTTAAAAACATTTAAATCAGGAGAGCGTTTGAATATTGTTCCTGAATATGCAGAATGCACATTAAATGTCGATCTTGAACAACAATTTAAAAATCATATTGAATATAATGGACTAAAAGGTGAAGTATCTGATGGTGTTTACAAAGTATATGGTAAAAGCGCTCATGCGATGCAACCTCATTTAGGAATCAATGCAGCATTCATTTTGGCTGAGTTTTTAAATGAGCATATCGAGAATGATTTTATTAAATATATTTGTGACTATTTAACATTTGATCATTTAGGAGAAAAACTGTATATTGATTATAGTGATCCTGAAATGAAAGATTTGACTGTGAATGCTGGTGTGTTTGATTATGAGATTGATGAGTTTAAAATTGGTGTAAACTGTCGTTATCCAAAAGGATGGGACAAAGATAGTGCGTTGTTATCAATTGCAGCATCTGCAAAAAAGTATCATTTTAAACATAAAGTATTGAATGATTCTGTGGTTCACTATGTTGATAAAGAGGATGAGTTGGTACAAACACTTCATCAAGCGTATATCAAATATACTGGTGATGTAGAAACACCATTATTAACAATTGGTGGGGGTACATATGCAAGAGCTATGGAAAAAGCAGTTGCATTTGGATTATCAATGCCTGGAAGAAAAGATGTAGCACATCAAGTAGATGAACATATATATATTGAAGATTTATTAACAGCTACAGCAATTTATATGGAAGCAATATATCAATTAAGTAAGTAAAAAATCAAAGAAGTCCTATTGTGAATAATGTTGTATTATGATATAATATAACAACGAAACAAATAGGGCTTTTCTTATGAGGTGACATTTATGCAGGTACTGGATTTTAAAGTGAAAACTGGGAAGAATAATAATGTAGGTGTTTGTAAAAATCTTCTTTTTGTTGAGAAAATCCTGTCACAACTTAATAAAGCTAATAAAACTATGGGTAGACTTAATTGTTACGCTTGAATACAGTAATATTCATGCGATAAATTAAGACTGCTTTTTATTTTCGGAAATACGCAATTCATAAAAAAAGAAAAGGGTGATTGTATGAGACTGAAATATATTGAAGGAGCAAGAGATTTAATTGAAAAGCATCCTCATCTTGTGATCGACAAACAAGATAATGAAAAGTTATTTTATGAGGATATGTTTGAAAAGGATCAACCAATTCATATCGAGATTGGAATTGGAAAAGGGCGTTTTATTCACACATTAGCAAAAGAAAATCCTGATGTTAATTTTATTGGTATTGAGAAATTTGATAGTGTTATCGTTCGTGCATTAGAAAAAGCGATTGATGAGCCACTTCCAAACTTGAAGTTGATTCGTGTTGATGCGGGTGCTATCCCAATTATATTAAAAGATCACACTGTAGAAAGAGTATATTTGAATTTCCCCGATCCATGGCCAAAAGAACGTCATGCGAAACGAAGATTAACCAACAGACGATTTTTGAAAATTTATGAAGATTTGCTAACTGTAAATGGTGAAGTTCATATGAAAACTGATAATAAATTTATGTTTGATTATTCATTAGAAGAAATCATGTTTTATGATATGGAGTTAACAACTATAACAAGAGACTTGCATAATTCTGATGTTAATTGTAATATAATGACAGAGTTTGAAGAAAAATATTCTAAGAGAGGAAACAAAATCTTCAAATTAACTGCGATTTACAAGGAGAAAAAGTGATGGAAAAACTGTATAGAGATTTGGTAGATTTACCTGGTGCACCGAGTTTCGAAAAACCAATAAGAAACTATATGAGAGAAAATTTAACACCTTATGTAGATGAAATTATTGAAGATAAGCTTGGAAGTATTTTTGGTGTTATTAATAAAGGTAGTACAGGTCCAAAAGTAATGATCGCTGGTCATATGGATGAAGTTGGTGGAATCGTTACTGGTATTGAGAAAAGTGGATTGATTAGTATTACCAATTTAGGTGGAATGAATGGGGATGTGTTTTTAGCTCAACATTTTGATATCTTAACAGATGATTTAGAAAAGATTCCTGGAGTAAGTGCTTCGAAACCTCCTCATTTAACAAGAGGATCAAACGATGCTCCCAAAAAAATAGAATATAAAGATTTAAAAATTGACATTGGTGCAGATGACAAAGAACATGCTGAAAAATTAGGTGTAAAAATTGGACAACAAGTGATTGCTAGAAATGATTTTACAGTGACAAAAGATGGAAAAAAATTCATCTCTAAGGCATGGGACAATCGATTTGGATGCGGTATGGCATTAGAAATTGCCAGAGATATCAAAAAAGGAAAACTTGATGTAGAATTATATGTAGGTGCAACGGTTCAAGAAGAAGTAGGACTTCGTGGTGCACAAACTGCAGCTGGGCTAATTAATCCTGATATATTTCTTGCTGTAGATTGTAGTCCTTGTCAAGATACATTTGGTGGTGATGATGTTTCAGGGAGCTTAGGAAAAGGATTTATGGTTCGTTTTGTTGATCCTAGTGCTATCATGCATCAAGGAATGAAAAAGTATATACTTGGTTTAGCTGAAGAAAATGATATAAAATATCAGTATTACAAGTCAATGGGTGGAACAGATGCAGCTAGAATCCAACTTCATGGTGATGGTGTATTAGCAGCTACAATTGGTATGCCTGCTCGATATATTCATTCAAGTACTTCAATGATACATAAAGATGATCATGCTGAAGTGAAAAAAATCTTAGTCAAAATCCTTGAGACGTTAAACTGGGATACAGTAAAAGAAATCAAATCAAACGTTTAACTAGAGAAATCTATTAGACATATATAAATTTTTTGAATTATGGGACCCTCAGAGGCCTAAAAAGGAGAAATAAATGAAAAATAAAAGAACCTATGAAATCGCAATGATTTCAGTATTTGTAGCGCTTGTAGTTGCTTTTGCTATGATTCCACAAGTAGGATACATAACAATTGGTGTGATTGCTTTAACAACAGTACATATTCCTGTATTGATTGGTGGAACTTTTGGTGGTAGAAAGGTAGCATATGCTTTGGCACTAACATTTGGGCTTTCTAGTTTATGGTATTCATTCATTGCACCATCTGGAATCAACATTGCATTCCAAAATCCTTTGGTATCAGTATTGCCTAGGGTATTGTTTGGACTAGCATTTGTTGAAATCTATGAGTTATCAAAAAAACTCATTAAAAATAGATATTTAGCTGTGTCAGTACATATGATTTTATCAACAATTGTACATACTTTGCTTGTAACACTTGCACTTGTTTTATTTGGACTACCTACTTTAGTAGCAGAAGGTTGGCCAACTGAAATAATCCCTTTATTTATTGGATTATTTACTGTAAATGGTGTGTTTGAAGCTTTGGCAGCGGGGTTTATTGCAGCCCCAATTGCAAGACGTTTATTAGATTATAAAGAAGCAACAGAAATAGAATAAGGAGAATACTATGGTTGTATTAGTAGACATAGGAAATAGTAACATTGTAATTGCGCGATACAATCAAAGTATCGAAACAATTACAAGATTTAATACAAATCGAGAAAAATCAACGAATGAATATATGCGGTTATTCAACGGATTGTTTGATGATGTGACGCATATTGTTATTTCAAGTGTTGTCCCTGAGTTGAATAAAGTATTCAGATTGATTTCAGAAGATTTAAAGATTCCAGTTATGTTTGTTGGTCCTGGTGTAAAAACGGGAGTACAAATTAAAATTGATAATCCAAAAGAATTGGGAACAGATATTGTATGTGATGCAGCAGGAGCATATAAACAATATGGTGACAGTGTGATCGTAGTTGATATGGGAACTGCTTCAACCGTTACCTTAAGTATTAACAAAGTAATTAAAGGTGTTTCGATTAGTGCAGGTCTTGTCACTCAAAAAAATGCATTGATTGGAAAAGCATCTCAATTATCACAGTTTGAATTTGTTAATCCAAAAAAAGCAATTGGAACGAATTCGATAGATTCTTTGAATTGTGGACTTTTATTAGGTCATAGTTATATGATTAAAGGAATTGTGGAACAAATTAAAACAGAAAACAATTTAGATATCCCAGTCATCATTACTGGTGGTGCATCAATCTTTATGAGAGAAATGTTGCCTGAGGATTATATTTTTGAACCTGATTTATTAATCAAAGGATTGATTGAGATTTATCATAAGAATAAAAAGTAAGCAAATTGCTTACTTTTTTGTTTCTTTACTTAAATCTTTTAATATTGACTTTTGTCAGCTTAAACAATATAATATTATAGAAAAGTAAACCTAAGGAGTGAAACAATGATTTTTGAAAAAGTAAGAGACATAATTGCGGAAGAATTAGGGATCGAAACTGATACAATCAAACTAGAATCAGATTTAACAGACGATTTAGGTGCGGATAGCCTAGATGCTATTGAATTAATCATGGCAGTTGAAGAAGCGTTTGATGTGGAAATCGCTGATAGTGATGCGACAGCAATCAAACTGGTATCAGATATTGTTAATTATCTAGAAAACGCAGGAAAATAAGTACTCAGCAATCTGGGTATTTTTTTTTTATATTTAGGGCATTCTGTGTTACAATTAGAAAGAAGGAATAGAGGTGTATTACATGAAGAAATTAATCTTAGTAGATGGCTCTAATATTATGTTTAGAGCATACTATGGAACAGCTTACTCAGGAAACTTGATGCAAAATTCAAAAGGGCAATATACAAATGCTGTTTTTGGATTTGTTGGAATGATCAATTCTCTATTAAATGAGGATTTTTCACATATATTGGTTGCATTTGATAAATCAGGGAAAACATTTAGACATGATTCCTTCCCAGACTATAAGGGTGGAAGAAAACCGATGCCAGAAGAATTTAGAAGTCAGATTGAATTGATAAAAGATTCTCTTGATGTCTTGGGTGTCAAACAAAGAGAGATTGAACTAATTGAAGCGGACGATATTATTGGTTCATATACAAAAAAATATTATAGCCAATTTGATCAAATAGAGATCATTTCTAATGATAAAGATATGTTACAGCTTATAAATGATAAAGTATCATTAAGAAGTAGTAAAAAAGGAATGCAGAATTATATCTCATACACGCCGGAATATTTAAAAGAAGTGATGGGTATCTCTCCAAATCAAATCACAGATTTAAAAGGATTAATGGGGGATGCTTCGGATAACTTACCTGGAATTCCTGGTGTTGGTGAAAAGACAGCAGTTAAATTATTAAATCAATACGAGACATTGGATGGTATTTTAAAACATAAGGATGAAATCAAAGGGAAACTAGGAGAACGTATCAGAGAACATTATGAGTCCGCTTTATTGTGTAAACAAATTGCAACGATTAAAGTGGATGTTGATATGCACTTTGCTTTGGATGAAGTAGAATATAAAGGTGTAGATGAAGATAAGATGATGGAGTTCTTTAAAGAATTAGAACTACACTCGTTAATCAAAAGATATACTCGTAAGACTGGGAAAAAAGAAGATAAATTCGATTTCAAAATTATTCAAGATGTGTTTGAATTAGATGATATACTCAGAAACAAATCACACCTTGTAATTGAATCGTTTGGGACGAATTATCATTCTGCTCAAATTCTTGGGTTTGGGATAGCAAATGATAAGGGATGTTTCTTTGTGCCATATGATTTGATTCATCAATCTTTGAATTTTCAAATGTACTTATCAGATCCATCAATGGAGAAATATGTTCATGACGTAAAAAAAATGAAAGTCTTACTACATAAAGAAGGATTCACATTAGAAGGAGTGACCTTTGATTTATTGTTGGCTGCGTATTTATTAAATCCTAGTAATACGAAAGAAGACTTTAAAGTAATTGTTTCTAATTTTAATTACGATCAAATTGCTTATGAAGAAGAGGTGTATGGAAAAGGTGCAAAATATAGTATTCCATTAGAGCCTATCTATGCACAATATGGTGCGCAAAAAGCTTATGCTATATCACAACTAAAAAAAGATTTAATCCAAGAGATCAAAGATCACAATCAAGAACAATTGTTGTTTGATATCGAATTGCCGCTTGCTTCTGTTTTAGCTCAAATGGAAGTAGAAGGAATTGATGTAGATCGTGAGAGGTTATCAGATTTAGGAAAAGAGATTAGTGACAAAGTTGCTATTTTGAGTGATAAAATCATTGAACTTGCTGGATATGAATTTAATATTGGAAGTCCAAAACAATTGGGTGAAGTCTTGTTTGACAAACTACAATTACCATTTGGTAAGAAAACAAAAACAGGATATTCAACTAGTGTGAGTGTTTTAGAAAAATTAAAAAATCACCATCCGATTATCGATTATATTATGCAGTACCGTACTTTAACAAAACTACATAGTACATACATTGTAGGATTGGATAATGCCATTTTAGAGGATGGTAAGATTCATACAATTTACCGTCAGGCATTCACTTCTACAGGAAGATTATCAAGTGTAGAGCCCAACTTACAAAACATCCCGATTCGTTACGAAGAGGGAAGAGAGATTAGAAAAGTCTTTATTCCTCATAAAGGACATACCTTGTTAGCGTTTGATTATTCTCAGATAGAATTACGAGTGTTGGCTGATTTGGCTGACGAAAAAGTGTTAATAGAAGCTTTTAAAAATAATGAAGATGTTCATACAAAGACAGCACAGTTGATTTTTGGTAAAGAGGAAATTTCATCCTTAGAAAGAAGACAGGCAAAGGCTGTAAACTTTGGTATTATATATGGGCAATCTGCTTGGGGGCTTTCTGAAGGAATCAATATTGGAGCAAAAGAGGCAGACCGTTTTATCAAAGCATATTATAAAACATTCCCAGGAATCAAAGGGTTTATGGATAAGGTGGTTGAAGATGCAACAGCAAATGGATATGCGACTACTATGTTCAATCGAAGAAGATATTTGCCAGAGTTGAATAGTCCTGTTTATATGCAACGAGAATCAGGAAAGAGAAATGCAATGAATGCCCCAATTCAAGGTACAGCAGCCGACATTATAAAGATTGCTATGGTTGATTTGGATAAAGAAATGAAGCGATTAAAAGTAAAAAGCAAAATGTTACTACAGATCCATGATGAATTGGTGTTTGATGTTGATCCAGATGAAATTGATTTGATGAATCAAATTGTACAAAATGTGATGGAACAATGTGTTTCATTACGTGTGCCACTAAAAGTTGAAGGTAGTAGTGGGCTAAACTTATACGAAACAAAGTAGGTGAATTTATGAATTTAGAACAAGTAATGAGAAAAAGTTTCTTTGGAAACATATTCTTGGTTATATTGAAAATCATTAGTGGATTCTTATTTTCTAGTGTGGCATTGATTGCCGATGGTGTTCATAGTACAAGTGATTTATTGAGTGATGTCTTTGTCATTCTAGGAATCAGACATTCTTTGAAGCCTGCTGATGAAGATCATCCTTTGGGTCACGGAAAATTTGAATACGTTTTGAGTTTTATCTTAGGATTAACCATAATTGGTATTGCCTTTGGACTTGGGCGAAGCGTTATCATTCATTTTAACGATGAACCGACTATTCCTGGTGTCGTAAGTTTGGTAATTGTAGTGATCGTAGTGGTCTTAAAACTAATATTAAGTCGATACTTGATTCGAAAAGGAAAAGAGTTAGACAGTGAAATAGTAAGTGCTTCGGGAAAAGAATCTTTGACTGATGTTTTTTCAAGTGGAGTAGTATTTATTGGGATATTTGGTGTTTTATTAGGAGAACGTTTGAATATTATATGGCTCTTAAAGGGAGACAAAGTCGCTTCGATTTTAATTGCATTGTTTATTGTTAGAATAGGACTTGTGATTATATGGGAAGCAATTGGTTCTTTACAAGGTAGAGCTGTGAAAAAAGAAGTACAAGATGTGTATCGTTCAATGATTGATGAGACCAAAGGTGTTATCAAAGTGGATCATTTAGATATGATTGCATATGGTCCATATTATCAAGCTTTGGTTGATATCTCAGTGGATGCGAATATCTCTGTTAAAGAAGGGCATGATATCGCTAAAAATGTAAGTGAACGTTTGGCAAATGATGAAAAAATTTGTCACGTGATTGTCCACGTGAATCCGGAGGGTGAACAATGAGTCTAGTAATGAGTCGTAAGAGTGTTAGAGAATTTAAAGATATTGAAATTCCAGAATCAAAAATCGAATCATTATTGAAAGCGGGAATGCAAGCTCCTAGTGCCAATAATCAACAACCTTGGAATTTTATCGTTGTAAATGATCGTGTAATATTGGATGAGCTTTCTAAAATGAGTAGAGGATCTTGGCCGTTAGGAACATCGCCAATCGCGATTATTCCTGTTATGCTTGAGACAATAAAGTCACCTAAAATGAGAACGCAAGATATGAGCGCTGCCACACAAAATATCTTATTAGAAGCAGTTGAACAAGGTCTGGGTGGTGTATGGATTGGTGTTCATCCGATTGACGAACGTGTGAAATTTGTATCCCAGTTATTACATACCCCTGAAGATGTAACTCCATTTTGCATCATTGCATTGGGTGTTCCAAAGAACAAAGCCGAAATCATTGAACGTTATGACTCTTCAAGAGTTCATTATAATAGTTGGATGAAATAATGCCTGAATTACCAGAAGTTGAAACGGTACGTAAGACCTTACTAAAACTTGTTCAGGGAAAAGAAATTAGAGACATTGATGTCTTCTATGAAAAAATGATTCATACAGATATCGACAAGTTTACTACGTCACTAATTGGGAATCATATTGAACATATCGATCGATATGGAAAGTACCTCTTGTTTGAAATAGGAGACTATATTTTAATCTCACACCTTCGTATGGAAGGGAAATATTTCATTAAAAAACTAGAGGAAGATAGAGACAAGCATGAACATGTTATTTTCTATTTTAACGATGATACTACAATGAGATATCATGATACTAGGAAGTTCGGAACATTTGATTTAGTTCTCAAAGATCAATTTGAAGACTTCCACCCGATTCAAAAGTTGGGACCTGAGCCATTTTTTAAGGAAATGACAAAAGAATACTTATACAAGAAATTAAGAACAAAGACCATTTCGATTAAGTCTGCTTTGTTGGACCAAACAATCATTGCAGGTCTAGGGAATATTTATGTCAATGAAGTCTTGTTCTATACAAAACTTCATCCAACAACTCCATCAAATGAAATTACAAAAAAACAATGTCAAATGATTATAGATGCGAGTGTTACGGTATTGCAAAAAGCGATTGATCTTGGTGGAACAACAATCAGAAGTTACACATCTAGTCTAGGTGTGACAGGACGATTCCAAAATGATTTATTTGTTCATGATCGTGAAAACGAAACGTGTAAATTTTGTAATACATTGATCCAAAAGGAAAAAGTAGGTGGAAGAGGAACCTATTATTGTCCGAGTTGCCAAAAGAAAAAAAGAAAAAAGAACACATGAGTTCTTCTTTCTTTTTTAAAAATATGATATAATTTTTAAGCAGACGAAAGGAGGGACTTGTTTATGAAAATTATTGGTCTTACTGGTGGAATTGCCACTGGGAAAAGTACAGTAGCTGAAATGTTTCGTAATGCAAATATCCCGCTTATCGATACCGATGTTATTGCAAAAGAAGTCTTGAATAAGGGATCCGTTGGATATCTTGAAGTTGTTGACTATTTCACAGAAGATATTTTACATACTGATAAGGAAATCAATAGAAAAAAATTAGGACGTATTATTTTTACGAATTCAAAGAAACTTGAAAAGTTAAATAGTATTGTTCATCCTAAAGTGAGATTGAAAAAAACAGACAGATGAACAAAGAATTAGTGATTATTGATGTACCGTTACTTTACGAATCAGGATTTGATAGTTTAGTTGATGAAGTGATTGTTGTTTATGTTGATCAAGAATTGCAAGTGCAACGATTGATGGACCGTGAACAAATCACAAAAGAATATGCAATGATGAAAATCAAGGCACAATTACCGTTAGAAGAAAAAGTCAAGAAAGCAACATATGTTATTGATAACTCTTCTTCAATTCTAGATACCAAAAAACAATTCACTAAAATATTAGCAGAAATAGAGGTGGAATAATGGGACTAAAAACTTTCCTAAGTAACAACGCAGAAACTAGAGAATTACATTCAGATGTAGATCTTCGAAGTCGTTACTATAAAACGACTTTCAAAAAAGTAAAAGAGAAAATCGAAGAATACTGTAACGATGAAGGGATTGTTGTTGTAAATGTTGATGTTATCCATGGAGAAATGTTTCTTCAAACATCAAAACATCATATGATTTGCTCAATCATTCAAGTAAACCCACTTGAAACAGCAGTCGATTTGAAAGTGCAAACTTATCAATTGATAGGTCGAAATGTACCAAAGATGAAAATTTTAAAAATGTATAAATTTTTGAATGAGAATTTACCATTTAAAGGTGTAGGACTACACCCATAATAATAAGGTGTGATATTGATGAGACTCGACAAATTTAAACTGATGACATATCAAAATATAGACACAGATGAGCGTAACGTTGTTACGCTTCTTTATGCGCCGCTTATTGGATGTAAGCCATATTTGTTGTATAACACACTGTGGTCTATGATTGATCGTTCTCGTTTAAAAAGTCCTGAGTATCTTCATACAAAATTATATGATTTATTAGAATTATCACCGATTGAATTTATCCAAGTTCGTAAAGTGTTAGAAGCGATAGGTCTTTTATGTGTTTATCAAAAAGATGATTTATTCTTATATGAATTAAAAGCACCAGTCTCAGCAGAAGAATTTTTGAAAGATGGTGCGTTAGGTGCTCTACTTTATGAAAAGATTGGAAAAGCTGAATTTGATGATATAACAAATCTATTTCGTATCACAATTTCAGATAAAGAAGGATACGAAAATGTTACTGCTCATTTTGATGAAGTGTTTAAAGGATTGAAAAATCCAGCTCCTACAAATGGAGATTATGTTTCAAGATCAAAATCACAAATAAATATAAGTCATCCATTTGATTTCGATATTTTCTTTGAAGGAATTTCGAAGAATTATATCGATCGAAGAAAAATTTCATCTAAAGTAGAGGAAAAAATTGTTATGCTTTCTTACGTCTATGATTTAGATGAAATCACGATGCAAAAAGTGTTTATGGATTCTGTTGATAATGAAAGAAATATAAATTTAGACAAGATGAGTAAAAGTGCAAAATATTGGAACTCTGTTATTCATTCAAAAAAAGAAACCAATGAGTATGAAGAAATCGATGTAACATTTGAAAATATTAAACAAATTTGCCTAACAAATTCTCCGATTGATTGTATTGGATATGCTACAGGCCATAAACCTTCAAAAAGTGAAATGAAGACGATTGAACAAGTAATTTCTGAATTTGAATATCCGAAGGAAATATTAAATTATTTATTATTATATTCGATGAATCAATCTACAAATCATTTGCTGCCACATTATAATTTTATTGAAAGTATATATGTGTCAATGAAACGTGATAAAGTGAAGACATTTGAAGATGCATTTAACTTTACGACAAACTATCAAACAAAATCAGATCAAAGAGACTTAAAGAAAAAAGAAGCCAAGAAATATGAGCCGGATTGGCTAGAAGACGTAATGAAGGAGTTGTAATATGGAAAAAGTAAAATTCAAGTATACACCAGTTAGTAAAGATTCTTTAATCGAAGATTTATTAGATAATCCATTTTTAAACAATTTCTTTATTGAAAATGATCTTGATAGTGATACGATTGAAAAACACTTACTTGATTTAATGAACTTCAACAAGGAAAAACAATTTTGTATGAGTTGTAAAGGCTTAAATGAATGTAAACTAGTAAATAGGGGTCTTGAGCCAGCTTTATCATATCGTGATGGTAAAATTATGACATCATATAAGGAATGTAAATTTCTCCGAATTTCAAAGAGAAAAGAAGAACAAATGGGTCATATTGATGCCATGCATCTACCTTCAAGAGTGCTTCAAGCATCGCTTGATGACTTTGATTTTGAGCGTGGAGAAAATAAGCAAGTAATATTGAATAAAATGAAAACATTTATCACAAAAATCAGAAATGGTGAGACGGTAAGTGGAATGTATTTACACGGAAGAAACAATACTGGTAAAACATATTGTTTGAGTGCACTCGCTACAGAACTAATGAAAAATAATATCGATGTAATTATTGCGTATTATCCTGATTTGGTACGCGAGTTTAAATCAAGAGTTTCAAATAACTCTTTAGAAGAAGTTGTATCTAAATTGAAACAAGTTCAAGTATTGATGTTGGATGATATTGGTGGAGAAGGAACAAGCGTTTGGGTAAGAGACGAAATCTTAGGACCAATCTTACAATATAGACTTCTTGATCATAAACCAACATTCTTCTCAAGTAACTACACAAGAAAAAAATTAGTTCAAGATCACTTCGCTAAATTTTCAAGAGAAACAGATAACTTGAATGCAACTAGAATTGGAATTAGAATCGCAGAATTAACAAAAGATAACGAAATTGAATTATAATTGAGTTGACATAATTTCGTTACGTATTATAATATATGTAAATACAACGAAGAGGACAATATTATTTCATACCGTATTTCAAAGAGAAGTAGGATGGTGGAAACTACTAAATACAATGATTTAATTACTACCTTGGAGTAAACTCTTAATCGAGATTCGGTGGCTCCGTTATAGCTATCAAGCGCTAGAGAAATCTAGAATTTAGGTGGTACCACGGTAATTACAATCGTCCTTATATAGGGCGATTTTTATTTTTATAACAGAAAGTAGGGAAAAACATGATTAATATTAAATTTCCAGATGGTAGTGTAAAAGAATTTGAAAAAGGTGTGTCAATTGAACAAATCGCAGGAAGTATTTCTTCTTCCTTACGTAAAGTTAGTGTTGCTGGTTTTGTAAATGATGAATTATATGATTTAAATAGACCAATCAATGAAGATGCTGATGTTAGAATTGTTACAAAAAAAGACAAGGAAGCATTTGAAGTGTTAAACCACAGTGCAGCTCACTTGATGGCACAAGCTGTGAAAAGATTGTATCCAGATGCAAAATTTGGAGTAGGTCCTGCAATTCGTGAAGGATTCTATTATGATATTGATGCTGGGGAACAATTAAAAGAAGAGGATTTAGAAAAAATTGAGAAAATGATGAAACGCATTTCTCAAGAACAAGTGCAAATTATACGTCAAGAGATGCCGCGTAATGAAGCATTAGAATTCTTTCAAGATGATAAATACAAAGTCGAATTAATTAGTGATTTGCCAGAAGATGAAATCATAAGTATTTATACACAAGGAGAATTTACTGATTTATGTCGTGGGGGACATATTGGTAGCACGAAAAATGTTCGTTTCTTTAAATTGTTAAGTCTTGCTGGAGCATACTGGAGAGGGGACTCAAATAGAGACCAACTTCAACGTATTTATGGTACTGCTTGGTATACTGAACAAGAATTGAAAGATCATCTTATCGTACTAGAAGAAAGAAAAGAACGAGACCATAGAAAATTAGGAAAAGAACTACGTATTTTTGAATTGAATAATGATGCTGGTCAAGGTCTTGCAATGTGGCTTCCAAATGGATATACAGTAAGAAAACAATTGGAAGATTATGTTTATAAATTAGAGAAAAAAGCAGGATATCAACATGTCTCAACTCCAGCTTTAGGAACAAAAAAACTATACGAAATATCTGGGCATTGGGAAAACTATAGAGATAATATGTTCCCAATCATGGAACGTGATGGAGAAGTGTTTGTTCTTCGTCCTATGTCTTGTCCTCATCATATGTTAGTCTATAAATCTGATTTAAGAAGTTATCGTGATTTACCAATCAGATATGCGGAAATTGTTACACAACATAGATATGAAGCAAGTGGTAGTTTAAGTGGTCTTGAACGTGTACGTGCAATGACTCTAACAGACGCACATTTATTTGTAAGAGAAGACCAAATCAAACAAGAAGTGAAAGATGCATATTACTTAATCATTCAAGCAATCGCTGACTTAGGATTAGAAATTGATTATGTTGAATTAGCATTAAGAGATGACAAAAAAGGGAAGTTTCATAAGAATGATGAACTTTGGGATATGGCCGAGAACATCATGCGTGAAGTTCTAGCAGAAGAAAATATTGAGCACGTTGAAATGATGGGTGAAGCTGCATTTTATGGACCGAAAATTGACATTCAAGTTCGTACTGCAATGGGACATGTTATTACAATGAGTACAGTACAATTAGATTTCTTATTACCGGAACGTTTTGATTTGAATTATATTGGAAGTGATGGAGAAAAACATCGTCCAGTAGTTATCCATAGAGGATTGATTTCTACATGGGAACGTTTGATGAGTATTTTACTAGAACAATACAAGGGTGCATTCCCAACTTGGCTTGCTCCAGTACAAATTAAATTAATCCCAGTAAGTTTAGAAGTTCATGGGGCATATGCGAAGAAGTTAAATGATTTGTTTATTGATCATGACCTTCGAAGTGAACTGGATTTAAGAGAAGAAAAACTAGGATACAAAATCCGTGAAGCACAAACTTTAAAAATCCCATATCAACTGGTTGTTGGTGACAATGAAGTAGATTCAGAATTGGTAACTTTTAGACGATATGGTCAAAAGGAACAAACTACCGTTTCTGTAGATGAGTTTATTGCAATGGTAAAAGAAGAAGTGTTTAACAAATCCAAATAAATTAAAAGGACATTCCGATAAGAAATGTCCTTTTTTCTATTCTGATAATTCAAATGTTTCATCATTCAGTTCGAATGAGATTTCTAAGTTGGAAAATTCTATTTCAATTCTATTACTTTTATCGAGATGAGTCTTGAAATTTTCTATAATCATTTTGTTTTCTGAATAAGTAAAATCAAATGTTGAGATAGAGTATTGATTTGACTCTTGGTAGATAAGGTAGTTTGTTTCTTCTAAGAAGAAAAATGTAATTTGATTGTTAGAAACGGTACTTATGAAATGTTCGGGACTTGATTCGTGTATTTCAATCTCTGGATTCAATAATTTACCTTCTACCTCAATCTCGAAATTGTAGCATTGCCCTGAGGGTAGAGCACTGTAATCAGAATAAAACAGGTGGGTTGTTTCTTCGTAGTTAAATAAGGACTCTATTGTGATAGAACTGTTAGATGATCCTTTGATATCTGATATAAAAATAACCGAGTTATCATTGAAAAATGACTCTTCGTATTCTGTATGAGTTTGGTAATTTTTACTCATATCATAATTATTGATGTATGCTACTTCAGTATTATTTTCACAGGTTGTTCCAGTATTGTAGTAATCCAATTGAAAGGAGTACAATACAGCTTCCTGGAAAGGATCAGTGTAAGTCGTGCAACCTGAAAGGAGAAATATTGTAAAAAACATACTAATTAGCATTATTTTCATAACTCATCACCCTCCTAAAACTATTTTTTTTGTAAATTAATAATGAAATCTTCATCCGGATCAATATAGATTGTCTTGTTGTTTTTATATGTAACAAAACTACCAATCCTACCAGGTACTTTTTTAATATAACGTACTTCTACATAATCAACAGGAACACTACTTGAGTGTTTGAGTGAAGAATAATAAGAAGCAAGTTGGGCTGCAGTCCTGATTGTGTCTTCAGATAACGGAAATTGTTGTCTTACAACAACATGACTTCCAGGTGCTTCTTTGACGTGCATCCACACTTCATTGTGTTTCGCTAGTTTATGTGTAATATATTCATTTTGAATATTGTTTTTTCCTACTAAAATTTCAATCCCATCTTCTGTAAAATAAGTATCATAATTTGGTTTGATTTTTCGCTTTTTCTTTTGGGTATCCTTTTTCTTTAAGTATTTGTTTTGTTCCAACTCATATTTGATTTCTTCTATGTCTTTAATTGTCGAATATTCTAATTGAAGGAGTAATTCTTCAAAGTACTTTTTCTCTTTTTTAGCGAGTGCGATTTGTTGTTCTAGATGAGGAATGCTCGTTTTTAATTTCTTGTACTTTTTAAAGAACTTTTCCATATTTTCAATAGCATCTTTTTTGGGATCAAGAGTGATTTCGATTTCTGTATTGTCATAGTAATTAAGACATTTTAATACAGTGTCACCTTTCTTGATATGATACATATTTGCTTGAATCAATTCACCTTTGATTTTGAATTGATCTCGTTTATTTGTATTGCGTAATTCTTTACTAAGCTTTTCGATTTTAAAGCCTTGTTTATCCAAATTATTTTTGATTAGTTTTAAGATGTCTTTCGACTTTTGTCTGAGGATATCTATATTGTCTCTATCGAGGTAGTAACGATCTAGTAAATCATTAACTGTTTCAAAGGGTTTGGCTATTCCTTCTTTTGATTCAAGATTGCAATAGTAAAAGTAGTCTTTATCACTTGAGACAATGGTAGGAGAATATTCGTATAATACAGTATCAAAGGCTTCTTTATAAGTTAAACCTTTTTCTGTTCTGTGTTGGATTTCATCCGTAATCAATGGACTAAAGCCCATCATAGAGTCTAGTAACAATCTAGGAGAAATATCTGTGTGATCTACAAAGAAACTAGTTGCTTTTTCTACATCAAACGGATTGATTTTATCGGTAGCCGGAAATTGATAAATTGCACCAGGATAGATTGTTCTTGAAGTACCCTCAAATGGCATAATGTGTTTGATCGATTCAAGGATTCTATAGTCACTATCCGCAACAATCATATTGGCATGTCTACCCGTTACTTCGATGATGAATTTTTTGATTGCTTTGTCTCCTAATTCATTCCTTTTTTCTACATCAAATACAATGACTCTATCATTCTCATTTTGTTTGATTTGGTGGATGATTCCACCTTCTAGATGTTTTCTTAAAAACATACAGAAGTTTGGTGGAGTTTCCGGTCTTTCGTGGTTGAATTTTGTTAAGTGTATTCGTGCGTAATTAGGTGAGGCACTAATGACCAATTGATGCTTTTCATTTTTCGCATGAATCATGAATAATAAGTCGTATGCTGAAAGTTGGTAGATTTTTGTTATTCTACCAGTATTAATCAATTCATTCAGTTCTTGTGTCACATGATGCAACATATTTCCATCAAAACTCATAGTATCACCTTGTGTTATTATACCATAGTGCCAAACTATTCTTTAAAAATATTAATGATTTGCTTACAATTTCTTTAATCTATGGTATTATATTAAGTAAATAATATAATAGTGTTATTGTTTAAGGAGGTCATTTCTGGATGAAACTTAACGAAAGAGGTCTTTTAGTCGTGTTAAGTGGACCATCTGGTGTTGGAAAAGGAACAGTAAGAAAAGCGCTTTTCGAACTAGAAGGTCACGATTTGGTATATTCAATTTCAATGACAACAAGAGAACCACGCGAGGGTGAAGTTGAAGGTGAAGACTATTATTTTGTTAGTCGAGAAGAGTTTGAACAGCGTATTAAAGATGATGGATTCTTAGAGTATGCGGAATTTGTTGGAAATTATTACGGAACTCCGAAAGATAAGGTAGAAGAGCAAATGGAGCAAGGTAAAGAAGTCGTGCTTGAAATCGAAATTCAAGGTGCTTTGCAAGTGAGAGAAAAAGCAAAAGATGCAGTATTTGTTTTTATCGCTCCACCTACCAAAGAAGCTTTATATAGAAGACTACTTCGTAGAGGTACAGAAGATCCAGAAACGATACAAAGAAGAATGGACAAAGCGGAAAGAGAATTCCCACTTGCCCACAAATATGATTATATTGTTGTAAATGATGAAGTTACAAATGCAGCTGATAGAATATTAGCTATCATTCGTGCTGAACATGCAAAAACAGAACGATCGATTTATAAATACAAAGAAATGTTGGAGGTATCATAATGAAAAATGAAGAAGGACTACGTTATCCATCAATTGATAATTTACTTACAAAAATTGATTCAAAGTATAAACTAGCTTATGCAAGTGCAAAAAGAGCGAAAATCATTAAAGAAGAAGCATATACTGCAATCGATGCAAAGAGTTCAAAGCCGGTTGGAATTGCACTAGAGGAAATTTTACAAGACAAAGTTAAAATAGAATTCTAATAATTAAGTAGACAATGTCTACTTTTTTTGATATTACAGTTATAAAATACCTGTAATATGGTATAATTTTAATAGCTAATTTTAATGGAGTGAACAAGATGAAAGAACAATTTAATAGACTACTAGAAACACTTGGATTAAAAGATAAACAACAAATATATAATGGTCGTATAAAAGACTTTTATGTCAGTACAACGCAATATAATGCCAACGATAGTTGGTATTTTGAGTTTGAATTCGATGCCCCTGTGGATATCGAATCTTTTCGTTTGTTTGTTGAAGGAATTGAAGCATTGCCTGAATCAGTCCAAGCCATTAAAAATGTATTATATAAGATAGAATATATAAATAATGATTACTCGCTTTTGGAAGATTATTATGATTATATTATTGGTAAAATTTCGAAAAAAAGACCAAGATTTAATTCAATCTTGGATTATGAAATTGAAGTTGATGAGGATGCAATCGAAGTCCTCTGTCCAAAAGATGCTCATTTTGCAAAAGACTTACTTTATGAATTAAAGCCTGAACTTGCACGTATTGGTTTTGACTGTAAATTGAGTTCGAAAGTATGTCATGAAAAAGAAACAATAGAACAACGTATTAAAAAACATGATAAGAGATTTAAAAATGAAGTCATGCAAAATATGGATACATCAACGGATGAAATTAGATATCTGAACTTGGATAATAAAATTATCAGAGGTAAGAAAAATTTGATTTCTTCTATTCCTATGACAGAAAATGATTTGAATGAGTATAAGTCAATGAACGATAAAGCGGTATTTTCTATAGAAGGAGAAATTACCTCTTTTGAAGCGAGAAAATTAAATCAAAGCACAGAATTGTTCACGATGATCTTATCGGATGAAGTTGATAGTATCTATGTGAAAAAGTTTGCGAAAGATTCTGTAGATAAATCATTTATGAATGATATCAAAGAAGGAATGCATGCAAAAGTAAAAGGAGTAGCACAATATGACCGTTTTACAGATTCTGTTACACTGATTGCAAATATCATAGAATACACAAATCGTGTTGTTCCTAAAGACATTCGTAAAGATGTTGCCCCTGTCAAACGTATTGAATTACATGTCCATACTAAAATGTCTACTTTGGATGGTATTGATAGTGTTGGTGATTATGTTGATATCGCAAAAAAATGGGGACATAAAGCAATTGCCATTACTGATCATGGAAATGTACAAGGATTTCCAGAATTATTCAAAACAACAAAAGATAAATCCATCAAGCCAATATATGGTGCGGAGTTCACATTTATAGATGAAGAAGATACGCAAATTGTGAAGAATCCTTATGACGTTTCATTTGATGATGCAGTCTTTACTGTATTTGATATTGAAACTACTGGTCTTTCTGTAAATTTTGATAAAATCATTGAGATTGCTGCTGTAAAGATTAAAGATGGACATATTGTTGAAGAATATCAAACATACGTAAATCCTCAACGTCCGCTTTCTATGTTGACAACTAAATTAACTTCTATTAAAAACGCAGATGTGCAATATGCACCACTGATTGAGACCGTCATACATGAATTCAAAGCATTTTTTGAAGGAACAATAATGGTTGCTCATAATGCTCATTTCGATATGGGATTCATTGAAAATATCATGAAAAAATTTGATATCTATGATCAAAAAATTACTAGTATAGATACATTGAGTATTGCAAGAAATTGTTATTCAACGGAATTGAAACGATTCAATTTAAAGGCAGTATCTAGATATTTCAAAGTTGAATTGACACAGCACCATAGAGCGATTTATGACACAAGAGCGACAGCTGATATCTTCTTACATATGTTAAGAGATGCCAAAAAACAAGGTGTAAAAAATCTAAAAGATTTCAATTTACTAAGTGAAAAAGGTCAAGCATATAAACATGTAATTTCAAAATCAATTAACTTACTAGTAAAAAATGAAACAGGATTAAAAAACTTATTCCAAATTGTTTCAGAAGCAAATACGAATTACTTTTACAGAGGGGCAAGACTACTGAAAAGAGTTCTAGATAAATATAGAGATGGAATTTTAGTAGGTAGTGGATGTATGAACAGTGCTTTCTTTGAAATAGCGATGAATAAAACGTATGACGAAATGAAAGAAGCTGCTAAGTATTATGATTATTTAGAACTACAGCCAGTTTCAGATTTCTTATATCTTAAAGATAGTATTGAAAATGTAGAATCAGTAATCAAAGAAACGTTTGAAAAAATAATTAAAGTTGGTGAGGAGTTAAACATTCCTGTAGTGGCCACTGGAGATACGTATCACATTAGTGAACAGGATGCGAAATTTAGAGATATCTATGTCCAAACTAACACAGTTGGTGGAGGGTTTCATCCACTTGCTAGATACGATACAATTCCATCACAGTACTTTAGAACAACAGAGGAAATGCTTCACGAGTTTAGTTTCTTAAGCGAAGAAAAAGCATTGGAAATAGTCGTTGCAAACACACATTTAATCAATGATAAAATAGACTTTGTACAAGCATTTAAGAAAGATTTATACGCTCCAACAGATGACTTTTTAGCATTGGAAAATATTCCATCGATTGAAAACAAATTGATTAAAATGGTACATGATAAATCGAAAGAAATATATGGGGAACATATTCCTGTTATTGTTAAGAAACGAATTCAAAAAGAAATTGAGTCTATTACGAAAAATAAATTTAGTACAGTCTATTATATATCTCATTTACTCGTTAAGAAAAGTTTGGATGAAGGATATCTTGTAGGTAGTCGTGGTAGTGTTGGGAGTTCATTGGTAGCAACCTTAATGGATATCACTGAAGTAAACCCACTTGCACCTCATTATGTCTGTCCAAAGTGTCATTTTTCTTCCTTTAAAATGACAAACCAAGAAAAAACCGAGTATGGATTAAAGGATGCAGAAATCCATTTACAATCGATTTTAGATAAATATGAATCTGGATTTGATTTACCAAGTCAAAATTGTCCGATTTGTGGTGAAGAGATGAATCGTGATGGACATTCAATTCCGTTTGAAACCTTCTTGGGATTCAAAGGAGATAAAGTGCCAGATATCGATTTGAACTTTAGTGGAGATTACCAACCGATTGTACATGAATATATTAGGACAATATTTGGTAAAGAACGTGCCTTTCGAGCAGGAACCATATCAACAATTGCTGAAAAAACTGCATTTGGATATGTAAAAGGATATTTAGAGAAGAAAAACATTCAGATGCGTAAAGCTGAAATGGAACGAAGAAGCAAGAAAATTGTTGGTGTAAAACGTTCGACAGGACAACATCCTGGAGGAATCGTTGTTGTGCCAAACTATAAGGAAATTACTGATGTAACTCCAGTGCAATTTCCAGCAGATGATACGGAAGCGTTATGGAGAACAACACATTTTGATTACCATAGTTTTGAAGATAACTTATTCAAACTTGATGTATTGGGACACGATGATCCTACGATGATTAAATTCCTTATGGATTATGTGAAAAATCATCAAGATGAATTTAATTTTAGTGATCCAAGAAATATTCCGATTGACGATGAAAAGGTATATAAACTATTAAATGGAACAGAAGCAATAGGTCTTACAAAAGAAGATTTAAGAGGATCAGAAATAGCTAGTTTTGGGATTCCTGAAATGGGGACTAAGTTTGTTCGTGACATGTTGCGTGATTCTAGACCAAATAACTTCGCAGACGCAGTTAAAATATCAGGACTATCACATGGTACAGATGTTTGGTTGAACAATGCGAAAACATTAGTAAATGGATCAAACAGATTGTATGGAAAAGTTCCATTTAAAGATGTTATTGGATGTAGAGATGATATCATGGTTTCTTTAATTGGCTGGGGAATGAAAGAGTCAACAGCATTTGAAATTAGTGAATTTATCCGTAAAGGAAAAGCGGAATCAAACAAAGTAAAATGGGAAACGTATAAGACAATCATGAGTAGCCATAAAATTCCGGATTGGTATATTTGGTCTTGTGGGCAAATTAAATACATGTTCCCAAAAGCGCATGCGACAGCATATGTCCTAATGGCTATGCGAATTGCGTGGTTTAAACTTTACAAACCGATTTTATTCTATAGTGCATATTTTTCAATCAGAGCAACACAATGAAACAACAACGCATTGATCAGGATGCCCTCAGCGGCTTCCTGGAATTGCCCGAGGAATTGCAGCGTGAGGTGGATGAAATTCTTGGCCCGCAGCAAAACGCTGCTGCGAGAATCGCTGAACTAGTGAAGGTTGCGGA
>CAYSZV010000002.1:26586-33449 GCA_964435595.1 uncultured Candidatus Izemoplasmatales bacterium | reverse complement strand
GTGTATGCATTCCAAGGTGGAGAATATGAAATTAGTAAGAAAATGGATGAAATTGAAAAAGATAATTTCCGCCATGCAACTGAAGTTGAGAAGAAACTATACACTGTATTAGAAGTAGCAAACGAAATGGTAAAAAGAGGGTTTAAATTTAAGCCGATTGATATCAATAAATCAATGTCCAAAGAATTTGTAATTGATGAAGATGGAAAATCTTTAATTCTACCATTCATTACTGTAGATGGACTGGGGTTGAATGTTGCAGATTCAATTGTAAATGCAAGAAATGAGAAAGAGTTTAAATCAAAGGATGATATCAAAGAACGTACATCTTTATCCAAAACACTATTTATGAAATTGGAACTCTTAAATTGTTTCGATCATCTTCCTGACAATTCACAATTAAATCTATTTAGTATGTGACATATTTGTCAGATTAAAAATATGAAATTTGGTATAATGGTAATTGGGAGGTACAATATGAAACGAGTTAAAGTGATAGTTGACAGACCAATTCATAGTGAACACCCTGAACATAGAGGACTTATATATCAACTCAATTATGGCTATGTAGAAGGTGTTATGGCACCAGATGGGGAAGAACAAGACTGTTATATATTAGATGTAGATGAACCGATTACAGAATATATTGGAACCGTCATAGCAATAATAAAAAGATTAAATGATGTTGAGGATAAATGGGTGGTTGCCAATCGTGATTTCACGATTGAAGAAATAAGAAAAAAAACTCATTTTCAAGAACAGTATTTTAAAATAGAAATTAAAAAATTGGAGGTAAATTAATATGAGAATTAGAGGAGAAAATCCAGTATTTAAGAGAATGGATTATTCAACAGATTGGACAGATGCGGCAACTTATAAAGGGGTAGCATCAAAAACAATGCTATTGTTATTTATTACTGCAATTTCAGCATATTCAATAGCAATTAACATTGGAACATCATGGAGTTTTGGAACTATGATTGGTGCATTGATTCTTGCTCCGCTTGGTGCGTTTATCTTTGTGATTTTAGCACATAGAAATGAACAGTTAGCATTCATATATAGTATCTTGTATGCCATTTTTGAAGGTGCCTTCTTAGGAGTTATAAGTTTGATAGTAGTCTATCAAGTAGGAACCGATGCAGTGTTATATGCAATGGGTGGTACATTTGGATCCCTGTTTGTTATGTTGATTTTATATTCAACAAGAATTATTAAAGTTGGACAAGGATTTAGAAACTTTATGCTTACAGCTTTGGCTGCAGTATTCTTCTTTATCATTGTAGGACTCGTAATGTGGCTGGCTACTGGGACTGCATACTTCTATAGTAATTTCTATTTAGCAGTTGTCCTATTTAGTTTAATCATTAGTGTTTTATTCTTGTTGTACGATTTTGATCGTATTGAATCATATGTTAGTGGAAATGCCGGGAAAGAACATGAATGGTCTTTGAGCTTAGGATTAATCACAACGATTGTTTGGATTTATATTGAGATTTTAAGATTAATCTTGATTTTATCAAGAAGAAGTAAATAAGCCTTTTTAAAAAGGCTTTTTATTTACTTGTATTTTAGGACTTATTATTCTATAATAAGTAAAGTAAATCGGTGAAGAGGAAATAGTAGTTACAAGCACAATACTTCTTAGAGAGGAACGTTAAAGCTGGAATCGTTCTAAGTAGAGTCGTAATGAATTCAACCTTTGAGAGACACTAATCCTGTCCCGTGCTCACGGTTATGAGTTGAGAGCTAGAGAAATCTAGAACCAAGGTGGTACCGCGGATACTTATGTTCGTCCTTATTTAAGGGCGAACTTTTTTAATATAAAGGAGTGATTCTATGAGCGTTATAGAACGATTAGAACAATTACAACAAGAAGCAAAAGAGAGAATTAGTTTAGTGAAGAGCATTCACGACTTGAATGATGCGAAGTCAAAATACCTTGGAAAGAAAGGTTCTTTTCAAGATATTATGAAGATGATGAAGGATTTGGATCCTTCAGAACGACCTGCGTTTGGAAAAATGACAAATGAGGCAAAACAAGTGATTCAGGGATATATCAATGAACAAAAAGAGTTGATTGATCAAGCACTTGTTAATGAACAATTAGAGAAAGAAACAATAGATGTTACCTTGCCAGGAAAGCAAATTGAATTAGGAAAAACACATATCCTAACACAAATTATTGATGAGGTTGAAGATCTGTTTATTGGTATGGGATATCAAGTAATGGAAGGTCCGGAAATTGAAATAGATGAATATAACTTTGAGAAATTGAATCTTCCGAAAAATCATCCTGCAAGAGACATGCAAGATACTTTTTATATCACTGATGATCTATTATTAAGAACACATACTTCTCCTGTACAAGTTCGAACTATGCTTGCAATGGCAGACAAGGGACCTGTAAAAATAATTTGTCCTGGAAAAGTATTTAGAAGAGATGACGACGATGCAACGCATAGTCATCAATTTATGCAAATCGAAGGACTTGTTGTTGATGAAACAACATCAATGGCAGATTTAAAAGGTACACTATTAGCAACTGCTAAGAAACTATTTGGTGAAAAAAGAGAAATCAGATTACGTCCATCTTACTTCCCGTTCACAGAACCTAGTGTGGAAGTTGACGTAAGTTGTCACAATTGTAACGGTAAGGGATGCAATATTTGTAAAGGTACTGGATGGATTGAAGTGTTAGGTGCTGGTATTGTAAATAATAATGTATTAGAAGCTTCTGGATATGATTCTACAAAATACCAAGGATTTGCATTTGGTATGGGTGTAGAAAGAATTGCTATGTTAAAATATGGGATAAATGATATAAGAAGCTTCTACACAAATGATTTAAGGTTCTTGAAGCAGTTTAAACGATAATGGAAAAAGAACTTGTTGTAATAATTAATGGTGCTGGTACCAATGGAATGGAACTGAAAGCACTACAAAAGGAATTGGGGAAAAATGAGAAGTATTTTGTTTACTATCCAGGATTTCTCCCCGGAGTGTTCGTAGGTGATTACTTCCCTAAATCAACTACAAAAGATTTTATTCGTTTCGCAGATGAAACGATGGAAATGATGAAACAATTTAAAAAAGTTCATCTAATTGGCTATAGTCTTGGTGCATCAACATCAATGATAATCGCAGCCAAATTTAAGGATATTGAAAACTTAGTACTAATTGCACCAATTATTAAAAATCCGAACTATTCTAGATTTTTACGAGGATTAAGTTATTCATTGGCGTATGACAAATCACTGACTAGAGTTCAAAAAATATTTTACAATGAATTTGTCAAACGATTTATTAAAGTACCGAAGTATCATATATGGCATTTACAAAAGTATTTATTGCATACAAAGAAATACTTAAGAAAAGTAAAATGTCGAACATTGATTGTGGAAACATTAAAAGATGAATTAGTAAAAAGAAGTTCAATCGACTTCTTACAAAAAATAATAAACAATGGAATCGTTGAACGCTATTCAGTTGATAGTAGTCATTTTTTACTGTTTGATCGCGCTGTGCGAAATCAAGTAGTAGAAAAAGTCGCTTCGTTCCTTGAGGAGGTATAATTATGAAAGTATCGATGAATTGGCTAAAGGATTTAGTTGATATTGATGTCAGCGTAGAAAAATTATCTAATCTATATAATTTACATAGTGCTGAGGTAGAAGAATACTATAAACTAGTAGATGCTAGTAACGTAGTTGTAGGATATGTCAAAGAAAAAGAAAAACATCCCAATGCTGACAAACTGAGTGTGTGTCAAGTAGATATTGGTGGAGAAGTAACACAAATTGTTTGTGGAGCACCAAATGTTGCAGCGGGACAAAAAGTAATTGTTAGTTTGCCGGGAGCGACATTGTCAGGTGGATTTACAATCAAAAAATCAACCATTCGTGATGTGGAATCAAATGGTATGATTTGCAGTTTATCAGAATTGGGTATTGATAAAAAATATCATAATGAAGAAGGCATTCATGTTATTACAACTGAGTGTAAGCCTGGAGATAATGCAATAGAAGCATTGTTTTTGAATGATGAAGTAATGGTGTTAGATTTGACACCGAACCGTGCTGACTTATTAAGTGTTATGGGTGTTGCATATGATGCAGCTGCAATCTTAAATAAAACAGTTCATCTTAGAGATATAACTGTAGAGGAAGTCGCAGAAGAGATCAATTGTAATATCACTTTAGACACAGAACATTGTTCAGCATATTATGCAAGAGTAATCAAAGATATTGTCATCAAAGACAGTCCAAAATGGATGCAATCAAGATTGATTGCTGCTGGAATGAGACCGATTAATAATATCGTAGATATCACCAATTATGTTATGTTAGAAACAGGACAACCGCTTCATGCATTTGATTATGATTTACTAGGAACGAATGAAATCAAAGTACGTATGGCCAATCCTGGAGAAACAATTCAAACATTAGATGATAAAGAAAGAAAACTATCAGAGGATGATATTGTCATTACAAATGGTACGAAGGCTGTTGCACTGGGTGGTGTAATGGGAGGTCTTGAAACTGAAATTGTTGCTGCAAGTAAAACAGTATTGTTAGAAAGTGCGATTTTTGATCCATACCATATTCGTAAAACATCAAATCGCTTGGATTTACGTAGTGAAGCATCAACTAGATTTGAACGCAAAGTTGATCCGAATAGAACAGAGTTGGCACTTGAATTGGCAAGTCATTTGTTTAGTAAATATGCAAGTGGGAATGTATTAAAAGGAATCTCAAAAGTAGATAATAGTGACAAGTCAGAGAAAAAAATCACACTAACTCTTTCTAAATTAAATAAAGTGTTAGGAAGCAACTATTCAATTGATTTGATTCAAGATACGTTAAATAGATTGGCATTCAAAAACACATTGTCTGATGAGGAGTTCACTATATATGCTCCTACGAGAAGACAAGATATTGAAACATATCAAGATATCGTTGAAGAGATTGGTAGAATTATCGGATATGACAAATTGCCGTTAACGCTTCCTGAAACAGTATCACAAGGTAGCTTATCTGAATATCAAGAATACAAACGAAAACTAAAGAGATTGTTAGCGGGACAAGGTTTAAATGAAATTGTTTCATATGCCTTGGTATCTGAAGATAAGGTGTTTGATTTTGTCAAAGAAGAAACAGAAATTGTAAAATTGTTGATGCCGATGAGTGGTGATCGTAGTGTAATGGCAAAAACACCAATTACTGGATTAATTGACGCAATTAAATATAATATTGCTAGAAAAGTATCTGATGTATCGATTTTTGAAATTGGTAAATTATATAATAAAGATAAAGAAATAGAATTATTAGCAGGTGCATTGACAGGAGAGTTGTCTTCTACATTGTGGCAAGGCAAAAAAGAAATTGTTGATTTTTATACAGTCAAAGGAATCTTAGAAGCGATGTTTAGAGAAACGGGACTATCTCATCTTACCTTTGAACCTACAAAACAATACAAAAATCTTCATCCTGGACAACAAGCTGTGATAAGAGATTATAGTGGTGAAATAGGATTCATAGGGAAAATTCATCCACAATATGCCAAAGAAAATGGATTGAAGGATGTTTACCTATTTGAATTAAATATTGAGAAAATGTATGATGTGAGACGTGTATTCAAAAAAGTCAAAGAAATCAATAAATTCCCTAGTATGTATCGAGACTTAGCGTTGGTTGTTGATTATAAAATCTCAGCCAAAGAGATATTGGATATTATTGAAAAAACTGGTAAAAGAATGCTAACTGATGCCTATGTATTTGACTTATATGTTGGAGAGAATGTTGAACAGGACAAAAAATCATTGGCTATTCGTTTGGAATTTAGTGATGCAAAAAAAACATTAGAAACCAAAGAAGTTGATGAACGAGTTGAATCGATTTTGAATGAATTGAAAATTAAGCTTGATGCGGAATTACGATAAAGTCTGAATATTTCAGACTTTTTCTTTATGCAAAATTATTTGCTAAAACGGTTTCGTGTGGTATAATGAAAACGATTTTAAAATAGGAGTGATAGTATGAAAAAATTTGTTTTAGTATTGGTTGTTCTACTCGTTACTGTGCTTGCAGCATGTGATCCGGCAGATGTTATTGACGATACAGATAAACCACTTAATTGTATTCCAGGATATGAAGAAGTAGATGGAAGTTGTGAACTGATTATACCTGAATGTAGTGATGATGAAGTACTATATAATAATGAATGTGTTTTAGCAAACGATTTTAATGCTGAATATCCTGGACCAGTATATGTTTCTCAAGGATATGCAGATTATGAAGCGAGAGATATTGTCTCTGATTCTTGTGCGCATTTAGACAATATAGGTGAATGGCAACCAGTTTGGTGTGATGAGTTTGATTACTTAGGACTGCCTGATACAACCTTATGGGGATATGATGTTGGAGGTAATGGTGGTGGAAACAATGAACTACAATATTACACTGATGCCGATCCAGACAATGTGTTTGTTAGAGATGGAGCATTGTCAATCACAGCTCGAAAAGAGTATTTAGGTGGTAGAAATTATACATCTACTAGACTTGTTACAAGAGACAAAGGTGATTTCTTGTACGGTAAAATACAAGTAAGAGCGAAACTACCTGCGGGTAGAGGTACTTGGCCAGCGATTTGGATGCTTCCAACAGATTGGGAGTATGGAGGATGGCCGGATAGTGGTGAAATTGATATTATGGAATATGTAGGATATGATCCAAATAAAATTCATTCAACAATTCATACTGGCGCATTTAACCATGCTTCAAATACTCAAATAGGAGAGTATTTGAATTTATACTCTGCGGAAGAAGAATTTCACGTGTATGAAATCGAATGGGAGCCTAATG
>CAYSZV010000002.1:0-26464 GCA_964435595.1 uncultured Candidatus Izemoplasmatales bacterium | reverse complement strand
AACAAAAAGATTATGTAGGTATGGATCAAGAAGCACCAGAACAAGTAACAAACTTTAGAGCAGTGAGAGAACGTTCTACTAATGTATTTTTAGGTTGGGACATCGGTGTAGACGATGTGTTAGTAAAAGAATATAAATTGTACCAGGATGATATCTTAGTTGATACGGTAACACATAATGGACACTTGTTCCTTGGATTGATTTCAGGACAAACCTATGAATTTAAAGTTGTTTCAGTTGATTTTGCTGGTAATGAAAGTATACCTAGTACTCTCACTATTACAACACCGTAAATTGATTGTAGTTCGATTCAAATAGATAATATAAAAAGCAACTTTCTTTTATAAGTTGCTTTTTGTTTGTAGTAATTCGTTCATAATCCGATGCATATTCTCATTTTTGATTCCTGAGTAAGGAAATAAAATACTTTTATAATTTTCAATAATTGTGAACTTGTAATTCTTTGATTTACAAGCACGAATGAAATTATTGTATGTTTTTTGACTATTAAAGTTGATTATGACATGGAGATTCGAGTCAACTCCACGAACAGAAATTAGAGATTGATTAATATATTGTTGAATCGATTCTTGAAATATCTCGTTTTTTCTTTTATAGGTATTATAGAGCTTTTTTGTATGTCTGTAGAATAATCCATCTTTTAGATATAAAGCGAGGGTTAGTTGTTCTAATTTGGATACCCCTTGTGAAAAAATTAGATGTTTTTCTCTATATAATTTGTATAGTGATTGTGGCAATATCATAAAACTAATTCTCATACTAGGAAGGAGTGTTTTTGAAAAACTTCCCATATAAATAACATGTGTTTGATCCAAACTGTGAATGGAAGGAACTGTATAATTGTTATATTTGATAAAAAAGTTATAGTCATCTTCAATGATATAAGAGTTGTTTTCTTTGGCCCATTTGATTAATTTCAATCGATCTTGGATTTTCAATGTTTCTCCTGTAGGGTATATGTTTGAAGGGGAGATATACAAATAATCAGTATGAGAAGATACAATATTTGGTATAGATTTTTGGGAAAACAGTTGGTATCCTTTCAATGAAAACATACTCAATGCTTTTTTGAATCCAGGAGCAAGGTAGGATACGGTTTCGAAATCTTTTAAAGACAATAAAATATGTAAAAGATTTTGGATACCTGGTCCGATAATAATTTGATTCACATCACATTTTACATCACGTTCTTTTAAAACATACTTTCTGATTTCTTCTCTCAGCTCTATTTCCCCATTAGGAGCACATTCGTGTAATAATGGATCAGGATGATAATTGATCACTTTGCTTATAATCGATTTGTATGTTTTCATATCAAACATATCTTCTGTAAGAGCATTATTGTCATGTGTGTTTGTTGTGATTGGATTGATATCTATACTTGATTCAGAAGGAACTAACTTTTCAACATTAGAAACGTAGTATCCACTTTTAGGGATACTATAAATGTATCCTTCAACTAACAGCTGAAGGTACGCTTTTTCAACAGTTGTAGTAGAAAGACTTTTTCTTTTTGAAATTTCTCGTATTGAATCTAACTTAGTATCTTTCTTAAGTGAATTTGTTGTGATTTGATTTTTAATATCATGAAATAGTGCTTGATATTTGTATTTTGTATGCATATAAATCTGACCACCTTAAAATTAATATAATTGTATGTTTTTATAAGGACACATTTTCATTATAATACAAATAGGCTATAGAATGAAGGAGAATTTATATGAGAAATGATAGTGTGAAAAAAATTGTACTTGCAGCGATTTTTATTGGTCTTGTTTATGTTGCGACATATATAGGAGTGCCGTGGCCTCTCGCTACTGGTGGATATATGCATTTGGGAACTTTGGTATTATTAATCATTGCAATGTCATTTGGTAGAGAATATGGAGCACTGGCAGGTGGTATTGGGATGGGATTGTTTGATATTTTGAGTCCATATGCTGTGTGGGCACCAGGAACCTTTGTTGTAAGAATGGTTATGGGATTTGTAGTTGGATATGTTGCTTGCGTAAAAAAAGATGAACTACAAGGAACATCATTGATCAGAAATATATTTGCAATCATCGCAGGGATGATTATTATGATTCCTGGATACTATTTCTATGAAGCGATATTTCTAACTGACTTTAACGCTGCATTTGCAAGTATACCTGGTAACTTGGTTCAATTTTCACTTGGTGCATTCTCATTGGCTATTGTACCTGTGATTAACAGAGTGAAAGGTGATTTCAACCTATAAAAAAAGAAGAGGCTGATGTATCAGTCTCCTCTATGAGTTTGTCTATATTCTATTGGAGTAAGTAATGTTTTTTGTCTAAATCTTTCGTTAAAGTATGAAATATTATTGTAACCTACTTGAAATGCGATTGAAACAATTTTATCATCTGTATGCGAAAGTAATTCGCATGCTTTTTTTATTCGATAGGAATTTTGATATTCTGTTATAGTTTGAGCCGTCATTCTTTTGAAAGTTCTACAGAGGTGTGGTTTTGAAGTGTTTGACATGTCAGCAAGATAGTCCAAAGTGAAGGATTCTTCGTAATTGTTGTGAATATATTCTATTGTGTTTTTGACAGTTTCTTCTGACAAAGCAATTTTCTTAGGTGTAGTTCTGTGATATATAAATTTGTTACTGTAAAAAGTAAATAATAGCTCGAATAATTTAGTTCTTATACCCAATTCGTATCCAAAATCTTTCTTATAATAGATTTTTGAAACTGATTCAAAAATTACTTCGACCATATGGTGTATCGGAAACGATAATTGAATCGTATTGGGTAAGTAAGAGTCTCCAGAAAGTAATGGCAGAACGAATTCAGTATGAACTGGATCGTTTTTAAATGATTCGAAGTATTTATATGAAAATTTTAAGCTCTGATATTTAAGTGGTCTACCAATAACGGCATGTCCTGAATGAATCTGGTTAGGGTTGATTATTATGAAACTACCTGGTCTTACACTAGTCCTCTTACCTGATATGTTAAACATGCCTTCACCATCAATTATATGGATTATTTCTGTTTGACTATGCCAACCCAAAGGCAACTCAATTTCAGAATGAATCAAGACATTGGTCGAAAAGTCAAAAAGTGTGTCTGTAGAGCTTAAATTGTGTGATTTGGTTGAATTATGCTCTTTTTTCATTATTCTGCTCAACTCCTTAAAATCAATTTAGTTTAATACTAATAATTTGACCGAATTATCGGTCATTTACATATATTTTAATTATACCCTTAGTTAAGTGATTTATCAACAATAATTTTATTGAACAAATATAGTGGTAAGAAATCCAAATATTATAAAATAAATTAATTTGTTAATTAAGTGTTATAAATATTAACTTTAAATTAACTGATATTTTTATAAAAATTGTTCGTTTAGAGTGATTATTTACCATTATTTTTGTATATTTTGGATTGACTATTCACTGAATAACACAATATTAACAATTTGCTTTAGTATTCGAACTATATCCCTGATTTGGAATTGTATTTCCTTACTCATTTGACTAATTAGTATTTGATAGTCAATCAACTAAACACTTTTATTTTTTTATTAGTCAATCTTTGCAATTATACATTGAAAATACATTTTGTAAATTGTTTTTGCTTGATTGTATTAAATGAATTAATTTATAGTTCGTATATTAAGTTTTTAAATAGATTTTATTGACTATTTAATATATCTATTCCACTTTTTTGTTAAACATTTATTTGTTTGATTGGGATACGATTTTAAATTCACAGAAAAGTCATAAATTATTATATATATGTGATATAATACTTAACGTAAGCAATAATAACATTACATAAGGGGGAAATATTATGGCTAACGTTTGTACAAAGTGTGGTAATAATTTATATGGTAATAAAACGAAATGTCCTTTCTGTGGAGAACCAATCGGACATAGTTCAAAACCGACATCTACTAGTAGTAAACCAAGTTCATCAAGTGGTAATTTGAATTCTTCAAGTTATAACAATACCAATCCATATAGTGGGTACAATAATAATCAAAAATCTACTACTAATTATTCGAGTTCATCAAGTTATGATTCGGGATCAGCTGGTTGGGGACTATTAGGATTTTGTGTACCGATTGTAGGGATTATTCTTTATTTGGTATGGCAAAACGAAAAACCAAATACAGCCAAAGTTTGTTTGAACGGTGCATTAATTTCTATTGTAATTGGGTTCATTCTTGGTCTTTTCCAAGCATGTGCAAGTATTGCAGCATATTAATATAAAAGAGTACTTTGAAAAGTACTCTTTTTTTTGCACTTATGGTATACTAAACATGGTGATTTTATGAATATATATAACGTTACATTGGATGAATTGGAAAAACAATTGGTTGATAATGGTTTCAAGAAGTTTAATGCTCGACAACTATATGAATGGGTTTATAAGAAAAAAGTTTTTGACATTAGACAAATGAGTAATTTAAGTAAACAATTAAGAGATTTTTTAGCAATTAATATGGAAAATACCCAACTCAATGTAACTTCACATCAAAAAAGTAGTGATGGTACTGAAAAGTTTTTATTTAAAACTGAAGATAATAATACCATAGAAACTGTCTTAATGAGACATGACTACGGAAACAGTGTTTGTGTAACAACACAAATAGGCTGCAATATTGGTTGTAGTTTTTGTGCGAGTGGACTTCATAAGAAAAAAAGAGACTTGCTTGCTTCTGAAATGGTACAGCAAGTGCTAAAAGTAGAAGAAATCGTACAAGAACGTATATCTCACGTTGTGATTATGGGAATCGGGGAACCTTTTGATAATTATCAAAATTCAATGCGTTTCATTGAAATCATCAATAGTCCCTATGGATTAGAAATTGGGGCACGACATATTACTATATCTACAAGTGGAATTGTAGATAAAATCAAAAAATTTGCTGATGAAAAATTACAAGTTAATTTGGCGATAAGTTTACATGCATCTAATAATATGGACAGATCTGTCTTGATGAAAATTAATAATACATATAATATAGAAGATGTAATTGAAGCTGCGAAATATTATGTTCAAAAAACAAATAGAAGAATTACCTTTGAATATATTCTTTTAGATAATATGAATGATTCAATCGTTAAAGCAAATGAATTATCCGATTTATTAAGAGGAATCAACTGTTATGTAAATTTGATTCCCTATAATAGTGTAAAAGAGTTTCAATATAAAGGTAGCAGTATAAAAAAAGCAATTGCTTTTAAGAATCAATTATTAAAAAGAGGTATCAATGTCACCCTCCGTAAAGAAAAAGGGGCCGATATTGATGCAGCCTGCGGGCAATTAAGAAGTGAAAAAATGGAGGAAATTTAACATGACAAGAATATTCAAAGAAAAAGGGATGAAAGCATTAAATGGAAAATGGGGAATTTCAATTGGAGTATTGTTAGTGTATGGAATTGCTAGTGGGGTAGCATCACAATTTTATGCAATAGGTACAATTTTTATTGGATTACCTTTATTGGTAGGAGTGCATTACTATTTTATTAATTTACTCAAAAAAAATACTGGAGAGTTTGATGATCTACTAGAAGGATTTAGAGACAAATATGTTGAAAATGCATTTACATTATTCTTAATGAACTTGTATATCGTATTATGGACTTTATTACTAATTATTCCTGGAATCGTTAAATCATTCTCGTATGCTATGGTACCGTACATTATGGCTGATAAGAAGTTTGACTTAACATATAATGATGCGATTACAGAATCTAGAAAAATGATGGATGGAAGAAAAATGGATTTATTTATTTTGAGACTATCATTTATTGGTTGGGTATTGCTGGGAATTTTAACATTAGGAATTCTTTATTTCTGGCTTGCACCATATATATTTGCGGCAGAAACAGCGTTCTATTTAGATATCGTTGGTGATCAAACAGAATTAGAAAAAGAACAGCCAATCATTGGTCATAATGAATATAAACAACAAGATGAAGAAAAAGATGATGAATGGGACTTTTAAAAAAGCACAAATAGTGCTTTTTTCTTTGTCTACAAGATACTTTTATTCCTTTATCATTCTAAATGTGGTATAGTCAATATATATAATATATTGGAGGTAATTTTTTGGAAAAAGGTAGAATTACTAAATTGATTGGTGGACTATATACTGTTACAGATAACGATAATACCCCACATGTGTTGAAAGCTCGTGGGAAGTTTCGACATCATAATGAATCACCGAAAGTAGGAGACATTGTCATGTTTGATAGTGACTTCATCATGGAAGTGTTACCAAGAAAAAACAATCTTGTTAGACCTCCTGTTTGTAATGTCGATCAAGCAATTTTAATAAATAGTGCAAAAGAACCAGATTTTAGCTTTAACTTACTAGATCGATTTTTATTATTAATTGAGCATGAGAATATAACCCCAATTATTATCATTACCAAGATTGATTTATTGAAAGAAAAAGAGTTAAATAGTTTAAAAGAAAAAATGAAGTACTATGAACAATTTTATGACGTATATTTTGTTTCTAGTAAAACAAATGAAAACACTACTGAATTAAAGGATATTTTCAAAGGAAACGTTAGTGTTTTCGCAGGACAAACAGGTGCTGGGAAAAGTAGTTTATTGAATGCGTTAAATCCTAATTTCGCCTTAGAGACAAACATTATCTCTAAAGCGTTAGGAAGAGGGAAACATACCACAAGACATAGTGAATTGCTCGATTTATTCGGAGGTCTTGTCGCAGATACTCCTGGGTTCTCAAAATTAGATTTTTATGATATTAAACCTGAGAACATTCCGGATTGTTTTGTTGATTTTTTTGCATTATCAGAACAATGTAAATTTAGAGGATGTACCCATATAAATGAACCAAAATGCAAAGTCAAAGAGGAAGTAGAAAAAGGGAATATTCTTCCCCAACGTTATCATAATTATAAAACAATAACAGAAGAGATTAAGGCACAAAAAGTAAAGTATTAGAGGTGATAGTATGATTATAGCTCCATCAGTATTAGCAGCTGATTTCAGCGATTTAAAGAATGAGATAGAAAAGGTGAAAGATACAAAATGGCTTCACATAGATGTGATGGATGGTCATTTTGTTCCGAATATTTCATTTGGACCAGTTATTGTAAAAGCAATCAGAAAAGTATCAAATCACATATTTGATACACATTTAATGATTTCTGATCCGATGAAATATGCACTGCCTTTTATAGAGGCAGGAAGCGATCGAATCACATTTCATCATGAAGCGATTAAGAATCCCCAAGAGGTGATTGCGCACCTTAGAGAATTAAAAGTCAAAGTAGGAGTTTCGATTAAGCCACATACTAATGTGAAAGAGATTGAAGACTATCTAAAAGACATAGATCAAGTATTGGTTATGAGTGTTGAACCTGGATTTGGTGGACAAAAATTTGATCCATCCAGTTTGAAAAAAATAGAAGAGTTAGACACAATTAGAACCAACCAAAAACTGAATTTCTTAATTGTTGTTGATGGTGGTGTAAACCATGAAAATGCACCTTTATTAAAACAAGCAGGAACAGATGTTCTTGTTGCTGGTAGTTATATTTTTAAAAGTGATTCTCCACACGAAAGAATTGCCGCACTTAGATGATTATCAAAATATTTACTGGACCACTAAATTATACAATTGAAAAAATCTATAAAGAAAATCGTGGAGAGTTTATTATAGGTGTCGATATGGCGTGTTCCTTATTAATGGAAAAGAACATCCCAATTGATTTGGCAATTGGTGATTTTGATAGTTTGAGAGAAGGATCAATGAAAGATGTTATTGATTACTCAGATAAAACTTTGATTTATCCAACAGAAAAAGATGAAACAGATACATTTCTTGCAGTAAAAGAAGCACTCTCAATGAAACATAGTGAAATTAGAATTTATGGAGGTATTGGGAAAAGATTTGACCATTCCTTTGCGAACTTATCTTTATTAAAGATGGGAAATATCATGATTTGTAATGATTGTGTTTCAATGTATTTGCTTGAACCTGGATCATATGAAATTGAATCAAAACGAAAATTTATTTCATTTTTCGCTTTGGAAGACATTAAAAACTTAGACTTAATTGGGTTTAAATATCAACAAAGACAATACGATTTAGATAAAGATGATCCCCTATGTGTTAGTAATGAAGGATCAGGTATTGTAAGTTTTACAAAGGGTCTAATGCTTGTAATTGAACAAGACGAATAGTAGAAATGAAAAAAGCACCCAATGGGTGCTTTTTCATAAAGAAGAGAGGGAGATTGTGCTCCATAAGGTTCTCGATACATAGACATAGTTAGAACGATGTATTGAGCAATCAAGACTGCACTGCCTCAAATATATCAATTAGTACAAGTACTAAGAAAATTGTCATAAAAAAGGGCCATAAGGCCATAAAAAAAGCTGAAACTATCAGCTCTTAATAGTTCGTTTTTATGTTATGCGCGTTTTACTAATCCGCTTTTTAAAGCTCTAGTAGAAACTAAAACTCTTTTTACTTCACCATTTTCATCGATGATTTTAACTTTTTGAAGGTTAGCTTTCCATTTTCTTCTAGTTGCATGTAGTGAATGCGAACGGTTGTTACCACTCATACCTTTTTTTCCAGTAACGTAACATCTTCTAGCCATAGTATTACCTCCATTTCTAATATTTCTCTTTTACAAGCAATAATAATTGTAGCATAAAAATAGATTAAATCAAGTAAAAAACCAAAATAATTAATAAAATATTTTTTTCGTTCTTATTCCTTATATATAAGAGTTATGGGATTTCTTAGCATGATAAAAAATCCCTTTCTATTGGGCTTTTGCTTTGATATTCAAAGTATGAGCGAATATTCATATATATAATATAGAAAAAAAGCCGTTTTTATCTCGAATACGTTATTGTTGCATTTACAATTTTTGTATGATAATATAAATGAAGTATTTTTACAAATAAGTAATTTACAGTTATTTGAATATATGGAGGAGTATTATGAACTCAACAGTTATCGATGGAAATTTATTTATAGTTCTAATTACAAATGGAACAATTGCACTAAGAAACGATCATCAAAGAATTAATGAATTGAATGTTTTCCCTGTACCCGATGGAGATACAGGAAGTAACATGCAGTCAACTATGATGAGTGGTGTTAAATCTATTAGTGGATTGACAGACCAACCAATAGAACAGGTTTCAAAAAGCCTATCTAGAGGATTGTTAATGGGAGCAAGAGGAAATAGTGGAGTTATATTATCGCAATTATTCAGTGGATTTGCGAGAATCTTTAAAGGGAAAGAAACAGTAAACCCTGTTGAATTTGTAGAAGGATTACAACAAGGTGTTAAACAAGCATATGGAGCAGTAATCAATCCAGTTGAAGGAACAATTTTGACAGTTGCGAGAGAAGCTGCGAAAAAAGCACAAGAATTTGTGCAAGAAGATAGCGATTTATTAGAAGTATTGAATGTATATGTGAAAGAAGCATATGAGTCATTAGAACGCACACCAGAATTATTAGCAGTACTTAAAGAATCAGGTGTTGTGGATTCAGGTGCAGCAGGATTCAATGTTATCATTGATGGTATGATTTTAGCATTAGAAGGTAAAATTTTAGAAGATTCAAAATTCAATACTGTACCAAGTGTATCTGCTGAAATCCCATCTTATGAAGGTGAAGACTTTGGGTATTGTACTGAGTTTATCGTTCAGTTAAAAGATGGAGAAGACTTTGATAAGCAAGCATTTACAGATAGTATCAAACGCTTTGGTGATAGTTTAGCTATTGTTGCTGATGAAGAAATCTGTAAAGTACATATTCATACAAAAACACCAGGAGACGTATTAAACTTTGGACAACAATTTGGTAGTTTTGCTACATTGAAAATTGAAAATATGACATTGCAACACAGTGAAGTTTTACTTCATAGCGGTGAAGAAGAACAAGATTGCGGACATGATCATTCACATGCACCAAATGGTAAGCCAAGTAAATTTGGAATTTTAACAGTTGTAAATGGAGAAGGACTACGTAAAACATTTAAAGATATGGGAGTTAACTGCATCATCAATGGTGGACAAACAATGAACCCTTCAACAGAAGAATTTGTGAAAGCTATCGAAGGTATGAAAGCAGAAAACGTAATTATTATTCCAAATAACGGTAATGTTTTGTTGAGTGCACAACATGCAGCAAAATTGATGGAAGATAGAAATATTGTTGTATTAAAAGCAAAAACAATTGCCCAAGGGTATGCTTCATTGACAATGTTTGATAGCAATCAATCATTGGAAGAAAATGTTGCTGAAATGGAAGAATTAATCTCAAATGTACGTACTGGTGAAGTAACGTATGCAGTTAGAGATACTGAAATCAAAGGTGTTAAAATTAAAAAAGATGAGTTTATGGGTATCGCTGATGGTGAAATCGTTTGTTCACATAAAGAAAGAGACTTAACTGTGAATCATCTTATAGATGCACTTGTTAATGAAGATAGTGAAATTGTTACTGTAATGTATGGTAATGATGTAACAAATGAAGAATTGCAAAATTTATCATTATATATCGATCAAAAATATCCAGAGGTTGAAGTAGAAGAAATCGAAGGAAATCAAAATATTTATTCATTTATTATTGCAGTAGAATAACAAAAGACCCTCGGGTCTTTTTTTGTTTGTAAATTTTTGATTTCAAATTGACATCATAATTGAGAAAGAGTATAGTAGATATAGAAGAAAGAGGAGGTAATATTTATGAGTAAGTTAACTGTATTTAACCATCCATTAATTAATCACAAACTAACTATTGCTAGAGATGAAAACACAGGAATGAGAGATTTTAGAGCTGTCATCAATGAAATTGGTGGATTAATGGCATATGAAATCACAAGAGATATGCCAGAACGTGATGTAATCATCAGAACCCCAATGTGTGAAACAGTCTCAAAAGTACTAGCAAAAGATATCGTGATTGTACCGATTTTACGTGCCGGTATTGGAATGGTTGATGGAATTCATAGCTTAATCCCAAATGCAAAAATTGGTCATGTTGGTCTTTACCGTGATGAAGAAACATTAGAGCCACATGAATATTACGCTAAGTTCCCGAAAGAAATGCCAGAAAGCCAAGTGTTATTGGTAGATCCTATGATAGCTACTGGTGGTAGTGTTATTATGGCAATTGAAGCAATCAAGAAACGTGGAGCAAAGAATATCAAATTAGTAGGATTGGTTGGAGCACCTGAAGGAATTGCTAAAATTCAAGCAGCGTACCCAGATGTAGATATCTATTTGGCTGCATTAGATGAAAAACTAAATGAAATTGGATACATCATCCCAGGACTTGGTGATTGTGGAGACAGATTATTTGGTACAAAATAAAGACCCAAAAGGTCTTTTTTTTGTTATAATAGATAATGAAGACATCACGAAAGGATGAATATTATGAATGAACAACAACAAAAGCAATTAATTATTTACACTTTAGCATATGGAACAAACATTATGTATCTTATATTAATTGGTATATTGGGTAGCTCAATAGAAGCAATTACGGTTGATCCTTTAAATGCATTAATCATTTTAGGGATAGGAGTAGTGATATCAGTGATTGGATCATATCGATATATAAGAACGAATAATATGGAAGAAACTGAAGTGAGTGATATCATTATAAAACTTTCCCTCTATCACATCCCAAGTTTGATTGCTTTAGTAGGCTCAATAGTATATTTGTTTATATTAAATTAAACAAAGACTTTCCTTGTGAAAGTCTTTTTCTTATATGGTATAATATGATAGAGGTGACGTCATGAGTAATTTAGAGAGTATAAAAGGTGTTGGCCCTAAAATGAGAGCAAAACTAAATCGTAATAACATTTATGATTGTTTTGATATTATTAAATACTTTCCAAGTCGCTATGAGGTCTTTCGACTTGTTACATTAAAAGATGCTCCTGATGGAGAGCGCATTACTATTGAAGGAAAGGTAGTTTCGATGCCTACTGTCTCATTTATTCGAAGGAATTTTACAAGATTATCATTTAATTTGTTGATCGAGGAACGTAATTTTAAAGTGACAATTTTCAATCGAGAGTATTTAAGAAATATTCTAGATGTCGGGGAAGATATTGTTGTAACTGGAAGTATCGACCGAACAAAGAATACATTTACTGCAACAACGCTAAAACTAAAGAAAAACTTTAAGAACGAAATTGAGCCTATATACAATTTAGATGGAATCACAGACACACAGTTCAATAAACTGTTTAAGTTGAGCTATGAGGAGTATGGGCAGTTTATAGAGGATGATTTGCCGGAGTACTTGATAAAGAAATATAAGTTATTGGATTATTCTCAATTACTTCGTATTGTTCACAATCCAATTACCTTAAAAGATTTAGAAAAGATTGAACGTAGAATCAAGTATGAGGAATTATTTAAATTTCAACTTAAAATGCAATATTTGAGATTAAAGAATAAAACAAAAAAATCACTTGTTAAGAAATATGAGATAAATGTTATTAGACATTTCATTCAGTCATTACCATTTGAATTAACAGATGATCAAAAGAAAGTAACGAATGAAATCGTAAAAGATATCAAAAGTCCTTTTATCATGAATCGATTATTACAAGGAGATACAGGGAGCGGAAAAACCGTTGTAAGTGCAATTAGTATATTAACAGTAATATTTAGTGGCTATAGTGTGGCAATGATGGCACCGACAGAAATACTAGCCAAACAACATTATCTAACGATGACGAAGTATTTTGAAGATCATCAATTTCCAATTGTCTATCTGACGGGAAAACTTTCTCCTGCAGAAAGAAAAGAGAAATTGGAAATAATCAAAAACAATGTATGTTTAATAATTGGGACACATGCATTATTTAGTAATGATGTATTGTATAAGAATTTAGGATATGTTATCACCGATGAACAACATCGTTTTGGTGTCAATCAACGTAAGAAATTAAGAGAAAAAGGATATAATCCTGATGTCTTATATATGAGTGCAACACCGATTCCAAGAACACTGGCGATTTCTATCTTTGGTGATATGGATATCTCGACAATCAAAGAACGTCCAAAAAACAGACAAAAAGTTGAAACCAAGTTGTTTAAAAATAGTGAACTAGATTTGGTATATATGTTAATTGATGAACAACTTAAAAAAGGACATCAAGTCTATGTAGTTTCTCCTCTAATTTTAGAGAGTGAAACCTTAGATTTAAGTAATGCCCAAAACGTATATAGTGAGTTAAGGAACAAATTTGATGAGTATTCAGTTGGCTTGATCCATAGTAAAATTAAACAAGAAGATAAAGAACAAGTGATGGAATCTTTCCAAGAAAATCATATCCAACTCTTGGTCTCTACAACTGTTATTGAAGTAGGAGTAGATGTTCCAAATGCGACTTTAATGGTTGTATTAGATAGTGATCGTTTTGGATTATCTCAATTGCATCAATTAAGAGGTAGAATCGGAAGAAGCGATAAGAAAAGCTATTGTTTGCTTGTATACAATGATGTGGATGAAGTGAAAGAACGACTTCAAATCATGGAACAAACAGACGATGGATTTAGATTATCGGAAGAAGATTTACGAATTCGTGGTGCTGGAGATTTCTTTGGAATGAAGCAAAGTGGTGTTCTTAAATTTAAAAAAGCAGATATTGTAAGGGACTATAAAATAGTTGATATTGCTAGAGAAGATGCTTTGGAGATATTAACAGATAAAGGATCTTATACAAACCCTAAATTTAGAGGATTGTTCAAATATCTAAAAAGTTCACTTAGAAAACAAAATTTAGATTAAAAAAGCAACGTTAATCGTTGCTTTTAAACTGTTCAAGGTACGGCTCTGGCATTTCTGAGGCAAATTCTTCTGCGACTTTGTCTAACGTGAATGATTTTCCAAATAGTCTATATTCTATCGTTTCATCGTTGTTAGATATACTGAAATCTCCTTCTAACTTCTTGAGATTATCTAATTCTCTTTCTATGTCAGCATATGTTGTATTTCCAGTATATTCAAATACGTCATTAAATACATAAAAGGTATCTTCATTTAATATCTCATCATTATATCTACCAATATAGGCTGTTAAGAAATTAAATGGAGTGGCTTGCGTAAAATTCAATGAACCTATTGTCGATCCTTGATCATCATAAAATTTATTGTCACTATAAGAATCATATCCTGAAATTTTCTCGATATTGTATGCAATTGAATATCCTATTTCACCATTCAAATTATATTTTGTATAAATAAGATCTAGTTTGTTATCATCGTAGAACAAGATGCGATAGTTTTCTTCATCATTTAAATTGGTTGAAATATCATAACTTGAGTTTGCGGCTATATCGTAAAGACCATACGAAATCCTATCATCAGAAAAATAAAACGATTCATACATATTGATTACAAAATCACCTTTTTTGATAACAAACACATCTTTATAACTGGATTCCTGATACACTTGTAAGAATCCTTTTTCAAAATCAAAAAATCTATAATTGATATCTCCACTGTCTCCTGATCGACCAAAACGTTCCCACAATAGATTATCTTCTGTAATAATCAATTTATAGTGATACTCATATGAAATGTCGTTTTCCATTAAACCAGTTCTACTAAAACTGAATGAATTCTCATTCACAATTAGAGACAGTTTTAAACCATCAGATATGTAAGTAGATTCTTCGGTTAGTTCATATCCATCAATCAAAGCCACTATCATTTCCAAATTTTGTAGGATATCATTAATTTCAAGACTTCTTTTCATTAAAATGCCATCAGACAAGACAGGGATTGGGTAGGTTTCACTGTCGTAACTTCTACTATATTCAATTGCCTCAGATTCGTAAAGAGCCAAATCCACCCCATATTCATCTTTCAGACGATTGTCAATTGAACGTATCATTCCTGTCACTTCCCTATAATTGTTAATCTCCTCATTTTCAATCATAAAGTCATCAGTGTCGATTTGTAATTCATTATAAGTAGAACGACAACTAGACATTGTAAATATAAAAAGAAACAATATTCCAAATAAAATAATTTTTTTCATAAAAAAATCCCCCTATAGTATATATTTATATTATATAACAACCAAAGAAAATAGTATGAAGAAATTGTGAACATAGATTTATCATGTAGTAGATTATTTTTCTGGAATAATATGGTATAATAATAAATTGATGAGGTGAGACATATGATAAAATTAGCAATCGATGCAATGGGTGGAGATTATGCTCCAAAAGAACAAGTAGAAGGATCTATGTTAGCTGTTAAGAATATTCCTGATATTGAACTTACTTTGTATGGTGATGAAACGAAAATCAGACAGTATCTTACAGATGAAACGAGAATTAAAATTGTGCAATCTGATGGTGTCATTGATATGGGTGAGAAAGATCCAATCAGAGCAATCAGAGGAAACCGTAATAGTTCTATGGCTTTGGCCCTTTCAAGTGTGAGAAACAATGAAAATGATGGGATTGTTTCTTCAGGAGCAACGCAAGCTTTGATTGCTGGTGCACATATTCTTGTTGGAAGATTGAAGTTTATGAAACGTACTGCGATCGCACCACTGATTCCTACTGTGAATGGTGGAAGCACTATTTTACTTGATGCAGGTGGTAATATTGATATCAAACCTGAATTTATGTTACAACAAGCAACCTTTGCTGCAATATATGCAAAAGAAGTCTTGGGAGTAGAGCATCCAAAAGTTGGATTGATCAATATTGGAACTGAACCGGGTAAAGGAAGAGAGATTGATAAACAAGCATTTGAATTGTTTTCAGAAACATCAAACTTCGAATTTGTAGGAAACATTGAGCCCAAAGAAGTGTTGGATCCTCCGTGTGACATTTTAATTAGTGATGGATTTACTGCTAATATTGTTATGAAGACAGTAGAAGGTGCCGCAAAAGGATTGGGCAAAATATTAAAACAAGAAATCACAAGAGGAATCTTTGGAAAAATAGGATCTCTGTTTGTATATAACAATTTAAAACGTTTCAAGAATAGATTGAATCCAGAAGAAATCGGTGGAGCAATGATTTATGGTCTCAACGGTGTTGTCGTAAAAGCACAAGGATCATCAAAAGCCAAAGGATTTGCTTCAGGAATAAGACAAGCTGCGATTATTGTTAGAAACGATGTTCTAAAAAAAGTAAAAGCCGCAATCGAGAGTGAACAAGAATGAAACATCTAGAAGCATACTTTGAACTTGATTTTAAAGACAAAGATTTGCTGAGAACAGCTTTGACTCATTCATCTTATGCAAATGAGAACAACTGTCCATCTAATGAACGATTAGAGTATATTGGTGATGCTGTTTTAGACCTGCTTATGGGTGAATATTTATACACCACATACCCACTTAATAACGAAGGGGACTTAACAAAAAAACGTGCAAAGAATGTTTGTGAAAGTGCATTAGTAGAATACGCCAAAGAATGCAATCTTAAAAAATATCTTCGACTTGGAAAAGGAGAAGAAAAATCTGGTGGTAGAGATAGAACAGCTTTACAGGCAGATGCGTTTGAGGCATTGATTGGCGCAGTCTATATGGACAAAGGGTTGGATGAAACAAGAAAGATTTTTGAAAAAGTTGTTGTACCTATTGTAGAAGATGATCGAGAAGATAATTTTGTTGATTACAAGTCATACTTACAGGAATTGGTGCAATCTGATAAAAGAACCTTAGAGTATAAGATAGTTGGTGAATCTGGACCATCTCATGCAAAGGTATTTCAAACAAGGGTTTATATGGATGAAATTTTAATGGGTGAAGGTGTTGGTAAAAGTAAAAAAGAGGCGGAACAAAATGCTGCTGAAATGGCTCTAAAGAAATTGGCAATCAAATCAATGAAATTTTAAAAAGATTATTCTAAAAAATAATCTTTTTTTATGCTATAATAAAAGTCCGAGCGAGGTGAGAAAATGGAAGTAAATCAATTAAAGAATTTCATCAATAAAAAGATCGTTGACTTCTCTGAGTTGATCTTAGAAAATTATCATCTATTGGGTATTGATGAAACAGATGCAATCATTTTAATCAAGTTATATAAACTACTTGAAAATGATATTACATTTATAAATCCAAAAACATTATCTGAGAGTTTGTCTGTTTCTGCCTTGACGACATCAAAAAGAATTTCTGGCTTGATTGACAAAGGATTCATTGAATTGGAACTTGTAAAAGGGAAAAACGGTAAGGAGTTTGAAAAATATAATTTGGATTTAATTTTTGAAAAAATCATTATGAATGACTATCACGAGCGCAATGGTGAAACACTTCATAAATCAAATGAGAAAGAACTAGTTGAGTTGTTTGAATCTGAGTTCAAGAAGCCTCTAGGTGTTTTAGATATCCAAACTATCACAAAATGGCTTAATGATGATAAATATACATTTTCTCAAATTAAGGACGCGTTATTCATTGCGGTTAAAGCTAGAAAACTATCCATAAAATATGTTGATGGTATTCTTTTAAAAGAAGGCGAAGAAACACCAAAAGTATATAAGAAAACAAATCTAATGAGAGATTTTCATAAGTTATGGGAAAAATAGAAGAAATCTTACATGTCTTTGAAGACATGTTCCCCAACGCTGAATGTGAACTAGTTCATAGCAATGGCTTTGAACTGTTGATTGCGGTTATGCTTAGTGCCCAAACAACAGATAAATCAGTGAATCAACTAACTGAAAACTTGTTTCGGAAATACAAAACAGTAGAGGATTATATAAAAGTAGATATTAGAGACTTGGAACAGGATTTAAAACGAATTGGATTATACAAAAACAAAGCAAAAAATTTGAAATTAATGTCACAGATGTTACTTGATTTATATGATGGAAATGTACCATCTTCTCAAATAGAATTAGAGAAACTTCCAGGTGTTGGAAGAAAAACAGCAAATGTGGTTTTAAGTGTATGGTTCGATGTTCCTAGGATTGCTGTAGATACCCATGTTGACCGTGTATCAAAACGACTTAAGCTGGCCTACAAAAACGACTCTGTTTTACAAGTAGAAGAAAAATTGATGAGAAAGATTCCAAAAGATAAATGGAGTGATACCCATCACAAAATGATTTTCTTTGGAAGATATCACTGTACTGCAAGAAATCCCAAGTGTGACGGCTGTAAATTAAAACATCTTTGTCGTTATCCAAACATATAAAGAGACAAAAGTGTCTCTTTTTTTATTTTAAATTAAACGACAAATTTGTCTTTATACAAACTATATTATGATGTGTAATAGCACAAACATGAAACGTATGTGCATATTTTATTACAAGGTAAAACACGCTAGAAATTTATCAATATTTTGTATCAATTTCATTATAAAAATCATTATAAAATAGTGGTAGAGGTGATAGAGTTGGGAATTGAAAGCTTAAAAAGCAAAGTACAAAAAAGGATTCAACAAGAAGAATTAAAAAAAGATTATCAGGAAGTAGGAACGTTTATTAAGAAAAGAAGAAAAGATTTGAATATGACACAAGATATGATATCAAACGGGATATGTAGTGTTAGCTATTTGAGTAAAATTGAAAATAATCAAATTGCTCCAAATGCATTTTTTATTAAAGAAATTATGACGAAGCTAGATATTGAAGAAGATTTCGTGAAAAAGAACTTAGAGGATCAGACATACTTACAAAAAACGATTCAGGCAATCTTCTATTATGACGAACAAGGTATGAATGACATCTATCAAGAAATTGAAAGTGTAGAAGATAATATAACGATAGATATTTGTAAGTTTGGATATAAGACAGTATATGCAAATAAATTATCTGGTGATGTTATGATGAGGTTGGAAAGTTTAATCATGAATATGAATAATATAGAATTAAAAACATATTTACTGTTTTCAGCAATGTATTTTATTGCATATGATGATTATAAAACAGCCTTAGAAGTATTGTTGATGTCGTTGACAATCAAAGGTGGCAATGATTATATCTTTGCTCTATTAAATGAACAAACATTTTATGTCAAACAAAGGCTATTAAAGAAGAATAGTTCTTTACAACATTATGATGAAGCAATAAGAATATATAGAAAGTATTTTAACAATGATAGAACAATGACATTAACATTACATATGTTGCATTATTTATCTGACGAGAACCCAAAATTAGCCTTTCAAAAAATAGATAAAGTAAAAGTGGAGTTGCTATCAGAGAGAACACGAGACTACTATTTTCTAGTAAAAGGAAAATTGTCGTTCATGATGCATAGATATCAAGAATCTGTTGGATATTTAAGTCACATTAAGGAGGATTCAAAATTCCATATTGAAAAATTACTACTTTTGTATGAAATTTGTCTATATGAAAATGATCTTGATATGCAGCATGAAATTAAGAAAATTGTTAGTGAGTATAAAATGCGAAGAACGGATTTGAAAAGCAAAGTATATTATCACTATTTAAATGAAAAGAATGAGGAAAATTTAAAGTTATATTTAAGGGATATTGCGATCCCCTTCTCAATAAAATCAAGCAATTATAAAATGTTACAGTTTTATACGGATAAAATTATGGAAATATGTATTAACAATAGTCGCTATAAAGAAGCAACACAGTACTATAGGAAGTGTCATCGTGAATTGATTCAAGTTGATCGAATATTATATGAAGTTTAATCATTGATTAATGAAGAGCGTTTCTGTATAATCTAATAGAATGGAGTGTTGATTATGAGAGACAGAAACGCTGAATTATTGGGAACAACAGATGTTAAAAAGGCTTTGGTAACATTAGCGATACCTGCTACTATTGGTATGTTAGTAAATGCTTCATACAATTTATTTGATAGTCTCTTTGTAGGATGGGGAGCAGGCGAACTTGCAATCGGAGGTCTCACGTTAGCCTTTCCGATTCAAATGATTGTTATGGCCGTTGCGTTAATGATTGGTATTGGTGGAGCAAGTGTGTTCAGCCGTGCTTACGGTAGAAATGATCAAGAAGCAATGAGCAATACAATCAATACTGCAGTACGATTTGGAATCATGACAGGACTGATGATTTCCGTGATTGGTCTATTAACAGTAACACCAATGTTGCATTTCTTTGGAGCAACTAGTGAAAATATTGGATTTGCACAAGATTATCTCGGTATCATTTTATTTGGAGTAGTATTCCAAACAATGTCAATGATACTAAACAACTTCACACGAGCAGAAGGTAGAGCTAAAATAGCAATGTATGCTATGGTTTTAGGTACTGGGCTAAATATTATATTAGACCCAATATTCATATTTGATTGGGGACTTGGACTAGGAGTTCAAGGAGCAGCAATTGCAACTGTGATTTCACAGGTTGCTTCATTCGCTTATATAACTTATCATACATTTGATGAAGATTCAAAATTGAGAATTACTATGAAAAACTTTTTTAATTTAGACAAAGAAGCATTGGCTGGAATTGTTAAAATTGGACTGCCAACATTTGTTAGAAATTCATTGGGTGCATTCTTAGCGATATTGATATTACGTATGATTGAATTTTACTCATCACCAGGAGAAATTTCTACAAATCAAGCAATTTATGGAGTAATTAACCGTGTCACAATGTTTATTTTTATGCCTGGGTTCGGACTAGTTCAAGGACTTGCACCGATTGCCGGGTACAATTATGGTGCTAAGAATTGGCAAAGATTAGTTGACGTAATTCGGTTTGCAACAATTTTGTTAACGATTTACTTTGTTGGTGGCTTCTTGTTTATTCAGTTTGGTGCTGGAGTAATATTTAATGTATTTAGTTCATCAAATGATGCAGTATTCATGGATAATGGAACAAGAATGTTCCGTATAATGTCTTTGGGATTCTTCCTGATATCGTTTCAAATTATTTCAGGATCGATTTATCAATCATTTGGATTTGCAAAACGTGCTATGTTTATCAGTACGTCGAGACAATTTATATTTTTTATACCAGTTGTCTTTCTGTTAACTAACTTGTATGGACTGGATGGATTATGGTATACATTTGTATTTGCTGATGTGATTAGTGGGTTAATCGGAATTGGTATGCTACTTTACGAAGTGAAGGCTTTAAAAAAAGCATCTGATTTGATGCCGTTGTTAAATGTATAAAAAGGATAGCGCTTCTAAAAGAAGTGCTATTTTTAATTTCTATTTTTTTTATTGACAAAAAAGGAATCAGAGTTTAATATATAGATATACGATATATCGAGTTACGATATAAGAGGTGAGTAAAATGAAAAATGTAATAAAGTTAAGCCCTTTAACAGAAGCAAGCTTCTATATCCTTCTTTCTTTAAACAATCCTAAACATGGATATGGAGTTATCAAAGAGGTTGAAAAATTGACAAATGAGAGATTGATATTGGCTCCGGGAACTTTATATGGGGTATTAACAACCTTTACTAAAAATGGACTGATAGAAATAGTAAAAGAAGAATCAGTGCGTAAGAAAAAAACGTATAAAATTACAAGATTAGGTCTTACACTACTTGAGTTTGAAGTGAATAGAATAAATGGGATGGTTCAAAACGCTAAGGAGGTGCTGTATGGATAGAATGATTAAAAAAGTATTTTTTGCTTGGCAACTGGAGAAGGAAAAGGCGTTTCTAGAGGAAAAAGCAAAAGAAGGACTCTTGTTAAAAAAAGTTGGGTTTTTCAGATATTATTTTGAAGAATCTGATAGTAGAGATGTTGTTTATCAATTTGATTTTCAGATTATTCAAAGAAAGAATGAAGAAGAGTATTTGAGTTTGTATCAAGACTGGGAGCTTGTTGATCGTTATGGAAGTTGGTATTATTTTCGTAAAGATAATGATGGAAAAACAACCGAAATATTCAATGATATTGATTCAAAAAGAAAAATGTTCTTACGACTATTAGGTATATTGTTTCTAATTGGGTTCCCATTATATTATCAAACCATAATTCTGTTTCCAAGCATTATTGTACAAGAGGGAGAACTAGGAACATTCTATAGTGTTTTCAGAGTATTTGCTTTTATGCTTATGATACTTCATATTTTTGCTAGTTTTAGAATATTAATATATTATCTCTCTCTCAAGAACAACATATCAGAGTGAACACTCCCTCACTTAATTGAATACTCAATATCCTGAAAGAGGGAGTTTTCTTGAATGTATTAGATAAAAAAAAGCGTTATCCGATAAGGATACGCTTTTTTGTTAATATTCTTTAATAATCTTGTTTGCAAGTCCGATGTAATCTAATCCGATTTCTTCATCAGGACCGAAGATGCTTAAACTATTTTTCGGTTGTCCAATTGGAATTGTTTGAATCACTTTTGTCCCAAGTTTATCTGCAACAATTTTTCCTCCGCCTTCACCAAAGATTCTAACTGTTTCACCTTTGTGTTGGAAATAGCTCATATTTTCTACGACACCAAGTAATTCATGCTTTAACTGTTCAGCAGCGAATCCTGCTTTTACAGCGACATGTGATGCACTAGGATGTGGAGTTGTAACGATAATCATTTTACATTCTGGAATCAACGATTGAATGTCAATTGCAACGTCACCTGTCCCTGGAGGAAGATCAACTAAGATATACTCAATATCTTCATTCCATACCACGTCATAGAAGAAGTGGTTTAACATTTTACCTAACATTGGTCCACGCCACATTAATGGTTTATCTGGTGTTAAGAAGAACTCTGTTGAGATTAATTCGATTCCATCTTTATTGAAGGGTACGATTTTTTCATCATCTGTTCCCTTTGGTAGTGTAATAGGCATATCTAGGATGGTAGGAATAGAACTTCCATATATATCCGCATCGATAATACCAACTTTTTTACCGATTGTTTTTAAGGCATATGCTAAGTTTGCAGTGACAGTAGATTTCCCTACTCCACCTTTACCCGAAGCTATACCAATATATTTTACTTCTCTACCTAAAATGCTTGTTGCTTTTTTTAGTAGTTCAAACTCTGATTTGATTCCTGTGAATCCCAAGTCAAGTTTGATTAATTTTGCTAGTGCTCTAGTCATGTATTTTTTATACTCATCTGTAATACTTTCTAGACCAATAATTACTGTTACTATCTGTTTTTCATCATCGATATCGATGTGTTTTAGTCCACCAGTTTCTCTTAATGTTTTTTCGCATGATGGATCAACTAATTCTAAAATATAATCTGAAACTTCATTTCTTGTATACATATAATCACCCAAATATTATTATAAACTTATTTCATAAAAACACAATTAATATACTATATAATAATGACGGGTTTAAACTCTTGCTTGAAGATGTCGCGATCACTCATTAATGAATAGATTTTTGAGGCTCTTAGTTCGTGTTCTAAGTAAGGGTGTTTTTCTACTTTGATTTTTGTGATTAGAGGCACTTTTAACTCTTTTTTGATTGTATTTAAGTATTTTTTCCCTTGTAAATTCATCCCAAGAACACGGATATATGGGATGTCGAACCCTTTGATTAAATCATCTTTGGTATTACATAACATATGAATCAAAATACGCTTAATTTTACTGTTGGTATAACGTCTTGAGATTATTTGAAGGATTAAGTCGTTTACATCATCGAAATCCTTGCATTTGATGATTCTGTTTTCAAGTCCTTCAGTAATTCCAAAAATGTTTTTCAAGTCATCTTTAGTTGCAGAGTTGATAATGTATTCAAGTTGATCCTTAAAATCATCTAGACTTACTAGTTTTCTCCCTAATAATAGGTCATGAACATTTTTTGGAACATAGTTAGAAATTGCATCATTTTCTAAAGCTTTTTTACGAATTGAAGTAGCGCTTTGGATGTGGCTTCCTTCAATAATGTTTGAATAGTATCCTGCTTCGTGTCTTTTGAATGTTTTCATTCTAATGTTTGATTTCAACTTTTTAGTTGCTTTGATATATTGGATTCCCAAAATATTATTTGGAGAATCATATACAGCCGAACTTGTGAGTTTTCGAACGGCTTTGTCTGATGCGGTTGGATAACTAAAGCCTTCACTTAAAAATGCTTTGACTAAGTCATTGTACTCATTACTTTCTAATAGGTTTGCTATTGATTCAAGTTCTTTGATTTCACCTGATTCACTTCCGAAATAGATTTCATCTACATGTAAATGGTCCAATAAAGAAACGCTTGTATAAGCGAACATGTTTGCACTTTGGACAGAGAACACCATTGGTAGTTCAATTACCAAATCTACTTTGTTATATAGAGCCATTTTCGTTCTTGTGAACTTATCGATCATAGCCGGCTCTCCACGTTGTGTGAAATTACCACTCATAACACAAATTAAGACATCACATTTTGATAATCTTCTTGTTTCATTTATATGGTAAAGATGTCCATTATGGAGCGGGTTATACTCTGTAATTATTCCTACAACTTTCATATTATCACCATATATAGTATACCTTATAATTGACATTTAATCATATTAAAAGTATAATTATTTCGCTTGGAGGTGAGTGTATGAAATGGACGATTCATGAATTGATTCGAATCTATAATCAAGATAACACATTTGAAAGTGACATTGATTTTAGTGATTGGATAGAAAAGACCGATATTATTCGAATTAGCAACTGTCATGTTGAAGGTGATTTTGAAATCTATAATAACGAGGAATTTGTTTTTTATATGGATATAAAATGCACTTTGATATTACCATGTGCAATCACTCTCGAAGAAGTAGAGTATAAAATCGATATAAGCGTAGAAGAGACCTTAAGTACGGTAAAAAATGAAGATTTTCACATTATTGAGGGAATAACTATTGACTTATTACCGATAATATGGTCTAATATAGTGTTGGAAAAACCAATGCGTGTTTTAAGCGAAAACGCATATGATAATTATACCGAAGAAAGCATCGAACTTGAAGCAGATGATGAGGGTAATAATGCTTTTTCCAATTTAAAGAACTTCAAGAACTAGAGGAGATGACATAATGGCAGTACCATTTAGAAGAACCTCTAAAACGGCAAAGCGTAAAAGAAGATCACACTACAAATTAAACGTACCTGGTATGGTAGTTTGTCCAAACTGTGGAGAAATGAAATTAGCTCACAGAGTTTGTAAAGAATGTGGAACTTACAACGGACGCACTGTTTTAGTTGCTAAAGACGAAGAATTAGAAAACTAGTCTTAAAAAGAAAACGCTGAAACAGCGTTTTTCTTTTACAAAAATTCAGGTCTATGGTACTATTTTTATTGCAAAGGGTGATTGAATATGTATAAACATGTTTCTGTATTATTAAACGAATCGATTGATTATTTGAACATTAAAAAAGATGGTATTTATGTCGACTGTACACTTGGTGGAGGTGGACATTCTTTTGAAATCCTAAAACGCCTTGATGGTGGACATCTTTATTGTTTTGATCAAGATGAATACGCAATCTCTAAAGCGATGGAAAAGTTGGATACATTACACAAAAATTATACAATAATAAAATCCAATTTTGTTCATATCAAAGAAAAATTGCATAACTTAGGGATTTCTGAAATAGATGGTGTTTTATATGACTTAGGTGTATCAAGTTTTCAGTTTGATATTCCTGAACGTGGATTTTCATATAATTATGATGCCCCGCTAGATATGAGAATGGATCAAGAACAAGATATTACCGCAGAAACAATTGTAAATGAGTATTCTTTCCATGAAATTCAAAATATCCTATTACGTTACGGAGAAGAACAACAAGCAAAATGGATTGCAAGAAAAATTGAAGAAGTTCGTAAAGAAAAAAGAATTACTACAACCTTTGAATTGGTTCAAGTAATCAAGAGTGCATTGCCTCAAAAGTTACTTAGTAAAAAAGGACATCCTGCAAAAAAAACTTTTCAAGCCTTACGTATCGCAGTAAATGATGAGTTGCGCGTCTTTGAAGACTCTTTTAATGATGCACTAGATATGTTAAGAAAAGACGGTAGAGGAGTAGTGATTACCTTCCATTCATTAGAAGATCGTATTGCAAAAACAATCATGCGAGAAAGAACAACATTGGATATACCAAAACACATTATGACGATGCCAGATCAAAAAGCTGAGTTTGAATTGTTGCATAGAAAAGTAATCTTACCATCAGAAGAAGAACTTGAACATAATAATAGAGCCCATAGTGCAAAACTAAGGGCAATCAAGAAATTGTAAAAAAATTAATACATTGATATTGACTTGATATTGTGAATGTGATAATATATCTATGCTGACAATATAAGCAGGTGTAGTTTAATGGTAGAACCTCAGCCTTCCAAGCTGATTGTGAGAGTTCGATTCTCTTCACCTGCTCCATTTTTTTATGTCGGTGAATGAAATCTCAAATGGAGAGATTTTGCAAAAACAAATATAGTATAATTGACAAATTCTAGCAATTTTGATATCATACTATTACATATAGATGCAGGTGTAGTTTAATGGTAGAACCTCAGCCTTCCAAGCTGATTGTGAGAGTTCG
>CAYSZV010000001.1:65847-130776 GCA_964435595.1 uncultured Candidatus Izemoplasmatales bacterium | reverse complement strand
ATACATTAAAACTTAGTTTTTAATTACATTGTCTCCTTGACAGGTAGTTGTATCAATTTGGGCTTTTTTAATGATTAAATGTATAAGTCTCGCTTTGGATAGAAATAGAATAAACTACTTGTTCCGAGTGCTATCAGAACAAATGACAACAAGATATAGATAAGACTAAATTCGTTCTCTACCATTTCTTGGGCTGCAAAATATCTAAATGGAGTAAAAAAACGTAAGAAGTTAGATTCTTCAGCCATGTTCGATAAAACACTAAACATATATGTTGTTAATAATACACCGACAGTAATTGAACCTGATTTTTTGTAGTCTCTCAAAGTGCTTGCTAATCCAACGCCGATTGCATAGAAGATTAGTTGGGTGACAAAAACTCCGATACTTAGGTTTCGTATGAACTGATAGTAGGTATCTGATGTTTCAAATCTGCCAAAGATAACCATCGCTGAGCCTAGAACAAATATATTGGCTAGCAAAATATAAACGAATCCGGCAAAGAATTTTTGGATTAACACATCCATTCTAGAAATTGGCAAAGTAAATAAATATTCAGCTGTTTTATTTTTTTCTTCTTTTGAAATAATTCCTGCACCTAATAAACCTGCATGAATCGAAAGTGGAAGATATATATATATTGATAACAAGCTAAGGAATCCTTCTGGGGTCATAATACTAACATTTCCAGCACCGAGTGCTGCGTAGAATTGTTGGAACAAGGGAGAATCCATAAATTCTTGTATTTCAGTATTCCCTTGAAATACTTCAAATTCAAAACTAACCAGAAATATAAGTGTGATTAAGGAAACACACCATAATACGAGAGCGAGAAAGTTCGCTTTTAATTCTTGTATAACTATATTCATAAGATACCTCCTATAATGAAGCAATATTTCTTCTTGTATAGAAGAAATAGCTTCCCACTAGAGAAAGGATAATGAACAAGAATGAAATCCATACCAAACTCCAATCATATGTACCTTCTACCAATATATATGCAGGTGCAAAATGAGAGTAAGGTGTAATGATGTGGAATATTGTAGAACTCAACATAGTACCCAAACTAGATACGATATATAATCCGATTCCAAGTCCCATTGATAAACTTAATACACTAGGGATTTTCTTAACAATAGTACTAATAAACATACCGACACTTATAAAGAACAGTTGGAAGAAGATATTAGTAGATAGTAAGACCAATATAGCAGTCCAATTTACCACTTGACCTCCTCTGAATAAAGCAGTACCCAGAATTGTTGCTAGACATATTGTGAAATTCACAATTGTTAGACTTGTCATTGCAGCTAAGAATTTCGCTACAAGAATTTTTACTCTTGAGATTGGTTTTGTAAGTAGGAAATCTGCGGTTAATTCGCGTTCTTCAATACTTAAAATATGAAATCCATAATTAGAGGCTTGAATTGCCATAGGAATCTGAATCATCCCATATGTCAGAGAGACATATCCCAATATACTGCTTACTGGCAAATCAGGATTCATTCCAAAGAATGCCATAAATTCTTCTGGAAATTGCTCAAAAATTGTGTTCATATCTTCTCCAGACATCATTGGGAAAAAGGAAACATAAAACAAAAAGAATGCAGGGATTGCTAATGACCAAATAAGAATAGATCGTTTTAGCATTCCAAGTTCGAATTTATATATATTCATACAATCACCTACTCGTAATAATGCATAAAGATTTCTTCTAATGTAGGCTCTTCAACAAGGATGTCTTTTAACTTGAGTTGGGCAGCTATTTTAATGATTTCGTTTACATCACCTTTAAAGAAAAATGTAACTTGGCTATTTGTTTGGGATAGGTTAGAAACACCTTCTATTTTGAATTTCCCATCATTCAGGTTTTCACCATTAAAGGTAAATTTTTTATAGGTATCTTCTTTCATAGATTTGATATTCTGAATGCTAATGATTTCTCCATCTTTTATTATTGCCACTCGATCACATAGTTGTTGTACTTCAGATAAGATATGTGAACTAAACAATACAGTTGCACCCATTGAGTTTTCTTCTTTAATTAATTGGAAAAATTTTTGTTGCATCAATGGATCTAGACCACTAGTAGGTTCATCCAAAATAATTAATTTAGGACTATGTAATAGACCTTGGACAATACCAACTTTTTTCTTGTTACCCAAAGATAAATCTTGGATTTTTCGATTCAAATCAAGTTCCATTATCTCAGCTAATTCATACATTCTTTCTGTACAGTCGCGATCATAAAAACTAGCAGAATATTTCAACAATTCTTCGACTTTCATTTTGTCATAATAGAAGATTTCAGAAGGTAGATATCCAATTTCAGAACGCACTTCAGGTCCGAATTCTATTGCATCTTTACCAAATATAGTTACTGATCCACTTGTAGGATATATCAATGATAACATTGTTCTAATTGTTGTGCTTTTTCCAGCTCCGTTAGGTCCGATAAAACCAAAAATTTCTCCTTCTTTCACGTTGAAATTAATGTTTTTACAACCTTTAACATCACCGTAATATTTTGTTAGGTTATTGAATTCGATAACGTTCATAATTGACATCCTTTCTAACGATAACTCTTGTTGGTTATCTGATTTATAATTTAGTAGAATCTGTCTATTGAATAATCTAAGTTCAATAGTATTTTTGTTAATTCTACAAAACTATTCTATTTTATTATAACCTACATTGTGACAGCATACAACAAAGTCTATATATCGATAATGGAAATATGAAGATACGCGTGATATAATAAAACTAAGGACTATGAAAGGGTAATTTTGAGGTGATTTTATGGAATATATCATTCAGTTTCAGATGAACATCTTTGTATTTGCAATTATAGTGTTACTTTATATTGTCGTAAATATTCGAGTAACTGTAGAGACTTTTAGCAGAAAGCTGCTTCTAATACTAATTATATTGACAGGTGCAGCAGTAATTACAGAACCACTAACATGGATTTTTGATGGAAAACAATTTTATGGAGCATTTTTCCTTGAGTATACAACGAATATGTTGCTTCTTCTTTATGGGCCATTGATAGCCGCATTGATGCTATCCTATGTTAGATATTATGTCGAGAAAGATATCAAAATTATTTATAAATATTGGTTCTATATGTATCCTGCTATCTTGACAAGTGTTTTGTTGATCGTTAATATGATTTATCCTATATATTTCTCTGTTGATAAAACAACAAATGTATATAGTGCTGGAGACTATATCTTTGTACATTATATTACCTTGATAATCATGTATATTTATATGGTTGTTATTGGACTGAAACAAAGAGAAAAAGTAGATAAGAAAATCACTTATATGTTTATGATTTTCTTCTTGTTACCATTTTTAGCTATGGTTTTACAATGGTTTCACATTGATATACTCTTTTCATGGAATTCAATTGTTTTAGGTATATTAGTAGTATACATATTTGTTGAATCTTCTAATGGAGAAAAAGACTTCCTAACAAATATATATAATAGGAGTAGTTATGAAAAGTATGTGAATCAATTGTTAGAACTGGGAAAAACGTTTAATATCATTTTCATTGACTTAGATAAATTTAAGCAAATTAATGATACGTTTGGACATTTGGCAGGAGATACTGTATTACAAGAATTTTCTAGAATTATATCACAAATAGATTGTGATAAATGTTTTGCTTCACGATTGGGTGGAGATGAGTTTATGTTGATAATTGAATCTGACAAGAGTATAGATTTGGTCATAAAAGATATCTATAAACAATTGAAAGCAACTGAAAATCCTCTATTAGTAGACTTGACTTTTAGCTTTGGGGCATTCACTAATCCGACCAATATTACAGTCGATCAAATATATGCATTTGTTGATAAAGAAATGTATGCATATAAGCATAACAATAAACATCTGAAACGTCGAAACTCAGATGGAAAATAATTTGTCATTTACTTATGCATATGCTCTAAAATACTAATTTATTGGAAATAAAACTTATTTTTTATATCAAATCAGTATTAAGAATAATGTCTATTTCTAATTGTAAAAAAAGGTGAAATTATGGATTTAGAATATTTAAAAAAAGCTGCTAGAACATTTGCTTACCAATTAAGAAAGTTTTTTCCCGAAGATGAAGTCCCAATTAATCATTATATTTGCGAAGAACATCTTGTTGTTCTTTCAAATAAAAGATTATTTGTTTATTTCTATGATCAATATATTGATTATGTCGGAGATTTCTTTTTGAACATCGAAGTTATTGAGATGAATCAAAACAAACAGCAATTTAAAGCTATTATTAAAGGAAAAGAATTCAATCTAATATTTGAGCAAGAAAAGGACTATTTATCATTTATAAAGTATTATAAGAAGTACTCAATATAGAAACAGATGCGTCATATTGTTTACATATGTTGTGAAAAGTGTATAATTATACCTATTATAAGAGAGTGAAATAGAGACGGGTGGTTGTATGTTTAAGAAAATAAAGAATTTGCAACTTAATTTTTTGGTGTTCTTTATCGTGGCAAACGGAGTCCTTTTGGGTCTCTCTTTTTCGCAGGTAAGTGGATCGGCGTCTATATTTTTTCCTGCAGCGGGTATGACAGTTGGCTTGTATTATGTTTTGAAAAATCGTATTGCAGTCGGGTTGTTTTCAGCAGTGTTTTTAACGCAGTTTATTTATCGAATATTTGCTGTTGAAGAATCGATTTTACAGAGTTTTACAATAGCTATATTCCTTCTTGTTATGCTATTCATTGAAGCAGTCGTTTTTAATTTTGTAATGTCTAGAATGGAATATAAAGTCGATAATGCATTTTCTTCGACAGAATCTAATAAATTTGTATTGTCTATAATCGCTTCTGCAACATTTGGAGCTATAATTGGGACGCTAACACTATACCTACATATTGATGAAGGAATAAATATTCTTAATACTTACTTGTACTTTGTTATTGGGGATTCAATGGGAATCATTGTGTTTGGTAGTTTGATTCTCAATCACTATTACCATGATAATCCTATTTTTGACAGGAAAAAATCCCATATTTTCCAAGGGATTATGTTTCTTGTAATTTATGGAGCACTGTTAGTCTTTATTTTTGGTCAGTTCGGACATGATTTCCTTACGTTTGGTACATTCCAAGTTTTTATAATATTAATGTATGTAATTAGTGGTTTTGTATTCTCGTTCAGAATGATTGGATTTATGAATGTCATGTTTCTATTGGCTTTTAACTTATTGCATTATAATAGTTATGCAGGGGATGATATACTTTATGAGGGTATTAGAATAAGTTTATTTTTAATTATTGCTTCTAGTATAGCTAGTATCATAAAAATGATTTTATTAGAAAGAGAAAATAGCTTTAATCAGATGAAAAGTGCAAAAGACAGTTTAGAAAAAATTATTTTTTCAACAAATGATCTTGTTAAGATTGAAAATAGCATGCCAGATGAGGATCAAGGGTTTGGAAGAGAGTACTTGAAAAATATGTTTGAGATTGCATGTGAAATATATCCAAAATTTGATCGTGCTAGTTGTAACACAATCAAGGGGGATTATGTTGAATTTGTCGCAGTAAAGGAATATGACATGAAGCATCTAAACAGTTTGAAGTTTTTGGCATCCGAATTTGTGTGGAAACTGACAGAGCCTGATATTGTAACGACTACAGATTATGAAAAAGTACTTGCAAATGATGACAAAACAGAAGATTTTATAACAAAGTATGGAAGTCTTCAAAAGTCAATCCGATTTACAGTTAATATTGGAGAAAATAAATATGCAGGTATGAGTTTTGATTTATATGAAAATAGTGAATATGATTTTAATGAAAAAGATATTGATAATTTCAAGTCTTTCCAAAATTTAATGAATAGTTATTATAAAATTGGTATTTTAAATAATGAAAAAGATGTATTGAAAGATGATATTGTATTAAGTTTGGTTCGTACACTTGAATTGTATGATTTATATACAGGTGGACATAGTGAAGAAGTGGCGGATTTGTGCGCTGAGTTTGGTAAATATTTGGGTTTACCTAATGAAGAGATAAGGGAGTTATACTGGGCTGGAATCGTACATGATATTGGTAAAATTGGACTTCCAGCAGATGTATTGAATATGAGCAGAAGATTAACTGATGATGAGTTTGAACAAGTAAAAAAACATCCAGAAAACGGACATAGGATCTTATCACGATCACAGAGTTTATCCAAGATTGCTGATGTAGTTTTACATCATCATGAGTGGTGGAATGGAAAAGGGTATCCTGAAGGATTAAAAGGAGAATCGATCCCCTATCATTCTAGAATATTACACATATGTGATGCCGTTGATGCGATGGCAAAAGATCGTGTTTATAGAAAAGCGTTAACAGAAGAAAAAATCATTTCTGAATTGGAACGTGGAAAAGGACAACAATTCAATCCTGAAATTGCTGTTAAAATGATCGAATTTATCAAAATTATAAAAAGCCCGAAGACGGGCTTTTTTTTATTGAAAATATCTCAGGTTATCCCAACTAGGCATGAATTCTTTATTTTCAATTCGTTCAACAATTTCAATAATCGTATCATTTATTGGTGTATTTATGTTTACATTATCCCCAGATTCTGAGACAACTCCATTAATTGCATACACTTCAGTTTTTTTGCCTCTTTGAATATCTCTTAACATGCTGGAACGTATATTTCTATGCTTTTTCATCGCAATTGGCAATATAAATAAACTAATTTTTTTTCTTAACCAGCCTTTATAATTCATTAATTTTACAACATCCTTACCTTGAATAGGCTCAATTCTAACATTGGCTGCTTGTGCAACTTCAATGCATTCTTTGATTGCCTCTAATGCGAGAAGTCTAGATGCCTTATTATCACAGATTTCACCAAATGTAGCACCCGTTACAACTGAGAGTCCACTAAAAGCAGCGTTTACCAATAGTTTTGACCAACGAGCACCAATGAAATTCTCTTCAATAGTAACCTCACCCATTGTGTTAAGTAATTCAACAATATAATCAAATAATCTATCGTCATTATTACCATATTTACCTATACTGAAAGTAAGTGTATTTCTTGATTCCTCACTCGTTAATTCAACGACACCTCTACCGTGAAATGTAGCACCCCAACTCATGGTACAACCAATTGTTTTGTCTTTTCCAATGACATCCGCAACACTGATTTCAGGAAGTCCATTTTGCATTGTGCAAACAACACCAGTTTCTTTCATATATGGAATTAAGAATTCCATAATCTCCTTATTGTATCTTTGTTTTGTCATTAATAAAATGATATCATATTGTTCAGTCATTTCTTCCGGAAGTAAAGCTGAAACTTTTTGATTGAAATTAGCTTTACCAGTAACTGTTACACCAGATTCTTTTAGAACTTCAATATGTTCTTTATTGCGATTGATTAAATCGATTGAATATCCTGATTTTGTTATGTATGCACCTAGTATGCTACCCATTGCTCCTGCACCATAAATTGCTACTTTCATATGTATCACCTCGGCTAATATTATACTATAAAAAAACTAGGATTTCCCCTAGTTTTTTGTATTTTTACTTCTAAGTTGTCCGCATGCAGCATCGATGTCGCTGCCTTGTTCTTTTCTCAAAGTAGTATTGATTCCACGTTTAAGTAATTGTTGATGAAATGCTGTGGCTCTTGATTCCTTTGATCCTCTATAATAAAACTCTGTGACTGAATTATATCTAATGAGGTTTACATGACAGTTGATCCCTCTTACCAAATCACTAAGTTCATTCGCGTGTTCGATTTCATCATTGACATTTTCTAATAGTATATATTCGAATGTGATTCTACGGTTGGTCTTGGAAACATAGTATTTTGCTGCATCAATCACTTCTTGGATGGGATATGCAATATTGATTTTCATAATCTTTGTTCTGATTTTATCGTTAGAAGCATGAAGACTGATAGCTAAGTTGATTTGCTTATCTCTATCTGCGAACTCTCTTATTTTTGGAACAATACCACTAGTCGACACAGTAATATGTCTTGCTCCAATTTCAAGTCCTCCAGGATCGTTTACGATATCTATAAATTTCATTGTATTAAAGAAATTATCAAATGGCTCACCGATTCCCATTACAACGATATGGCTTACTCGTTCTTTGGTGAGTTTTTCTATTTCTGTGATTTGAAGTACGATTTCCTCGATTTCTAAGTCTCTTGTTTTTTTAAGTAACCCACTCGCACAAAAACTACATCCGATATTGCATCCTAGTTGTGTGGTTACGCATACACTGTTTCCGTAATTATGGCGCATTAATACCGTTTCAATTAAATTACCATCTGGAAGTTGAAAAAGGAACTTTTCTGTTCCGTCAGAAGAAAGTTGTCTGGTATGAACAGATAAAGAGCCTACAGTGTAGTACTCATTTAAATATTCTCTTAGGTTTTTTGATAGGTTAGTCATTTCGTCAAAGGATTCAATTTTTTTCTTATAAATCCAATCAAAAACTTGTTTTGCATTGAATTTTTTAAATCCTTTTGCGATAAAACGCTGCTCTAATGTTTCTAATGTATAGTGGTGTATGTCTTTCATCTGATATCCATCCTTTTTCTTCACAATGATACTATATCAAAATCAAGAATGAATTACCAGTAATCCGACTAAAAGATTGACATTGAAAATAATCCATCCTATAATATGAGTATACTTATATGAGCGTACTCATATTAATGGGAGGTATTTTATGGCTCGGATTAGCAAAGAAAAACAAGAAGAGGTTAAACAAAAAATCAAAGATGTATCAAGAAGGTTGATTGGCGATCTTGGATTTAATAATGTAAGTACAAAAATGATTGCCAAAGAAGTGGGTATCGCCGAAGGGACTCTGTTTAATTATTTTGATTCTAAGACAGAAATCTTTTTTGAATCTTTCGGGGATGAATATGCAGAACTTGGTCTATATCAATCAGATGGGTTGCTGCTTACAGAAAATGTGAGTGAAATACTTATTGAACATTTTCAAAAGTCGTTGAAAATGGTGCTAAAATTACCGCGAGGTATTATGAGCGAACTGGTTATTGCTTCTGTAAAAATGGCGAAAAAGAAACCGGAGAGATTTAGGAAATTGATGGAATATGATTTTAAATTTATCGATGGTATAGGAGAGTATATACAACGGTTAATTGATCATAATATTATTTCTGAAGTTGATACCAATGTATTTAGTGAAATCATCTTTAGTATTATTGGATATGAAGGTATGTTGTATATGTACGACTTAGATATATCGAAAGAACAGTTGTTTGAAAATATTAAGAAAAAAATAGATGTCTTAGTAAAAGGATATGTTAAAGGAGAATCATTATGAGTATAAAATTAGAGAAAGTAACAAAAGTATATTCAACAGGTGAAGTTGATACAGTAGCATTAAAAGAAGTAGATTTGGAGATAATTGAAGGGGAAGTTGTTGTATTGTTAGGACCATCAGGAAGTGGGAAAAGCACATTGCTAAATGTATGTAGTGGACTAGATAACCCTACAAGTGGAACAATCACAATTGATGGCGAAGTGATTAGTGATATGAATAGTAAGCAACTAACTAAGTTTAGAAGAGATAATTTAGGGTTTATTTTCCAACAATATAATCTACTTCAAACGTTAAGTGTCAAAGAGAATGTTGAAGTAGGACATGCTGTTAGCAGTAATCCGTTTACAGTTGAAGAAATCATTGAACAAGTTGGATTGACTCCTAATATGGGCAAATATCCATTTCAGTTAAGTGGTGGAGAACAACAACGTGTTAGTATTGCTAGAGCAGTTGTGAAAAAACCTAAAATTATGTTTTGTGATGAACCAACTGGAGCACTAGATGAAGACAATGCAAAAGAAGTGTTGGGTGTCATTCAGAAACTCAATGAAACATTCAATACAACAGTTGTTCTGATTACACATAATCCTAGCATTGGAGTTATGGCAGATCGTATTGTAAAACTAAATAGTGGTGAAGTAGTTGAAGTAATCATTAATAAAGATAAACAGCCAGCAAGTAAGATTGTTTGGGGATAATCATGTTATATAAGAATGTATTTAAAACACTGCAAAAACAATATGTTCAATTGATTTTATTGGGTTTAATTATCGTATTAAGTAGTTTTCTTTATACAGCAATGGAATATGCCATTGCTGGTGTGATGGAGCCGACTGAAACGTATTTTGATGAAGCAAATCAAGAAGATTTTTCGATTGGAATGCTAGATATTATTTTAGAAGAAGATGCAGCGCTTATTTTAAGTGATTGTCCTATCGTTTCATCCTTTTCATCTGATGCTTTACCTTTTACTTTAAGTGAATTAAAAAACATAGATTCAGATTGTTATGATTCAATGTTACACCGAAGAATTGAAGTTTTGGAAGACAGGTATGAAAATCTTGACTTGGAAATAAGAGAGTCGAAAGATGTCTATTACTCAAGCGATGGACAATCATATAGAATAAAGTTTCTTAAGGATATGGAAAGAATTAACACTAGTTACTTTGTAGAAGGTGTTGCCCCAAATACTGTGGATGAAATTGCAGTGGCTGAGACGTTTGCGAAAATGAATGGTTTTGCTGTAGGAGATGTGTTAGTAGTAGCAGGCAAAGAATATACAATCAGTGGGTTTGTGTTATTTCCAGATTATAATCTACCAATGTTTGGTGCAGACTTTATTTTGGACAATAAAACACAAACTGTGGGAATGGTATCAAATCAAGAATTTGAAAACTTAGATGAAGCCGTTTCATTTGAAATTGCTGGTGTATTTGAAAATGATATGACAAATGAGAAGTTTGAAACAGATATTATGGATGATTATAAGAACCATGATGATCTTAGTTTTGTGACTAAAATAGTGTTAACCGAAAATAACGTACGTAGTGGTGGTATATATGCTGATTTAGAAGGCGGTAGAGCATATAGTATAATGTTAAGCCTATTGATTGCTTCTATTGCATTGATGATTGTTGGAATTATGGTGTCTAGGGTATTGCATGCTCAACGTGGTCCAATTGGTATTTTGAAGTCGATGGGGTATACCAATACACAAATTACGTTTCCGTATATTGTGTTTATCTTTGTATTAGCATTACCAACGATTTTCTTAGGGTATTATTTAGGACTATTAGCTGCCGTGCCATTTAAAGAAATGTTTATGTCTTTTTATCTGCTTCCTAGTAACCCGATAGAACAAACATCTTTGACTTTGATAGTAGCAGTTGTCGTTCCTTTGTTCTTTGTGATTGGATTGAGTTTCATTATCGTTAGAAGATTGTTAAATCAGAAGCCTGTAACATTATTGAATCCAGAAGTTACTAGTAGTAACAATTTTGTTACAAAACATGTCGGTAAGTATTTGAAACATATGAAAATTACGTCCAAACTGAAACATTTATTGTTGTATAGGAATATTGTTAAATTTACAGTTTTTCTAATTGGGATGTTCTTTGCAGCTTATTTGATTTTGTTTAGTTTTTCAATGAATGGTATTTTTGATCGTATGGTTTATGATTATTATGAGAATACGAGTCATGAGTATATTGGATATTGTGAATTTCAAGCTCCATGTGACGTAATTGGCACTCAAGAAAAAGTTATTGAGTTACCAAGTGCGTTGATGGATGATGAAGATGTTGTGTTGGTTGGACTGTCTCCTGATACCGAGTTACATCCATTGCTGAATAAGAAAAAAAATGAGATTACTGACAAATTGGAAACGGGAATCATTATTACTGAATCTTTAAGTAAATTACAGAATGTTCGAGTAGGCGATATGGTTACTCTCGAAATTGGAGAAAAGTCTGAAGAGTATAAGATTGTTGATGTTACCTATGAATATTCAGGAAACAAAGCATATATGAGTATTGAAGACTTGTCATTGTTGTTAACTGACACAGAAGATTATTATAATGTTGTATATTCAGAAACGTTGTTAGAACAAGAAGATTATATGTTAGTGATTGTAATTCAAGATGTGATAGATCAAGTTGATAATATGCAAGGGTTTATGAATGCCTTTGTATGGATTATGACAATTGTTTCTATCGTAATTGGAGGAATCATTATATATATTCTGACAGTGATGACGATTGAAGATAACTTCTACAATATTTCTCTGTTTAAAGTAATCGGATATAATGAACGCGAAGTTAATCGAATGATATTAGGTGGATATAGTATTTATGGAATTGGAATCTTCATTATTACAATTCCGATTGCAATTCTATCATTTATTTTAATGGAACTTGTATTTGTTCAAATGTATAACATATTGTTCCCATTCCAATTTGAATGGTGGCATGCACTTGCAAGTATCGCTATATATTTGGTAATATTCTATATCGGAGCTTTTGCAGCAAATAAAAGATTACGAAAGGTTTCCTTACAAGAAGCAATGAAACTTTATCAAGTATAACAAAAGCACCTCTCAATCATATTGAAAGGTGCTTTTTTCATTAGAATTGGACAAATTTGTCGATGTTTTTTATTGATGGCTATGGTATAATACTAAACGTGTAAGTCTTATATTATGCGAAGTGAAGGAGAGTGTAAGATGATTGACGTAATTAAAAGAAACTTAGGGATATATATTATCTTTGGAGTACTTATTTCCATTGCTATTTTTGTGTTCTTAATAAATATGTTTTCTACTACGTATAAAGATATTACAATTGATGAATATACTGCGAATATCGTTGTAAACGAGGATGGTACAGTAACTGTATCAGAAATATGGGAAATGAATTATCCGAAAGGCTATTCTGTTCGATTTAGAGATATAGATTATGTTAGAGATTTGGATAACTATCCTGCTTCTATGACTCATACTCTGAATATTCCTTCTTTTGTTGAAGAAGACACATTTGTTCAGATTTATCAATCAAGTGCAAATGTGACAGCATATACAGATATCGGATATAGTTTTGATAGGGATTATGATGAACGAGGAGATTTGATAGAGTGCTATCCAGTAAGACCATATTGTGAATCTATCTTTACCCGTTTAAGTGGGCCGTATGTTTTGGAAGGTGATGTCACTTTTAAATATCAATATACACTTGAAAATCTAATGATTCATCAGTCTGAATATATAGAATTATCGCAATCGTTAGTAGGATATGCTGAAAATAAGATTGAACACGGTACGATACATATTACTTTACCTGAAAATTCAGCCGAGGTAGATGAATTCGATTTGTTTGGACATATGGATTCCAGTGTAGTAAATATTGAATCGAATACATCGATGAGCATTGAGTTTGCTAATGCTACTTTGGATCAAGTGGTTTCTTACAGATTACTCATGCCCGATAGCGTGGTAGATACTACCTTGTTAGTTGAGGGGATTGGTCTTGATAAAGAAGTTTTTCTTGACTATGAAGATACCTTGATGGAAGGGAAAGAATTTTATGTACTAGTCCATGACTACTTTGATATTGGAGTAGCAGTACTTTTATTACTGTTTGCCCTTCTAGCATATAATGTTAAATTGTTTGTGTTTTCTAATACTGGAAAATTTGATAAGAATCCAGTTTCTTACCCACCAACAAACCTATCACCAGCAGGTGTGAATCAATTGTTATATAAAGGTAAGTTTCGAAAAGAAGTGATTACTGCGACATTATTAGATTTATCTCGTAGAGGGTTTGTTGAAATTATTGACAAAAACAAGAACGATGAAGAGGTCGTATTTAGAATTATTAAGCAGTCAAATGTGTCAGGCTTAATGGCGCATGAAGAAGCATTGATGAGATGGTTGTTTGGTGAAAAGTTAAATATAACTGAGGTTTCATCTTGGACACTCGAAGCGAGAGCGCGTGGTGTTACTGATAAATCTGATTTTTATCATAGTTATAGAAAGTTTGTGACTCTTGTTGAGCGTATTGATGAAAAAGAAAAATTCGAAGATTCTAATTTGGATAGAAACAAAAGAAGAAGTCTTACATTATTGGTTTTACCAATTATCTATATGTTGGTCTTCAACGGAATGCATCTCCAGTTTGGAGTTACTATTTGGCCACACATCAGCTTAACAATAGTGTCAATATTAGCTTATATTGTATTCCTTAGCATGCAATTTAAATATTCTAAATCTGGATATGAAAAGTTTATACAGTGGAATAAATATAAGAAATACGTGTTATCTACAAAAAGTTATGATCACGCTGATATGGAAGATGTGAATTATCTTGATGTATTATTGGTCTTTGCGACATTGTTTGGAAAAGCAGAAAAAGTGATGGATCAATTATCTATAGATGCATCAAATCCAAAAATTACCCACACACCTAATACACAATCAACTATCTATAATACAAATCAAGGATATTATAGCCACCATAGACATTACTGGTATAGACCTTGGTATCGTACTTATCGTAGACGTTTGCCTAATACGAGATCAAACTATGGTATTTTCTCAAGTAGAAGCGGATTCAGAAGTAGTGGAGGATTCCGTTCTTCAGGTGGATTTAGAAGCAGTGGAGGTTTCCGATCTTCAGGTGGAGGATTCCGTGGAGGCGGAGGTAGAAGCCGATAATAATATAAAGAACTTTCAATTGAAAGTTCTTTTTAAATAGTTTGATTAAAAGTGTTGACAAATATAATTCCGCTGTATATACTGTGTATGTGCAGTAGACACACATAAGGAGTGAGAAAAATGGACAGTTTAGTTGTTAAAAATTTAACAAAAAAATATGAGAAGTTCTTATTAAATGATGTTTCATTCAGTATACCAAAAGGCTATATTATGGGATTTATTGGTGAGAATGGTGCAGGGAAAACGACAACAATAAAGTCGTTATTAAATGTAATAAAGAAAGATTCAGGGAGTGTTTATGTTCTTGGCAAAGACATAGATCAAAATGAAATTGAAGTGAAAAAGGAAATTGGGTTTGTATCGGGTGACTCGTTTTATCCAAAGAGTAAACTGAAAGATATAACGAAAGTATATAAAAGATTCTATCCACAGTGGGATGAAGAATCATATATGAAATATACCAAGTTATTTGATTTAGATGTGACTAAAAAGATGGACGAACTATCCAAAGGGATGAAAATGAAATATTCTATTGCTTTGGCACTGTCGCATCATGCTGAATTATTGGTTCTTGATGAGCCTACAAGTGGACTTGATCCTGTTGCAAGAGATAACTTATTGGAAGTATTTCAATCAATCGTAGAAGACGGTAATGTTAGTATTCTCTTTTCCACACACATAACAAGTGATCTCGAAAAATGCGCAGATTATATCACCTTTATAAAAGAAGGAAAAATGATTGAAAGTTGTTCGAAAGATGATTTGTTAGACAAATATCGTATTGTCAACGGTACGAAAGAACAATTGAATCTTGTAAAGGATCATATGATTAAATATAAAGAAAACGCATTTGGATTTAACGGATTGATTAAGACAGATGATATTCAAAATGATGAAGTTAATTATGGACAACCATCGTTAGATGAAATTATGATCTATTATGCAGGGAAAGAGGTGTTATAATGAGTAACTTACTATATAAAGAACTGAGATTATCAGTTCATTGGTTTTTCTTTTTGTTACCGATTTTACTTGCTTGTTTGATGTTTATACCGGGATGGATTTATAGTTTTGTATTTATGTATTTCTTTTGGATTTCTATTTCACAAATTTGTGCAGGATATACTGCGAGACAAGATAATAGTTTCAATGCAATGCTGCCAGTAACGAAAAAAAGTATCGTTCAAGCAAAAATTTCTGCCATCTTAATTATACAAGGAATTCACATCGTAACTGCATTGATATTTGGAATGATTCACAATCGTTTGTATGGACAAGCGAATTGGTTCTTTGACATCAATGTTGCATTCTTTGGTATGATGATCCTGTTGTATGCAATCTTCAATATTTTGTTTTTTCCTCAGTATTTTAAAACTGCATATTTCTTTGGAAAACCAGTTATATTAGGTGTTGTAGTTACATTGATATATAGCTTCATACTGGAATTTGGAGTGTTTAAATATGAGTTTATGAGAAACATCTTTGAAGGTGATATATCAACACAATGGATTATTGTAGCAATTGCTCTTGTACTATCTGCCCTGTTAATGTTTATAACTGTTAAAAAATCAATTCACAATTATGAAAGTATTAGATAATGAAGAATGTCGTTGTAAGAACAACATCACAAACACCGATCTATCAACAGTTATATGACCAAATCTCATCACAAATTTTAAATGGAGACTTGGTATCTGATTCTTTGTTGCCCTCAATCAGAGTGATGGCAAAAGAATTAAGAGTGAGTATAATCACAATTAAAAAAACGTGGGAATTGTTGGAAAGAAACGGATATATCTATACAGTAAAGGGCAAAGGTTCATATGTTGAGAAAAGTACAAAGGCTTCTCTTGACAAAAAAAAGATTGACACAATTAAGAAATCTTTGAAGGAAGATATTTCATTGTATAAAACAATGGGGATAACAAAAGAAGAATTAATCGAATTAATTACTGAATTGTATCAACAAAAATAAAAGAACTTAAATTTAAGTTCTTTTTTTTGTAACTAAATGTATTTGAAAATTCGATTTGATTGGCAATTGTTATTTATAGTATTTTGCCAGACCACCAACACCGGTTTCTCTATATTGCTCATTTAGATCTAACCCAGTCTGTCTCATTGTCTCCACAACCATATCAAATGATATTTTTCTACTTCCCATTAATAAGTATGCCAACTCACTTGCGTTTATTGCTCTAATTGCAGCAACAGCGTTACGTTCGATACAAGGTATTTGTACATAGCCTCTTACGGGATCACATGTTAACCCTAGATGATGTTCCAATGCAATTTCAGCAGCATATTCAGTTTTGTCAATATCATTATTAAACAATTCAGAATGAGCAGCGGCAGCCATTGAACAAGCTGTTCCTATTTCGGCTTGACATCCGGCTTCTGCACCACTAATTGACGCATTGTGTTTTACAATATTTCCAATTAATCCAGCTGTTGCCAAGGCATCGATAATTTTTGCATCACTAAATTTTTGAATATCACGGAGATAATACAATACAGCTGGTAACACACCACTTGCACCACACGTAGGAGCGGTTACTACAACTCCACCAGAAGCGTTTACTTCACTAACCGCATAAGCATATGCACTGACTAATCTTAATGCTGTGTTGCTTCTAGAGTTCGGCTTATACAATAAATTCCTTGCTTTTCTAGAGACTTCGAGTCCTCCAGGAAGGGTTCCTTCTTGATGAAGACCTTCGTTGATAGATACTTTCATTGCATTCCAAATATCATTTAAAAAGTCCCTAAATGAATTATCTTCAAATTGGTAGACATATTCATATAATTTCAGATTATTAGATTCACAATAATTACGTATTTCAGCAAATGTTTTATGAGGGTACACATCATCTTCAGAGATGTGTACGTCACCTTTTTTACGGATACTACCTCCACCAATACTGTAATAACGATCTTGTCCTATAATTGTGTCACCTGTATAGGAAAACAAATCCATTGTATTTGGGTGTTCAACAGGGTCTAAACTCCACTCTATATCCACGTTGATTAGTGTTTCGTTTATAATCCAATCAGTTAAATGGCCTCTTCCTGTAAGATTTAAAGAACCATATAAAATGACTTTATAGTGTTCTCCAGGATATTGGTCTTTGAATATTTGACAAATTCTTTCTGGTCCCATTGTGTGAGAACTCGAAGGGCCTCTACCAATGCGATACAATTTTCTTATAGATTGCATTATTCACCTCTATTTCTATATAACAAGTTGATAATATCAAACAATTTCAAACTTTACAATATATAAATAAAAACAGATATCTATTGAGAGATATCTGTTTTGTTAACATAGTTGGTAATATCATGGAATACTTTATTATAATCTCCATGATGTTCGAAGATGATTGATTTTGTGTTTAGTTTTGGGAGTATTTTACATTCTATTTCTTGTCTGTCTGTGAAATATTTTAATGCACCTTCATACCCGGAATATCCAAGTTTCGGACCTTCTTTAGTTTTTTCCAAATACTCAATCACCAGTTCAATCCAATCTTTATAGTTAATATTGTAAGATTTGCGTTCTTGAATGACGAAATCAAATGTTTCTTTGATGTTCATTGGCTTTATATATAGTACATAGGTTTCAATACCACTTAGTGATCCGATTAAATCTTGAAAGTAAAGTAGCATCTGTTTTCTAGTTAAACTAAACTTAAGTAGTAATTCATTAATATGGTTTTGTATGAAGATACACTCAAATATGTATATTGTGTCCTTCTCATGAGATGTGTTGAACGTTTTCCATAAAGACAAATGTGTATCCTTAAAATGTTGAAAATCGTTTGTACGGTAAATTTCATATAGTGCAAAGTCATCATATAAAGATACATCTGCATCTTTCACTTTTACTTTTGTGTACGCTGTAACGACTGTGTCACCTAAAAACTTGGAGTGAGATAGAATTTGCTCTCTATAACTTGAGTGTGTTTCACATAATTCATCAAAATTGTTCTTTGAAGTGATAGAGCACCATGCTAAATCAATTGGATGTAAATCCCCTTCGTTATATAGTTCGACATGTTTCCCTTGTGATACTAAATAATCATACAATCGTTGGGCATATGTAGTTTTTCCGCTACCTGGAATACCTTCGATAAAATAAGCTATGCTCATAATATCACTCCTTTTTTATTAAGCACTACATATATTTTAACACATATACTGTGATATAGAGAAAAATAAAGTATGGTATAATTAAAATATAAATACCTTTTATAAAGGAGGAACATATGATTAATCCATATAGTAAGTCTACAACGGTAGTTTTTTGGACAGATCCATATATTGCGAGCAATATGCTGGAAGCGCATCTTGATCCCAATACTGATGCTGCAAGCAGAAAACCTGAAACAATTAAAAAAACTGTCGAATTTATCGATTCGCTTTTAGGTGGTAAAAATGTTATCTGTGATTTTGGTTGTGGTCCAGGATTGTATACTGATTTGCTACAACAAAAAGGCTATGACGTTACAGGTGTCGATGTTTCTACTCATTCCCTTGAATATGCAAAAAAGATGAATTCTAATGTCGAATATGTTGAAATGAACTATGTGTCAGAACTTCTTCGTAAGAAGATTGATTTTGGAATGATGATTTATTGCGATTTTGGTGCAATGGACCCGATTTCGCAGTCTTCATTTTTGAAGAATCTATATTATACCTTGAAAGAAGATGGACTGTTTTTATTTGATGTGATGTCATATGCTTGGTTCGATAAACAAAAAGAAGAGTATAAACAGTTTACTGAAACAGGTGGTTTCTTTTCAAAAGGGGAAGTGCATGTGACAAAGAAAACAATCACATATCCTAAACTGAAATTGGTTTTGAATGTGTTTGATATCAAAGGGGATTCTGTTATTGAGTATTATAATCGAGATAAGTGTTATGACGAAGAGGAAATGAGAATACTCCTCGAAGATAGTGGCTTTGAAATCGTCAATGTCTTTTCAAATACATATGGGTCAAAAAAACGTAAGACCAGTAATACATTGTGCTTTTTAATTAGAAAACGAAACTAGTAAAACACTAGATGCTTGAATAATATCTTGTTTGGTAGTATAATGTAAGTGTATAAGATGATGTAATGATTATTATAAGGAATTATAACTTGCCCAAAAGCAGCACCAGGTGATGCAGAGGAGTTTGTTTTAACGTTTTTAGTAATGAATCTATTTGCAATATTATCTTATTTTTATTTATTTTATGCATTAATAGTTTTTTGAATTAGACTATATTTTTCTTGTAACATAGTATAAAAAGAATTAAAGAGTTAGTAGATTTTGGAAGTAAAGAGAAACATTGTTTTAAATAAGTACCTCCTCTGCTTGCCTGTTATAAGAAATATAAGGAGTAATGTATGGAAACATTATCGATCGTTTTAATAATTTATGGTGTTTTATGTATTTTGATTGGACTATTGAAGCCCCCATTTATATGGAATATGGGGAAATTTAAAGTGATGGAAAAAATGATGGGGAAAACTGGACTTATAGTTTTTGTTATTATTTGGGGTATTGCTGCTTTGGTGATTGGAATCGTAATTAGACCTTAAAAAAACAGACTGCAAGAGTCTGTTTTTTTGTGATGTGAACTGTGGTAAACTAAATATAGAAAATGAAGAAGAGGTGACAGGTATGTTGCTAATATCACAATTGAAAGTTAGTATTAATAATAATCAGGAACTAAAAACAATTATTGCAAAGAAACTCCGTATTGAAACATCTCAAGTGATAGATTACTCAATTCAAAAAAGGTCTCTTGACGCAAGAAAGAAACATGATATCTTTTTTGTGTATAATTTTATTGTAAATGTAGAAAATGAATCAGAAACACTAATTAAAAACATACAAAACGTTTCACAATATATAGAAAAAGAAGATCAAATGGATTTTCTCAGAAATAATTATGATAAGAATAAAAAAATTGCAATTGTTGGCTTTGGTCCTGCAGGGATGTTCTCAGCTTTAACATTTGCTAGAGCTGGTGTTAATATCACTGTTTATGAACGAGGAGAACAAGTTGATAAGAGAATTGATTCAATCAATAGATTTAACAGCGAAAGAAAACTAAATGTAAATTCAAATATTCAATTTGGGGAAGGCGGAGCAGGTACTTTTTCAGATGGAAAGCTTACCAATAGAAAAAAAGACCCAATTGGCAAATGGCTTTTTGAAGAATTTGTAAAAGCTGGTGCACCTGAGGAAATCTTGTATGTAAACAATCCACACATTGGTACTGACAGGTTGGTTAATGTAGTGAAAAATATCAGAAAAGAGATTGAATCCTTAGGTTCAACCATTCACTTTGAGTCTAGAGTATCAAACATTAAACCACATAATGAAGGAATATTACTTACTGTAAATAGTGAAGAACTATATTATGATGAAGTAATTTTAGCGATAGGACATAGTTCGAGAGATACAATAGAAATGCTGTATCAGAATCAATGTCATATAGAGCAAAAACCATTCGCAGTTGGTTTCCGTATTGAACACAGACAATCAGAAATTAACAAAACACAGTATGGCGAGAATTTCAACCATCCTAAATTAGGGGCAGCAGAATATAAGTTAACACATCAAACTAAAGATGGAAAGGGAATATATACATTTTGTATGTGTCCAGGTGGCTTGGTGGTACCATCTGCGTCAGAAGAAGGAATGGTCGTTGTCAACGGTATGAGTGAATATGAAAGAGATAAGATCAATGCAAACAGTGCATTGCTTGTTACTGTGAATGAAACAGATTTTGGTAGTTCTCATCCGTTAGCAGGAATTGAATTTCAAAGGAACATCGAGAAATCTGCTTTTGTTTTAGGTGGTAGTAATTATAATGCCCCAATTCAACTTCTTGTAGATTTTATGGATAATAAAAAAACAAATAAACTAGGGAAGGTTTTGCCTAGTTATTCAATTGGTGTTGAGTTTGCAAATTTGAGAACCATTTATTCAGAAGAAATTAACAAAGCATTCATTGAAGCGATTCCCAAGCTAGGACAAAAATTAGCAGGATTTGATTCTAAAGATGCATTGTTTACTGGTGTGGAATCTAGAACCTCTTCCCCAGTTAGAATATCCCGAGAAAAAGATACTATGCAAAGCACAAACTTTAAACACCTATACCCAACAGGAGAGGGAGCGGGCTATGCTGGAGGGATTGTATCTGCTGCAATTGATGGAATCAAAGTTGCTAAAATCATATTAGAAACTATTCTAAAATAAAAAACAGAGCTAATAGCTCTGTTTTTATCTTTTTACTAAACTAACCAAACAAGCTTTTTGTTTAATAGGATACTTATAAGGTCAACCCAAACGAATACCCAGAAGAAAATAAAAATACACAATAAACCTAAAATAACTTTCCCTTTTGCGATTCTATAAATCCCGAATGCAAGTGGTCCTAAAAAAAGTGCTACTAAAATTTTTGCAATCCATGGTAAACCGTCTATAAACTTCACATAATCTTTCATTCACTACCTCCTGATTTTTTTTGTTAACCCTATTATATCACATAAGTACGGTCTTATCTATATGAAATATAAATTAGATTGTATGAATAAAATTTATTAAAAAAGAAGAAATTCCTCTAAATTCGAATTTCTTCTTTTTCTGCACTTTCATTGTTCAAATTCTTGTCTTTGTTTGCTTTCTTTGAGGTACCAAATAATAGATCAACTATAACCCACACAAGAACAATATCAACTAGTAAAATAATTCTACCAATCCATGAATTTAGAAACAACAACATTTTACCAACATTCTCTACTTTGTAAGCATAAATACCAATAATGTCTTGTTCTTCAATTGTCCATCTATCTTGTAAGTTTGAAATTTCGGGTTTTGATTTATAAACTAAAGTATCTTCATCATAATTTATTATTTCATCTATATAATGAATAATTACATCATCTTCTCCATCATTTGTTACATCAACATGAAACGCAATAATGTCTCCCACTTTAATATCTTTGGGATTGATATCTTCTACAACAATTAGGTCACCTATCATTAAGACTGGTTCCATACTATCAGTTCGTATTGTATATGTGTTATATTGTTGGAAAAACGGTATAAAACGCAGTGCCAAGGTAATGACAATATAAATTAGTAGTAGTAATCCAATGAATTTTAAATTTTCTTTTACGCTGTGCTTGTTAAAAAATTTTGCAAACACTTTTCCTAAATAGCGAAAGAAAGATTTAACCTTAATCATTTTGATGTGTATCGCAATTGACCACATCAATTAATGTTTCTAATATATTCAACATACAATACACCTCCTTTATATGTTACATAATAAGAAAAAAGCCATCGAAATGGCTTGAATTTTCTGCGTTCTAGTTTGCTGTGAATGCTACATCAAATGTGATTGCTTGATCAGCTAATAAATCATATTGTGCTTGATCAACAGGGTTTGCCATTGTTATTGTTAATGTAACAACAACAGGTGAATCAAGATTGATTGCTTGTGTATCGTAACTCACTGCAACTGAAATTGCACTGCCAGGATTTGCTACTCCACCTACTTCGATATTGTTAACTACTGCAGTTAAAGTTGCGTCTACTGCAAGTTGCTTATCCAATTCCAAAGTGTAAGTTAACGTGTAAGATTTTACATCATTTACACCAAGTAAAGCTTCGTCTGGAACTAAAGTTTTTCCGTCGTCAGCAGAAACATTTGCACTAACTGTAAGAGTAGTACCCTCACCAATTGTTAAAGTTTCTCCTGCTTGTTCAACTTGTAATGTGTCCCACCATGCATAAGCAGAAACAGTTCCTCCAAATGCCAATAATGCTACTAATACGATTGCTAATTTTTTGTACATTTTAAATCTCCTCCTCGTGTCTTTATACTTTTGAAAAGCTGTCCACTTTTCTTGTATTTTGTGAATATGTATCTGAAAAAATTTGATACATAACCAATTCCCCCTAGGATTTTACCTAGATTGAACGTAATAATTTTTGTTCGTACTTTATTTTATAGTATATAGAGATTGTAGTCAAACAAAAAACGCAGAATTTTTGCCTTCTACGTTTTTGATATAGTTAAGAGGTAACTGAAATTTAGTGTTTTACCCGCTATTTCAGTATATAAAGTCGTATCTTTGATATCATTCATAGCAATTCTTACATAAATCTTAACTAGATGAGCTTCAACTTCTTCACCATTGCTTCTAGTTGTAATTTTTTGGTCCTGAATATGCTCAAATGAAATATCAAAATCGAACAAGTCATCAATTTTTTGAGCCTTCAAGGAAGAATCCAAAATCTGTAAATCTATAATTTCGGACAGTAAATCTACATTATCTTCTACATAAATCTCGTATTTATAGACTATTTCATATGTGTCATTGACACCGAGAAGGGCGGTTCTTGGAATTAATCTACTTGTATCAGATCTTGTGGTAACATTGAGTTGGTACAACGAGTTATTTTCATGTAAAACGACTTCGGTTTCTTCCTCGAAAAACGATATAACTTTTTGGGATGTTCCTAATAAAATAAAAATCAAAACCAATACTAATAGTATCTTTTTCATATTCATCACTCCTATGAATGTTGTAGTAAGGTAACTGGCTATCTACGTGAGACCCTTTAGTTTTCCGTCCCAGGATCGCTCCTGGTTTGGCTTTATCAAACCCACAATCACAAGATGATATGAAATTACTATATCTTATGGTTTTGAATTGATACATTAATTCTATATAATTATTCATTGAATTTCAAGAAGTATTAAGCCTTTTTGAAATGTTTATAAAAAAGAGTTTTTCTTTTTTTCTTTAATATGTTTGTTTTATTTTATATTGTCATATGATATATTTATATATAGAAAGAGTTAGGAAGTGTTCTGTATGAAATTTATAGAAATTGTTAAAACTATCATATTAGGGATAGTCGAAGGTGTTACTGAATGGCTCCCAATTAGCAGTACTGGACATATGATTTTAGTTGAAGAATGGATCTCTCTTAATATGACTGACCAATTTATGGAGATGTTCTTTGTGGTTATACAATTAGGAGCTATTTTGGCAGTTGTTGTATTATTCTTTCAAAAGCTAAATCCTTTCTCATTAAAGAAAACTGCGGAAGAGAAAAAGGATACTTGGAATATTTGGCTGAAAGTTTTGATTGGGGTTTTACCTGCTGGAATAATTGGGTTACTTCTTGATGATTGGTTGAATAGTCATTTGTATAATTATATTACAGTTGCAATTACTTTAGTTTTTTACGGTGTTTTATTTATTATTATTGAAAATGGAAATAAAGATAAAGAACCTAAAACGAATTCTTTAAATGAACTTACATATAAGACTGCATTTTTAATAGGAGTGTTTCAAGTTCTGTCTTTGATTCCTGGAACATCTAGAAGCGGTGCAACAATTTTGGGAGCAATATTATTAGGAACATCAAGATTTGTAGCAGCTGAATTTTCTTTCTTTTTATCAATACCAGTAATGTTTGGAGCAAGTGCATTGAAACTTGTAAAATTCGGCTTTGATTTCACTCAGAACGAGTTGATCATATTAATTGTAGGAATGGCAACAGCGTTTCTTGTTTCTATTGTTGCAATTAAATTCTTACTGTCATATATTAAGAAGAATGATTTTAAAGTATTTGGTTGGTATCGTATCGTTCTTGGGTTCATTGTGATTATTTATTTTTTAGTTTTTGGTTAAAATAAAAAGCGCTTTGTCGCTTTTTTCTTTTGCTTTTATTCCTAAAAATGGTAAGATATTTTTGAATACATTACGAGGTGATTGAAAATGGCAGTTAATGATTTTATTAAAGTTTCACAGCAAGCAGCAATAGAAGGAATTGTATTACTCAAAAATAAAGACAACGTTTTACCAATCAAAGATACAGAAACTGTATCGTTATTTGGACGTTGTCAAATAGATTATTTTAAAAGTGGAACCGGTTCGGGTGGTGCTGTAAATGTTAGTTACAGTGTTAATGCACTTGAGGGAATACGAAATGAACAAATACATCTTAATGATGAACTTGTGTCTGTATATAAAAAGTTTATAGAGGATAATCCATTTGATAATGGTGGAGGAGGTTGGGCTCAAGAACCTTGGTTCCAAAAAGAAATGGTAGTAACGAAGAAACTTGTTCAGGATGCATACAAGAAATCTGATAAAGCAATCGTATTTATCGGAAGAACTGCTGGTGAAGACAAGGATAATGTCTTAGAAGAAGGTAGTTATTACTTAACTATTGAAGAAAAAACATTATTGAATACAGTGACAGATATATTTGAAGATGTTGTGGTTGTATTCAATGTTGGAAATATTATTGATATGAGTTATATTGATGCGTTTGGGGATAAGATTAAAGGAATCTTATACTCTTGGCATGGTGGCCAAGAAGGTGGGAATGCATTAGCTAAAATCTTGTCAGGAAATGTTTCTCCTTCAGGAAAATTATCAGGAACAATTGCTAGACACGTCAATGATTACCCATCTAGCAGCAATTTTGGAAATGATCTAGTAAACTTATATGAAGAAGATATATATGTAGGCTATCGTTATTTCGAAACATTTAATAGAAAAGCAGTCTTATATCCTTTTGGGTATGGACTAGCATATACAACCTTCCAGTATACTCCTATTTGTTCTCAGAAAAACGAGAGAGAAATAACAATAGATGTCAAAGTGGAAAATACTGGTGAAGTAGAAGGAAAAGAAGTGATTCAAGTTTATTGTGAATCACCACAAGGGAAACTTGGTAAACCTTATCTAGAATTGATAGGGTTTGAAAAAACCAATCCGCTTTCTAAAGATGAATCGCAAACCATATCATTTAATATTCCTATGGCTAGATTAGCATCTTATGATGATGGTGGATACACAGGACATAAGTCTGCTTATGTATTAGAAGAAGGAATCTACAATATATATATAGGGAACAACGTTAGAGACATAAATCTTGCTCTATCATTTGAATTGGAGCAATTGATTATAATAGAACAACTAGAAGAAGCACTCGCTCCAATCAAGGACTTCAAAAGAATGGTTCCTGGAAAGAGACTGAGTTCAGGTGAATATGAGATAAGATATCAAGAGGTACCAAAAAGAACTGTTGATCTTAAAAAGAGAATCAACGACAGGCTACCAAAAGATATTGAATACAAAGGAAATCTAGGAATTTCATTACAAGATGTCAAAAATGGAAAACATTCGATTGAGGATTTTGTATCACAATTAACTGTTGAAGAAATGGCATTGATTATTCGTGGTGAAGGAATGTCTCATCCTCTAGTTACACCAGGAACGGCTGCTGCATTTGGTGGATTATATGAGGAAACTAGAAAATATGGTATCCCAAGTGCATGTTGTGCTGATGGACCGTCGGGTATCCGCATGGATAGTGGAGAAAAGGCTACACAAATGCCAATTGGGAGTTTGCTTGCTTGTACATGGAATATTTCATTAATGGAACAATTGTATTTCCATGAAGGAGAAGAACTACTAGAAAACAAAATAGATACATTATTGGGACCTGGATTGAACATTCATAGACACCCACTGAATGGGAGAAACTTCGAATATTTTAGTGAAGACCCTCTTGTTTCCGGTTTGTTCTCAAAGGCTAGTATATTAGGGATGAGAAGAGGTGGATCTGAAGGGACATTGAAGCATTATGCTGCAAATGATCAAGAAAAACAACGAAATCATATCGATGCTGTTGCTAGTGAGAGATGTTTAAGAGAAATACATCTAAAAGCATTTGAAATCGCAGTAAAAGAAGCAAACGCGAGAAGTATAATGACTGCATATAATCCGATTAATGGAATCCAATCTGCTTCAAACTATGATTTGAATACTACTTTGTTAAGAAAAGAATGGGGATACCAAGGTGTTGTAATGACAGATTGGTGGGCCATAATGAATGATAATGTAGATGGAGGAAAATCTAGTAGAAGATTCACTTCATATATGATTCAAGCACAAAATGATATTTTTATGGTAGTACCAACACATGGTGGAAGAAGAAACCAACAACAAGATAACACTGTAGAGGCAATCAATGCTGGGAACGTTTCAATTGGAGTCTTACAAAGAAGTGTGATGAATATCTTGAATTTCATCCTACGATCACCATCAATAACGAGAGAATTGGAACATGTTCATACACTAGATATCACTCCGATTCAAACAGACTTAGAAGGTATACCTTTTGAAGAAAAGTATGACATAAATTGTATTCAGAACTCTTCCTTCTGGATTGGTATTGATGAAAATGGAGAATATAGTCTTTCAGTAGATACACAATATAATGATTCTCCAGTGGCTCAATCAATGATGAATGTATCAATCAATGATATATATATAGCTACCATTCAAATGAATGGTAAAGGTGAGAAATGGATCAATCAACATGTTGGTAGGGTGAGACTAACACAAGGAAACTATGAAGTGAAAATATTCTTCAAAAGACCAGGATTGAAAGTAGGAACTCTCAGAATAAAGAAAGTATAGTATAATAAGATTATATAGAAAACAAGAAAAGAGGTGTAACAATGAAAAAAATAGTAAATTTCGTACTAATTTTATTGTTGGTGCCTCTTTTTTCTAGTTGTAAACCTGAAATAATTGAGTTGGATTTCGATAGTGAGTTCAATCGGATTTATGCTGAAATACCGAGTATCTTTTCAGAAGACATTGTATTGCCAACTTCAACATCTCCTTTTGAAGTAGAATACCAAGTTGATAATGAGGACTTAGTTGGTAATATTTTACAATTTGAACTACTTCCAGAAGACAAAGACATTGAAGTGGAAATAAAATTAAGTAGTGGAGAAGAAAAAGCAAAATATTATATCACAATTATTCAAGTAGGAAATGAAGAATTATATAATAACATTACTGAAAATGAAATATTCTATAGAGCGTTTTTAGAAATAGATGCCTATATACCTAGTGTAGCAACATCTAATTTTACATTACACACTTTTGACGATAATGAGGATATTGATGTAGAGTACATGGTAAACTGCACCGATATAGAACGAGGGAGAGTTGTATACACATTTCCAGATGAACAAACTGAATGTGGAGTGTACGCAACAATCACCTATAATGGAACATCTAGAGTAGAAATTATTCCTTTTGTGATGAGCGCAGTAGATGATTTACCAAGGACAGCTTCGATTTATATCGAGACAGATAGTAATGCACAAATCACAAGCAACTTAGACTATGTTCGTGGTAATTTGTCTATGTACTATGGAAAAAACAAAGAAACTGTCTATTTAGAGGATGTACCATTAGGAATCCGTTTGCGCGGAAATTCAACACTATTTATGCCTAAGAAATCCTTTAAAATAAAATTTGATAATAAAATCAGGTTAACCAATGCATACCAGGAAAAAGATTGGGTATTATTAGCTAACTTCACTGATCAAACATTGGTGAGAAATTATGTAGCATTTCAAATGTCAAACGGACTTAATATGGATTTCACACCAAGTTACGTATTTGTAGATGTCTATGTGAATAATGAATATCTTGGAAACTATATGCTTACAGATCAAATCGAAGTAACAAATCACCGAGTTGATATTGAAGAAAATGTTTCAGATATTGATACAGGTTATTTGATTGAATATGATGTTGGATTATATCGAGTAGGACTTGAAAACACAGATGAGAATTATTTCTTGATCAATGGTATCCCGTTTGTAATCAAATCCCCAAGTTATACCGATGATCACTATCTAAATGGTCACAAAGAGTATATTGAAACCTATATGAATCGAGTATTTGATACTCTCCAGAACAAAACGGATTATCACAACCTAATTAACGAAGCTAGCTTTATTGATTGGTTGATCGTTAGTGAGGTATTCAAAAATGTAGATTCAGGATATTCAAGCGTTTATTATTATAAAGACAAAGATGGGTTATTAGAAATGGGACCATTGTGGGACTTTGATTTATCAAGTGGGAATCAAGGACATCTTGGTGATGATTTAAGAGGTCCTGAGGGCTGGTATACGATGCGTCAAGATAAAAATATTCTCTTTTATTATCTATGGCAATACGATGAATTTCAAGAAGCATTCAAAGAACGTTGGAATGAAGTTTATCAACCTGTTATTTTGCCAGTATTAGACCATATCTTTGATGCAACTAATTTGATTACCTATTCTAGATATCAAAACTTTGAGAGATGGAATGTTATCGGAACCAATGCTGATTGGTACACCGCACCAGAAGTGTATGCATTAAAAACATATGATGAACAAGTATGGTTCTTGCATGATTATCTTCAAACAAGGATAGAATGGATGAACAACGAGATTAACAAATAAAAAAGGATTCCTCGGAATCCTTTTTTTAATACTCTGTTTTATCTTCTTTTTCTTGCCATTCATCAAATGGTGCTTTACATTCTTCGCAATCAATATATTCTATATGTACTTGCTGTACTTTAGCTGTTTTGTTGATGACATCATAAATGTATTGATCATCAAATCCAATTGCAGCTGCATCATATCTGTTTGCTCCAACATAAAGACTTTTCATTTTAGCCCAATGGATTGCGGCAAAGCACATTGGACAAGGTTCACATGAAGAATATATTTCACAATCAGATAAATCGAATCTGCCAAGTAATTTTGTAGCTTTTCTAATTGCATTAACTTCTGCATGCATTGTTGGATCATTCGTTTTTATTACTTCATTGTGTGCACTAGCAATTACTTTTCCATTCTGAACAATTACTGCTCCAAATGGTCCGCCTTCTTCGGATCTCATACCTTTGAAGGCTTCTTCAACTGCTAATTTCATATATTTATTCATATTGTCTCCTTTACTTGTTACCCATTGTCATACACATAACTGCTTTTGCTGTATGTAATCTATTTTCTGCTTCTTGATAAACAATTGAGCGTTCTCCATCAATTACACTGTCTACAACTTCATTTCCACGATCTGCAGGTAATGCATGCATGTAATGAACGTTTGGACTAGCGAGTGCCATCATCTCTTCTGTACATTTCCAAGATTTGTATGATTCAAGTAAATCATCAACAACTGCGTCAGATTGATTGTTTACCCAACTACCCCAGTTTTTAGGAATAACGATATCTGCATCTTTAAAAGCTTCTTCCATATTATGTGTAATACGGAAACTTCCACCATTGTCTAATGCATTTTTTTTGGCTTTTTCGATTGCCCAATCTGGCATGTCATACCCTTCTGGATAAGCAAGTGTTACATCCATACCATAACGAGGGAATAATAAGATTTGAGTTAATGGTACACTAATTGGTTTCTTGTGAGAAGTAGCATATGCCCAAATTACTGATACTTTTAGTTTCTTTGTATCTTTATGAAATTCTTTGATTGTCATTAAATCTGCCAATCCTTGCATTGGATGGTATAAATCACATTGTAAATTCATAATTGGAACTGTTGAATGTGTTGCCATATCATTTAAGAACTTATTTCCAACTTCCCAAAAACAGTTACGACAAGCAATACCGTGCCCATATGAAGATAAAATTACTGCGGTATCTTTTGCGCTTTCACCATGTGAAATTTGCATTGTTGATGTGTCTAAGAAATTAGCGTGTCCACCTAATTGAGCAATTCCTGCTTCCATTGAGTTTCTTGTTCTTGTTGATTGTTCGAAGAACATCAAGAATGAAGTTTTGTTTTTCAAATAACTTGTGTCTTCATTGTTATAAAATTTCTTTTTCAAATCAAATGATACGTCTAATAAAGTATCAATTTCTTCCTTTTTCCAATCTTCTAGTGTAATAAAATGTTTTCCTTTAAATAATGGTTTCATTATTTTTCCTCCTTGTGAATGCTTTGTAAGTAGCTAAGTGGAATTGTTGCATACATTGCACTCGCTTTTACCAATTCACTTTTCCAAGTTTTTTCATTTGGTGCATGTGCTTCCTCTTCATGTCCAGGACCAAATCCGATACACGGAATATTGTAGCGTCCCATAATCGAAACTGCGTTTGTTGAAAATGTCCATTTGTCTACCAAAGGTTTCTTGTTAAATAATCCTTCATAGGCATTTACAGTGCTTGTGCATACTTCGTGTTCTCTTGGTAATACCCATGTTGGGAAATATGATTTAGTAGGATATACCAGACCAGTATAAGAAGGTCTGTTGTAATCATACATTGATACTGTTGCATGTGCTTTTTTAACTGATTCCAAAGCTCTGATCTCTTCTAAAGCAGATTCAAACGTTTCTCCATCTGTCAGTCTGCGATCGATTGAAATAGAACATCCATCTGCAACTGCACATCGGCTTGGTGAAGAGTAGAATATTTCAGAAACTGTTAGACTACCTTTACCAAGGAAATCATTGTCTAATAGTTTCGGATGTAATTGTTGTAGGTCTAATAGAATTGGTGCCATTTTAAAAATTGCATTGTCCCCTCTTTCGGGTGCACTACCGTGGCAACTAATTCCATTCACATCAACTCTTATTTCCATTCTACCTCGATGTCCTCTGTAAATATTAAGACTAGTAGGCTCTGTTATAACCACGAATTCAGGGATGATTTTGGATTCGTTTATAATATATTGCCAGCATAGACCATCACAGTCTTCTTCTTGAACAGTACCCGTGATAAGAAGTGTATAGTCCCCTTCTAAATCCAAATCTTTAATGATTTTAGCTGCATATACCATAGAAGCCATACCGCCTTCTTGGTCACTACCACCTCGACCATATATGGTATCACCATCGACATGACCTTTATATGGATCATGCTTCCAGTTATTGATTTCACCAACTCCAACTGTATCAATATGGGCATCCATTGCGATTAAATGTTTCCCAGTTCCAATATATCCTAGAATGTTTCCCATTGGGTCGATATCAATTCTATCAAATCCTACTTTTTCCATTTCTTGTTTGATTCTTTGAATAACCAACTCTTCATCACACGATTCGCTTGGTATCGCAATCATATCACGTAAGAAGTTTGTCATATCTTCTTTATAAAATTCAGCTCTCTTTAATATATCTTGATATGGAATTTTCATATTTTATTCCTCACGCATCTTTTTAATTAAATCATCATAATGTTCATGTAGTGTATACTCTTTATCCCAAAAATCTTGTGATTTCATTGCATCAAGATACTCTTTTTTATATCCGAATTTTAGCCAATCTTTTTCTTTTTGATCGAATAATTGTTGTTTCTTTTCTGCGCTTCTAAAATCATAAACATCTTCTTCACCGATTTTTCTAAAGATATCTTTAAACCATCTTCTTAATACAAAATCTTCTGTCTCTAGATATCTTCTTTCTAAATCTTCTAGTACACTTTCATATCGATCAAATCCATCTGTAGCAACCGTTACAACATTATCATTTGGTCCAAGTTTTAAATATTTGGCAATTTTAATTGCACCAATAATATTACATAGTCCACTCGGTCCAAATGCTTCTCTCAGTTCGATTGCAATGTCTTTGTCAATTCCTTGTTCTACCAATACATTAGTACCATCATGAAGTAATTTTAAACCTCTAATTGTATCATCATCCTTAATGAGTGTGACAAAATCAGTGTTTAATACATTATGAATTAATGTACACATTTTATCTCCGATACCTTCAATGCGATGTTGGCCACGACCAGCGTTAAATAATGTTGAACATTCGTATGGTTCAAGTGCAACAACTTTTGCTTCTGGAAATGATGCTTTAATTTGATCTCCAGCAGCGATTGTACCTGCACTTCCAACAGCAGAAGTGAAGGCTGCGATACGTCCATTTCCAATTCCTTTTACAGCTTCGATTGCGCTGTTTCCAGTCACGTGTCTATGGAATCTGTAGTTTGGTAATAATTCAAATTGTGCCAAAGAACGATTTTTCGGATCTTTCTTCAACTCGAATGTTCTTTCTAGTGTTAAAATAACATCACTTTCAGTTCCAGGAGTTAAATCTAATTTCGCTCCATATTTTCTAATTCTTTCATAACGTTCTTTACTCATATTATCAGGCATAATTACAATAGAATCATATCCCATCAAATTTGTGATATAAGAAACTCCGATTCCGAAATTACCTGTAGAAGGCCCTAATATTGTGTGTTCACCAGGAATGATTGTTTTATCAACGCATCCTTCAATCAAAGTCGAATATGCTGGTCCTACTTTGTGACTTCCAGATGGGAAGTGTTTTCCAAGCATGACGACAATGTTTGCGTCTACTCCAGTTAGCTGTTTTGGTAACACGATTTTATTTACAATATTTTTCTCGTTCTTCCAAGTAATATTGAATAAATTAATTGGGTCTAGTTCGTCTGTTGTAGCTTTTAGTGCTTTTTCTCTAATGGTTGGATCAAGTGTAGAAGGATTCAGCATTTCTTCATATGTTGGTCCGAATGGTATTTTACTCATGTTTTCCACCTCTTTTTTTTAGTAAATTGATAAATCCTTCAATCGTTGGATTTTTTTCAATGTCTGAATTGGGACTGTATTCTAGTGTTTTTTCTTTTACCTTATCAGCGACACTATTTAAATCCTTAAGTCCATTACCTGTAACGATAACGGCGATTGTACTTTTTTTATCTATTTTATTTTCATGAACGAGTTTGATTAGACCAGCAGTAGCTGTTGCTCCTGCAGGCTCTGCAAAGATTCCTTCATTTTTTCCTAATGTTTCAATGGCATCTAGTATCTCTTCATCTGTAACAGTCATATAGAATCCGTTTGATTTCTTTACGGCATCCATACCTTTAACAGGATTTCTAGGGATTCCTACAGCGATACTATCTGCAATTGTATTTTCTTCTGTTTCTTGTAGTGGAGCGTTATCAATGAATGCCTTATAGAATGGAGCACACCCACTAGATTGAACACCAATTATTTTTGGTATTTTTTTGATTAGATCTAATTGGAATAAATCATAGAACCCTTTATAGACTCCACCAATTGTGCATCCATCTCCAACAGATACGAGGACATAGTCTATATCCTTGAATTCTAGTTGTTCACTCATTTCATAAGCTACTGTTTTCTTACCTTCTACAAGATGAGGGTTGATTGCTGCATTCCGATTATATAGGCCATATTGTTCAATTGCTTTTTTAGATGCATTGAATGTAGCTTTATAATCACCGTCCACTTTTATGACTGTACTTCCATACATTGCCAGTTGTGTTAACTTGCCAATAGGCGCTCTATTGGGAACGAAAATCACAGTTTTCAGTCCTAACTTTGCCGCATTTCCTGCCAAACTTGAAGCAGCATTCCCTGTACTACTGCAACAAATTGTGTCTTGTCCTTTTTCGATTGCCTTGATACAAGCAATTAAACTTGCTCTGTCTTTTAGAGAAGAAGTAGGGTTTACACCTTCATCTTTTATGTATAAAGAAGATAGCCCTAGCATCTTTGCGATTGCTTTTGATTTGTATAATGGAGTATTTCCTACGTTTAATGTTTCATATCCAGGTGCTTCAATACTCATTAAAGGGACATATCGTAGTATGGAAGATTCTTTACAATGATTGAAATAGTCTTGATTCACTTCTTGCTTCATTGCTTGGTAATCATAAACGATGTCTAATATTCCTTTTTCACCACAACTTGGACATGTCATATAGTCTTTTTCTTTGTCAAATGTTTTGTGACATACTGTACAAGCATAGTGTTTTATATAGTTCATTCACTCACCTCAATTTTTGTAGGCATAAACTGTTTGACGTCAAATAGTCCTTTGTCAGTAAGTTTGAGATCTGGAATAACTGGTAAACTCATAAATGCAAGAGACAAGAACGGATCATCAATATTATTGTTTACTCCTAACTCTCTAGCCGCTTTGTTCATTTGAATCAGTTTATCTTTTACTTGATTAAACTCTTGATTCGTCATGAGTCCAGCGATTTCAAGTTGGAGACTATCAACAATCTTACCGTTATGTGCAATCGTAATTCCACCTTGTATATCTTTTAATTCTTGGATTGCTATCATCATATCTTTGTCATTGTCACCTACAACAACTAGATTATGAGAATCGTGAGCGATTGTCATGGCCACAGCTCCGTTTTTAATACCATATCCTTCCATTAGTCCAACCCCAACATTTTTTGTATAGTGATGTCGTTCCACTACAGCAATTTTTAAAATGTCTTGATTTGGATCATTTACATAAAGGCCATCTTTCACTGTAACTGTTCTATGAACTTCTTTGGTAATGACATTGTTTTCTATTAGTCTCATAACTTTAACGTGATTGCTCTTCAACTTTAAATCAAGATTGATTTCATTTACATTCACATTCACAGAATTGATTACGTGGATGTTTTCGATTTTATGTGTTTTAAATAGAACTTTTCCATTTTTAGAAACTTGTTTTCCATTTATGAACACGATTGATGGCTCAATGTGATTCAAATCATCAAATACTATCAGATCAGCGATATATCCAGGTGCAATTCCTCCAACCTGCTTCAATTGATAACAGTTTGCTATATTGATTGTTGCCATCTGAATTGCAGTGATTGGATCTACACCTTCTTCGATTGCTAGATTCAAGTTATAGTTAATGTGTCCTTGTTCAACGATGTCCATTGGATGTTTGTCATCTGTACAAAATAGTAAACGATGAGAATTGTGAATTGTTACCCCTTTGGATAAGGCTTTGACGTTTCGTGTTGCACTCCCTTGGCGTAAATGAATATACATTCCTCTTCTTACTTTTTCTTCTAACTCTTCTCTAGTTGAACATTCGTGATCAGTCTTGATACGATGTAACAAATAGGAATTCAAGTCTTTCCCATATACACCAGGAGCATGACCATCTATATTCGTGTCTTTCATAATATCAAGTTTATCTAACACTGATTTTTCTCCATTGATGACACCAGGATAATCCATCATTTCACCAAGACCTAAGATTCCTTGACGGTTTTTAAGACTATAGATATCTTCACTTGAGATTGTACTACCAGATGTTTCGAAAGAAGTTGCGGGTACACAAGAAGGAATCATAATATGAACATGTAACGGTGTATCTAAACTTGATTTCAACATGAAACCAAGACCTTTTACACCCTTTACATTACCAATTTCATGTGGATCGGAAATAACCCTTGTTGTTCCTTTTGGAATGATTAGTTTAGAAAATTCTGAGGGTGTCAACATACTTGATTCAATGTGGACGTGCCCATCAATCAATCCAGGAGCAACGAATTTGTTCTCGACATCAATTTCCTTTTTCCCACTATATTCACCAATACCGATTATAATGCCATCTTGTATTGCGATATCACCAGTTTCAATTCCGTGACTAAAAACGTCAATAATTTGACAATTTTTTAGTACTAAATCTGCTTTTCTTTTTCCTAAAGCAATGTCGGAAAGGTATTTGTTATACATTCAAATTCCCCCTTTCTATAAATGGAGTAGGAAGTCTTTTAATAAATTCTTTGCAACAGTTTTTCGGTATTCTTTATTGGAACGTTGATCATCAATCGGTGTAATCAGATCACTGTATGCCTCTACAATATGATCTAGACTATCCTTTATTTGTTCAACATTCATTTCAATGATTGAGTTTTCGATTTTTGTGCTTCTTACAATAACAGGTCCAACTGCCCCAAATGCAATACGAATATCAAGAACGATATTGTCTTCAATTGTTACTGCGCCAGTAAATGACACTTTACTAATAGCATCCGCTTTTCTTCCTCCAACTTTAACAAAAGAAGTAGAAGTAAAGGTGTGAATCGGTAAAATGATTTCCTTTATCAGTTCATTGTCTTTGATTACAGTTTTTCTTGGTCCTAAGATAACTTCTTCAATTGGAAGTGTTCTCGTTGCTTGAGGGGAAACCAATACTATTTTTGCGTTTAAAACGTATAGTATTGGTAATGTATCTCCAGCTGGAGAAGCATTACCAATGTTTCCAGCAATTGTCGCAATGTTTCTGAGGGCTGGAGAGGCAATATCATAAATTGCTTTTTTCATTAGTTCAGGTGTGTTATCGTGATTCGCTATCTCCGTTAATGACGTTGTCGCTCCAATATGCAATTTGTTGTTAACGGCTTTGATATAAGATAATTCAGGTATATTTATAATATTCATTGTTTGTTTGAATGCTGGAGCTGTATTGGCCCATTTTCTTCTTTGGACCATTAAATCAGTACCACCAGCGATAATTTCTACTTTTTCTTTGTTTAGAATATTCAATGCTTCTTCTAAAGAGCTCGGAATGAAATGTTTTACCATAAACCTTTCCCCTCTTTCGCTGCATATTGTACTGCTTCAATAATCATATTGTATCCAGTACAACGACATAAATTTCCAGAGAGTCCAATTTTAATTTCTTCTACACTAGGGTGTGGCGTTTTGGATAATAAAGCATGAGATGCCATCATCATTCCCGGTGTACAGAATCCACATTGTACTGCTCCTTTGATTCCGTATGCTTTGGTTAACATCTTTCCTTGTGGAGTGTCAGACAATCCTTCAATTGTCATGACAGTTTGATTGTGAACAGATCCAGCTGGTACCAAGCAAGAATTGATTAACTTGTTATTTAATAAAATTGCACATGCACCACATTCCCCTTCACCACAGCCTTCTTTGCTTCCAAATAGGCCAAAGTGATTTCTCAATATATCTAATAGACGCATGGTTGGTGTCAGTGTTACAGATACTTCTTTATTGTTTAATGTGAATGTTATCTTATTCATTATTCATCAACTCCATAATGTACTCCGGAGAGACAGGGATTTTTGTAACTTTCTTTCCTATTGCATTTTCTATTGCCAATGCAACTGCTGGGGCCCCACCAACAAGTGTTAGTTCCCCAGCACCTTTTGCTCCATAAGGACCTAACGGATAAGGGTTATCCATTAAGTAAGTATGCATTAAAGGTGTGTCCACTGTTGTCGGAATAATGTAATCTGTAACATTTTTATGTTGTATTTTTCCGTCTTTGTGGCTCATTCTCTCTAAATATCCGTATCCAAGTCCTTGAAGTTGTCCTCCGTCAGCTTGTCCGAAAATGATTTGTTCATCAATTGCTTTTCCAACATCATAAACACTCCATTCTTCTTTTACAGATACTTCATATGTTCTTTTATCAACTTCGACTTCAACAATATTAATCCCCCAAGAATAAGCTGGATACGCATCTCCTTGGAATGTTTTTTCATTCCATTTAATATATTCAGGCTGTTTGTAGCGTTCACTAGTTTTTTGGTATACTCCTGGCTTCCAGGACTCTTTCAATTTGCGTGCAGCTCTTGCTACTAGGCCTCCTACAATCATCATTGTTCTTGATGCAACAGTAGGTCCTGAATCCGGTACTTTATTTGTATCAGGTAGATCATAGATTACTTGCTCGATTGGAATGTCTAATAAAGAAGCAACCAGTTTTCTCATCGATGTATTGATTCCTTGTCCCATGTCAACTGCTGCAATAAGGATTGAAACTTGATCTTTCTCGTTTTTCTCAAGTTCTACCAAAGCTTTGATATGATCTGCTTCTCCACTTCCAGTGAAACCACAGCCATGTAAAAACCAACTCATCCCAATTCCTCTAAATGAGTCATCATTACTATATTGCTGTATTTTTTCAATATAATTGGATTCCTTTAAGGCTTTCTCAAGCATTTCTGGCATAATAATGGGGTCTCTAAATGTTCCGTTTGTAGAAGTTTTATCATTTTGTTTTGCTAGTATTTCTTTTCTGAATTCAAGAGGGTCTACACCGATTTCTTTTGCAACATGATGGATAAACATTTCAATTGCAAAAAACATTTGAGGTGCGCCAAAGCCTCTGTATGCACCATTTGGTACTGTGTTGGTAATGTAAACATCACCATCAACTTCAAGATTATGGATGGTATAAGCACCAGTAGAAGCAATCAAAGCACGGGATAATACGACTCCACTTAATCCGATATATGCACCAGCATCGATTCCGACATTACAACGAAGACCAGTAATTTTCTTATCTTTAATATAGCCAGTCATTTGTAGTTTAGCTGGATGTCTTTTTGTTGTAACTTCCATGTCTTCTTCACGTTCATAGATCAACGAAATCGGCACTTTATATTTATGGATTGCAATCGCTAATTGACATGCAATAAGAGAAGGAAACTCCTCTTTCCCACCAAAAGCACCACCAACTGTGGATTGTTTTACTCTGATATAATCTTCGTCACAATCAAGAATTTGAATCACGGCATTTTTAACATAATAAGGACATTGGATGCTTCCAACCAGAGTGACTTGACCTTCTTCAAAATACCCAATCATACCTTGAGGTTCGATATATAGTTGTTCTTGATATGGGGTATCGTATGTTATTGAGATTACTCGATCACTATGTTTTTCTGCTTCTTTGATATCACCCTTGTTGAAATGATAGTGAATTGCACTATCATTGAAATCAAATTCAGGAACTTCAATTTGATATTCAATCTCTACTTGCTCCACTAAATCTTGAACAATCTCTTTGTCAGGGCCAAGTAATAAGGCAATCGGCTCAAGATAATGATTCACTTCATCTTCTGCGAATATCTTCCAATCTTCAAGTATAATCTTAATGAAGTTTGTACCAGGGATATCTTTATAATCTACAATGTAGTATCCTTCTGGTAATTCGGGATATTTTCTAGATAATATTTTTGCTTTTGCATGCTTGCTTCTGATTGTTTTAGCATGCAAAATACCAGGATATTCAATATCGTTAATATATTTACTTTTTCCAGATGTTTTATCAGCAGCATCAACCTTAACAATTGATTTACTAATGTTTTTCATATGTGTCACCTCATTTCAGTGCCTTGGTTGGACACTTGCTTATACATAATCCGCATCCAAAACATTTTTGTGAATCGAATGTGATTTTATCTTTCATTTCGATGGCAAAATATGGACAGACTCTGACACATAATTGACATTCAGTACATTTTTCAATAATTAGTTCTGGTACTCTTGGAATATAGGTTACAGGATTGGTAAGAGGCGTATTTTTTACTTCCTCAATACTATTGAATCCGTATTTTTCGAGTGTTTTAGGCAAAGCTTCAATGATGCGTTTATATAAGTCTTTTCCTTTCAATAAAGCACCACTTAGCATTTGAACTGCATCCGCACCAGCTAGTAAGAATTCTAATACATCTTCTGCACTTGCGATCCCACCAACACCTATCACTGTAAAATCAGGCATAGCTTGTTTGATTGTATATACAGTAGCAAGAGCAATGTTTTTAATACTCGGACCACTCATCCATACAAATCCACTTTCAGGGGCGTATTGAATAGAACGTGTTTCTACATCAATCTTCATTGTTGGACCAAGACTATTAATCGCAACTAGTCCACTTGCGCCAGCGTCTCTAACTGCTTTGGCAAACGCCACAGGATCTGGAATATGAGGACTGATTTTCATATAGACAGGTTTGTCTGTGTGAGAGCGAATCATTTTCACAGTATCGGCTATCACTGATAAATCTTTTCCGACATAATGAGTTGACACTTCAAACGCATCTGCGAATTGATCTAATCTAGGGATGAGAAATTCCATATCCTCTTTCGTGTATCCAACACTAATAATTAATGGACGGTCTTTCTTTTGTTCTAGTTCAGGTAGAAATTCATCAATCCATTTATCATAACTATGTTCACTCCATAGTTCAGAGTTCATGACAAATTGCTTGTCCCCATAGATGCAAGGTCTTGGTATGTGTGGCTCTTTTGTTGAAATTGTTTTTGTCACAAGTCCACCGACACCTTCGTTTTGTAAAAATAGTAATTTCTCACTATCTCCAACGATTGGTCCACTTGCTGGCATCAATGGATTATCTAATGTAATTCCATCAAACGTAACTGTTAATTTCATATCGTACCTTCTTTCTCAACCTTATCCCATAAGAGTTTTGCACTTTCCTTTGCCTTATTGAATTCTGATTGAAGTGATTTACTAACGTTGTAATTTTCTACAATTTTGTTTCCACCAACATATACATCAATTGGTCTAAAGTGATTGAACAGTCCAAAGAATAGATGTCCAAAAATATTATCTTTGTTTAACGGAGTCGGTTCATTGTATGGTAGAAGCACAAAGTCTGATACAAATCCTGGCTCAATTTTTCCTAACTTTGTTCCTAAAATATCAGACACATAGGTGTAGGTGTTATTGATAATTGTCTGCAAGTCATCCATTGTAAAAGCAATTGGCGATTCCGATTTGTGATGCATACTGAAATATAGATTTTGGTATTCTGACGTCATTTTTTGTGAAATTCCATCATTACCAATAATGACTTTGATTCCATTTTCTTTCATTCTCATATAATCAGGTAATCCAACCGCATTGTTCATATTAGATGAAACATTCAAAGCAATGACAGCTTCTTTTTCTTTGATGATTTCAAATTCACCATCTTCTAAGTATAGACCGTGAGTTATGATTGAATTCTTATTGATTAGATTGAAATCATTCAATCGATGAATCACTCTTTTCTTGTGTTTTGTGAGTGAGTCGATTTGATCTTCAATACTTTCTGCCACATGAATATGAATTGGGCTGCCATTTAAAACACGGCTCACTTTATTCAAGGTTTGATCGGATAGGGTAAAGGATGCATGTAATCCAAATAGGCCACTTGAAGTGGAAGAAGAAGTCTTAATATAATCAAGGTTCTCTTGAATACAATGATCGATATCAAACCGATCACTTGTTTCAAAACAGAGTACTTTTCTCATTCCTACTTTATCTAGTGCATCTTCTAAGGAATGCAAACTACCGATAATTTCTCCACTTGCATGATGATCGACGATTGTAGTCACACCGTTTTTTATGTATTCAATACCACTAACGATACCACTATAGTAGGTCATCTCATTGTTTAAATAACGGTCGAGTTTCCACCATAATTGCTCTAATAATTCTTTAAATGTTTTTGGGTTGAAAGGAGCACTCATCCCACGAGCAAAAGTACTATAAATATGAGAGTGTCCATTGACTAGACCGGGCATCAATAATGCATTGCTGCCATCTATTTCCTCATACTCATTTGCTTTGTATTGGGCCATTGATCCGACTTCATGAATTTGTTCATCAAAGATGACATATCCGTTTTCTATATATTTGTTAAAATCGTAAATTCGAACATTCTTAATTACTTTCACAATAATCACCACACTTATTTAGTAATCGACCTTTTCCGCTTAGAAAGACACCATCTTTGACGATGAATTTTCCTCTTGAAATGGTAGATGAAACAGTTCCTCTTACTACGATATCTTGATAGATTGAGTAATCGGTATTATTTCTTAATGTATCTAGTTTTGTATCTTCTAAATGATAGACAAATAAATCTGCGTCACTTCCAATCCTTATTGTTCCTTTTTGAGGATATAATTTGTGAGCAATTGCGACGTTTTTGGTCATTTTATCGATTATCTTATCCCCAAATATTGAAAACATTATATCAAAAGACTCACCAACACCCGATACACCCAAAGGCATATCACATAATTTTTCTACTTGTTTGTCTTTTTTGTTGAAGCCACAGTGATCTGTTCCAATCGTAAAGACATCATCAATCTGTTGGGTGAGAAGAATACGTTCTGCTTCACTTCTTAATGGGGGAGCCATTGTATACAAGTAGCCATCTTCTTTGTTCAACACATCATTGTTGAACATAAAATAATGAGGGCAACTTTCTAGAATAAAGTTTTTATTTAAAATGTCGCTAAACTCGTGACGTAATTGTGTAATTGTTTGGCCACTAGAACAATGGACCATATATAAATATCCCTTTGTTTGTTTGGCGTATCCGGCTAATTTGATTGCCTCACTTGTTTCACTAATTGTCGGCCTGTTTAAAGGGAGTTCACGATAATGATCTTCTTTGTTTGTTTCAATTAGCGTATCGTTTTCTATATGAGCGGTAACCATATAATCACCAGATACACTGTGTTCTAGCAATTGAATGATTTCACGGTCATATGTACGTCTGTTTGAATCAGAATATGTTGTGAATATTTTTACTGTATCAAGTCCCAAATGTTTCATTTTTACAGTGATTGGTATTACTTCGTTTTCTGGGTTTTTCAAACATGCATGGAATTTATAATCAATCACACTATCTTTCGCTTGCTCTTTCCTTTTGTAAAATGCTTCAACCAAGGCGTCACTATTATCGACAGGTTCTAAGAAATCGATGATAGTCGTCACTCCTCCTAATGCGCCGGCTTTTGTTCCGGTGTAAAAGCTATCGCGAGATGAAATATGCCCCAAATCTAAATCGAAATGCGTGTGCGGATCGATGATTCCTGGGAATACAAGGTCTCCTTTACAATCATATGTATTTAGTGCATCAAAAGAATCAGGAGTAATGTCTTTGATTATTCCATCTGTTATATATATTGTGGTGTGCTTGTATTTATTGTTAGTGTATACTAAGCCGTTGATGATTTTTAAATCATACATGTTATCGCATCCTAAACTGTAATTATATCTACTTGTTTTATGTTGTATTTCTCAATCACTTTATCAACGAGATCTTCGCGTACAGTGATATAAAGTTCTAAGTTGCTTTCTACCATTTTAGAGAAGATCGAGTTGAAACATTGATCATATAATTCCAATTGTCCTATTTCATCTAGGAAGATTGGTGAAACTTTGTTTTCAATCATAGTTTCAATGTCCTTTTCAATCCTCTTTAAGGTATCTTTTAGAAATAGATAGGGTCCTATTTGACAAGCTATTTCCATGTTTTGATGTGAGAATTCATCTCTTATCACAAGAGGGTAAAACGCCTTATTGGAAAGTTGCATAATTTCATATCCGTGCACTTTATCATAATGCATACACTTGACAGAAATAAATCCATCCCCTTTTTGTATTTGTTCATATAACGAGCCTAATTTGGTGGATTTTCCAGCATTCATCTTACCAGTAACGATATGAATCATTTTGGAACGCCTCCCTCATATGCTTGTGTCCTTTTTTATGATTTGATACAACGAGTATTTCACTTGCTATTGAGATGGCAATTTCTTCTGGACTTCCTCCGCCTGTATCCAATCCGATTGGAGAGTAGAAGTTAGATAAATCAATCTCGCGAGAAAACTTTTCGTATGTCAAATCAAGGTATTCTCTTAATTTTTTTGGACTACACAACATACCAATGTATTTTAATGGTATCTTGTTCTCCAAAACCTTATCTATTACGTTGTAATCATATTTGTGTGATGGTGTACAAACAATAACAAAACTATCATCTTTCACACCAAAGTCCTCAATATATTGTGCAAAAGGCATATGAACCAAATCATCTGCACCTTTGAATTGTTTTATAACATGTTCTCTTTCATCAACAACTGTGATGTGATAGTTCATTGTTTTTAAGACATTGGTTAGAGCTTGTCCAACATGCCCTGCACCAAAGATATAAATATATTCATTTGGTCCTACATATTCAAAGAATAAGGTTACTTTTCCACCACATGCCATCGGCAAAGTGGTGGCATCTTTTAAAATTTTTCCCTCGTTTAAAAGATATGTTTTTGTAACGCTTTTCTTTGTTTTGAATATCTCTTCACAGTAGTCACGGGCAGCGTACTCTAATGCACCTCCACCGACAGTCCCAAATGCATCGTTATGAATTGTAAGAAGTAATTTTTTCCCTACTTCAACTGGTCCTTCACCGTGTTTTTCAACAACTGAAATGACAACAAAAGGAACCCCTTCGTTGATATATTTGTTTGTTAATTGGTAGATGTTCATAGACATCACTCCTTATAGTGTATATGTAGTTATGATTGCGATGATGAATAATCCAGTTGCATACATCCACTTCGAGCTTAATTCAGGGACTTTAAATCTGATTTCATCAAGAACGAATACTGCGATAGAAGCGATTGCTCCGCTTAATAGTCCAACCAAAATTACGAATTCAAATCCAGCTGCGAATGATGTGATGTATGGAGCGAGGTTTCCTGTTGTAACGTATTGGAAGCCCATCCATGAAATAAATATTGCTCTCCATCCAATACTAGCGATTGGGAATGCAATGTATTTCTTTTGTGGAGAGGAACTGATTAGTAAGTTGACAACCAACACAACAACAAATGCTTCTAACAAAATAGAAATCATCGGATTAATTGTTTTATAGATACTCAATTGTGGTAATAACAAGTCAACTGATTTAATCGATGCAGCGATTACACCAATGTAAAACAATGATTGTCGCGATTCTGTTTTTTGATATGCTTTGTAAAGAATGATACCAGCAATAGGGAACATGATACTTCCAGCAATTGTAGCTGGTATAAAGTGTAAAACATGTCCAATTGTAGCTTCTAAAATCCCCCATAATGATCCGTAAAATAGTATTTGTATAACTTGTTTTTTATTTATTTTCTTCATTTTCTTCATCCTTTCGTTTCATTGCAAGTAATATTTTTTCTGGTGTTATTGGTAAAGAGGTGATTCTTACACCTACAGCGTTGAATATTGCATTGGCGATTGCAGCAGGTGGTGTATCTATACCGATTTCACCAACCGATTTTGCTCCATATGGTCCACTTTCTTCATATGAAATTGCAAATTCAGTTGTTAGTTTTTTGATTTCCATTCTTGTTGGAATAAGATAACTTAAGAAGTCGTTTGTAATCATTTTTCCTTTGTCAGAAATAATTACTTCTTCATATACTGCCATACCGATACCTTGCACAATTCCACCTTCAACTTGTCCTCTTGCCAACATTGTATTTAGTGGTACTCCACAATCTACAATACTTGTGTAATTATTGATTTCAAGTTCACCAGTTTCTGTATCTACTGTCAGATCTACATATCCAGTCATAAATGGTGGTGGTGATTTTGTTCCAACGTAACTACTCGTCGCAGTTAATTGCTTTTGATCTTCGTTATAATATAACCTATTTGATAATTCTTTTAATGTGATAGAGTTTTCAGAAGTTTCAAAAGTTGTTCCATCAAAATTGATGTGTTCTTTTGGTACTTTTAGTACATTTGATGCTTCCTCCAACAACATATTTCTCATCTTCATACCAGCTTTATATACTGCGTTTCCACTTACATAAGTAGTAGAAGAAGCATAGGCACCGGTATCAAACGGTGTCAAATCACTATCTGATGAATACACGATCATTTGATCCATTCTACATCCGAGTGTTTCTGCAGCGATTTGAGCCAATACAGTGTCACTACCTTGTCCAATGTCAGTTGCCCCAATCAGAAGATTGTAGAAGCCATCATCATTTAATTTAATTGTTGCACTTCCCATATCAATATATGGAATTCCACTACCTTGCATTGCGATTGCCATACCCATAGCTCTTCGTTTGGTTGGAGAAATTTGTTTATAAGGATAAATATCATCCCATCCACTGATTTCTTTCCCACGGTGTAAACAATACTCTAGTTTACAAGATTCCATAATCATGGCAGTACCTTCAGTACCTTCTCCCATGATTTCGAAAATCGGTGATGTTTCTGTTTCTTTCATCATGTTTTTGTCTCTAAATTCAATTGGATCAATCTGTAATTTTTCACATAACATATCTATTGCACTTTCTAATGCAAAATTACCTTGGATTGCTCCATATCCTCGAAACGCTCCGGCTGATGTGTGGTTTGTATAAACTACATCTCCATAGAAACGAACACTTTTCACTTTATTGTATAGAGGTAAAACCTTACTACCTGCAACCATAAATACAGTTAAAGCATGTTCTCCGTACGCACCTGTATCACTTAAAACTTTACAGTCAATAGATTCTAATATTCCATCTTTTGTGGAACCTAATGTAACATCGAATCGCATTGGATGTCTTGAACAACTTGATTCAAATACTTCTTGTCTAGTGTAAATCATTTTTGATGGTTTTCCGGTACGAAGAGTTACAGCACTTACTAACATTTCTCCATGAAGTGCTTGTTTTCCACCGAATCCACCACCCACACGAGGCTTGATTACACGTATTCTAGATAGAGGAACTTCTAATGTTTGAGATAAAATCCTTCTTACGTGAATTGGTGTTTGGGTTGAACTGTATAAAACCAATCTATCTTGATAATCTAATCTAGCGTTCACAGTGTGAGGCTCTAGCATTGCATGTGCTTGCGCTTGTGTATAGAATGACTGTTTGATTACAACTTCAGATTGTTTTAAATCTTCTTCAACATTTCCAACTTCCATGTGGTAACTTGCAGCAATGTTTCTTTTTGGTTCGAACCCGATTGGAAACATTTCATAAATTCCATCTTCAGGGTGAACTAGATTCTTGTTATCTATTGCTTGTTCGAAATCCAATACAGGCTCTAATATTTCGTATTCGACTTCGATTAATTTCAATGCTTCTATACATTGCTTTTCAGTGCGAGCAGCAACACACGCTACTTCATCACCAATATGTCTTACATATTCGTCTAGGACAAATTTATCATGGGGAGAAGGCTCAGGATATCCTTGTCCTGCACGTGTAAATGAGTTTCTCTTAAAATCTTTATGAGTAAGAATCAGTTCTACTCCTAAGACTTCTAATGCTTTTTCATAATTTATAGATACTATTTTAGCGAATGGATGAGGACTTCTTAATACTTTGACAATTAATGAATTACGCTCAGCAAGGTCATCAGTATAACCTTTTCTACCTAACATTAACCCCTTTCCATCAACAGAAGGGATTGCCTTATTGATTACACTCATTAGTCTTCCTCCAAGTATAGTTTAATTGCTTCCTCTTGTCCTTTGTATCCAGTACATCTGCATAAATTACCAACCAAATATTCGCTAATATCTTGTTCGGTAGGATTTTTGATTTCTTGTTTCATTGCATAAACTGTAAGTGCAAGAGAGGGATTGCAATATCCACATTGATCTGCCCCGTGATGACCCATATGAATACTAAGTCGTTCAGCAGAATCTTTGATTCCTTCTACAGTTAAAACTTGTTTTCCTTCGACTGAAACAGTTAAAACACTACATGAAGGAACGGGCTTACCATCTAATAAAACAGTACACACACCACAAGAAGTAGTATCACATCCGCGTCTAACAGATGTAATGTCGTTAGCTCTTAATGTATCAAGTAAATATTCGTTTGGATCAACTTCCCATGTTTCAGGATGATCGTTTAACATGAAATTAACCTTCATAATCTAACACCTCTTTCAGTCCTCTTTTGACATATACTTCAATCAGTTCTGATCGATATTCTTTACTTGCTCTTGCATTAGAAGAAACCTTGATTTCTTCTTTTGCTAATAATGCAGCATGAAGAATCGATTCTTCATTGATTTCTGTACTATTGATATATTCTTCTGCTTTGAATGCTCTAAGAGAGATACTTGGTCTTGCTCCAACAACGATTTTTATTGTTTCAGCTTTTGTAACCGCTACATTGATGACAGCAAAATCTAAGTGTGTCTTTTTCATATTATAGAAGTACCCTCGTCCTTGTTTTTTATGAAGGATGATTTTCACTAAAATATCTCGTTCCATTTTTCTGTTTTTCATAAAATCTTCTAACGAGATTTCTCCAGAATTGAAAAAAACAAGTGAAACATCCACAGCCAAAAGCGGTGTAAATATATCCGAAAATGAATAACGGCCCATGATACTTCCACCAATCGTGGCTAGGTTTCTTATATTCATTCCCATAATACTTTTTACAGCTTTTGTTACAATACCATCATAGTATTGTTGGATTACTTTACTTGTTTCTATTTGTCTAAGTGAGGTCATCGCACCGATTTCAATGAAATCGCCTTTATCAATAATCTCATGTAGGCCAATAGAGGATAAGTCTATTACTTGATGCACTTCCTTGTGTGTTAATTTCAGCCATGCTCCACCTCCGATAATAATATTGTTTTTATCTTCAAGTAAGAGTTCATATGCTTCGTGTAAATCTTTGGGTCTAACATATTCGTTTAATAACATACTTATTCATTCCTTTCTCTAAGTTGATTCAAATCATTGAGTGTATCTACATCTAATAATATTCCCTCATCATCGACATCAATATAATTTACTATATGTCGATCTCTGAAGATTTTTAAATTTGAGTCAGAAGGTTCTTTTAACAATGGATTTATTAGCTCTTTTGATATAAAAATCGGATGTCCTTTTCTTCCTTTATATATAGGCACTCTAATTGCTCCCAAACTATCTATTATTTTTTGTATTGTTTGAGGTTTGACCAAAGGATAATCCCCGGGAATTAAGAAAAAGTCATTTTCTGTGATACTTACACCCGTTTGAACAGAAGTAAACATTCCCTTTTGATACTCACTATTGTGTACAATTCTAATCTTTTCGTTTGTAATAAAATTAGAGAGATATTGTAAATCGTAATGCCCTGTTACTAAAGTAACATTTTCCGAAAATTCTAAGAAAGTTTCTATCACGTTACAAATTAAGGGTTTCCCATTATAAAGTGTTGCCAGTTTATTTGTTTTAAATCGTTTTGACATTCCTCCAGCTAAAATGATGGTGTCTATCAAAATTATCAACCTCCAATTTTTGAAAAGAAAGACAAATCTTCAACAGATTATGTAAAAAGCTCCAAACAAAGCCATTATTGTATGATAACGCTTACACAATATAGTCAAAAATATATCCCTATATCATATAATTATATCATAAATTGACCGCAATTGAAATAGTATATTGCTTCTTGAAACATTATTGCAATCTATATTTTTGGATAGTTTGCACAAAAATTATCAATCGATTTTAACTATCTTGTAAAAGAGTTTTTATTATGGTATTTTGTAACTACAAAAGAAAACGATTTCGGTAAATATAAAGGAGCACTAATTATGAGTTTTAACACTACGATTAACAACGATATAGAAAATAAGATAAAAGCATTGTTAGAGGAAATGACGGTCCGTGAAAAAATAGGACAAACAATTATGCTTGAACCTTGTTTTTTATTTGACAAATTACAATCTGAACATCAATTTGAAAGTATGACAGACCCAAGATTTCTTGATATTATGTATTCTCAATATAATATCGGTTCATTGTTATATGGTGGTGTGTCAAGAATTGGAAACGATTCTGCTTTTGATTGGGCAACCTATATTAAGACATCAAACGATTATACAAAACAGACAAAACTGAAAATTCCAATGCTTTACGGAGCGGATGCTGTTCATGGTGTGAATTTTGTTAAGGGATCGACAATATACTCACACAACTTAGGGGTGACATCAACTTGGAATGATGAACTTGTATTTCAATATGGAGAAATTGTTGGGAAAGAAATGAATTCGATTGGAGTGAATTTAAATTTTGCTCCGACAATTGATGTAGCAAGAGATCAAAGATGGGGACGAGTATATGAATCAGTGGGAGAAGATGCATACTTGGCATCAAGAATAAGTGAAGCATTGGTAAGTGGAATGCAAAACGAGAATCAGATTTCAGCTTGCGCAAAACACTTTGTTGGATATGGTGAATCAAGTAATGGTATGGATCGCACACCTGCAGATATCTCTGAACGAAATATAAGAGAACATCATATACCACCTTTTGAAGCAGCAATCAAAGCTGGTGTACATTCTATTATGGTAAATGGTGGAGATGTAAATGGAACACCAATGCCAATGAGTAAGAGATTTATGACTGATGTGTTACGTGGTGAACTAGGCTTTAGAGGTATCACTCTTTCAGATTGGGAAGATGTATATAGATTAATTGATCGTCATCGTGTTGCAAGAGATAAAAAAGATGCAATCAAAAAAGCATTCAATGCTGGATTAGATGTTAGTATGGCAGTTGCTGATTTAGATGCTGTAGATATCATGGAAGAATTAGTGAATGATGGAGAAATTACAATTGAACGATTAGACCAAGCAGTATCCAATATACTACGTGTTAAATTTGAGTTGGGATTGTTTGATCAATCCGATTTAGATGTTGATTTTGCTGTATCATTAAATGGAAACAAAGAGAGCAAAAGAATTGCCAGTGAGATTACATCAGAATCAATCACATTGTTAAAAAATGAAAATGACTTATTGCCACTTTCGAAAGACTTGAAATCAATCTTAGTAACTGGTAAATCTGCAGATAGTAAAAGACATCTTTGTGGAGGATGGACATTATCATGGGCATCAGCTGATGAGAATGATTTGGATTGTTTTACGATATTAGATGCGATTAAAAGAACTGTTTCTAAGGATACAAAAATTACATATGCATATGATTTAGAGGAACTAAAACAGTTAAATCCTACACCTAGTCAATATGATGTAATCATCAGTGTAGTGGGAGAAGAGCCCCATTCAGAATGGCTAGGAGATAGCTTCGATTTACAAATAGAGGACGACGAATTTGCTTTGTTGAAAAGCGCTAAAAATACTGATATTCCAGTTGTTATGGTATCTATGGTTGGACGTCCACAAAAGCTTATTTGGATGGACCAAAACATTCCTGCAATTTTACAGACATATTATCCTGGAACAGAGGGTGCAATACCCGTTGCGCAAACAATTTTCGGGGATATCTGTCCATCTGGGAAAACCGCTATATCATTCCCTAAAGACGGAAATCAAATCCCAATTGTATACAACGCAAGACGATATCAATCAGGAGATGTATTCACCAAATATGACCCTTTATATCCATTTGGATACGGATTGAGTTATACTACGTTTGAATACTCAGATTTATTCACACCTAGTCAAGTTGAAAGAGGACAAGGATTACACTTTGAAGTGTCGGTGAAAAACACGGGATCTGTTGAAGGAAAAGAAGTTGTACAAGTTTACTTAGAAGATTTATACGCGTCTGTCACAAGACCCTTGAAATCTTTAAAAGCATATCAAAAAATCTCGCTACTTCCTGGCGAAAAAAAGACAATTCATTTTTATCTCGATACCAATCAACTCAGTTTGTATAATGAAAACTTTGAATTGATTGAAGAAGCGAGAAAGATTAAATTAATGGTAGGAAATCAATCTAAAGAATTTGAAATAATTTAAGAAACATTTCTTCGAAAGAAGAAGTGTTTTTTTGTGATATAATGAAGGTAGCTTATGAGGTGATTATATGAATATAGAGTATAGGATTCTGACTGTGGAAGATGTTAATGATTATCAATCGATTCGACTTGAATTATTAAAAAATAATCCAAAGAGCTTTGGCTCTAGTTTTGAAGAGGAATCAACATTTCTGATAGACCGTTGGGAATCTAGACTGCAAATAAAAATGCAACTTCATTTGGGGCATATTCTGGAAAAGAAATCATTGGACTTTGTGTTCTAGTAGAAAATCCAAGAATGAAAATGAAACACAAAGCAACCCTAAATAGCATGTACGTAAAACCCGCATATAGAAGAAAGGGAATTTCCAAAAGATTATTGAGCAATGTGTTTCAATATGTAGAATCGAGAAATATTGAAATAATCACTCTTTCCGTTGTGTCTAATAATATTGGAGCAAGGAAACTATATGAGAAATTAGGATTTGTTGAAGAAGGCATGGAAAAGAAGGCAATTAAGTATGACAATGAGTATTTTGACTTAATTTTGATGCAAAAATACTTCTAAATACCTATTACTTAAGTAATAAAGGGCTGAAATCAGCCTTTTTTTCTTGATTGATAACACTTACATTCAAAATATTGTTGACTTTTTATTTTCTCAACTATACAATTTGGTTATCATAAAAATTTAGAGGCAGCGATGCAAATGAGTAAATTGTGGAGTCGGTAGACTATGAAACAATTGAAAGGTAATCATCGCCGAACAATTCTATTAGACATAATAGTTTTGTGGGATTATGGGAAACACCCATGATACTCCTACTTAAAAAGTAGTGGCGCTATAAACATATTGTTTAATATGGCGTCCAAGGATGCTTTTTTTATATTTATTTTATGAAAAAACAATCGGAGGATAGAGAAAATGAGAAGAATTTTTGTAGTAATGGGAATGTTAACTATGTTCCTACTAGTAGGATGTACGGAAGAAAGTACAAATGAATTGGTTGTTGGATTAGAGTGTAACTATGCACCATTTAATTGGACAACAAGTGAAGCAACAGATACCGCTGTTGAAATTGATGGTGTCAATGCATATTGTGATGGATATGATGTTATGGTTGCAAGTGCTATCGCAGATGAATTGGAAATGGATTTAGTTATCCGCAAAATTGAATGGGATGGATTAATTCCAGCTTTGTTATCAAATGAAATCGATGTGATTATTGCTGGTATGAGCCCAACACCTGAACGTGCAGAAACAGTATTGTTTACAGATGAGTATTATAGAAGTGAACAAGTATTGGTTGTTCAAAGTGGTGGAGATTATGCTTCAGCAGCTAGTTTAGATGATTTTAATGGGGCTGCTGTAATCGCTCAAATGGGAACGTTACAAGACGGACTTATTGATCAAATTACTGGTGTAAATCATATGAATGCTCTTGGAGATTACCCAAGTTTAGTAGCATCATTAACAAGTGGTGTGAGTGATGCATTGGTAGCGGAATTACCTGTAGCGCAATCAATCGTGTCGTCAAACGAAGGATTAACTATTGTTCAATTAGGTGTAAACGGATTTACTGTTGAAGATAGTGATGTATCTGTTAGTGTTGCAGTAAGACAGGAAGAAACTGATTTGCAAGCTGCTATTAATAGTGTCTTAGATAATCTAACTACAGAAGAACGAAATACATTGATGAGTGATGCTTTAACATCACAACCTTAGAAATATGATTTTATCGGATATCCCAAGTGATTTTCTTGGTGGACTAAGTTACATTTTAAGAACAAACTATAAATTATATTTAGAGGGTGCTTCATTCACGTTGATTATTGCTGTAACAGGGACACTGTTTGGGCTATTCGTAGCAATGCTTATTATTATCTTTCGGATTCAGGAGAGAGATCCTAGAGATAATAAATGGAACATTATTTTTAAAAGAATAAGTGTTATTTTGAGCACCTCATACGTAGAATTTTTTAGAGGTACACCGATGATGGTACAGGCAGCAATATTCTATTATGGACTAGCGATGATTGGGATTAGAATGCCGATTATTGTAGCTGGTATTATTGTTGTATCATTGAATACAGCTGCCTATTTAACAGAGGTATTGCGTTCTGGAATCAATGCAATTGATCCGGGACAAATGGAAGCAGCAAGAGCAATTGGACTTAGTAGAGGGCAAGCGTATCGACACATTATATTCCCTCAAGTAATAAAAAATATGGTTCCAGCAATTGGTAATGAACTAGTTGTAAATATTAAAGATACTGCCGTTTTAAGTGTAATTGGAGTAAGTGAACTATTTTATATGGCCAAATCCGTTGCCGGTACACATTACCGTTATACTGAGTCCTTTGTTTTAGTCGCGATTGTCTACTTGATTATTGTATTAATCACTACAAGGTTATTAACATTAATTATTAAAGTGATCAATCGAGAAAAAGTTTCAATTCCAACAAGTCAAACAGTGTAGAGGTGCAAGTATGAATATTATCGAATTTCAAAATGTATATAAAGAATTTGATGGAGTTAGGGTATTGAACGATGTATCTTACACATTTGCAAAAGGAAGCGTAACGTCTATTATCGGTCCATCTGGAAGTGGTAAAAGTACCATGCTTCGTTGTATCAATCAAATGGAAACAGTTACCAAAGGAAACCTTCTTTTTCATGATGTCTCAGTAACAGATAGAAAAACAAATATCAATCACATTCGTTCTCGCATTGGTATGGTATTTCAGTCCTTTAATCTATTTGAAAACTTGAGTGTTTTAGAAAATTGTACAATCGGACAAGTTCGTGTTTTAGGCCGTTCAAAAGAAGAAAGTAATACAGTTGCTTTACAGTTTTTGGAAAAAGTAGGGTTATCTGAATTTTCAAACAGAAGAGTGAATACCCTCAGTGGTGGACAGAAACAACGTGTTGCGATAGCGAGAACTCTTTCAATGAATCCGGAAGTGATTTTATTTGATGAGCCAACAAGTGCTCTTGATCCCGAAATGGTAAAAGAAGTACTTGAAGTAATTAGAAGTATAGCTCATGAAGGATACACTTTAATCGTGGTGACTCATGAAATGGATTTTGCAAAAGAAGTCTCTGATCAAGTAATCTTTATAGATCAAGGAATGATTACTGAAACGGGGGATTCAAAACATGTGTTTGAGCATCCGGAGACCAAAAGACTTCAAGAGTTTTTAACGAAATTTTAAAAGGCAGAATATCTGCCTTTTTTTCGCTTTTGTTGGTTGCATATCCTAATAATATAAAGTAATATATATATAAGTTCACAAAGGAGTTATTATTATGACAGAAGATAAAGAAAAAAACATATTATTGAAACTCTACTTTATTTTCTTTAAAATTGGTCTATTCACATTTGGTGGTGGATATGCAATGTTACCAATGCTGAGAAGAGAAGTGGTTGATAAACGCGAATGGGCAACAGATGAAGAAATGTTGGATTATTATGCAATTGGACAAAGTACTCCTGGGATTATTGCAATAAATACAGCAACCTTTACGGGACAAGCAAAAGCTGGATTCTTTGGAGCAATCTTCGCAACCTTAGGTATGGTAACGCCATCTCTTATTATCATTATGAGTATTGCTCGATTTTTTACAGAGTTTCAAGACAATACGTATGTATTGAGTGCATTTGCTGGAATTCGTGTTGTCGTTGTTGTCTTGATTTTAAATGCTGTCATTAAAATGGGTAAAAAGTCAGTGAAAAATTGGATTCATATTGTTTTATTTGTTGCAGCATTCTTATTTGTAGTATTTACTGATTTTTCTCCAATCTATGCTGTGATTGTTTCTGGAATAGTAGGAATGATTATCAATGTTGTAAAAGTAGGTGATAGCGTATGATGTTAGATCTACTTCAATTATTTTTCATATTCTTTAAAGTTGGTTTATTCTCAATTGGAGGAGGACTGGCTGCAATACCACTGATTCAGTCTGAAATTGTAGATCGAGGATGGATTACACTAGAGGCATTTACTGATATGATAGCTGTCAGTGAATCGACTCCTGGACCAATTGGTGTGAATGTTGCTACGTATGTTGGTTTTTCACAATACGGAATTGCTGGTGGAATTGTTGCTACACTTGGTCTTGTTACACCAAGTATCATCATCATTCTAATTATTGCTCAATTCATTATGAAATACCGTAAAAACAAATATGTTGATGGAGCATTTAAAGGGATTCGTCCTGCTGTTACTGGATTGATATTATCTGCTGCTGTAACAGTTGCTATGATTAGCTTGTTTGATCTTGATGCCTACAATCTAACAAATAAAATTGGTGATATATTTGAATGGCGAGCAATTGCGATGTTTGCGGTGTTTATGTTTGTTTCAAACAAATGGAAACATCATCCGATTGTTTATATCTGTATTGCTGGTGTAATTGGGATATTCTTATTTTAAAATAAAGGTAGACTCTATTCTGAGTCTACCTCTTTTTTTATCTCAAAGTATTTTCGTAATTGTTCAAGTCCGATTATGAATCCAACTCCTACAATAAAGAAGAAGATGCTAAATGTAGAAAATGATAATGCATCAGCAGGAACTTCTAGTGTCATTGGACCCAAAATGACAGCATATATAGATCCAAGCATTAGTCCGATAATTAAATATATTGTTGCACTTCGATAATGATCAATAGCTAATTTGACAAGTTTAATAATTAGTGCAATTCCTAAGACGTTACCAATTCCAAGTAAGATAACAACTGGTAAATATTCTAGGTTGAAGTGCAATACTTCTTTTACAGCATTTAGAATGGGAGCATATAGTCCAAATATCAATAAGATGGTACTTCCTGAGATGCCCGGCAACACCATAGCACTAATAGATACAATCCCAGCAAACACAATGAATAGAGCTATACTGAGCGTTAGGTTATCGACGTTGCTAACAAATCCTTCGCCCCCTCTTATTATTGGGTTAAAGTGAGTGATTGAAAATACAAGTGTCAATCCTAATAAAGTGAATAGTAAATGATGGTATTTCCCTTTCATCGTTTCTCTTTCTTGTAGAACAATGATTGGAATTGCTCCTAAGATTAAACCAAGGAAAATGCTGCTGATTGAGTAAATGTGAGTTTCAAAGATGCTAGTAATGAATAAAACAGATAAAACAAATCCGAATCCCCAACCTACTCCAAGCTTGGCTAAGAATAAAATTGCTTCATTTCTTTTTTCTTTGTCTTTAGAAGCAATGTTGTTTAAGGAAGTAATGAATTTATCATAAAAACCTAAAATAAAAGCAATTGTACCACCCGATACACCGGGTACACTATCTGCCATTGCCATTAACATTCCTCTTATAAATTGTAAAATAAACATAATTTCCAACTCCTTAGTAGTTCATTTTATTTTAGCACATATCATTCTGTAAAAAAATCCTTTTATTATCTTTTTCATATGATACAATATGAATGTCAAAAGAATAGAATGGAGTGATTTTGTGAGAACTGAAAACGATAAGAAACTAGATTTTAGTGATGTTTTAATTCGACCTAAAAGATCTTACCTAACAAGTAGAAAACAGGTGTCATTAGAGCGTAAATACACATTTATGCATAGTAAGAAAGAATGGACAGGTGTTCCAATCATGGCTGCAAACATGGATGGCGTTGGAACAATAGGTATTGCGAAAGCACTTGAAGAACATAAACTATTTACATGTTTGGTAAAAAGTTATGCAAAAGAAGATTTTAAGAATGTTGAGCTTAATCCAAATCATTTTGCAATTAGCACAGGTATTGGAGAAAAAGATTATATCCGTTTGAAAGAAATCTTGAAAGAATATCCTCGTATTGAATTTATTTGTATCGATGTTGCAAATGGATACAGTGAAGCATTTGGCGATTATGTTCGAAAAATAAGAGATGAATTTCCATCACATACAATTATAGCTGGTAATGTAGTTACCGCTGATATGACACAAGAATTAATTCTTCGTGGCGCAGACATTGTTAAAGTTGGAATTGGACCAGGCAGTGTGTGTACAACTAGAATCCAAACAGGTGTTGGATATCCACAGTTGAGTGCAGTAATGGAATGTGCAGATGCTGCACATGGATTAGGAGCACAAATTATCGCTGATGGTGGATGTACGAGTCCTGGAGATATTTCAAAAGCCTTTGGTGCTGGCGCAGACTTCGTTATGCTTGGTGGAATGTTCGCAGGTCACGATGAAGGTGGCGGAGAAATTATCACTGAAACATATACTACTGGACGTGTTGATAATGTTACAAAAGACCCGCTATATGAAGAACGTAAATTTGTTCAATTCTATGGTATGAGTAGTGATACAGCAATGGAAAAACACTCAGGTGGAGTTGCAGACTATAGAAGTAGTGAAGGACGTACAGTGAGAATTCCTTATAGAGGACCTGTTGAAAAATCAGTATTCAATATGCTTGGTGGAGTGAGATCTACTTGTACATATGTTGGAGCAAAGAACTTGAAAGAACTCTCGAAATGTACCACATTTATAAGAGTTCAGAAGCAATTTAATGATATATTTGTAAAGTAAGACAATCCTGTCTTACTTTTTTTTATTTAGATGATATAATAGAATTAGAATTATTATAGTTTTGTTTGTGTGTCAACAAGTTGTAATATATAATATGTATGAATTTATAGTATTCATTTAAAAGAGGAGTGTATTATGGATAAAAAAATCGCAATTATTGGTACTGGACCTTCAGGGATGGCTGCAGCACAAGTCCTAGCTCAAGACGGCTTTGATATAACAATGTATGAGAAAGCAGATCGTCCGGGTGGAATCTTAATGTATGGAATTCCACATATGAAATTGAATAAGAATAATATCATTAGAAAAGCAGAAAATTTAGAAAGTCTAGGTGTAAAGTTTGTACTGAACACTAACGTTACGAAAGAAGATGTTGCTGATACAATCTCTAAGAATTTTGACGCAGTGTTATTAGCAACAGGTGCAGAACAACCTAGAGATATAAAAATTGATGGAAGAAACTATGATAATATTTACTTTGCAATGGAGTACTTAACAGATAATACGAAACATTTATTAGATGGAACACCTCTTAAGATTGATGCGAAGGGACTCAATGTTGTTGTAATTGGTGGTGGTGATACATCAAACGATTGTGTTGCAACGGCAATTAGTCAGGGTGCGGCCAGTGTCAAACAACTTGAGATCAGCAGAAAATCTGCTGAGCCAAAGAAAAAATATTATGATTTTGATGAAGAACAAATAAGACTTTATGAGAAAACTGCAGTGAAGTTTATCGACTGCGATCGTGATGGATGTGTTTCTAAAATCGTCACAGATAATGTAGAAATCATTCGTGATGAATCAGGAACCAAAATGGAATTCAAAGATAAACTTGTGGAGATTGATGCTGATTTGGTATTGGTAGCAATTGGATTTTTAGGACCACTTGATGAAGCACTTGCTGCATTTGATGTAGAATATGATCCGAAGAAGTATAATCGCGATACTACAATTTTTACTACTAATAAGGAGAATGTATTTATTTGTGGTGATGCGAGAAGAGGTCAAAGCTTGATTAAATGGGCAATCGGCGAAGGAAAAATGGCTGCAGAAGCAATCAAAGAATATTTTGAAAAATAGAAAGGTCTTTATAGACCTTTTTTTATTCTTATTTATAAGAAATATTCACTGCTATGTTATAATAGTTGTGGAGGTGATAATGTGAATAAAAAACATTTAGAATTAATTGAATTTATTCATCAAGGCGATCGCGAACATGCTGTAAAACTAGCGATTGAATTACTAGATAAAAAAGAAGTAAAAATAGAAGATTTGTATCAAGCAATATTGACACCTGCTTTATATGCAATCGACTGTGCTGAAGGTGATAAAGAGTGTATATGGAAAGAACATATTTCATCGTCAATTGTGAGAACAATTCTTGAATTGACATATCCATACATATTAAAAGAAAAACAAGAAACAACAAAAGAAAAAGTATTGGTTGTTTGTCCTACAGAAGAGTATCATGAGTTGGGTGCAAAAATGGCGCACGATTTCTTTCTACTTGAAGGGTTTGATTCTACCTTCATTGGAGCCAATACACCATTACAAGTCATTTTAGACGCTTGTGAGTTTGTAAAACCTGATTACATCGCAATATCTGTAACGAACTACTATCATATTATTGATGCCAAGAAAGTGATAGATGCAATCAAGAAAAATTATCCTAACATAAAAATTCTTGCTGGTGGGCAAGCGTTTAACGATCCGAAAGCTTTGGAAATCGTTAACGCTGATTATAGACTCACTTCATATCAATCAATTAAGGAAATGAAATAATGCTGCCATTACAAATAGCATATCGTTTCCTACGAAGTAGTCTTGGACAAACCATATCAATAGTGTTAGGGATTAGTGTGGGTGTTAGTGTTCAAGTGTTTATTGGCTCTTTAATTGGAGGACTACAAGATAGTTTGGTTCAAACGACAATTGGAAATAGTTCTCAAATTACAATCGTACAAGAAGAAAACATAACAGATTATCAGTCTATTCGTGAGGATATTATTGATATAGATGGAGTTGAAACAGTTGCGTATGCTTTGGACATACCAGGTTCAATCATAATTGATGAAAATTCTACTCCAATATTATTAAGAGGATTTGAATTAGATCTAAGTGAAGATATTTATGAATTGCAAGAAAAACTTGTTGAAGGAGAGTATCCTTCAGAACCAAATGAAATTGCAATTGGAATCGATATGTTTGAAGACTTATCATTATCGGTTGGTGATACTGTAACAATAGATATACCATTAGTTGGTAGTGAAATAGTAACCATTTCAGGAGTGTATGATTTTAATGTGGCTCAAATCAATACCTTATGGATCATATCAGATTTGAATACTGTCCAAACGATTTTGGGTGTTCCTGGAGAAGTGTCGAAAATTGAAATGCAAGTAAATGATGTTTTTGAAGCTGTAAACATTGCTACGCTTGTTAGTGAAACAATTGGAACGGAATATGAAGTGACGAATTGGATTGATCAAAATCAAGAACTATTAAGTGGATTACAAGCCCAAGGAAGTAGTAGTTTAATGATTCAAGTATTTGTAACAATTAGTGTTGTGCTTGGAATCAGTAGCGTCCTTGCAATTACTGTTATTCAAAAATCAAAACAAATCGGAATTTTAAAAGCAATGGGTATCAAAGATAGAACTGCAAGTTTCATCTTCTTAAGCCAAGGATTCTTATTGGGTATCTTAGGAGCTATCGGTGGAGTTTTATTGGGATTACTACTTACATATATGTTTAGTACATTTGCCCTGGATCCTGATGGAAATCCTGTGGTTCCATTATTAATTGAACCAACATTCATTATGATCAGTGCATTTGTAGCAATTATAAGTGCTAGTGTTGCATCAATTATTCCAGCAAGAAAATCTAGCAAAGTAAGTATTATTGAGGTGATCAAAAATGGATAATGTTATTCAAGTTAAGAATGTTGATAAAATTTATGGAAAAACCATTAAGACACAAGTTTTGTTTGACTTAAATATAGAATTTGAAAAAGAATCATTCAATTCCATTATTGGACAATCAGGTAGTGGTAAAAGCACTTTATTAAATATAATTGGTACACTGGATACGCCAACAAATGGAGAAGTATTTATTGCTGGTAAAAGCACAAAAAATATGACAAAAAATCAACTTGCAGAATTGCGTGGTAAGACGTTAGGGTTTATTTTTCAATTTCATTATTTGCTTCCTGAGTTTACAGCAATAGAAAATGTCTTGATGCCATTACGAATCAATGGTGAAAAAATTTCAAAAGAAAAATTAGATAGAGCCAATGAATTAATGGATTTTGTAGGGCTTACAGACGTCAAAGATAATCTTGCCAATAATATGAGTGGTGGACAACAACAACGTGTTGCGATTGCTCGTGCATTGATGAATAATCCTGAAATCATCCTCGCAGATGAGCCAACAGGTAATCTAGACTCAGATACGACCGAAACTGTATATGAGCTTTTAAGAGATATAAACAAACAGTTTAAAACAACTTTCATTATCATAACACACGATAGAAGAATCGCTGAAAAAGCGGACAGAATCATTGAAATCAAAGATGGTAGAATCAACTTAGATATCAAAAAAAATAGTTAAAAAAAGAGCGAGATTATTCTCGCTCTTATTTATGAAATCGCAATACACAAAGACCTTCAATCCCATCTTTGAAATAGTCGTTACCACTTGCTTTGAAGTGATCATACACTTTTTGCACATATTCCTTATCGGTAACAATATCTACACCCATTATTTGATATTCTTCATTTTCAATTTGAAATGTAACATCGATTGCTCCATGTTCATTGATATACTTTATTTTTCCAGTATCATCTTTGGATAAAACAACAATGTAATCATCAAGTACATCATAGTGAAATATACCTTTGTGATAGTTGTGTCTAAATTTTACTAGTTTTACCATAATTCCTCCCATAATCTCTATTGTAAATATATTATATTATATATTTTGCAAAAAAGATACATTGTGTTGTTTGAAATCTAGATTGAAATTTTTAGCATATTAATTTCTCTTCTTGATATATAGGAATATAATGTAGGTGAATGGAAAGGATGAGATTATGAAATTGCATGAAAGATTTAGTACCTTAAGTCCAATTTATAGTGGTGGACTTACCAACCATTTACCAATGGTGATAACCGCTTTAAGGTTGTTGGATGTTGATGAGGCAGCAATTGAAAAATTTTCAGAAGAGTATGTTAGTTCAAAAAACATTGTTGATTTAACAAGTTCTGGAATAGAAAACGATCCCTTCAACGATGAATATGTAATACTTACAAATACATTTATGAATGAGATAAATCAAAAATCAGTAGAAAAAGTTGTTGCGACTGTATTAAACGAAAATAAATATAGTTTGCATAGTGGATTGTTTCATGGGATTATTCGATTAGCTTATGCTTATCTTGAAGGAAACGACTTATTGATTGCGCAAGCATTAGCATATTTTGTCATGATTGCACAAGACTTGAAGTTGAACGGAACTCCAACTGAATCTGTTCAAGATTCATTTGAAGATCTTGTTGAAATTAGAAAGAGAATCAATATTGATGTGATGGGAACAATCAATAAAATGACAATTTTGTTAGATAATCAAGATGTTATTGAAAAACTTTTTTACCCATACAATATTTTGAAGGATAAAGAGGCAGCATTAAGATTTTTCATTGATTACTATAATAAATCACAAGATTTTTATATGCTCCATGTAATTACTGGATATCATGCTCTGCACATATTAGATCAATTCTTAGAAGAAAAAGAAGAAGCATATAACAACTTCTTTATGCAAGCTATAATTGTGATGTTAATTCATCCTCATACTGAATATACAAACCCTAAAGTTGAGCTAGAAAGTTTTGCTTCATTAACAAAAAAAGTACCACAGTTAACTGATTCACACGATATAAAGCTGTTTTTTACTCTTGCATATTTTTATGAAAGATATCAAATGGATGACTTGCTTATTTCTGCAAATCTAATTTTTAATAGTTAACACAAATAATCATACATAGGAAACTATCAAAATTGGTTTCCTTTTTTTCATACTTGGGAATAAAAACTCTTATTTAAAGCGTTTTAATAGAAACTTAGATATGGTAAGTATATAATATATATGGTTTATAATAAAATTATAGAGGAGATTTCATAATGAAATTATTAACAGAAACATACACTTTAAATAATGGACAAAAGATACCAAAAATCGGATTAGGAACTTGGCAAGTAGAAAACGGAGAAGAAGCATATAGTAGCGTCTTGAAGGCTCTGAAAGTAGGATACAGACATATTGATTCCGCTCAAGGATATCAAAATGAAGAATCAGTTGGAAAAGCAATCAAAGATTCCGGTGTACCAAGAGAAGAGATTTTTGTCACATCAAAATTAGAATCTCATATTAAGGATAGACAAGGAGCAATCGATGCAATTGAAGCATCTTTGGAAAAACTTGGATATATTGATTTATTTTTAATTCATGCACCTTGGCCATGGAGTAATATGGGGCAAGACTGTAAAGAAGGAAATGTTGAAGTATATAAAGTAATGGAAGAATATTATCATAAAGGATTATTGAAATCAATCGGAGTTTCAAACTTTAACCCAAACGATATTCAAAATATTCTTGATCATTGTGAGGTTACTCCACAAGTAAATCAAATTGGATATTTTATCGGATTAGATCAAAGCCTAACAATTGATTTTTGCAAAGAAAAAAATATATTAGTAGAAGCATATTCTCCACACACCCTTGTGTGGAGGCGTTATTGGGTTCTCA
>CAYSZV010000001.1:38916-65837 GCA_964435595.1 uncultured Candidatus Izemoplasmatales bacterium | reverse complement strand
AGAAGCATATTCTCCACTAGGAATTGGATTCTTATTAGCGAACGAAGACATACAAAATGTTGCAAAAAAATATAAAAAATCAACTGCTCAAATATGTATTAAATATGTTTTACAAAAAGGGACAGTTCCACTACCTAAAACAACAAAAGAACACCGAATGATTGAAAATGCTGACTTGGATTTTGAAATCAAACAAGAAGATATGGCATTTCTAGAAACAATTAAAGGTGACCCAAGAAGATGGGATTAACAGGTGCATATTGCACCTGTTTTTAATTGTGTTATAATATTTGAATAGGAGTTGATATTATGCAGAGTTCAAACGATGGAAAAAAAGTAATTATATTTATAATGGTTATTATGGGGCTCTTCATGATGATGCCTATTTCTTTTATCTTTTTAGCTGATGGTCCACCAATGTTCATCATTATGCCTGTTCTTATGTTTGCCATAATGTTTGGTGTCTTTGTATTTTTGATTAAAGTGTCTAGTAAGAATCCTCAGAATAGGAACAATGCATTTACAGAATTAGACGAGCGTCACTGCATCCATTGTCATGAATCAATCGAGACATATCATAAGTTTTGTCCTTTATGTGGTGTAGAACAAACGAACTACATTATTTGTGATTATTGTGGACATGAAAACCCCAAAGAACTCTTACAATGCGAAAAGTGTAATGCATTAATAAAATAAATACTTAAATTGAGACTTATAAATTAAGTCTTTTTTCTTTGGAATATTCACATAGTTTTCATATAAAAAAAGGGGGTTTTATGATACACTATATATAGAGATTTTACTGGGGTGACATTATGGCATTGAAAAGAAATAAGTTGCTGGATGCTCTCGACCTTTTACGTGAGCAGATCAAACAAGAAGAACTAGAATTAACCGGTAGGACACCTCATGTTTGTACAGATCAAGTTCTACTCGAAATTGCAGATAAAAAGCCGCTTAAAATAAGCGACTTTTTGGCGATATCTGGTATTGGACAGGTATTTATGGATAACTATGCAACACAATTTATCAAAGTGATTTTGCAACTTCAAACAGAATCAGTGAAAGAAGTAAAAGTTTCAAGAAAAGCGTATAAAGTGTTAGATCATTACAAAGACCGTCTAACGAACATTTCGAGAAGAAATCCAAATCTATATATGGGGAAAACCACAAAGCGAGTTAGTTTTGATTTAGGCCTCCTTGATATGAGAGATGAATTGGTTCGATTCTTGACAAATAAGAAGGTCAGCATCTTTAATTTGACTTTTCCTAATACTGGTGCTGGAGATGTCTTAGATAGACATATTACGAATATTTACAGAGAAACAAATAAAGATGAAAAAGAAAGTGGATCATACGATTTGTATATTGCATATCCATATGTTGAAGGTGTGTTTAAAAGAGATAACTTTGCTATACGAGCACCATTGTTGTATTATCCTGTAAAACTTGTGCGTAACAAACAAGACTTTGTCATAAAAAAAGACAAAGACAAGGATATTTTATATAATCGTGACCTTCTTTTAGCAACATCAAAAATGGAGAAAAACGACTTTACAGAAAATGTACCTTTTGTCCAAGATGTATCACAAAAAACAATTAATGAAGTTGTTATCCCGTTTTACGAGAAAAATGGAATCAACATCGAAAAGGCGAAAGTAAAATTCAATTTTGAACCATTTAAACCGATTCGTAAAGATGAGTTTACCAAACATAGAAAAGCAACTTTCCATGTAGTTGAATACATCACGATTGGTAGATACAAGTTATATTCTTCAATGATTCAAAAAGATATGAATAATATATTAGATTCTAATAAGTATAATGATTTATTAGAAGATTTGATTACTGAGAAAAATCTTTATGAAAAAGAAAAAGAAGTAGAGTACGGAACCAACGGAACAAAGATTAAAGAGCGTAAATTATCGTATATCAATGACATCAATTATTCTCAAGAAAAAGTAATTGATTTATTAAACAAAGAGAATAAACTTGTTATTTGGGGTCCACCAGGGACTGGTAAATCTCAAACGATAACAAGTTTGATTGCATCGAGTATCTTAAAAGGCGAAAACGTCTTGGTTGTTTCTGAAAAGAAAGTCGCACTTGATGTTATCTATTCAAGATTAAAAAACGCATCAAAATATACTATGTTTATCGATGATGCTGAAAACAAGCAAGAATTCTATAGTAAAATCGCAGAAATATTAAATCCAACTCTTCCTCAACGAACCCGCAATAACGATATATATGTGATGGAAGAAGAAATCAATAAACTCACAAAAACAATGGATCGTTCATTAAAATTATTATATGTAGATACGATTCAAGATATACCAATGCATCGACTCTATAATAGATACATTAAAGACAAAGATGTCATTAACACGCTAATCCCGTTAGATGTTCATAATATGTTTGTCGATGTTTTCAAAAAGCCTGATTTTAAAATGTTTAAAAAAATGGAACAAACATTCGAAAAGAAATCCCATTTAATAAGTTACATAGAATATTATCAAATACTTAACAATCATCCAGTATTAAATAAACTGGAAACAAAAATAACGCGTTCAAATAAACTAATATTTGAAAACTTTAGCGAGGCGTTAAAGGAATTCAAACGTCGTTATGATCGAAGCTGGTGGCTGCGCAAAAGAAAACTATCCAGTGCATTCATGAAAAAATACCGAGGAACGCTGTTGTTCTTGACAGGTAAGGCTTCGATTGATAGAAAATACTTAAAATCTGTTATTCAAGATATCTCACTGAATGATTACATTTTAGAAAATATCAACAAATTAAATAAGCTTAGAGCGCAATATAACAACTTAACCAGTGATGAAGTCAAGTTTGTTGAAATGCTTTTATATCATCCATTAATGAAGGATGTTGAGGATAAAGTAAAACTAAGAAAATATTTATTTGATGCATTTTATACCGGATACTTAGAAGAATTCAAAGCAATGAACCAAAAACATTTATACATCTTTGATAAGTATCAGGAAAAATTGAAAGAAATCTCTGATTTAATGGAAGAGAAAAAACAAGTTACAATTGAATCCTTTGAAATGGAATTATATAAACATGCGGTTAACCTTACAAATACGAAGCGTATCATGGATATGAAACGTATTTTAGAAAGTCAACGTAAAATCAGTGTGAAAGCATTTATCGATATTTTCCAAGTAGAATTAATGAATAATGTAAGAATCTGGATGATGACACCTGAAGTTGTGAGTGCAATTGTACCACTTATTTATGGAATGTTTGACTTGGTAATCTTTGATGAAGCATCTCAAATGTATGTTGAAAAAGGAATTCCAGCTATTTACAGAGCTAAAAAAGTAGTAGTTGCAGGAGATACCAAACAATTAAGACCATCAAGTTTGGGAATTGGTCGATTGGAAGATGAAGACGAGTTTTATGAAGAAGATGTCTTGCGAGACATATCAATGGATGCGAAAAGTCTATTGGATTTGGCGCGTTACAGATATCAAGAAACAATATTGAATTATCATTATCGATCTGTTTATGAAGAACTAATCTCATTTAGTAATCATGCTTTTTATGATGGCAAATTAATTATTTCACCGAATCAATCTGAGCCTGTTAAGCCTCCAATTGAGTATGTCCATGTCGAAGATGGAGTCTTTGAAAACAGAAGAAATATTCAAGAAGCGAAATCCGTAATACGATTGATTAAAAAAATATTTAAAGATCGAAAAAATAACGAAACGATTGGTGTTATTACATTCAATAGTACTCAAAGAGATCAAATTGAAAACTTAATTGATGAAGAATTATTCAAACGTGGGAAATATCAAAGAGAATTTGAAAGAGAACTGTTTAGAGCCGACGACGGTGAAGATACAAGCTTGTTCGTTAAGAATATTGAAAATGTACAAGGTGATGAACGTGATATTATTATCTTCTCTATGGGATATGCAAGGGACCCAAATGGATATATTCATAGAAGGTTTGGGTGGCTAAATAACGATGGTGGACAAAACAGACTAAATGTAGCGATATCACGAGCCAAAAAGAAAATTTACTTTGTCTCATCTTTATATCCTGAAGAGTTAAAAGTTGAAGACCTCAAATCAAAAGGTCCCAAACTATTAAAAGACTATATGAGGTATTGTTATTATATTTCAAATAAAAAACCTGAACTTGCAAGAGAGGTATTGAATACCTTACATAATGCTGAAAACAATGGTGTAACAGAAGAAGCAACACAACTTGTTACTGATATTAAAGCAAGACTTGAACGATTGGGTCATACTGTAAGAACATCTATAGGTATTGGAAACTATAGTATCAACTTAGCAGTCTATGACGAAGAAGAACAAGCATACAAACTAGGTATCATTTGTGATATAGATGTAGATAGTAATTCACTAGATGCAAGAAGAGATTTATATCATCAAGAAAAATATTTAGAAGCTAGAAATTGGAAGTTGTATAGAGTGTTTTCTTCAAATTGGTATGTGGATTCTAATAAGGAATTAAGAAATATTAGAGAACTACTCAAATAAAAAAACGGCTAAATTATTGGCCGTTTTTAATATATTGTCCCCATAAAAGGATTAATCATTATTCTATGTTTTCTTTTTCTTCTAAGCGTAATAACTTCTTATATGTAAGATCTATTCCAATTGCTCCTAATGGAGCTGTAATAATGATTGAAAACACTGCAAGGGCTAGTATTAAGTCACCGTGTGGAACGCCATAAGCGAGTGGCAATGCTCCAATGGCTGCTTGCACGGTTGCCTTGGGCAAATAGGCAATACCAGAAAAAATGCGTTCTTCTTTATTATATTTAGATTTTATAAGACAGAATTGGACACCGATAAACCTTGCCGTTAATTCTATGACAAGTAGAAGTAAAGCAAAGCCTCCTGCTGCAAAAGCGATTCGGATGTCGACTGCTGCACCAACCAAAACAAATAATACCAGTTCAGCAAATACCCATACTCGATCAAACTTCTCTCGTAGTCTTAAAGCTCGTTCTCTTGATTGATTCAAGAACATAATACCCAATACCATAACACTTAACAATGAACTTATCGGAATCACAGATTTCATCACATCTTCTAAGGCAATTGCAAATAATGAAATTGCTATAATGATTAACACTTTAACGGAATCTCGCACTCTAAAATGTGTAAAGAAAATGGATAAAACATATCCTAGAACAATTCCTAAAAATATCCCAGTAAAAATAGCCATAGGGACCAAAGCAATACTGCTAAGACTAAATTCACCATTTTCATACATTCCAATAAACGAAGTGAATAAAACAATTACAAAGATATCATCAACACTTGCGCTCGCCATGATAAGATGTGGAACTTTTTCTTTTGTACCATAGCCTTCTTTCATCAGTTTGATCATTTTTGGTACAACAACTGCAGGACTAACCGCAGCTAGTACACTACCAAGAATTGCTGCTTCAATATATGAAACATCAAAAAATATGGGAGCAAATATAACAACCGCACCAATTTCTAAAATTGCAGGAATAAAGGACATTAAAATTGCTGGTCTACCAATTTTTTTAAGATCCTCAATGTCAAGTGACAACCCTGCTCTAAGTAAAATGATAACCAAAGCAATTTTTCTCAAATCACCTGATATAGCCATCAAATCATCACTTAAAATCGGAGCAAGTAAAATACCAGTAAGAATCATACCTAAAAATCTAGGTAGTTTGATTTTACCAAATATCTCAGCTGACAACAGACCGATCGAAAAAATTAATGCAACACTTAATAACATAATCAATACCTCCTTGTAAACAAAAAGCCGAGACTTCATGCATTATATGCAGAAGTCATCAGCTTATTTTTATAAACGGTTTAAGTAGTTTACTACTAAGGGAGAACCTCATTCCCTATCAATATTATACATTATATCCATATCTTATCAAGATTTTTTCATTGTTTGGTATAATAAAACTAGATACAATTAGGAGGACAATATGGTAAACAATATTAAAGACTTAGAAAAACTAGAAGTGAAGCATCCATCAGCAGCAAATGCGGCTATGAAGGTTCTTGTTGGGCCGAACGAAGGATGGGATGGATATGTAATGCGTGTCGTTGAAGTAGGAGAAGGTGGGTTTACTCCTAAACATAATCATCCATGGCCGCACATTAATTACTTTATTGAAGGAGTAGGGGAATTGATGATAGATGGTAAAATTAATCCTGTTGAACCGGGCTCATATGCATTTGTTCCAGAAAATGCACTTCATCAATTTAGAAATACAGGTACAGAAGTATTTAAATTTATTTGCATCGTACCAAAAGAAGGTCATATTGTATAGACATTTATGTCTTTGGATAACTACTTCAAGGTGGTAAGATAAGGTGAGGTGGAAATATGGACTTTTTCGAGACTAGTGTTAGTTATGATACGTTAACACAAAGATTAAATGAAGTATACTCAAAATTAAGTGTAAAATACAACAAAGTAGTATATATTTTATGTGGAGTTTGGATTGTTATCGCTACATCAATTGCAATTGCTTTAATTGATAATCCTGAAAAGACGTTTTTTGCTCCTATCATTATAGGAGTAATATTTGTTTTATTGACAGTTGTGATTTCAAGAGCTACATTGAATTCTAGGATTAGAAACAATCACTTGAATAAAGAAATTATCAATTTATATAATTTCACTGAAGGTACAAATGTAAAATATGAAGCAAAGCCTTTATTTGATAAGACATTCAATTCGAAAATGGCTTTATTTGTTCGTCACGCATCAGCAAGCTGTAAATATAAGATAACAACAGATGATCCAAGCCAATTACGCTTTGTGTTATTAAATACGAAATTGGTTACTTCATCTGGGAATTCAACTACACTTCACTTTGATGGAGATTACCTAATTCTTGATTTTCCAACCAATCAACAATTTCACATGAAACATAAGAAAGCCAGAACGGGACTAAAAGATGTGAAGTTTTATAAAGTGAATGACACAGAGCATAATATATATCTAACAGAAGAAGATTATGACAGAGAAGAAAAACGTGTGATACGACCTTTGAATAATCAGTTTATAAATTTATATCATTATGTGCAACAAGTATTTCAAACTGAAAAGGTATCAATCGGATCAAACAAACAACAAATACACATAGCCATAAGTGAAAAAATAAAGTTTAACGTACCAAAGCAGTTCGACTATGATAATGTCAAAAAGTATTATGATGATTTTACTCGAGTAATCAGAAATATTAATCAAGTAATTGGATATATAAATGATCAAGATTTTTAATTATTTAATATAGAGACTTCGGTCTCTTTTTCTTGTTTGAAAGCTTAAATATAAAGATAGTATTCAAACTACTAATGACGCACTATGAATCAAATAAAAAAGTTTTCCACAACCTAAGATAGTTTAGACATAGAACTATCGCTCCGTTTTAACATAAAACGATATGACCACTAAAATGTGGATAACTTTGTGGATAACTATTCACTCTAGATTCGTTGACTTTAACTTGCTAAAGTGAGATAATTAGGTACGGAAAGAAGAAAAAGTAATTTTATATAAAATATATTCTACCAATACAGTTAAAACTAATATTTTGGAGTAGATTAGATTGAAGTTTCTAACAAATTATTGAAAGAAACAATGAGATTAATTTATGATGAAGAAGTAGGAGTTATTTAACAATCGTATTGCATTGAAATTATTCAATAAGAATATGGAATCTGTAAAAATTACTGATCATGAGATCAAATCTTCTTTCCCTTTTTTATGCAATAATTCCAGTTTGTGAAATAAAATAAATAAAGCAGAAACCTCTCCATTTAGGTTTCTGCTTTTTTCATTTTTCTTTCCACCAAATATTGGGTGGATTAGATAAAGTCTTTTTTAGATTACAAAGTTTCCGTCTTTAAAGACTTGTACTTTTGTACCATCTTGTTGAATTCCAACAATATTCATGTCTTCACTACCAAACATAAAGTCGACATGTGTCATTGAATTGTTTGCTCCTGCTTTTGTTAGTTCTTCCTGAGACATTTTTGTTCCACCTTTGACATTCATTGGATATGCTCTTCCTAATGCCAAATGGCATGAAGCATTTTCATCGAACAGTGTATTGTAGAATAAAATTCCAGAATTTTGAATTGGCGAATCATGTGAAATTAATGCAACTTCCCCAATGTATTTACTACCTTCATCAAACTTAATCAAATTGTCCAAAGCTTCTTTTTGATCTTTTGCATCATACTCAACAACAGCTCCATCTTTGAATATCAAATAGAAGTCATTGATTAGTTTCCCTTGATAGTCTAAAGGTTTTGTAGCAACTACTTTACCATTTACATTGTATTTATCTGGCATTGTGAAATTTTCCTCAGTTGGAATATTTGGATTAAAGTATACTCCTCTAGTTGAGTTTTCTCCTCCACCTGCCCAAACATGATTAGGAACAAGACCTACTACTAAATCTGTTCCAATACCATTAGTAAAATGCAATTGTTTGAAATTAAAGTCGTTCAGTATTTTATTGTGAGATAATAATGATTCATTGTGTTTGGCCCATTCTTCAACTGGGTCGTTTGTTTCTGTTACTCTAGATGCTTGTAAAATGGCATTCCATAATGCTTCGACTGCTTCGTCACCTTTTAAGTCTGGGAATACTTTTTCAGCCCATACTTCATTTGGATAAGCAACGATACTCCATTGTGCATGGTTACCCATCATATGGTTTCTATAGAAGTCGAAAGCTTTACTAGAAGCAATACCAGCTTTTTGCATTTTAATTGGATCTACCCCTTTGTTTACTCCAGGGATTGGTGATGTAATGCTGATGATGCAACCATCTTCTTTGATAAATGATTTCAATCTATCAATGCTCCATTGAGGAATGTTTTCTAATTCTTCAATCGTCATTCCGTCGTAATTTGAGCGTCCCACATATGCATCAGTCCAATTTACAACTACCCTCTTTGCTCCGGCTTTATATGCTGCTTCAACAATTTCTCTAGCTAATTCTTTTGCATCAGTTGGTGCGTTTACTCCTACTAGTTGTCCCTTTTGAACATTGGCTCCAGTTTCAACCGCTAAGGTAGCAAATTTTTTTAAAAGTTCTTTTTTTGGCATAATATCAATTCCTTTCATCAGTCTAATTATATCACAATAAAATATTAATGAAATGTTCAAATGAAAATCAAATGTCATATATATTAGTTGCATTCAGTATTTTTTTTTGGTATTATTTTGAATAGTTTGATGTTCAAAATATAAAGGAGCAAGATGATGAAAAAAATTGTAATGAATGTTACCGCTAGTACATTGTTGATGTTACTAATTGGTATTATATATAGCTACAGTATATTCAGAGTAGAAATTGAAGATATTTATATGGTTAGTTCAGTGAAAAGTGGATTACCTTATATGCTTGTCTTATTTCATTACTCGTTTTTTATGTTTATCGGTGGGAGGTTATACACAAGATATAATACATTCTTAATTGGTATGATTGGAACTGTCTTAATAATTAGTGGATTTGTTTTTTCATCAATGACTCAATCTATAGAGGGACTAATGATAACTTACGGTGTTTTGGCTGGATCTGGAATTGGGATTTTATATGGATTGCCACTACGTATAGTTGCACAGTTAAATCATAATAGAATTGGACTGTTAACTGGTATTACCTTATTTGGATATGGATTATCTTCATTGATGTTTGCTCCGATTATAAGTAATCTGATTCGTACTAGTTCATTGAATAACACCTTCTTATATATAGGCATCATTTATGTATTTCTAATCACACCGTTGGTATATTATTTGTCGAAACAAGATGTACTGGAGAAATCAAAACAAAAAAGCACTACTCAATTATTTAAAGAAAAGAAGTTTTATGTAGTCTATATTTTATTCTTTATCGTTACCTTCATTGGTCTGACATTTATCGGGTTAACTAGTACTATTGGTGGAGAATTGGTTGGTCTAAGCCAGGCAACAACAGCTGTTTTAGTTGGTGTATTCGCATTGTTTAATGGTATAGGTAGACCACTTTATGGCTTATTAAATGATAAGATAGGATTTAGAAAATCTGCAACAATATCTTTTATATCAATTATCATCGCAGCACTTTCACATTACTATATACAGAATACAACCGTATATTTTATTAGTTTTGTAATATTTTACTTGAATTTTGGTGGATGGTTATCAATTGTACCGAGTGCAACAAGAGAACTGTTTGGTAAAAAGGAATATTCAAGAAATTATGGAATTATGTTTACGGCCTATGGAATTGGGGCAATTGTTGGGACATTAAGTTCTGGTATGTTGATTGAAACTGTAAGTCTTGAATCAATATTCTTATTAATGTCTTGTCTCAGTGTTATCGGGCTTGTGATTCTAATTGTCTTCTTTAAAGATGAACAACAATTGAAATAAAAAAATGAGGACATTAGTCCTCATTTAAATGCATATGCGATCCATCACAATATGGTGGATTTTTTGTTTGCTTACATTGACACAATTTTACATTTCCAGTTTTTTCAGCCTTAAAGATGACAGGCTCAATACCATCGAGTTTTTTATGTGATCCATCACAGAATACTTCTCTTTTTGTATGACCACAAGCACACCATGCATAATGTTTGCCTTCTGTAAGTTCTACAGTGATAGGCTTTGTATCTTTGATTATCGGTTTATCCATGAAAATCGCCTCCTTATATTAATTATAACACATCTCTTCAAGATATAAAAAAAGAGCTTTACGCTCTTTAGTTACAATCGTCATCTACGCCGTCACAATCTTGATCAACACCATCCCAAATAATTAGGTTTGATCCGTTTTTGTAAGTTGTTCTTCCTGGTCTTTTACGGACAACTAAGTCGTCACCTGTTCCCATTTGATATGTGATATCAAAGAAATCATCATCGTCACGTTCCATCACGTCTACTATAGTAAACACAACACCGTCTGCCAAGTCTTTATCTCTTTGCATAGCGAATTCATCTGTTACCCTACCGCCATAATATTTATTTGCTAGATCTTGGTTAGAAACTTCAGGATTCATATAGTCTTCAAAATATGCTGTCAGAGTTTCTTTTGTTTTATCTACATCTTCAAGTGCTTCACAATCTCCATCACAATCATTATCCAGTCCATCATACCATACGATCGTAGCAGTTTTTGCTTCAGCATCGAATTTGATTCTACCTGGACGTTTTCTTAATAATAAATCTTCTCCATCTTGATATGCTGTATATGAGATATCAAATCCACCATCAAGTCTAAACCCGATTGATTCTAAACTTAAAACAATACCATCTTCTACATCCATATTACGTTGTTCTTCAAAGCCTTCCGGGATGATACCTTCAAAATACATATCTGCGATTTCTTGGTTTGAATATTCCCCATTAGAATAGTCTTCGAAATAATGAGTTAGCTCTACTTCAATTTTTTCAAGTTCAGCTTCATAATCTAGATTACAGTACTCGTCATCTGGATTTTCTTCACAGTAATCTGCTGCGATATCCTTAATTTGATCAATCAACTCTGGGTCAAGATAATCGCACCCGGCTAATGTCAATGTTACAACTAAAAATAGTACTAATGTTAATATTTTTTTCATAGTTTCCTCCTTAAGTGTATAGTTTAATTATAGGAAACACTTGTGAATTTTGTAAGAATTTTACAATTTTTCTAAATTAGCATCCTTTTTCTAAATTATTTGTATGATACGGATGTGGTATAATGATGTGGGGGAGTGGTAAATATGAAATATACTTGGAAGTATAAATTTGATAAAATATCATTTTTAACATCACTAGTACCACTAGCGATTGTTGTGTATGTAAATGTTTTAGAAGATACTATATTTAATTTGATAATCAGTCTTTTAATTGGCTTGAGCACGCTGGTACAAGTTTTTAAAAGTAGACAAAAAGATGTCATCACAATTGAACACAATACACTTTATAAGAAAAGTTTGTTTGGAAAAGTTCAAGAAATTGATTTGACAAAATACAAGGAATTTCATCTTGAAGGTTTGAGCAAAAAGAATGCAATACTGATTGGATTCTATAGAGAAGATGATAAGATTAAGAGAAAAACCTTATTACGTAATGAATATGAAGTTCCACTTGAAACAATTAAATCAGTAATTGAATTAACCCTGCATCAGACTGAATTTACAAGAGAAGAAAGAGATCTGTTTTTCTATCAAGAGAAGCAAGAGTTTCTAGAAAATGATAGCATCGCACAGGAAGATTATAAAAAAACGATTCGAATCGCAAATATAATTATTGCGGTCTGTTTACTTTTCGTTGTTATTTTATCATTGATTTTGTTTGATAATAATGTAGAAGCAATATTGGCAATTATTCTTATGATATATATAGTTCAACTGTTTCCGATTAGCAATAGAATCTTGAATAATGAAGCATCAGTAATGATGAAAAGAAGATATATGTTGATTTTATATACACCAGGACTTATTTTAATGATTTCATTAGCACTTATGTTATTTGACAACTAAGGAGTGAAAAACATGGATACTACTTTATCCCAACGATTACTAAAGTTTTATGATAACTCTGCACGTGTGTTACCTTGGAGGGATAACAAAAATCCATATTATATTTGGGTATCTGAAATTATGTTACAGCAAACGAGAGTCGAAGCGGTAATCCCTTATTTTGAGCGATTCATAAAGGAAGTGCCAACCATTGAAGCATTGTCTAACATTGATGATGATCGATTGATGAAGTTATGGGAAGGTCTTGGATATTACAGTAGAGCTAGAAACTTAAAAAAGGCAGCCATACAAGTAATGAATGATTTTAAGGGTAGCTTACCAAGTAATAAAAAAGATTTAGAATCACTTTCAGGGATTGGACCCTATACATCTGGTGCGATTTTGTCTATTGCATATGAACAAAAAGTGGCAGCAGTTGATGGAAATGTCCTCCGCGTATTTTCAAGAGTTTATAAAATACAAGATGATATCAAAGATAAGGCCACAAAGAGGATGATAAAAACGTTGGTTGAGGAATCTCTTCCTAAACAAAGAAATGGTGATTATAATCAAGCAATTATGGAACTAGGAGCGACCGTTTGCATCCCCAATGGAAGACCTCTTTGTGAACAATGTCCACTTGAAGATATGTGTGAAGCTCAAAAAAGTAATATGCAAATGATGCTTCCGTTTAAAAGTAAAAAAACGATAAGAAAAATTGAAGAAAGAACAGTCTTCTTATTAAAATATAACAATCTCTATGCGATTAGAAAAAGACCTAGTGAGGGCTTGTTAGCTTCACTATACGAATATCCTAATTTTGATGGACATGTTAATCAATCTAACATTGAGATTGAATATACTTCTTTTACAAAATTACCTTCATCTAAACATGTATTCACTCATAAAGAATGGATTATGAAAGGGTACTTATTAGAAACTGTAGAGAAAAGTGAAGAATACATTTGGGCGTCCAAAGAAGAGATTGAAAATGATTACTCCATACCGAGAGCGTTTAGGGCATATACAAATTTAATATTGAAAGACTAGAAATAGTCTTTTTTATGTATTTATAATTCATTGTGATCTTATTTATGATACAATTACTTCGAAAGAGAGGTTGATTTTATGCTTAATTTTGTATTTGATAATAAAACAAGAATTGTGTTTGGGAAAGGTACTGAAAATGAAGTAGGTGCATACACCAAACAGTTTGGAAAAAAAGTGTTGCTTCATTATGGTGGAGGAAGCATTAAACGTTTCGGTCTATATGATAAAGTTGTTAAGAGCTTAGAAGAAAACGGTGTTGAATTCGTGGAATTAGGAGGAGTGTTACCGAATCCTAGATTATCATTGGTTCATGAAGGAATCGAATTGTGTAGAAAAGAAAATGTAGATTTTATTTTAGCCGTAGGTGGAGGAAGTGTTATTGATAGTGCAAAAGCTATCGCTATGGGTGTTCCTTATGATGGAGACGTATGGGATTTCTATATGGATCTCGCTGTTGTTGGAGATACGTTGCCGATTGGAACTGTGTTGACGATTCCTGCAGCAGGAAGTGAATCAAGCACAGGATCTGTAATAACAAACTGGGACGCTCAATTAAAAAAAGATGCAGGTAAATTATCCTTGAGACCTGTATTTGCAATTTTAAATCCTGAAATCACATATACACTACCAAATTATCAAACAGCGTGTGGTGCTGTAGATATGATTGGACATGTAATTGAACGATATTTCACCAATGTTGAACATACTGATTTAACCGATAGAATATGTGAAGGTATTATGAAAACTGCGGTTGAAAATGCACCACTTGCAATTGCGAACAATGAAGACTATCATTCTCGTGCTGAATTGATGTGGGCAGGAGTGTTGGCTCATAATGATATTGCAGGAACAGGTAGAGAAGCTGATTGGGCAACACATGTAATTGAACATGAACTTAGCGCAATATATGATATCGCTCATGGTGCAGGGTTAGCAATGATTTATCCAGCTTGGATGAAATATGTGTATAAAAATAGACCAGCACTATTTGCTCAATTTGGTAAAAATGTATTTGGACTTAAAGTTGATGAAAATAACTTAGAAAAATCAGCTTTGGCATCAATTGCTGCGTTAGAAGATTTCTATAAATCAATTGGAATGCCAACAAGAATGAGTGACTTTGATATTGATGGATCAAGAATTGAAGAAATGGCAAGAAAAGCTACTCAAAATGATACGAAAACATTTGGTAGTTTCATGAAATTGAAAATGGAAGATGTCATTAATATACTTAAATTAGCACTTTAGAGGTAGAATATTTCTACCTTTTTTCTTTTCGGTGTATAATTATATTAGAAATCAGGTGAGGATTATGAAAAGAAAGACACTATTATTGCTTTTAGTAGTATTACTTATACAAACTCTATCAGGATGTATTGTTGTTCCTGAGGTTGAAAATGAGTTTGTTTTGAAATACAGAGATAAAGAAGTAATAGATGAATCAATTAGTTATCAAGTTGAAGATGATAGTTTACCTGTGTATCGTTACTTACAAGATGATACAGTTTCTTATGTTGATTTAGAAGAGTTCGTGGATTTCTTAGATGGAGGACTCATCGTATATAACATCGAAAAAGACAATGAATTACATATTATATTGCGTCAAGCTGTACCTGAAGATATCGTTTATATTTATGGTGTTGAATATATCGATTTTGAAATTGTATTCAATCATGAAGAAAATACAATATACACTTCTGATTTAGCAGTGTTTACTAAATTAAATTTGATCTATTCTGTTGGATTGAACGATGTGGTATCGTTAGTCGATGTCACTTCGAATAATGCAAATACAGAGATTATGATTGATTTGGACGACTATAATTTTGATATTTTGTATGAGAATGATCATTATTATTTACCTTTTTATCTTGCAAATCTATTCTTATCTGGTGCAAGTATCAATTTATATGAGGCACAAGACGCTATTATAGTGTTTGATTACGGAACTGAGACAGAGCAAGTTAGTCAGCATTATACCAGCAGCGGGATCACCTTAGATGATGTTCAAGATGTTACAACAAACTATCTGGCACTCTATTTTGATTATTTTTATGGATTAAAAGAAGAAAAAGAAATTGATTCTTTTGCATCTTATTTTTCACAGTATAATGTACAAGAGGCAAACAATTTTATTGACTATGCCGAATCAATTAATGCTGCGATATTTGATCTAGATGATTTACACACTAGGATTATGGATACAGGATATTTGATGCCTGATTATGTACTAGATGATAACTTTGTTATTGGAAGTAAAGTGGACTTATATTCAACCGCGCATATTCAAAACAAATGTGGACTTCAAACGGAATCGTTTCAATATACACAAGTAGATGAAGATACTCATCTATTTCAAATTATTCGATTTGAATCTGATACAGGCGATTTGTTTTCACAGTATCTTCCTTATTTGGATCCAAATGAAAATGTAGTAATTGATGTTACATGTAATACAGGTGGATCATTGCAAGGGGTAATTGAGTTGTTGGCATATTTGACAGAACAAAATATTCCAGTTAGTCATATCAATACAAAAACAAATGAGATAGTTCATGAGTATTATACAAGTGATATAGATGCAGTTGAGGATATCAATCTATTTGTTGTAACATCACAAGTAACGTATAGCGCTGCAAATGTGTTTGCTACAGTTGTTAGAGATTTGGAATTGGGTATGTTGATAGGGGATCATACATTAGGTGGGAGTAGTGCCTTGGTCTTTACTGTCTTACCAAATGGAATGATTATATCTAATTCGAGTTATATGACATTCCTTGATGAAAATCTGGAGATTAATGAAGATGGTATTGAAGTTGAACTTGATTATGCTTTACCAATCAACCTGGATACATTAGCAAGTGACCTGGATAGTTATTATAAGATTGGGACAGATTATATAGCAAATGCAGTGAATTCGTTTAATGGTACAAGAATTACATTTGTGATTGAATCACAAGATGATGATATCGCAAATAGTGAATACATATTAAATGTTTATGATAGTAGTGGAAATATCATTTATAGTGATACGTATAGCGAGTCATTTACGGTAAGAAACAATTTTGGTGATACTGTAGATAATTTAACAATAGAATTGATTGCAATATATGAATATAATACGGTTCAATATGAAGATGTAATCTTTTCTCAAGAAGCTACAAATTAAAAATTGAAAAACGTTGTTGTAGTGTGGTTTTCTTATGGTATAATATGTTTAGAAGGAGGTAATAATTATGACAAATAGAAGTATTGTAACGATGATTATTTTAATGGTAATTACATTAGGGATTTATGGATTGTATTGGTACATTAAGTTCCAAATGGAATTAAAAGAGCAAACAGGTGAGGGATTCGGCGGATTAGCACATTTCCTAATGACGTTAGTGACATTTGGGATTTATTCTATCTATTGGCAATATGCTGCTGGGAAACGCTTAAACATGCAAGGTGGAGAAGATTGGTCTATCATTTATCTTATCCTATGTTTCGTTTCATTAAGCTGGCTAAACCCATTCTTGATGCAACACCAAGCAAACCAACTATAAGTATGAAAGAAAAGGCCCTTTCGGCCTTTTTTTATGATATAATATATCTGGTGATATAAATGAAAAAATACAACTTAATTATGGTGTTGAATAAAGAAAAAACACATATCCTTATGTGCTTTAGAAAAACAAATCCTTATAAAGGATTATATAACTTACCTGGCGGTAAAATTGATAGTGATGAAGATCATATCGAAAGTGCCTATAGAGAATTGTTTGAAGAAACAGGGATTTCTAAGAATGATATTACATTAACAAAATATATCGATTATACTTGGCATCCTGTGAATATAACTATGGATGTAACATTTGGAGTACTTCGTACGACTGTAGAGTTGGTAGAAGAACTTCATCCCCTTCATTGGATTTCATTAGAAGAAAACTTTTTTGATATGACAAAATTTGCTGGTGAAGGAAATATTGGGCATATGGTAGAAATATATAAGTATTTGGTAAAGAATCAAGTGTTTTAAATTGACACCATGAAACACAATGAAATAAGTCTTACGAGACTTTTTTTTGTTCAAAATTTGAAATAATCCGTGATTTTAATATGAGTAAAACTTCATATAATTGAACACTTTAAGGTGCTAAAAAAACTTGCATTTTTTTACTAAGAATTCAATTTACATGTCAAAAAAATCGCTTTACTAAGACAATTAAAACTTTTTTAACCTTTTTGAAACATTTCTCTTTACAATAATTTTTATGTATGTATAATAGGTCAAGGTTGTGAGAAGTGACACGTCATTTTTCTTGGAGAAGAAGGAAACATAAATCCACAATGCATGTATATAATTTAATCAATAAATATGTGAAAGTTGAGGAAGAAAATGGAAGTATTTGGAGCGTTTTCTGTTATGACATTTGACGAAGTAAAAAGTGTTCATGAAGAAAAAGTACGCAAAGCTATTCGTAAAATAAGAAAAGAGAAATAGTCAAAAATATTGGTATTCGGATGAATACCTTTTTTGATTTTAATTATCTTGTATAGTTTAAGATTGTGTTTCAATTTCTTATGGTATACTATAGTTAAGTAGAATAAGAGGTGTCAATTATGATGTATGAATTAATTGCTACAACGACTTTTGGATTAGAAGCTGTTTGTAGAAGAGAAATCGAGCAATTAGGGTATGAAGTGAAATCCACTGAAAATGGGAAAATCACTTATATGGGCGATGAACGTGCAATTGTAAATTCTAATTTATGGCTAAGAACTGCGGATCGTGTTTTAATTAAAATTGCTGAATTTAAAGCACTCACATTTGATCAGCTATTTGATCAATCTAAATCGATTCAATGGAAAAAATACATATCAAAAAATGGAAAGTTTGTAGTTAACGGAAAATCCGTTAAATCAAAGCTTTTTCACGTAACTACATGTCAAAAAATGGTTAAAAAAGCGATTGTTGACAATCTAAAAGAAGCATATCATGTCGACTGGCTAGATGAGACAGAAGAGGTTTACCCTATTTCAGTTTCTTTATTGAAAGATGTAGCAACGATTACGTTGGATACATCAGGTGCTGGTTTACATAAAAGAGGCTATAGAATTAGAACCGTTGAAGCACCAATGAAGGAAACCCTGGCTGCTGGATTGGTTCTCTTATCATATTGGAGTAAAGATCGTGTTTTATATGATGTATTTTGTGGTAGTGGTACAATTCCGATTGAAGCAGCTATGATTGGTAGAAATATTGCTCCAGGCCTATCAAGAGACTTTTCTAGTAAACATTGGACTTGGATTTCCAAAGACATTTGGAAAGAAGAAACAAGAAAAGCATATCAAGCAATGGATAATGATATAGAACTAAAGATTTACGGATCAGATGTTGATGCGAAAAGTATAGAAGCAGCAATCGAAAATGCGGAAGAAGCAGGAGTAGATGATTGTATAGAATTCAAGCAAGCAGATTTTAAGGAAATTGAATATGAGAATAATTATAGTATTGTCATCTCTAATCCTCCTTATGGAGAAAGACTAGATACAGTGCATATTGTTAAAGGTATGTATATTGCAATAGGTAATATATTTAGAAGACTTGATACATGGAGTTCTTATTTCATAACATCGTTTGAAGAATTCGAACGTGTATATGGTAAGAAAGCAGATCGAAATAGAGTCTTATATAATGGTAAAATCAAAGCCAGATATTATCAATATTACGGACCGAGACCACCTGTAAAATAAAAAGTCGATATATTATTATATCGGCTTTTTTTTATATTTTATATTCGATAAATCAATAGAAAATCTACAAAAGTAATCTCCATCTAGAGGAGTACTTATTAGTTCAATATCTAATTCCTGGTCAAGAATGACTTCAAATGGAAATTTAGCAAACCCTCCGCTACAATTACACCATTCTCTTGGAATATCAGCTTTCTTGTTTTTTATGTTTTCTCTGACAAAAGTACAATGGCAAGCATAGTATCTTTTCAAAGTATCATCTTCTGTGTTTAGAAAGTTGTTTATATCGTATGGAATCTTTGTGATGTAGAGTTTATCACCTTGTAATACCCCACTTAGTATTTCTTGATTGCCTTTTACTAGTTCAATGGCTTCTGGGGTAACTATTTGTTCGAACCATACTTTGTTTTGGTCTAGATGATCTTGAAGTTCATGAATTTTTCTGTCGTGACGTTCCTTTAAGTAATGCTCTAAAGAAGGGCTTTTTTGATAAAACTGCTTTTCCTTCTCAAAACTTTCTTTTGGTATACCATGATTGTTTCCTGCGAGTATTTTATTACAAGATGCTCTATCTAAGTGTTTGTTTAGAACCTTCATAAATTGCTCTGTTGCTTTTGGTAAATCTTCTGAATCAGTTCCAAATGCAGGCAGTGTTATATCTTTAATAATCAGGTCTTTCTTGTCTTCGTTTTCGTATAAAGTAATACGATTTATAATATTTTCTAACACTCCATGTGAATTAAAGTATTTTGTCATATGAATATAGTGTTCTTTGTAATTTATATAATAATAGTATCTAGCTATATGGATGTAATTATTGTATTTATTCATATTTTGGTCAACTAAATATTTGGAATATTTTTTTATATCATCTATTGTAGTTTCTTCAATCGAAGAATGACAGTATTGTTCGAATTGCAAAATGGTGTTTTCACACATTGAAATAAACTCATCAGACTGACTTAGATTCCTATATTTTTGATAAAACAATTCTTTGTTCATAGACACACCTCATTTCAATATTATTATACCATGAAATAGACATAAGAAAAGAGCGATTATAATCGCTCTATCCTAGTAATTTAATAATGTCTTTTGGACTCAATACTTTTCCTGTTGAAACTACTTTTTCATCAACAACCAAAGCAGGTGTGCTCATTACTCCATATCCTAAGATATCTTTCATGTCTGTTACTTTTTCGACTGTAGCTTCTAATTCTAATTGTTCTACAGCAATTTTTACATATTTTTCTAATTTGATGCAGCTAGGGCATCCTGATCCTAATACTTTAATATTCATATTCTTCTCCTATACAATAAATTCTAAGATATTAAATAAATATCCAATAATAATGATTCCAAACGAAACGATTCCGATAAAAGTGAACAATAATCTTTTCTTAACTACTTTACTTAACATAACCATGGAAGGTAATGATAAAGCTGTAACACTCATCATAAATGCGAGAATTGTACCAATTCCAACACCCTTACCAAGTAAAGCTTCGGCTATTGGGATAGTACCAAAGATATCAGCATACATTGGAATTCCCACGACACTTGCAATGAGTACATTGAATGGATTGTTTCCACCCAATATATATCCAATAACATCTTCTGGAATAACATTGTGAATTGTACTACCAATTCCAACACCAATTAAAACGTAAAGCCAAACTCTTTTAATGATATCTAACACTTGATCAAAAGAAAATTTTACACGTTCTTTTTTTGTCATCTCTAAAATAACTAGATCATTGGTATTTCCTTGTTTTCTCATTTCAATAACGTAATCTTGAAGGTAGTCTTCCATTTTCGCTTTGTCTATAATTAAACCACCTAAAACGGCTAATATAAGACCTACTATAACATAAGCAATTGCGATTTGAGGTCCCAAGAAACTCATTAAGATTAAAAAGGAAGCCAAGTCAACAAGTGGTGAACTAATCAAGAAACTGAAGGTTACTCCAAGTGGCAATCCTGCACGAGTAAATCCAATAAATATCGGAATACTACTACATGAGCAAAACGGTGTAATTGTTCCCAATAATGCTCCTAAGATGTTCCCGGTGATTCCTTTGAATCTGCCCAATATTTTTGTTGTTCTTTCTGGTGGAAAATAGCTTTGGATATATGACACTAAGAATATTAAGAAACTTAATAAGATGAAAATCTTAATGGTATCATAAATAAAGAAGTGTAATATCCCAAATAGAGTTGATTGAGAATCTAGTTGAAATATGTTCTCCAGTAATGAAAAAACCAGATCACTAAGCCAAACCATCTTCAAAAAAATATCGTTAAATATGTTAAATACATTCATTATATTGCCTACTTACTACATACAAAGGTTTCTATTGCATGTAGCCTTTCCACATCATGTTTATATAGCTCTGTTTTACTGAGTTCTTCAATCATATTTTTAATGATATTTTCATACGCTACGTTATTGTGATTGAATTTGTAATAAATAAATTGTTCATTACGTTCAGTTTCTACTAGACCGATTTGTCTAAATTTGGCTATATGTTTAGAAATTTTAGGTTGAGATAATTCTAATATTTCAACCAATTCACAAACACATAAATCTTGTCTATATATCAAATTAATGATACGCATTCTCGTTTCATCACTCAGTGTCTTATACAAGTCAATTAATTGATTCATATTCCACCTCCATATGGTTATATACGCATATTGGTATGTTACCGCTATTAAGAGAGAAAGTCAAGTAAGATTATCATATTATTTATTTTTATTATTTGTGGTATAATATGATTGAGGTGACGTCGATGAATGAGAACCTATTGTTTTTCTGGAAGTGGTTTACAAAGAATGAATTATATATTTTTGAAGAATTAGAAAATAATGCAGATGATATTGCTTTTTTAATAGCAGAACAACTGAAACTTGTCCATCCTGATTTGGTGTTTGAAATTTCATTTGAAAAAGAAGACAACAAAATGGATTTTGTAATTTCGGCAGATGGGGATATTGAATTGTTTCCATTGGTCATAGAATTGTGTGGTACGTCTCCTTCCTATGAGAGATGGAATATTGTTCCGTTTAGACCTAGATTAAATCAGAAGAACCAAGTGATTGATGTGGATGGGATCAAATTAGATTATGATGATGTATATTTTACCTATAGTGTTCATGATAGTTATATCAATTTAGATGTTTTCATCAAAGGGTATGATCAAGAAGACAATCGCTATATCCACACGTATTTCATTCTTTTGGATTCTTTGATAGGTGAATTTGATGCGGTTACAAAGATTGGACTTACAACAGTTTATACTTATATTGAAGATGATTCTTTGTTCAATATTAGAGAGTTGATAGATATTATTGACTTTTTGCAAGGGCAAGATGATTCGTTGAACTAAATAGATAGAATTTTAAATAGGAAGTCTTCCTGTTTATAAATGTTTGGTGTTATAATATATACAAGGAGTTGATGACATGTATGGTCTAGTATTAGGGGGCGGAGGAGCCAAAGGGGCATACCAAATAGGAGTTTGGAAAGCCATAAACGAATTGGAACTTGAAATTGGCTATGTTTGTGGAACCAGTGTGGGAGCTTTGAATGGTGCGTTTTTCGCTCAAAAGAAATACGATATAGCATATCAAATGTGGTCTGAATTAGGAATGGATCATGTGTTTAATGCTGATAAAGAAACAATTGAAGGAATAGATAAAATCGCCAATGAAGGTGTCTTTGCTACAACCTTTCATTTTGTGAAACATACGGTAAAAAAAATCTGGGATGATAGTGGTCTAGATATTAGTCCATTGCGTTCTATGATTTCAGAATATTTAGATGAAGATGAAGTCAGAAATAGTGATATTGGCTTTGGGTTTGTAACCATTTCAGTGAATGATAAAAAAGCTCTCCGATTAAATGTGGAAGACATTGATCAAGGGGAATTAAAGTATTATCTATTAGGAAGTGCAATGATACCGGGGTTTACCCAAGATGAGTCATTCGATAAAAAATTTATTGATGGCGGACTTTATGATAATTTTCCTTTAAAGATGGCGTATGACAAAGGATATAAAAAGATTATCGGTGTGAATTTGTTTACTAATAAAATTAAGCCGAAATATAAAGACGCCGATGTCATAGGAATCGGACCGTCTAAAAGCCTTGGAAATATTCTATACTTTAACAAAGATAATGCTGCGGAAAATATGAAATTAGGCTATTTAGATGCAATGAAAGTTTTTGGTGAGTTAAAAGGAAAAGAATATTACTTTAATAATGTTCCAAAAGAATTAGAGTTATCACAAAATCTTTATAATATGGATTTAGAAGATAAAAATAATTTATCTAATCTTATACTAAAAAAAGAACTGAAGAATGAGAAAATGTTTTATGAAAAAGTTTTATATAAATTAGGGAAAGATTTTGAAATGGACACCAATGGATCATATCAAGATATGTACATTCTTGCACTCGAGAAGTTGATGAGCAAAGAAAAAATGGAAGAATTGGAAGAATATGATTTTAGAGAAATTGCACGTAACATAGATGAACAAAAAGGCAATCGAATAATGAAAGCAGCAAATATTTTGATTCGCACATTAAAATAGAATCGTATTGAGAATTTCACATATATATGGAAAGGTAGAGAAAGTTCTACCTTTTTTTATTTGTTCACACTGAGTTCATATTGACAATATACAATACAGTAGTAAACTCAGAAAGAGCGGAGGAATAAAAATATGTTAGAGTTAAAAAGTATCAAGAAGGCCTACTATGTTGGAGACCAAACAGTAGAGGCTTTAAGAGGAGTTAATCTAAAATTTAGAAAAAATGAATTTGTATCTATTTTAGGACCATCAGGCTGTGGGAAAACCACAACTTTGAATATTATTGGTGGATTAGATAGATATACGAGTGGAGATTTGCTGATTGATAATAAATCTACAAAAAACTTCAAAGATCAAGACTGGGATGCATATCGTAATTCAACTATCGGATTTGTATTTCAAAATTATAATTTGATCTCACATTTGACAGTACTAGATAATGTGGAGATGGCACTTAGTTTATCCGGTGTAAAACAGTCTGAAAGAAAATTACGTGCAACGAAAGTATTAGAGGATGTAGGGTTAGCAGATCAATTGTATAAAAAGCCAAATCAATTATCTGGTGGTCAAATGCAGAGAGTAGCAATTGCTAGGGCACTTGTGAATAATCCTAAAATCTTATTAGCTGATGAACCAACTGGGGCATTAGATAGTAAAACAAGCAAACAAATTATGAAATTAATAAAAGACATATCAAAAGAGCGATTGGTAATTATGGTTACCCACAACAGTAAAATTGCAGAACAATACAGTGACCGTTTAATTCGGTTGTTAGATGGTGAGGTAATCGATGACACGAATGGTGTGAAGGATTACGATTCTAAAATCTTAGATACTTTATCAAATAGAAAAACTTCTATGAGTTATTATCAAGCAATTCGAACAAGTTTCAAAAACTTGTTCACTAAAAAAGGAAGAACAATGATTACTGCAATTGCAGGAAGTATTGGGATTATTGGAGTAGCATTGGTGTTTGGTATCTCTGCAGGAATGACAGAATATATTGATGATATGCAAGGAGATACTCTTGCAGGATTTCCTATTACAGTAAACGAATATGTACAAACAACAATTAGAAATGATAGCCCAGGAAATGGATTTATGGAGTCAGACGACCCTTCTTTCCCTGACGGAAATATGATATACTTGAGTGATCCTTCCGAGGACGTAGAATTACATCAAAATATCATAACTGAGGACTATATTGACTATCTTAACAATATGGATGCATCATATTATAGTTCTATTTCCTATACAAGTGCGGTAGCAATTAATGTGGTTAATGAAAATGCAAATGGGACTTACCAATTAACCACACTTGAGAGTTCTGGATTTGATTTCTTTACAAGCAGTATATTTAATGAATTGCCGAATAATCAAGAATTCGTTGAAACTCAATATGACGTTTTAGCAGGTACATATCCTGATGCATTTAACGAGTTGGTTTTGGTTGTAGGTAACGAAAATGAATTGGACATCTCAATTATTGAAGCATTGGGTTATAATGTAGAAGACGAGTATACATTTGAAGACTTTTTGGGTAAAGAATTTAAAGTCATACCAAACGATGTATTTTATACCGAAATAATGGGACTATATTTACCTAGTAATGATTATCAATCTATGTATAATGATGAAGAAGCAATCTCAATTACAATTACCGGAATATTAAGAGTAAATGAGGATGCTACGAGTGAGATTTTAAGCACGGGTATCGCATATACAAGTGAACTCACAGCTACGATTCTAGAAAATGCTGAGACATCAGAAATTGTTATTGCACAAGCTGAAGATGACACTATAAATATTCTAACTGGTCAACCCTTTAATGAACAATTAACATATGAAACAGTCATGCAATTAATCGGTGGAGATAGTATGCCTGTAGGTATAGAAATTTATCCTACAACTTATGAATCAAAAGATCTAATCAAAGCATATTTAGATGATTACAATGTTGGACTATTAGATGATAACCAAATTATTTATACTGATTTAGCAGAATTAATTTCAAGTACGATTTCAGCATTGATTGATACAATTACTATTGTCTTAGCTGCATTCGCTGGAATAAGTTTAGTGGTATCATCGATAATGATTGGTATTATTACATATGTGAGTGTAATAGAGAGAACAAAAGAAATTGGTATAATGAGATCATTGGGAGCACGTAAGAAAGATATATCAAGAATCTTTAATGCTGAGACTTTATTGATTGGACTTACTAGTGGTATACTAGGGATAGGTGTTTATTTCCTATTGCAAGGACCAATAAATATCATTATCAATAGTTTAATTGGTGTGGAGAGTTTTGCTGGATTGCCAATGTATTATGCAATTGGATTGATTATATTATCCAGTATATTAACATTAGTCGCAGGATTAATTCCAAGTCGTATCGCAGCGAAGAAAGATCCCGTGATTGCATTACGTACAGAATAAGAGAAAAAGGAGTGATTTCATGCTGAAAATTTTAGTTGTAGAAGATGAGTATAATATTCGAAAATTAATTTGCAAAAATCTTGAAAAAAATGGCTATCATATCATAGAGGCAAATGATGGAAGTGAAGCTTATGATGTGTTTTTAAACGAGCATATTGATTTAGTCATCAGTGACATCATGATGCCTCATACGGATGGAATCACATTAGTAAAAAAAATTAGAGAAACGAACAAAGATATTCCTGTAATCATGTTAACTGCATTAGATACTTTCACCGATAAGGAAAAGGGTTTTACTAGTGGTGCAGATGACTATATTGTAAAGCCTGTTGATATGAAGGAACTTATCCTTCGAGTGAAAGCACACTTGAGAAGATATAAAATTGTTAGTGAAAATGTGTTTAAACACAAATCGGTATATTTAGATTACAATAATTTAGAATGTACAATTGAAAACAAAAAGATTGAATTAACGAATAAAGAATTTCAGTTGCTATATATATTGGTGGCTTCATCAGAAAGAATTTTTACAAGAGATCAGTTGATGAATGAAATATGGGGCTATGATAGTGAGTCATATCA
>CAYSZV010000001.1:28131-38906 GCA_964435595.1 uncultured Candidatus Izemoplasmatales bacterium | reverse complement strand
TTGACACTCACATCAAGCGACTAAGAGAAAAAGTCCATACTCAAGATTTTGAACTTGTAACTGTGAGAGGACTTGGATATAGGGCGGTATTAAAATGAAAAAACGAAGTATAACAGTAAAAATAATTTTAAGTGGTGTTCTCGTTATGTTTTTATCTTCATTTGTGCCAAATGTATTATGGAGGTTGTTTGGTGAGGGTGTAAGACCGGATGAAGTTAATCCAACTGTAATATTGTTTGGAGGAATTATCACGGTGTCATTTACCTTGCTGTTTTATTCATTCTTATTGGATCGTTTATTAATCAAACGCGTCAAGAGTTTGAACGAAGCAACAAAATCTATAATAGAAGGAAATTTCGAATCAGTGTTAGAAGATCATCATCATGATGAAATATCTGAGTTAACAAATAATTTTAATTTAATGGTTTCAGATTTGCAAAACAATGAATACTTGAATAAAGATTTTGTTAGAAATTTCTCGCACGAATTGAAGACTCCATTATCAGCAATAAAAGGATATGCAGAGTTGCTGCATCCCAATGCTTTAACTGAGGAAGAACGAATCCAGTATACGAATATTATCATTGAAGAATCTGCTAGATTATCAAACTTGTCGAAAAATATGTTGCTAATATCTCAAATTGATAATCAGGTCATCGTACCTACTTCAGATACTTTCAATATCACTGAATTATTAAGAAATGTGATTCAACTTCAACAATTGGATTGGGATCAAAAAGAATTATCGTTCGATTTGGATTTTAATGAAATCACAATCACTTCAAACAAGGAATTGATTTATCAAGTATTTCAAAATTTATTAAGTAATGCAATAAAATTTTCAAATCAAAACGACACAATAGAAATGTCAATGAAACAATCAAATAAAACAAAATTTACAATAAGAAACAAGGGTAAATTGTCTGAAGAAGAACTATCGAAAATATTTGATTTATTCTATATTAAAGATAAATCAAGATCAACAAAATCTAACGGAATAGGATTAACCTTAACGAAGAAGATAGTCGAAAAATTAAATGGAACTATTTCCGCTACGTCAGACAAAGAAACAATAATATTTACAGTTGAACTATAAAGAAGTAATGCAAATGTTGGTCTTTCTTTCGTCCGAACCCAAGCAATCAGGGTGTGTTTTAGGTGATGCAGGCGTTGAAGATGGAAGTGCAGAGTCAAGACGTAGTGTGAAATATAGACAAAAAGTATTATATAAAAAAAGCTATTCAAAATAGCTTTTTTATTTTTCTCTCATATATAGTATAATTTTAAATAGGATTGTAAAAGGAGGAATTGTTGATGGATATAGGTAGTTTCTTAGATCATGGTGTTGAGGGAGAATTTCAATATTTTAGCTTGGCTCATTTTATTCCTATTGTTATAATGTTGGGATGTATTTTTTTGCTTTATAAATATGGAGACAAGTTAAAAAACTGGAAACATGAGGAAAATTTTAGAATTGCATTTGCAATTATTATCTTATTAAGTGACATGGTATATTTCTGGCATAAGATTTATTTGGGAGATGTTGCTGGGTTTGCCAATACTCCTAATATTGCCAATCATCTACCAATCACAGTTTGTGGTTGGGCAGCGATGATGAGTGGATATATGCTAATGACAAAAAAACGTGGGTTATTTGAAGTAGTATATTTCTTTGTTTTGGCTGGAAGTATTAATGCATTGATAACGCCTGCGGTGATTATAGATAATGGTCCGACACATTTTAGATATTATCAATTTTGGATTGAACATACGTCAATTTTCATTGCTGTATTTTATATGATATTTGTATTTGGATATAAGGTTAATGTGAAATCAATATTTAAGAGTCTTGGAGTTATGATTGTATTAACGATTATAGCAATAGTAGTAAATATCAATGTGGAAGGTGCAAACTACTTATTCTTGAGTACGACAGAAGCCGGAGATAGTGTCTTGAATTTTCTACCTTCTAATCTTGGATTGAGAATATTAATAATGGGAGCAGTGGTTGGGACTTTATACTTCTTAGCCTATTTACCTTGGATTTTCATCAATAAAAAAGAAAATATAATTATAGAATAAACGTTAATATGACAAGAGGGTGATTTCGTGGAAAAATTAAGGCAAAAGATAAAATTTGAAGCATATGTTATTGATGAAAGAATCGTAAAAGTTGATCATTTTATTAATCATATGCTTGATACGGAACTTGTGTTTGAAATTGGGCAAGAGTTCGCAAAACGATTTGATGGAGTAACGAAAATAGTAACGATTGAAGCAAGTGGAATTGCATTCGCCTTATCAACTGCCAACGCAATGAACAATATTCCAATTGTATTTGCACGTAAAACGGAATCATTGATTACAAGCGATGATGTCTATAAAAGTAAAGTCTATTCTTTTACAAAAGAAAAATATCATACAATCATCATTGATAAAAAATACATAACTGACTTGGATAGAGTCGTGATTATAGATGATTTTTTAGCAACAGGTAGTGCCGCGAATGGTCTTGTTGATATTATTAGACAAGCCAACGCAGCTGTGATTGGATTTGGTGCAGTGATAGAAAAAGGTACACTAGAGGGTCGGAAAACATTGGAATCTAGAGGTGTAAGAGTGGAATCACTTGCAAATATAGTATCATTAAAAGGAAATAATATTGTATTCGAATAAAACGACCTCTGTCGTTTTTTTTGTGCATTTTATCCAAAAAAGAATAATACATTTATAAATATTTGCTTTCTGTGATATGATAAATAAGAAGATTATTATGGGAGATGATAGTATGAAACAACAACTAAAAGGAAACCTGTTATACGGGCAATCAGGTGGACCAACAAGTGTAATCAATGCCAGTGCATATGGAATCATTACTGAAGCTGCGAAACATTCAGATTTAATTGATGATGTTCTAGTGATGAAACATGGGATTCAAGGGGCCTTGAATGAAGATTTTTATTACGCTTCAAAACAAGACAAAGAGCAAATTGAATTACTGAAACATACACCAGGTAGTGCGTTTGGAACAGTGCGTTATAAAATGCCGGAATTAAATGAAGATGAAACAGACTATATTCGTTTGTTGTATATTTTTCAAAAATACAATATACGTTATTTTTGCTATAATGGTGGAAACGATTCGATGGACACGGCTCATAAAATTGCTGAATACATGAGACGTGTAGGCTATGAAGTGAATGTCATTGGTGTACCAAAGACAATTGATAATGATTTACCACATATCGATCATACACCTGGATATGGTAGTGCTGCGAAATATATTGCAAATACAATCATGGAAATCAATGCAGACATGTATGCTTATCCAAAAGGAAAAGTAACAATCGTAGAGATTATGGGACGTCATGCAGGATGGCTTACTGCTGCTGCACATATCGCTTCAATCGAAGGGTATGGACCTGACTTAATTTATTTGCCAGAAGTACCGTTTAGTATTGAAAAATTCAAATCTGATGTACGAAGAGTATATGGTGAAAAACAACAATGCTTGATTGCTGTATCTGAAGGTATCGTAAATGAAGAAGGATTATTAGTAAGTAGTGCTTCAGCATTGAAAGATGCATTTGGACATGTACAATTAGGTGGGGTTGCTTCAAAACTAAGTAATGTTGTAAACAATGAAATGAGAATTTCTTCTCGTCGTATTGAACTGGGATCAATCCAAAGAGCTGCCGCTCATATTCAATCAAAAGTAGATGTTGAAGAAGCAGTTGAAGTAGGAAGGCAAGCAGTGAAATTGGCTGTTTCAGGTAAATCTGATTTGATGGTTACTATTAGCCGTGCAGAAGGGGAAGAATACAAAGTGAAATTTGGCTCTCATCCTTTGAGTGAAATTGCTAATGTTGAAAAAACCATGCCAGCATCAATGATAAATGAAGCAGGTAACGGTGTGACTGATGAATACTTGAAATATGCATTACCATTAATTCAAGGAATTAACACACCACAATACAGTAACGGAACACAAACATTCACCAAACTAAAAAACTAACATCAACTTTTTGTTGATGTTTTTTCTTTCCGTATTATAATGATTTGTATAAACGAGGTGAATATATGGGTCATAATTATAAATTCGTACAAAATAAAAACTGTGAGTTCTTTCCTTGTCATAATGGGATAAAAGAAGAAGAGTTTAATTGTCTATTTTGCTACTGTCCTTTGTATACATTAAAAGATAAATGTGGGGGCAATCCTACATTTTTAGAAGATGGAACCAAAGATTGTTCTAACTGTACAATTACGCATCAAAAAGGGTTGGGATATGATCATGTGATGAAAAAAATAGAAGATATTTTAGACCTGGGAAGAAAACAATGAATATTTTTTTGCCAAACATTTGAAAACCCTTTCAATTTTTTGTAAAATAGGTATATCTTATAGAAGGAGAAACGACAGTGAAAGAAAATTTGTTGGAAGTAAAGGGACTATATAAAGTTGTTGATTTGATACGATTCAGAGAAACAAAAGGTGTAAGATTTGATATTATGCCTAAAGCGTTATTAAAAGATGTTGCTGGGGTTGATCGTGTTATCCACGAATCAAACGCTGTCTCACCCGGAAGTATTAATGGAGTAGAACGCCCTTGGTATATGCATCCACATCAAGGAGATAATCTTCTAGTTCTTCATGGAGAAAGACATGTTGATTTATATTCTGTTGAGCATGGGAAAGTAGAAAGTTTTGTGGTTACAAATAATGAAATATATAAAAATGGTGAACTTCTATTTAAAGGTCCAGCAATGCTTGTTTGGCCACCATACGTATTTCACAGAGTAGAATCAAAAGAACAAGGTAGTGCTTCTTTGAATTTTGCATATCGTACAAATGAGTTTGATGTTGATCATAATTTTAGCATTTATGATGTAGATGTTGATTCAGGAGAATACAAAGTGATTAGACTAGGAAAAGAAGACCAATTCAACTAGAATTGGTTTTTTCTTTTTCATTGAAACAATAAAATTGACTTTTTTACGAAGAAGATGAAATTAAAAAAACCTCCAATTAGAGATTTTTTATTTTTTATACTCGTTGTTAAATAATGCAACGTTATATTCTTGTAGTACACCGGTCATAATACCTTCCAATATTGCGGGGTCATTGTTCATAATCTTTAAGGCTTCTTTTTCTGATTCTGCTTGCAAGAAAACAAAGCCTTTTGTGTTAGGATCTAAATCAGCTGTTTTGCCGGCCATAATTAAGATTCCTTTATTCTCTAAATCGACAAGGTTTCTAAAATGTCTTGTGATAATGGCTTCATCTTTTTGTGTCCAGTTATCTTCAACAAATAAACGGTCGATTAAGGTTAATGTGTATACGAATTCTTTCATTTATTGAGTAATACATCCTTGTATTCATCGTTTCTAGTCATTTTTGCAACAACATATGAACAAGTAGGTACGATTTTTAAATCTTCTTGTCTAGCCATTTCAATTACTTTTGCAAGCAATGATCCAGCGATATTTTGTCCTCTTAATGACGGATCAACAAATGTATGATTCACAACAATAATGTTTTTCCCACCACTTACCCAAGTGATGTGCGCAATACGGCTTTCTTCATTTTCACCAATATAAAATTTGTTAGTCCCTTTCTTGATATCATTCATAATATTTCCTCCTTCATTTACATAAACATTATAAAGGAAAATCGATGATGAAACAAATAATGTGTTTAGAAAAGTGATATCTGTGAAAACATATACGTTCTAGTAATTATCAAAACATTTTTTTTACTTCAGGCATTGCTATGTTATAATTCATTAGATGGTGATAAATGTGGAACAATTTATTAGAAAATATAGGAATCAAAAAAATCATGATTTAAGCTGCAGTGAAACAATTGTTTACGCTGCGAATGAGAAATTCAATTTAGGACTTTTGGAGTCCCATTTCAAGATGATGGCACCCTTTAGCGGAGGAATGTATGAAAAAGAAACCTGTGGAGTTGTAACTGGAGCAATTGCTGTATTGGGAATACTCTTTACCAATTCCAACTCTCACAATAGTCCATTGTTGCAAGAAGCAGTGATAGAATACAAAACAAGATTCAACTCGGTATTAGGATCGAGAGTCTGTGAAACCTTATTAGAAACACAACGTGATGAAACTTTGGGATGCGATGATTTGATTGTTCAGGGTGGAAAACTTCTTGATGAAGTGATTGTAAAGTATACAAAAAAATATCAATAGTCAAGAGCTCACAATTACTAATCTTCCCATACTGGGATTTTAAAAGATAATTTTTTTTGAGTATTCTAAACAAAAAGGCCCTTTTTAAGGGCTTTTTTGTTATAATATAGATAGGGTGATTTTATGAAAGAAAAAACGCTGAAGAGTAAATTGGTATTTGAAAATGATTTTATGGATTTGTATGTAGATGATATTCTTCTTCCAGACGGAAAAGAAGCAACTAGAACTTATATCAAGCACAATGGAGCAGCCGCTGTCTTGCCGATTACAAAAGATGGAAAACTTGTTTTAACAAAGCAATATCGTTATCCAGTTCACAAAATTAGCATTGAGATTCCTGCTGGAAAAAAGGATTCGAAGGCTGAGACAGGATTGGCATGTGTACAAAGAGAAATTGAAGAAGAAACAGGATATAACTCAAATCATTTTGAACACATTCATGACATTCATAATTGTATCGCTTATAGCGATGAAATGATTGAACTTTTTATTGCCTATGATTGTGATTTGGTTGACAATAGATTAACACCTGATGAGGATGAGTTTATTGAGCCAATGGTTGTATCATTACAAGAAGCAGAAGAATTGATTGCTTCTAATGAAATAACAGATTTAAAGACCTTATATACAATTTCATATTATAAAGGACTATTAAAGTGATTCGATATAGTATTGTTCATCCTGAACATATTAAAACAGGAATCCTCAATGGATTCCGTCGGTATACTGAAACAGTTCGAGTGAAGTATGTAGAAAACGGTGTTTTATTAGAAAAAGATGATTGTTTTGTTGATGAGTGGGACACTAGAAAACTATCCTTTATTGAGTCGTATATGAAAAATGAAAAGAATATTACCATACTGGCCAAAGACAATAAAAATGTAGTTGGATTTGCAGTTTTAGATACACTAAAATTTGATGGATATATGAATGTAGTATATATTCATACAGATAACCGTTATAGAGGACAAGGGATTGGAACGAATTTACTATTATTAGCATCAAAAACTGCAAAAGACTTAAAAGCTGAAAAGCTTTATATAAGCGGTCATCCAGCTGTTGAAGCGCAAGCATTTTATAAGAAAATGGGATGTGTTTTGGCGCAAAAAATAAACAAAGAATTATATGAGATTGAACCCTTGGATATTCAATTGGAACGTTCTCTTGATTATAATGATATTGTAATGAGAAAAATCGACTTAGAATTTCAACAATACAATCGGATTTCTAGTACAATATTAAATAAATTATTACCAAGGATATATAGTGTTATGCCCCAAGATGATGTGGATTATATTTATGCTGTGAATCCTCTGATAATCAGTGATAGTAGACCACACTTCTCGATGGGAACATTGCTCTTGAAGAAAAGAACTTCAGTTGTGGATGAAAAGTATTTAAGTATCTACGAAAATCTTCTGCTGAATCATATTCATGACTGGGATCAAGTAGACCAGTATTGTTATCGTGTTTTGGGTCCAATATTTAATGCGAATTATAGTTTGTATTCTGTCTTAAAAAAATGGAGTAAAAGCAAAAACAAAGATGTAAGAAGAGCAGCTTTGGTTTCCATGTTGATATCCTCTCAAAAGATAACCTGTACATATCCGATTGAACATGTCTTAGAATTGGTCGGATACTTGAAAGATGATGAAGATTACCATGTTAAGAAAGCAGTTGGTTGGGTCTTGAAATGTGCATACGTAACGTATCCCCAACAAATCATAGCGTTTCTGACGGATCACTACAAGACATTAGATAGAATGATCTTTCGATATGCATGTGAACATATGGATACAAAAACAAGGAATGATTTGTTACACCTGTAAAACAATGAGATAGTAATTAATTCACAAAATATCAAAGTGATTTGATATTCAAATGATTATAATGTATCATTATAATAACAACTTGGAGGTGCGAAGAATGGATAGAACGTTTCGTGAAAAAATACAAGATATAGTATTGAATTTTTTAAGGTACTTTGTACTTGTATGGATGAGAAAAGATGCAAAAACTACATTCACACTTAATGATGGATTTCATTTTAAAAGAACGGAGCCGTATATTCTTCTAGGAAACCATGCTTTTTTGTTTGATGTTATTCATATTCAAAAGAGGTTTAAAATTACACCATATGCGGTTGCCTCTCAAAGTTTATTTGCGAAGCAACCAACCAAATTCATATTTACAAAATTATTACATAGTATTCCTAAAAGCAAAGGATCTTCTGATATTAGAGCCGCCAAATTGATTTTTAAAGCAATCAAAAAAGGATATCCAGTTTTGATCTTTCCAGAGGGAGATACTACGTTTTTTGGGGAAACAAACTATATTGAAGAATCAACATATAAATTGATCAAAAAGTTAAAAGTAGACGTTGTGACTTGTACCTTTAAGGGAGGATATTTAACAAGACCTCGTTGGGCTACAGCTAGAAGAAAAAAACGTCAAGTACATCTGGATTATAATATTGCAATTAAAAAAGATGAACTACAGTCTATGGGTGTAGAAGAAATTGGAAATAGAATCAAAGAATTCTTGTATAACAACGATTATGAATATCAAAGAAAAAACATGATAGAAAGACCTGGTAAAAGACTTGCGGAGGGATTTGATAATGTCGCATATATCTGTCCGGAATGTGAAACACCAAATACAATTGTATCTCATAAAAACGAAATCAAATGTACTCATTGTAATACAGTTGGTTCAATGAATAAGTATGGATTTATTGAGGGATTCAAATATGATAATTTAGTTGAATGGAATCAATTTCAAAAATCATTGTCACACAAATTATTAGATACTGAATTTGAAAGTGACGCGATCTTATATCATGCAGATTACAAAGTAGAAAATAAAAAAAGAAGGAAAATTGGTAAGGTTGTTATTAAATATAAAAATAAGACATTTGAACTAACAGGAGCGAGGAATGAAGTCATTCCATTTGATCAAATCAAAAATCCAATCCTAACACTTAGAAGAATGTTTAATTTCACATATAATGATACAAGTTATATTGTGAAATTAGAAAGTCATGTTATGTCATTCTTGCGCGTTGTTCAAGAAAAATACTAATGAAAAATGGATTCCAGAGGCTAACGAAAGAAGAGCAAATTATGATGTCAAAAACGTTGGCAACCGCATTTTTCAAACATGATAATTTTGTATATTTGATTGAAGATGAAGAAAAACGTATTCAATCAAGTTATTATTTGTTTCGTTTTATGACGATAGTAATAAATAAGTATGGATATATTTATGTAGTATATCAAGATGGATTACCGGTAGGGTATGTTACATTTATGAATGATTCTAAAGCGAAATTAGGACTGATTACTATTTTAGGTTCAGGTGCTTTGTTTCAACTAATCAGATTTTGGCTATCTCTCTCGTTTAAAGAGAGAAGGAAGTACAAAACATATATGAAAGTGTATCAAAAATTGAACCATGATTTCGAACAAAGTATTCATCTTTATTACACTGGAATTATTCCTCAATACAAAGGAAAAGGATTTATGAAACAAGCAATGAGCAATGCATTAGATTATTTTAAAGACTTAAAGTATCAATGTGTTACATTAGAAACATCAGATCAAGGAAACATTGGATTATATAAGCATTTAGGCTATAGAGTTGTAAAAAGTGTAAAATCAATTGATGAAAGGCAAGAAATCTATTTGTTTCACAAAGATTTCAAGGAGACTTTATGAGTGTATTTGAAATATTTATGTTAATCAGTTTTGGAGCAGCATGGCCAGTATCAATTCATAAAAGTATTACAAGCAAAAGTATTGAAGGAAAAAGTGTACTCTTTTTATATGTGATTATTTTTGGATATATGATGGGAGTTATTCATAAATTACTATATCATTTGGATTTTGTTATTTTCTTGTATGTGTTAAACTTATTAATGGTTTTAACAGATTTATTATTGTATTACCGCAACAAAAAACTACTTGCACTGGAGGGCTAATCAATGGATTTATTGTTTCAGTTTCAGCTAAGTATTTATTCTCTAATTATATTAGTAATGCTTATATTTAAGATTTACTACAGAAAAGAAATCTACAGTTATTCAAGTAGATTGTTTCGGGCATTATTAATAAGTGCAGGGCTGATGTTGGTTCTCGAATTTCTTTCATGGGCTTTTGATGGGAGACCTGGTAATGTTAATCATATAATGAATTATCTATTTAACTATCTATTATTTGTTTCCAGTACGATGGTCCCAGGATTTTGGGTATCGTATTTACACTTCAAAATTTATGGAAATATAAGTACAGTACGAAAATTATATTGGTTTCAGTTTCCGATAGTAATATCTTTTATAATCGCAACAATTAATATATTTTTTCCATTTGTGTTCAAAGTGCCAAGTGACACCAATTTATTTGAGCGATTACCCTTTATAACAATCAACTTTGTGATGGCATATACACTCGTACTATACTCAATATTTATTTCAATTAAAGAACGTACAAAAACAAAAAAAGCAGTGTTTATAACAGTGATGATTTTTGTGTTCTTACCATTGATTGCATCAATTGTTCAAGC
>CAYSZV010000001.1:24160-28031 GCA_964435595.1 uncultured Candidatus Izemoplasmatales bacterium | reverse complement strand
GTCTTTGGTGATCGATCGTTATTTGCTCGATATGGTGGAGATGAATTTGTAGTATTAGTGCCTGGTAAAGACATAGAAGAATTGATGAGACTCAATGGACAACTAAAGGATTCAATAAAACATTCGAAAGATCCGATATTTTCAAAATTAAGATATTCGTTTGGACAAGCATGCAGAACAATAGAAAATCAATATACATATGATGATTTATTGATTGAAGCAGATAAAGTGATGTACAAAAACAAAGCAATTAATAAGAACTTTAAACGCCGTAAAGAGGATATGGACGTAAAAATTAAAAGAGATGGTGAATAATATGAAATATTCTTCTGGAATTACATTCTTGTATTATAAAGATTTTTCATACGGAATTGATTTTTTTGAGAACGTCTTAGAACTTGATCTTGTGATGGACCAAGGCTTTGCTAGAGTATATCAGGTTAATGAGAAAAGTTTTATAGGAATTGTACAGGAAAAAGATTCAGGTGATGTGCCTGGTTCGACACTCTTCTCTTTCACAACAAATAATGTTGAAGAGCACTACAAAAGAGTACATCAATTAGAAGTATACAAACTGACAGAGATAAAACATTTCAAAGAGATTCCGTTAAAATCGTTTTTCTTTGATGATTTGGAAGGACATAAATTTGAAATTCAACAATTTTTAAATGAGAAGGACATAAAACAATTTTAGATGGTGATAATATGGACAATATAATTAGATTAGCAATGTTAGTAGTAATCGGTGGTATTATCGGGTATGTGACGAATAAAGTTGCAATCAAGATGCTTTTCAGACCAGTTAATCCGATTAAGATAGGACCTTTCACACTACAAGGTGTGTTTCCTAAGAGAAAAGACAAAATGGCAGAAAGCCTTGCTGATACAATCGAAAAGGAATTGCTAAATAAAGATCAAATAATGAATCAAATCATTGATGGCTTGGATCTAGATGACTTAAAGAATGAGATCAAAACCATTCTTATTTCAAAAATTTCAGCAGCAATTCCACCAATGGCAAAAATGTTTGTTGGGAACGTAGAACAGTTAATAGAAGGATTTATTAACAAGGAATCAGAAGGACTGTTTGAAGACATCTTAAATAAAATAAAAGACCAAGCATCAACAGGAATTGATATTCATGGTCTTGTTAAAAAGCGGATTGATGAGCTCGATTTCATTGAGTTTGAAAAGATCATATTTGGTCTCATGAGTAAAGAACTGAGACATATTGAAATCATCGGATTATTTTTAGGAATGATGATTGGTGCATTACAATATCTTGTTACATTAATACAATTTTAAAGGAGCAAATTTTTGCTCCTTTATTTTGATATTGGATTGATTCTCCCTTTGATTAATCGTTCGATTAATTGTCCCACTTGTAGCAATGTTTGTTCATCATATTTTTTTGCAAGCAAGTAGGTGCCAATTGGGATGTCTAATTCATCTTTACCAATTGGAACTGTCATCGTTGGAAATCCACAATGTGGTCCCAAACTAGTATAATTGGCAAAGTACAAAATATCTAGTTTATGCTCTTCGAAGATTTTGTTTAATGCTTTCGTTAAATACTCTCTTTCAGTCAAGGCTTCGATGTAATTTGATTCATTACATCGTCCTGATGTTTTATATAGTACTTCCTCAAGAATTACTTGTCCATACTTTAATGCTTCTTTTTGGTTGTCTCGGTTGAACTCAACTATATCTCTTAAGGTTGTATATTTCGATCTGTTTCCTAAGGTGCTTAAGTAGTGATTAAATACTCTTTTGAATTCATATAACATGACATGATAAATTCGTGTCGATTGTTCTACTTTAATATCATCAACGATTTCCACTCCTGCTTTTTGTAATCTATCAACTAGATTCTTAAATGCAGTTTTACGATTTGGACTGAGTTTGTCATAATTGTCTAAGTTCAGACCAATACGAAATGATTTTGGGTCTTTTTTATCGAGATCCTTTGTATAATTCACTTTATTATCTGGCTTTTCATTTGTGATTGGATCTTCTGGGTCATTAGAACGAATTGCACTTAATAATAGTGCTACATCCGCAACATATTTACCCATCGGTCCTGCGGTATCAAGAGTAGAAGAAATTGGAACAATTCCTGTTCTGCTTACGAGACCCATAGTTGGCTTTAGTCCCACCACTCCATTTTGCATAGATGGTGACATAATGCTTCCGCCTGTTTCTGTTCCAATTGAGATTGGAGTGAGGTTTAAAGTGACACTAACAGCGCTACCAGCACTACTACCTGAAGGATCTACTGCGGTATTGTAAGGACACAATACTTGTTTTCCTAAACTACTATAGCCATTTCTCATACCGATTGTCATAAAGTTTGCAAATTCAGTTAGGTTGGCTTTACCTAAAATAATTGCACCTTCTTCTTTGAGGCGTCTTGTGATTTCGGCATCATATGGAGCAAAGGTATCTTGTAAGGCAAGACTCCCTGCTGTAGTGTGCATTTTTCCAATTGTATTAATGTTGTCTTTTAAAACGACAGGAATACCATGAAGGATTCCTTTTGCTTTATTGTGTTGTCGTTCTTGGTCTTTGATTCGTGCTTCATATAGCGCATCTGGATTGACTTCTAAGATACTGTTGTATTTTGGATTCCCTTGATCAATTGTGGCGATGCGATCCAAATACATTTTTGTTAGTTCATACGATGTTAATTCGTTTTTTTGAAATGCAGTTTTAATATCTTGGATGGTACATTCGATTAGATTGAACATAAGTCACCTCCTAAATATATTATAACAAAGAAATCTCAATATCGAAAACACATGTTTTTTTAATTGTTTTTAATTTGCTTTTTTTGTTTCATTCTATATACAATGAAGTTATAATGTTATTTGATTGGAGTGATTTTATGAAAGCGGATTTACATGCTCATACAACACATTCGGATGGAACAAAAACAGTAAAAGAAGTTATAGATTTGGCACATCAAAATGGAATGACGGTGTTTTCTATTACTGATCACGACATTGTCAAAGATGTTACGTTTGCGAAAGAATATGCAAGTTCTTTGGGAATGACATTTATTCCTGGAGTAGAATTATCCACCTTGCATCGAAATAAATCTGTCCATGTTCTTGGATATTTTAAGAATGAAGGATATAAAAGTTCGGCAATGAATGACTATTATAAGATGATCAAAGAAGGTAGAGAAAATAGAGCCAGACAATTTATTATAAATTTGAAAAAATATTATGATATTGAGATAACCTACGAAAGTGTCCTTTCGTTTTCGAGAGGAATTATTGCCCGACCTCATATCGGAAAAGCTATCAATCAAGCCTATCCTGAGTATTCTTTTGATTACATATTTGATCATTTCATTGGAGATTATTCGGAAGCCTATGTACCTTCAACGCAATTGCCTGTTGAAGAAGGGGTTAAGTTATTAAGAAACAACGGTGCAATTGCCGTCCTCGCTCATCCAACATTGTTGAAAAAACATATTAAAGATGAAGTCTTAGCAATGGATTTTGATGGAATAGAAGCAAGATATTATAGAAACAAAAAAGAGGAAGAAAAACTGTATCGAAAATATGCTGAAGAAAATAGAATCGTTATCACTGCCGGTAGTGATTATCATGGAATTGAGAATGATACAAAACATGGCATGGTGGGAGAAATATATATAGATGGTACAGATTTAAATGCGTTTTTAGACGTTTTGAAGGAGAATTAGGATGAATAATAAAAGCAAAGATATCTTGATTTGGATTGGTGTTTTATTGACGCTAGGTCTGCTCATATTTTTAGTAACTAGAGAGTTTTTCTTAGTTTTTGCGTCTGAGATTCCATTATTGGGTGGATTTGTTAAGTTTTTCTTTCTTGCTTCATATGG
>CAYSZV010000001.1:1627-24150 GCA_964435595.1 uncultured Candidatus Izemoplasmatales bacterium | reverse complement strand
GTAAGTATTGGAGGATTCCTGTAGGGTTCTTCTATAAAGCTCTTGTATGGGGCATTATAGGTGTGTTTATTGTGATGATATTCAGTGTTTATGCACAAGGAGTTGCATATCTACAAGCGTCTGCTATTTTACCATTTAAAGAATCGGCTTTTATGAGTGCTTTGTTTATTAGTGTCTTAATGAACTTTACATTTGCACCAACTATGATGACTGTACACAGAATTAGTGATTCATACATAGAAAATAGAATGGAAGATGGGACTTTGAAGGATGCGATTCATGGAATTGATTTTGTGCAATTTTTCAAGTTTACAGTATGTAGAACTATTCCGTTTTTTTGGGTACCAGCTCATACCATCACATTTTTATTGCCAGAACAATATAGAATTATCTTCGCAGCAGTATTAGGAATCTTCTTAGGATTATTGCTTGGACTATTTAACTCGAAGAAAAAAGAAGAGGTACAATATGAATAAACGTAAAACAATGAATTATTTAACAGAACAATTTCAAGGAAAAAAAGTAACCTTCGGAAATCACGATTTTGAAGTAATAATCAATGATAAGACATATTATATTGTCTTTATTAAAGTTGGATCAAATGCCCAATTAACAGTGAATTCACCAACACATTTTGAAGTTGTAGTTGGAAAATTAGATGGGATTCGTTTTATTAAGAGACAATCAACATTATATGATTTTACAGAGTTTTCATATCGGACCAATAAGATTGTTTATTTACTAGGAACACCATTTAGAATGTTGCAGTATTTAAATGAATCTGACATCATAGATATTACTGGACAAAAAAGTGTCCATGGATATAACATATTTACTTCTGTCAAAGATTTTGATACATTATAAGGCTATACAAAGATATAGTCTTTTTTTAATTCTTATTTAATGTTATAATAAATTAGGTGATTTTATGAAGATATTAGTATCAGGATTTGAAGCCTTTCATAAGAACAATGAAAATCCAAGTCAAGAAGTAGTTAGAATGCTACCAGAAACATTAAGAGGGCATACGATTATTCCCTTAGAACTCCCTGTCAGATATGATTTGTGTTTTGAATTATTACGCGTTGTATTAGAGACAGAAAAGCCTGATATTATTATTAATTTGGGGCTTGCTCAAGGAAGACAACACATTACTCCAGAACGAATTGCAATTAATTTAGATGATGCAAGCATACCGGATAATAATGGGACGTTAAGACAAGGAGCAAAAATTGAGTTAGATGCGGATAACGCCTACTTTTCGACGTTGCCTGTTGGATTGATTGTAGATAGGTTGCTTAAAAAAGGAATCCCAGCTAAAATTTCGAATCATGCCGGAACATATATTTGTAATCACTTGATGTATCAAACGTTACACTATATTAAAGAGAATAATTTAAATATAAAAGCAGGGTTTATCCATTTACCACTAATGGATGAACAAAACAAAGATGAGACAATGTTTAGTTTACCATTACAAACATTGTTTGAAGCAATCATAGACGCAATTGATGTATGTCTCTAAAGGAGGATGTTCATGAAAACAAGTAGATATTATATTTTTGGAAAATTTGATGTCAAATTACACGTATTATCTGTTTTGCCTGAGGATGATCCAATCGCAGTTATTGTTATGCTGCACGGAATGGGAGAACACAAAGAACGATATCTTGAGTATGCAAAATGGATGGCTGCAAAAGGCTATGCTGTTTTTGTTCATGATCATCGAAAACACGGACAAAGTATTGATGAAGATAAAGAGGAAAAGGTTGGTATTTTTGGTCCGGAAGACAAATGGGAGTACATTATTGATGATGTTCATTTTGTTGTGAAAGATGCAAGAAAAAAAGTACCTGGAAAAGAAATCGTTATTCTCGGTCATTCAATGGGTAGTATTATTGCTAGAAGATATATCTCAAAATATTCACAGGTACCAAAAGCGGTTATCTTGAGTGGTACATTACCAATCATCAAATTTAGTGATGTATTCTTACCAATCAATTTGGCGAGAGTATGTAATGTTTTCCGTAAGAACACACCATCAAAATTGATATCGAATGCTTTAAATAAACCTCTTAACGCAGGATACGAAGAACCTAGAACTCCGTTTGAATGGCTAAGTAAAGATGAAAAAGTAGTGGATGCATACATTGCTGATCCACTTTGTGGATACGCATACAATGCGCGTTTCTATATTGAGTTTTTAAAAGGTATTAAAAAAGCAAATACCTCTGATAATATTTCTGACACGAGAAATATTCCGATTTTATTCATTGCTGGTAAAGATGATCCAGTTGGTGAATTCGGAGATGGTGTTGAAGATGTATATAAAATATATATGGGGCACGGATTCTTTGAAGTTAGATTAATGCTACTTGCTGGAAACCGTCATGAAATATTGAATGAACCAGATCGTTTGGAAACCTATCAAACAATTGAAGACTGGCTTAAACCAGCACTTGGAATATACGAATAACGTCCTATAAAAATAGGACGTTTTTTTTGTATATCATTTCATTAATCTTGTGTAATAATAACGTTTTTAAGAAGAAATCTATGTTAATTACAATGATTATTTGTTACAATAATATTAAGGTTCAAGAGGAGGTTGATGTTATGAGCGAAATCTATGACAAAAAACTTGAAAGGAACTATGGTAAGGTTCAAAAATCAGAATTGAAATACTTTGAAAAGAAAGACAAAGGGCTTTCTTCTTATGATAGAAAACTGAAAGCAATTGCTGCGTCTACAAAAAAAGAATCAAAACAGCAAAGTGATCAGGAAAAACAAATCAAGTTAGCAACGAAAAATTTCATCCAACATATTACAAAATTAGATAAAGAAAAAACGAAGAATCTGAATATACAAATCAAAGACGCAAAAACCAAGTTAAAAGATGATGTTGACAATATCGAAACGACTTATAAAGAAAAAGCCAATGATTTTTCAGAGGAAAAGAAAACGATTAGCACAACGTATACAACTGTAAAGAGAGATGAGGCTAAAAAAAGTAAGACATCTCAATCTAGTTTTGCTGCCAAAGAAAAAAGAACAGTGAAACGTTTTGAAGGAATGAAACAAAAAGAACAAATCGCAGTTAAGGAACGTAAAAAGCAAGCAGAAGAAACGATTAAAATATTACAAACAGAACGTGATGAATTGGTGAAAGAAATAAGTGATACGTCGCAAAAGGAAATCAATTCTGCATATGAAGTAATCGCTTTTCGTAGAGCCAAAATTGATGAAAACTTAGAACTAGCTCAACTCAAACACAATGAGTTGATTGAAGGAATTGATAAAGAAGAAAACGGTGCAACTTCCAAATACAATTCAAATATTCAAAAAAACGAACAGTCATTGGAAGAGAAAGTGAATCGAAGAAACAAATTCCTTCAAAAAGCAGATTTAGAAGGTGACTTTAAAAATGTCAAACTTCAAAAAAGAGAAATCAAACAACTTGAACAAGCATCTGAAAAAGAACTCAAACAGTTTAAAATGGATTTTGATAAATTAATCAAAGAGATTGAATTAAAAAGAACTGTAGAAGAACGCAGATATTTAGAAGAAGTTGCTGAAATTGAACGTGGCTTTGCTCAATTCAAACAAGAGCAATTATGGCGTATTGAGTTGGTATCACTTGAATCAGCTGAAGAAATAACAAATATTAAGTTAGAAACTGAAAAAAAATTATACGCAGAAACACATATTCTAGAACAAGTTGATATTGATTTTGAAGTAGAACTTGCTCGACTTGAAAGAGAAAAACAAATTGCAATCAATGAAATAAAAGATATGGCTGAAAAAGACCTTATTGCCTATGAACGCGCAAGAGATCAAAAAGAAGTCGAATTTGATATGCATACAGCTTTAAATGAAAAAGAAAGCAAGATTGCTCAATACAAAAAGGAAATTGAGAAAAACAATCTACAGTCTAAATTTGAAATCCAAGAAGTTGAATTTGAAATCGAACTGCAATTGCAAGAAGAAGAACTGCAATTCAAAGTAGCAAAACAAATGGAAGAAGAGTATATTGGATTGCATAAAAATGATTTTGAAAAACAAACAGCAATTCGAGAAGAACATAGTAGTACAATCAATGAGTTGTCAGAGGTTCATTTGCAGCGTGCACAGGATCAACTTGAATTTGAAGAACTTGAAATAGAAAATAGAGTCAGTCTAAAGCTGAAATTCCTAGATGAGCAAAAATCAATCTTAGAAAAAGAATATAAATTATTGTTAGATAGAATTGAAACAAATCAAAAACAAGAAGAATCATTCTATAAAGCAGCAATCAAGCAAATTGAAAAACAAGAAAAAGATATTTTAAAGAAAACAGTTGCTCAAGAGCAAAAAGAGATTAAGAAGCTAGAACAATCATTGGCGGAAATCGAAACAGAAGGTGGCGAAGCAGATTCTAGTGCTATTACAAGTAGATTACAAGAATTGATTGATGTTGTTTCTGTTGAAATGGAAGACACGCAAAAAATTATACGCACAAAAGTTGCAGTAGTGGAAGAAAAGTTATCACTTATTCAATCCCGTCAACAACTGGAAAAAGATGATGCCCAAGTATTGTATAATCGTGAAATCAGAAATCTTGAATATGGAATCGAACTAGTAGAACAAAACAAACAATCTGAATTACTAGAAGCCAAAGCACGTTATGAAAAAACAGTAGACTTATATAAAGGATTGAAACAAGATATTGCTTCTAAACTTGCATTAAAAAAAGAAGAACATGTTCAATTTTTGAGTCGTCGCGAAGAATATGAAAAAAATATTCTATCCGCTGCAAAAGAGCGATATGATCAAGCAGTACAATTGTTAGAAGAAACAAAAGCAAGAAAAATAACTTCAATCAAAGATGGATTGCACTCAGAAAATTCTGTTTTAAACAAATTGATTGAATCAGAGAATGATGCATATAAAGCACTACAAAAAGAGAGTGTACATAAGAAGATCATTATCCATAACTCATCAGAAGCAAGATTGTTGGATCGCAGTAAAACACATTTAAAAACCATTGAAGAGATTGAATCTGATTATCTAAGGATCCTTGCAAACAGAGAACGAGAATTAAAACAAAAGGATATTGAATTCAAAGGGCTACTAGCACAAGTGGAAAAAAGTATTCAAGTTGAAAAGAAAAAATACGAAGATGATAGAAGAAAAGCACAAAAGACTTACGAAATAGAGTTAAAAAAATCAATCACTAGTATCAATAAAAATCTAGAATTAGAAAGTAGACTTGTATAATTCAATCGACACTTGTTTAAGCAAGTGTTGATTTTTTGCTATAATAAGAGTAGGTGATTTAAATGAGAACGGAATTCAAACGTTTTATGTGGATTGCATTAATTATCATATTTGCAATTGTTATTCGTGTCGGGTTTGAGATGGTTTATAATCTGTTTAAAGAATATTATACAGCGTCTCAATTCGCATATTTATTAATCGAGTATATCCTATTTGGTATCGTTGCTTTAATTTGGCTTTCAATTGTTGCATCTAGTGATCAAACTATTAACAAACTCCCATGGCTAATCGTTCTTGCTTTGGAACCATTTGTAGGGCTAGCCTTGTTCTTGTCTTTTGGTAGATCATTTCGAAAAAGTGAACGATTCAGAGAATTGCCATTGTTAATCCCTAAGGCGTATTTAACCAAAGAACCAGTGACGGATATGAATCGTCAAGGGTATATGAAAATCGACAGTGAGATTACAGATATTTTTCGAGCAGGTTACAATTCAACTGGACACCATCCATACCTTAACAATACAAGAGTAGAAGTTTTAACAAATGGTTCAGAGAAGTTTCCAAGGTTGATAAAGGAATTGTATAAAGCTGAAAAATTTATTTTGATGCAGTATTATATTATCCGAACAGATAAAATCGGTAGGAAGATATTAACAATACTAAAAGAAAAAGCCTTATCAGGTGTAGAAGTCATCTTACTATACGATTCATTTGGAGGGGTATTTTTAAACAAGGCATTTATGAGAGATTTGAAAAAAAGCGGAATAAAAATCGTAGTAAATGACCGCGTATATTTTGGTATTTTCAATACAAGAATCAATTATCGGAATCACCGTAAGGTAACAGTAATTGATGGAAAAGTAGGATTTGTTGGTGGACTCAATCTTGCCGATGAGTACAATTTAGGAAAAGCAGAGAAATATGGATTCTTTCGAGATACCCATTTGACAATGGAAGGAAATGCAGTTAAGTCATTGACACAATTGTTCTTTCGCGATTTATACTACTGTACAAATGAATTTATCAGTGATAATAAATATTATCCAAGCCATAAAATTGAAGAAGAAGGATTGGTTCAAATTCTACCATCAGGACCAGAGTTCAAACATCCGCCAATTAGAAATGTATATGTTAAAATGATAAACAATGCAAAATATTCTATCAAAATTATGACGCCATATATTGCCTTGGATAATGAGCTACTCACGTCTTTGGTGATTGCTGCCTCTTCTGGAGTGAAAGTGGAAATTATTATACCTGGTATCCCGGATAAAAAAACAATCTACACAGTAACACAATCATTTATTGAGGATCTATTAGAAGTTGGAATTAAGGTCTATAAATATACACCAGGATTTTCTCATGGAAAGGTGTTAATCATTGATGATGCATTAGCAAGTTGTGGAAGCTTCAATTTAGATAATAGAAGTGCGAAAATCAACTTTGAACTGACTACGCTTTTATATCTTCAAGGAGTAGACAAATTGGTTCTTGACTTCGAAAATGATATTGAAAAATCTGAAGAAATTCTTCTCGATACATGGAAAAAAAGAGGTCTTGTTGCAAGATTATATGAAGGATTTCTTAATCTATTTAGTCCGTTAATTTAGGTGGTACACAAATGTGTATCACTTTTTTATAACTTGCGAATATATTACAATTAATGTAGGTGATAATATGACATTGAAACAAGTAATGAAAGAATTAGAATCTTTGGGAACAGAGCAAACAAGAAAAATTTATCGCAATCATGGTGCAGATATAGAACAATATGGTGTGAGTATCGCTAATATTAAGAAAATTGCAAAGAAACTGAAAGGAATGCATGAACTTGGGATAGGATTGTTGCTATCGGAAAATGTTGATGCTATTTACTTATCGCAATACGTTGTGAACCCAGATTATGTGACTAGTAAGGAGTTAGAGCAAGTTATTGATCAAACTGGCTACTACATGCTTCTGGAGAATGTCGTAGCGCCAATAATTGCTAGAAACAAAAAGTTGGTAGATGAGTTGCTTTATCCCTATCTAGAGTCTAATCTTGATCGGAAAAAACAAGTAGGATATACCGTTTATTCCTTGATATTAGGAAGTTATGATGATGACCTAATAGATTATAATCATGTTAAGAAAATGATTGAATATATCAAACAAAATATACATGATTCTGACAATAGAGTGCGGTATACAATGAATAACTTCTTGATCGCTGCTGGTGCAGCGAACAAAGATATTACAGAGTTATCAAAAGTTGCTGCGAAACATATCGGAAAAGTGTCTGTTTATATGGGAAATACATCTTGTAAAGTTCCAGATGCATTTGCTTATATAGAGAAAATTGAAGACAAGGGATATATTGGCAAGAAAAGAAAACTAAAATAACGATTGATTTTTTATCGTTATTTTTTATATAATAAAACTTGAAGGTTTGATATTCAAAGTAAAGGAGTACATTATGTTTGATACTGACTTAGAAAATCAATTTCAGATTTTCAGCGCATCACATTTCGTTACTATATTAATTGTTTTTTTCTTTGTATTTTTGGTGTATCAGTATAGAGAAAAATTGAAAGAAAAGAAATATTACAATTTCTTTCGATACTTGTTTGTTGTAATTACAATTGGACAAGAATTATCATTAAATATTTATCGTATGATTAATGGAGAGTGGGTCATCGCAACTTCTTTGCCATTACAATTATGTGGTTTGGCTATGATTATTACTTCGTTGATTTTAATCACGCAAAGTGAAACGTTATTTCAAAGAACATTCTTTGTTATGATGATTGGAGCGTTCATGGCAATTGCCACGCCTGCAATTGAGAATGATTTTGGATTTCCGCATTATCGCTTTATCCAATTCTTTGTCGGACATGGGATGATTTTAATCAACTTCACATTTATGTTGTTTGTTATGGATTATCATGCAAATATTCAATATAAACATGTATTGTATAATATTGTGACGTTACTTGGATTAGCGGCTTTTAATTACATAGTGAACATCCTAACTGGTGGAAATTATATGTATTTAATGGGAAAACCAGGAGAAAATACGGCCTTTGATTTGTTTGGTGAACATCCATGGTATATCTTGAATATTATAGTATTTGGAATTCCAATATTCTTCCACATATTTTATACTCCGTTTTTAATTAGAAATGTAAGAAAAAACAGACTTATGGCAAAATCATAGTTGATTCATACTTTTTACATAATTTACTGTTATAATAAGTTGAGGTGAGAAAATGAAACTATTTGGTAAAAAGAAACAAGAAGAACAAGATTTATTCGAACGTACTAATCTAGAAAAGAAATTTGAAGAGACAGGACGTAAAGTAGGAGAAAAAACTGGTAAAGTTGCACAAAAAGGTGTTGATAAATATCATAATATTGTTGCTGGTTTGGAAGAATCTGGAAAATTAGATAAAGTAAGAGAAACGACAAATAAAGCTATGAAAAAGACAGATGAGTTTTTTGCAAAAACAGAAGAAAAAATTACAGAAGTAGTAGAGCAAGTGAAAAGAAAAAAACAAGATAAGGATGAATAATATACATCCTTTTTTCTGAGGTGAATACATGTGGAGACACTAGGAATATTTGTAGAAAACGCATTACAGTTTTTAGATGGATGGGGATTTATTATTGTGATTGTATTTGGTATTATTCATCCAATATTAGAAAATCCACTTGCATTGTTTAATTTGACATTGGCAATTGCGTTATTAGGGATTCCACTAGGATATTTGGTTGTGTTTTTGTCAAACATAATTGGTATTCTTATTTTGTATGTTCTAGCCACAAAATTTAATTCAAAAACGAATGATTTCCTATTTAAAAAGAAGGTCTCAAATAGTGCACTAAATTGGATCAAAAACACACCCTTATGGAAACATATAATTGTTATAGGTGTACCGATGATTCCTACTTATCCAATAAAATTGGCTGTTCCTTTATCGAAAATCGGATTCAAGCAATATATGATTACACTTGTTGGAGCATATTTGTTTCTGTTTTTTGGGAATACATTGATATATTTTGGTGTTGCAGGACTTGTTTCTAACATTATTCCAAGTTATGTCTCATTTATACTTCTATTCATATTGGTTGTTTATATTTACTTTGGGAAATATCTATTTAAAAACAAAGAAGAAGAGATTCTGAATTAGTATTATTACATAGAGAAATATTCTAGTATCAAAAAAAGCGATTTATTCGCTTTTTTTAGTGTTTTTAAGTATAATCAAAGTGAGGTGATTGTATGTTTATTGCATTAATTGTGACGTATTCATTTTTTATGATATTGTTCATTGTAGCGCAGGTAATAAAGAATAATAGTATTGTTGACATTGGATGGGGAATTGGATTTGTTATTTCTTCATGGGCAGTCTTTTTTATCATTGGCGAATATACAGAGTTTAATATTATAGTATTACTCTTAGTATCCCTATGGGGTCTAAGATTGTTTTATCATATCGCAAAAAGAAATATTGGAAAGCCTGAAGATTTTAGATATCGTAATTGGCGACATGCATGGGGTAAATGGGTAGTACCTAGAGCATTTTTACAAGTTTTTATGTTGCAAGCTACATTGCAATTCTTGATTGGGTTACCAATATTTTACTTTATTGAACAAGGTCTTGAACTGACAATGATATCATATGTTGGAGTTGGCTTATTCTTTGTTGGATATTTCTTTCAAGTTGTGGGAGATTATCAACTTAAAGTGCATATTAGTAAAAAGTCTGGAACCTTATTAAAAACAGGTCTATGGAAAATCACAAGACACCCGAATTATTTTGGTGAAAGTTTTATGTGGCTAAGTATTTTTATAATCGTGTTTGCGAGTGGAGGACCATGGTATTTGGTTATTAGTCCTCTTGTAATTACAAGTGTATTGCGTTTTATTAGTATTCCATTATTGGAAGAGAATATGAAGAAAAGGGAAGGATGGAATGAGTACTGTAAACAAGTACCAATATTTTATCCGTTTGGATTAAAAAAATGAAACTAAAAAACTATACTCAAATCTCAACAAAACGTGGAGATCAAGGAACGAGTAAAAATTATTCTAATGTAGAACTTAGTAAAGATGATGTCTTGTTTGAGACGTTGGGTACGATTGATGAATTATCTAGTTTGTTAGGTGTGATATATCATTATGTGAAATACAAAGAGGAAATTAAAACAATTCAACGTATGTTGCAAACCATTAACTCAATTGTTGCAACAACAGATATCAAACGACTTGAAGAAATTGAAAAAGTAAAAGAAACGGACATCTCTTTTATAGAACAATTGGAACAATCCTTGTTATCAAATGTATCAATTGAAAGAATGTTTGTTTTGCCTGGTAGTGAAACAACAAAAGAAAACGCATATGTGCATTTAGGTAGAACGGTTGCTAGAAGAGCAGAACGTTCTCTTGTTAGGTATATAAAACTGTCTGAAAGAACTGATTTATATCAAGCGTTAGCCTATATAAATAGACTAAGCGATTTGCTCTTTATAATAGCAAATGAATAGGAACTATTTAAAGTGTTCAACAAATGAATAAAGTACTGTATAATAAAGGTCTGAAGGTGGTGGGAATATGAAAAAAGTTTTTACTCTACTTGTAGCAATATTGTTTGTTTTTACATTAAGCTCATGTACCAACGAAGAAGTTGAAGTTACGATTATCATATATTCTGAAGACTATCAGCAATTGCTTTCCGATTTAGATGGATTACCTGAATTGATTGGAATTGAATTGCAAGGTTTAGGATATGAGTTTGATCGTATCGTTTTACAATCTTCAAATAATATGGCACTCATTGAATCTAGTTTGAATGATGGACAAGCAGATGTGGCAATTGTTGATCCAACTATGATTCAAGATACCTCGTTGGTAAGGGTATTAGATGTTGTAAAAGAAGAAGTGAATCATCCAGCAGGAGATATGGATAATTCAACGTATCAAAAAGCAATTGTCAGTGCTTCAACTGTGAATGGAATAACATTTCAAACTCTATATGAAGGGATTCCTACTTATACAGATTTGAATGGGTTGAATGTTTGTTCTGTGTTTGAGGATAGAACATTGATTGTGGATTTTGCAATCGCATTAGGAGCAACTTCTATTTCTGATGTGACAATCAATCAAACAACTTCGAGTCAAAGAGATGTATACATTAGTTTAGAAGATGGAACGTGTGACCTCGGTATTATCACATTAGAAGATGTTGACACATATAAAACTATATGGGATGACAATGATCAAACAATTTATCAAGATATCAGTGTGTTATATACATTTGAACCGATGCTATATGAAGGCTTGTATGTATCACAAGAAGCAGATGTAGCACTTACAAATGCATTGACACAAGCATTTATTCAAATTGCTTCTAATTATACAAACCAGGAAATCTTAGCGATTTTAGGACATCAAGGATATGCAATTCCCGAAAAATAAACAGAGGAAATCCCTCTGTTTTCTTTTACTGATTTCACAAATATAAATTACATGTTATAATATATTGGGGGTGGAGAATATGAAACGTATTGATGATATCCAAAGCAAGTTGAATTTCTATTATAGTAACCCAGAAGAATATAACTTTTTAGTAGGGCTTTTAAACGACAAAACTCAATTAAATGATTTTTTACGTCCATCTATGCCTAGTACCTTAAACCGTGCACAAAAGAAAGACCGTCTATTAATGATGAAAATTGTGTATTCATTGGTGAAATTAACCAAGCAAAAAGAAATTATGGATATTTCAAATTCAGAAGAATTAATTGGACCAAGAGCACTGAAAAATGGTTTACGATTATTTGGCTTTAGCGCAGAAGTGATTTTAGCTGTTTTGGTTGCTTTCTTAATTAGTGTTGTTGTGATGATTTATATGAATATATATTTTGGATTGTTTTTGCTTCCTGTTCTTGTCTATGGGGCATTTGTTTATTCCAAGCAATATGTTGTGGACATGATGGATAAAAAGGTATTAGAACTGGGAAATGATTTGATCAAACACGATAAGAATAGATACTTATAAAGAAAACAGAGGAAATCCTCTGTTTTATTTTTTGTCGTCTTTTCGTAGTAGAACTTTAATATAAGTTACAATATTTCCGATAATTGAAGCGATTCCACCAACCCATAAGATGATTCTAAACATGGTTGGAATGAAGCTGAGATCGTATCCATCGATTAGAATCTGTGAAAAGATATCTCGTTGTGCCAATACAATCATAATGACTCCGACAAAGATTCCTTGTATGAATTCGATTGTAGCAGTAGTGAAGTTTTTTCTTCGTTTGTATAAATAGAAGACATATAGTCCCAAACTAATGAATACACTTATGTTGAAGAATGGTAAGATTTGCTCAAAGTTCTCATTTAATAATTGAATTCTATTTCCCTCAAAGTAGATAGCGATTAAGCCTGGTTGAAGATTGAAAAGATATAAGAATACAACTGCACCAACAATACCGATAACAGACTCCCACATAGGTGCTTTTAACGCATCTACAGGGATAGGAGGTAATGTTTTTGGATTGAATTCATGTTCTGTAAATTCGAATTTGGGCTGCACATATTTAGATAAAATAATAAATGTGAGTAATAAAAATGCAAGGGCCATAACAACAGCTTGAATGATTGATGGAATCATATAGGCTGTATCTAATAGAAAGTTCATAACTGAAGTTTCTTCTGTGTTGGTGAAATACTCGATTGTATTAGCCAAAACAAGTGCTCCAGGTAAGGTAATCGAAATGATTCTTAAGATCAAGTAAAACAATGGGGTGTATTCCTTTGATATCAAAGGTTCATTTGAATTGTATTTGCTGGCAACATCAATTGGTGCACCAAAATTTTTAATCACTTGAATCATCGTTTCTTCAGCATTTAATGACGGATCTTGGTAGTTTTCATAGTTTTCCATTAATAAATCTCTTAACTCATTGATAGTATCTTCTCGATCTTTTTTGTTTAAATGTCTACCTATTTGTAGTAAATAACGTTCTAAATATTCCATATTAATCCTCCTTTAGAAGACTACTTATTGTTTGATAATTCATATAGTATTCTTCTTTTAACTCGTTGTATACTTCTATTCCTAATTTACTTAATTGATAATATTTACGGGGTCTTGGCTCAACAACTTCCCATGTTGATTGTAATAGCCCTTGATTATCTAACCGCCTTAATAAGGGGTATAGTGTGTTTTGATCGATTGTTAAACCTTTTTCGTTTAGGGATTCAACAAGTGAATATCCGTAATGTTTCTGTTTTAATTGAGATAGTACAGCGAGTACCAGTGAACCTTTTCTCAATTCTTGGTAAAGGTTTTTTAAAATGTCTTTTTTTTCTGTCATGGAATCACCTCGACTTTAGTATACTGTATGTCGTACACTATTGTCAAGAATAAAATACTGTGTTATCCAACTTTTTTCAATTACTATTTCATAGTAAGTTTTTTGAAAAAGTAGATACATATAGGGTTTTTCTTGTTATAATGTAAGAAAGGGGGAGGAGCTTATGAAATTTTTAGGTACTTCCAAAAGTAAGTCACGATTTCGTAATATCGCAATCACGGTAATAGTTGGTTGGGTTTTTCTTATGGCTGTTTCTTATGTGCTTCAGACCTATTCACTTAATCGTATTAGAGAGTACGAAGTCGAAAATATGACATTACAGTATGAATATATATTTGACACCGCATTAATTTCTGGCTATTTTGCTCAGAATGAAGGTCAAATTTCTCAAGAAGATTTTGTTTTGTTTGCTGAATCGATTGTGGAAAATAAGACTTCAATTGAATCGATTACGATTGCCAAAGCAGGGATAGTAGAATTTGCCTACCCACAAGATAAGTATGAGGATTCAAATTTCGGATACGGTTATGATATTATGAGTCACTTGGGTGTAACTGATGTTAATCAACTATTAACTTCTTTTGTCGATAGAACAACCATATATCAGTATGAGAAAAATGATGATGATAGTTTGATTACAAGAATCAACATTCGCAGACCGATTCATAATAATAGTAATGGTGAGCTCTATGGATTTGTAACAATATCAATTGATTCAACTGTATTTGAATCAGCAGATTTTAGATATCAATCTTCATCTGTGGCTTCAGCTTTATTTACCCAAGATGGGACAAAAATTAGTGGAGACGGTACAATCGATGATTACAACATTCATGATATCACAATGGATACTGTGACGCTTCAGGCTGGACAGAAACTTCAATCGCAATTTCTGTTTGCCTTTAGATCATATTCTGTTGGCTTTGTGTTAGCAGTATCATTGATATATGTTGTCATTTTGATATTGGTGTTTAGAGATAAACATTCTTTGGTAGAATTGGAAACTGAACTTGATTTCAGACAAAATTATGATCCAGAAACAAATCTATTTAATGTTGATCGACTGTATCTTGATATTCAACAATTAATTGATGATAAAAAAGAGTTTTATCTCGCATTTTTAAACATCAATAATGTGAAATATATTAATGAGAAGTTTGGACATAAAACTACCGGAGAACTCTTGAAAAAGACTACTCAAATGATTGTACGAGTGTTGCGACAAAATTCGATACTATATCGTTATGGTGGAGATGAATATGTAATTGTAACATCGACAGACAGTATCAGTGAAGAGAAAAACTTAATGAGACGTGTTATTAACATATTTGAAGGAGACATTGTTTCAGATAATATCCGCGTTCGTTTGGGGGTTCAAATTGGGATTACCAAATATCCAAACAATGGATTTAGTGTGGAAGAATTGATTAAGAATGCCCATTTAACTGCTTCACATGTTAGTAATTATGACAAAGAAGGATTTTTATTCTACAGACAAGATCGTATCGCAGATACCTTGTTAGATGAAGATTTTGATAAAATGGTATCTAATTTAGATTTGGAGTTATTTGAAGTATATATGATGCCAATTGTAGATGTAAATACAAATCTCATCCAAGGATTTGAGTGTCTCTCTAGAGTCTTCAATGATTTGGGTAAAAAACTTAATACAGAAGATGTTGTTTTATCATTGGAACGCAATGGTAAAATTCAAATATTAGATGAAATTGTATTTAGAAAAATGTTACTTTTAATGAAAAAATTAAACAAAGCAATACCAGAAGAAGAATACTTTATTAGTTTGAATGCAAGTGCTTTGTCTTTAAATGATGAGTATGTAAATAATGTAATAAGCGCATACAAAGCTGCCCGATTTAAAAAAGGACAGATCGTATTGGAATTAACAGAAAGTTATCAAGTAGAAGATTATGATTATTTGATTAAACTCTTTAGAAAATTAAACGAAAATGGAATCAAAATCGCAATTGATGATTTTGGTAGTGGATATAGTTCACTATCTTATATCTCTAAATTCCCAATTTATGCGATTAAAGTAGATAAAGAGTATGTTAGAGATTACAGGGACAATGATTTTAATAAAACACTCCTTATGACATTAAAATCAATTGCTGAAGTATTGGAATGTAAACTTGTTGCCGAAGGTGTGGATAGTCCTGAAACATTGGAATTCCTTCAAGAGTTTGGATGTCCGTTTTATCAAGGATATTTATTCAGTCAAGGATTGCCATTTGATGATGCGATTGCACTAGTCAAAAACAATTTATTAAAATACAAGAAAATAGAAGCAAAAGGAGAAGCAAATGAAGAATAAAATTGCAGTAATAGCTTGTAGTAATGCCTGTCTTGATTATATTGATCATGACTATGATATTAAGATTTTTAGAAGCACATTACATCTAGGTGATGAAGATTATTTAGATTTTATTGATATCAAAGCAGATGATTTCTATCAACGATTAGAAGAAGATAAATCTGTTTTTCCAAGTTCTAGCTATATGCCTCTAGGTCAAATGATCGAAATCTATGAAAACCTAGTAAAAGAAGGATACAACAAAGCAATTGTTGTATCAATCTCTAAAGAGATGAGCGGAATCTATAATGCAAGTATCATGGCTTCGAAACAAGTAGAAGAGTTGGAAGTAACGGTATTTGATAGTAAGACTGTAGCTTATCCTGAAGCAATGATGGCATTAAAAGCTTGTGAAATGGTGAAAGAAGGACAAGATGTACCTGATATCATCAAAGAATTGGAATATATCAGAGACAATCATAATATTTATTTCGCAGTCAATACATTAACTTATTTGGTAAAAAATGGACGATTATCGAACGCAGCTGGATTAATTGGTGGAGCATTAAAATTAAAGCCAATCTTAACGATAGATAAAGAAGGTAAAGTTGTTACAAAAGATAAAATAAGAACCTTTAAGAAAGCAATTCAAGGTATATTAGATTTATATTTTGAAGAAACAAAAGGATTGGATGTTATCCCATTTATTATTCATGCGAATAATCATGAAACAAGAGATTACATAATAAGTGTATTAAAAGAAAACGATCCTTCCCTCAAAGAAATAATTGATATGCCTCTAACTGCAGTTGTTGGAGCACACGCTGGTCCTAAGACAATCGGACTTGGATATTACATTAAAAAATGATTCGAAATTTCGAATCATTTTTTTTGTGTTATTCAGGTGCTACTAAATGTCCGTTTTCGATGTAAATGGCATATGCACTTGCTGGGATTGTAATGGAATCACCAGTTGTAACGTCAGTTGTAGTATACGTTTGAATAATACTTCCTGTTTCAAAATCTACCGCAGATAAAATTTGTAAGGTTGCAGTTGTTTCTCCTGGTTCCATTTTGAATAAATAGTCTCCGGCTTCAATTTCACTACCCACTAAATATCCTGCTTCATTCCAAACTGTTAGACCAGTTAAGACCGGTGCATCAGCGATAGGCCATAAGATTCCACCATTAAATTCTACTTTTGCATCGCTTGCTTTTACTTCAATATAAGTTCGTAGATTGACACTAGCAGAAGCAATGTCTTGATCTGAACTATCTTTTCTAGCGATTGTTCCAGGTGCTGCATTTACTTGGAATAAATAAATTCCAGCTTCAATATCAGTACCAACAACATGAGTACCCGCTTCTAAATAAAGCAAGTTAGGCTCGGCATTCAATTCTGAACAAGGTACTTCTATGCCACCTTTGCCCTCACACATTTCTTCCCCACAAGCTGAAAGTCCTACTGTAAACATAATTGCTAAAACTGCTACAAATAATTTTTTCATTCAGTCTCCTCTTTTCCTTGTTTTATGATTCTATTATACCATTCAATTGTGTATTTGTTATGAAATTATTGACCAAACATATATAAATGGACAACACATAACTTTTTTGAATTTTTTTTATCAGAATAAACGTCTTTATGAAGACCTTTATTTGCATTTACGTATTCTTTATTGTGTTAAACACAAAAAAGTTTAATATATTTATTGCGTAATGCACAAAAAGGTGATATTATGTAATTGTGCAATACACAATAAGGAGGTATAATAATGAATTCTCAATTTAAAAAGGGAGTCATTGAGATGTGCGTATTGAAACTGATAGAAGACAAAGATATGTCTAGTTTTGAAGTTGTTGAAACCATTTCAAAAGAAATTGAAGTTAGTGAAAATACAATCTATCCAATACTTAGAAGATTAACAAAACAAGAGTTCTTTGATACTTATAAAGAACAAATGAATGTTGGAGCACCACGAAAATATTATACAATCACAAATTCTGGGAAAGATCAACTAATGATATACGAAACAGAATGGGGTAACTTTATTAGAAGTGTTTCAAGAATATTAGGAGGTACAGTATGAAAACTGAATATTTAATATCATTAAGAAAGTTATTAGATGGATATCAAATGGAAGAAGCAGAAAAAGATGATATCATCAACGACTACAATGATATGTATGAAAATTATTTGGATTATGGCATGACAGATGATGAAGTAGAAGGAAAACTAGGAAAACCTAAATCAATCATTGGTAGTTTGGTTGAAGGATACAAAAGAGTTCCTAAAAAACAACCTAAAGGAAATAAAGTGATTGCATTGATGCCGTTTATTTCGTTAATTATATTCTTTGTTAGTGGATTTGTCTTTGATTTATGGGCATACAGTTGGATGGCATTTTTGTTGATTCCAATTACAGCAATCATTATCAATATGTCACAAGACAAAGATGAGCATATGACAACAGCGTTGAGTCCGTTTGCAGCAGTGATTGCATTCTTTATCTTAGGATTCGGATTTGATTTGTGGCATCCAGGATGGCTTGTATTCTTGATTATTCCAGTATTAGGAATATTCAATAGTCGTAAAGGGATGAAATCCTTAGAACTTCTTACAGCATTGAGTCCATTTATTGCTTTAGTCATATATGTATTCTTAGTTGTAGAATACGAAGGATGGCATCCAGGATGGCTAGTGTTTATGATTATTCCTGCGATTGGACTTCTAAATGAAAAAAGGTTAGGTAAATTATTCTTAAGTGAATTACTACTTCTTGGTGGAGTTGCGGGATACTTATATATAGGATACACATTTGAAGAATGGGGATATGCAGCTTTCGTATTTGTACCATTCATACTTTATATGATTTATATTGGTAATATTACTATTTGGGATAAAGACATACCAAATGGATATAAAATCACAATTATCGCAACATTAGCTACATATTTCATTGTATCGTTTATTAGTGGATGGTGGGCAATCACTTGGCTTATCTTCTTCGCTATTCCTGTATATGCTATTTCAAGAGAAGCAAAAGGCAACGAGAAAATTATTGCGCTTACTCCTTTCGTCGCAGTAACAATCTTTATGCTACTTGGATTTATCTTCTCTGCGTGGGCATGGGCGTGGATCGCATTTCTCATTATCCCTATGAGCGCAATCATAAAGTCTGACTAATATTCATAAAATCTTCACAAATATGAGCGTACATTCATATATAATGGGTGTACGTTCTAACTCTTTGATAGGGAAGAAGAAAGATTTAGGATAGAGGGAATAAAAAGGCACGAAAGTGCCTTTTTACTTTTATACATAAAGAATGTATAATAAAAGAGAAGGAGTGGAATATATGGAAAAATCACAAGCCAAACAAGCATTTATAAGAATGGTAGTACTTGCTCTTGCAAGCGTAGTAGTCATTTCAGTATGTTTTTTATTGGGTGCTGAAACAGGACTTACAGCAATATTGTCCACCTTATTGTTGTTTGCAATGGTATTTATATTACTCTTCTATTGGGTAATTATGTTTCAAGAACTGTTGAGACATGTATTTGATAAGAACAAAGAGGCCTTTGATTATTACTATTTAATCAACTTCTTACTTATCACAGTCGTTACAATTGTCTATATGATATTCTATTTTCAATTAATCGGTGGAGCGCTAATTCAAGTATTTCTATAAAAAAAAGGAGACAGAGTCTCCTTTTTTGTTTGCTTGGAAATTATTTACTATCCTTCATAACGGAAGTGTAAATATCCGATCACCGAATCATTGCCAATATTGATCACATAACTAAGTGAAAATTCTTCGTTTGAATTTGCTTGGAATTTTCCATTAATAAAGTCTTTATCAATAATTATCGTATCATCTATTGCCGACCATAACACTGTGTCATCTACTGTACCGTTAATGGAATATACTTCCCCTGTGAATAGTTCAAACTGTAATACAATATCCTCGCTACCATCTGTCCATATGATAGATGAGCTCATAATATATGGAGTATCTTTGTCATAGATTGTTATTTCAATTGGGATGATAGAATCATTATTGAGAACATAACATTCAAATACTCCAACTGGGTTACCGGTAATAAATGAAGATTTAATTGAGTATGCATCGCCCATTTTAATTAACACATCATTACTATCTAAGAAATTTCCATCAGCATCTTTTACGTATAATGTGTTGTATAAATCACCATTTAATAAATTGAGTGGTCCAGTTGATTGTAAGCTGTATTGATATCTTTGTATTGGCTCAGTTGATAAGTCGTAATCAATTATAACTGATTCGCTTACATTGGATTTACCAACAGGGTATACTGCTTGTACACTAACTTCGTAAACACCAGAAGTATCTAATAAGAACTCTGTCCCTGTGACTTCGTTTTTTACCCCATTAAGAAATACATTATATGATACCGCATCATCTACGACATCCCATTCAATTGTATTTCCCGATATACTAATATCTGGAGCAATGATGTTTTCATAAAATAATGTTAATTCAAATATATCACTATGTTCACTATCCTCATAGTTACCAGCAAGAGCGACCACATAAATACTATAGTCACCCTGTTCAGCAATCACATAATACGTATCACTAACTGGATATCCTACATCATTAATGTAAACAATATAATTAGTTGCATGTTCCACTTCATCCCAACGTAATAAGTCCTCAAAACGTAAGTTTTCAGGTGTATCTAATTGGTCCAAAGTTGGCTTGCTACAACTACTAAGTGTTACAACAAATAACAGAAGTAGAAGGTGTTTTATATAGTTCATAATATTTCCTTCTTTCGTAAATCATATATTCAAAGACAGCATCCATAAAGAATGCTGTCTTTATTTCGTTTCATTAATTGTAATAAGGATGATCTCCCCATATTAACTCGGCAAAGTGAGGGTAATCAATAAATGGATTGTAGTTTCCTTGAATGCCAAATATTGCATCGTTTCTTGCTTGTTCAAATGCATCCACAGGATCTAAATCATTCCATTCTAATAAAGTAGCTAGGTCTCCCATTTCATAGAGTCCAGGAATTCCATCGACTAATTCTAAATCATATGATCCATTGTTATACATAACAGTCATATAGAATAAGATACGAGCGATATCACCTTTTACTTCATCTGGTGGTTCGTATGTATCTGTAAGGCCTAAAGAATCATATGTGAAGTAACTGTTTCCTCTTGAAGAATTCTCTTGAGGATCTGAAGGCTTCAAGTTATGTAAATCAGAAGCAGCATTTACAGTACTACCATTCGCACTTACACCAAGTAGTGATTGTGGGAATACATGTTCTCTATTCCACGTACCAAGCGCACCAGCATCCCATGTACCATCTCTTGAAATCTGTAAGTAAACTAAGATTAAGTTGCCAGGAATATCAGGATCTGCATCTGTATCATCTAAAGTAATTCTAGCTGCATCGTAATTAACACCAGTAAATCCGTTGTTTACAATAATAGTTAAAGCAGCTTCTAATGCGCTACCTGATAATCCCTCAGCATCATCATAATATGTTTCTAAGTTCCAAGTTAATGGATCTCCAGCAGGATAAACAATATATGTAGCAGTTTTTATTGCTGTGTTTCCAGATTCGTCAGTAGCTATATAATCTACAGTATATGTTCCTAAAGTTTGAGTATCTACTGAGTCTGTTGTATAACATGTAACAGACGGATCACGATAGTCAATAGCGGTACACTCATAAGTGATTGGATCCCCTATACTAAAGTATCTTTGGACATCAGTTATAGTTATAATAGGAGCGGTCATATCAGGACCGGAAAATGAAGTGGTATGAATACCAACATTAGAATAGTCTTTATTATCAGGTGAAACCAACCATTGTTGTGCACCAATTGCCCAATCAGTTTCCCCGTATATGACTGAAGGAATTCTAATTAAAATTGTATTTAAAGTATTACCATCAGTAATGTTTCCATCCCCAACTGCCCAGTTTGTTCCTGGATCAGTACCATCAGCTGCACCGATTTTATCAATTAATACATCATTTTTATATAGACCAATTGGATCATTACCATTCCATGTTGCACTCGTCCAAATAACAAATGTTATACCAGAAGTTGGGAAAGGAGGATTTCCTTCAGTTTGTGCCTCGTCACCAGTATCTATACAAGCACTTGCGCCAAGAACAATAGCTTGTCCAGGAACGATAGTTGAACTTAAATCAAAGTCACCAGTGCTTGGTAAAACAGCTCCATCTGTAGATTTTGCAACTGAATACTGAGTTAAATCAATAATAGAGTTAGTAGGATTATAAATTTCGATGTATTTACAAACTCCACCATTAGGCTCCCCATATTCTGATATAAATAAGTCCGGTAGTTTTGTCCATTTCGCATATAAAGTAGTATTTTCAATAATTGCCCTTTTGTCATCAAGAAAGTACATGGTGGTTTTATCCTACTTTTTTGGTTCGAAAGAAGTTTGCTCTTATCGAAATTGTATAAATGGGAAATCAAAACCACTTACTAAATTCAGCAAGACCTGCCGAGAAACAATAAGCGAAGATTTAAGGAATGTAAAACTGACTTATTTTAAAA
>CAYSZV010000001.1:975-1617 GCA_964435595.1 uncultured Candidatus Izemoplasmatales bacterium | reverse complement strand
GCATATAAAGTAGTATTTTCAATAATTGTATCATATCTAAAATCGAATTGATTTAGGAATGTTCCATCATCAGTGAACCATCCTGCAAAAGCATATCCATCCAAAGTTGGAGTAGGGTCAGGTTCCGTAGCATATCCACCACTAGGAACAACGAGTTCATCCAATACAGCGCTTCCGCCATTTTCCTCATAAGTCACTGAATAGGTATCATAATTTCCAACAATGATTGTTATAGAGTCATTTACACTATGATCATAATAGGAATATAATGTGATAGTAACAAATCCAGCATACAAACCAGTAACAAGACCGTTTTCATCAATTGACGCAATTGATTCATTAGAACTAGCCCATATTATTTTAGGATCCGCATTCTCTAGAGTGTAACTAGCACTTAAATTTACAGTTCCAGTATCAGCTATCTGTATTGGATTTGTTTCACTTATCGATACAGAAGTTGGTGTTTCATAATCATGATAGCCTAGATAGTTAAATGTATCTATATCATACGCAATCCATTCACTTGATGAGAATGTGGTGTTTGGCCCGCTTATATTAGATGATCTAACTAAGGTATGATCTTCTGTTGTTCCATCACCAGCATTCCAAACTACATTGCCACCTTCTATACCAATAATATCT
>CAYSZV010000001.1:0-965 GCA_964435595.1 uncultured Candidatus Izemoplasmatales bacterium | reverse complement strand
GTAGTTTCAAAAAACTTATTTCCATAAGGAGAATCATCATCCAAAGGAGACGATTGATCATATTCAGTCGAAAAAATCATAATAGGCATATCGATATGTATCGAATTTTTTTCACAATATTTTTTGAAGTCAGAATCTGGCTGTATCTGGGATGTTCCGGATACATTTCATTGAATTTTTTGTCAAAAACAGCAATTTTCAGTTCTTCCAGCAGTTCATCTTCCAGCTCTGCCTGTTTTAAAATCGCAACCAGTCAGAAATCATACCAATAATATCTATTTTCACAGTGCCTTTTTTGAGAACAATTGCATCATTACCATTAAAACTGCATACTGCACTTGTAGTATCAGAAACAGCAGAAATCTCAGCATTTGCACTCGAATCACTTATAACGTAAACGTCACCTTGTGCTAAAGTTCCAGATAATGTTAATGAATCGGTTGGTGTTGGTCCAGCATTATCATTTGAATATAACTCTATTGAGTAACCAGATAAATCTATATCGCCACTTGTTCCGTTATAAATTTCTATTGCTTTATTATTAGATGAACCCTCAATATATTCTGAAAAATATAGATCTGTTGCATATTCTTCTATTTTGATCGGACTATAAGTAATAGTCATTTGTTCTCCATCGGTTGTTATCATATAACTTCGAGTATTTCTAGAACCTGGAGCGAATTGATCTAAGTGTTTTACGAACTCGTAGGTATTAGGATTATACTTATTGCTTGTAATTTTGATGATATTTGGAGTATCCAAAGTGATACCTCCAGTAAGTGGAGAATATATTAAACCATATTCTATCAAAGATTCATTATCAGGTATGTTCATTTGACCAACCCAAGTTGAACTATCAGGTATTATATCAGAATATTCAATCAGGTTTATAAACAACTCATCATTGTTAGGTGAATCTTTTGCATCGCTGTATTCTGCAGTTATTGCAGTATCAGCTAATACAG